>PSKW01000007.1:92600-104633 GCA_040289265.1 Gemmataceae bacterium
GTGCGCGTGGGGCGCTAGAGCAAGAGGCAGCCGATTTGTTCTCGGCGTTGCTCGGCGCTCTCTGCGGTTAACATTGACCCCGGCGGGAAGGGTAACCGCAGAGTACGCGGAGGACGCCGAGGGTGCAGAGTGCGCGTGGGGCGCAGAGAGTGCAGAGTACCCGTGGGGAGCTACAGCAAGAGGCAGCCGATTTGTTCTCGGCGTTACTCGGCGCTCTCTGCGGTTAGCAGGCGCCATTCATTGGGGAGCCGGCGGGTCTGCATCTGCATCAGTCGCTGACCCCGCCTGTGCATCGGCTTGTTCCGCACCCTGCTCTTCGTCGCGCGGTACTCGGGCCGCCGCCACGACACGATCATCGGCTTCCAATGTGATCAACTTGACGCCCAGGGTGTTGCGGCCCGAGACACGGATTTCATCCACGCGCATACGCGTGACCATACCTTTTTGTGTGACCAGCATGACCTGATCGCCGTCGCGAACGGAAACGGTAGCTACCACCGGTCCGTTACGGCCTTCGGTGCGGATATCGCGGATCCCTTTGCCACCGCGGCGTTGGCGACGGTAACGCATGGCCGAAGGCGGTTCGGCAGGTGCAGCGGACTCGTCCGATTGGTCACCGGCAGGAAGCGCGTCGGCCCCGTCGGACATTTCCGAGCTGCCCTCTTCTCGAGCGGCATCTACGCCGTCTTCGGAAGCTTCGTCGGGTGGACAAACGCCGAAAGGTGTGCGTTTGCCGTAACCCTTTTCGCAGACGGTCAATAGATACCCCTGGGGATCGGCGACGACCACGCCGACAACTTCGTCGTCGGGTGCCAAGGTGATGCCGCGTACACCGCGGGTATCGCGGCCCATGGGACGGACATCAGCCTGGCTGAAGCGGATGGCCATGCCTGAGCGTGTGCTTAACACCACGTCGTCGCCTTCCTGGACGAGGACGACGCCGACCAGGGAGTCGCCTGGTTCCAGGTGGATGCCGATGACGCCGCCACTGCGCGGGCGCGAATAGGCCTCGAGGGCTGTTTTTTTGACCAGTCCCTGGCGCGTGGCCATGAGCAAGTAGCGGTCGGGGTCGAAGCGTCGCACGGCGATGACGCTGGAGACGGTTTCCTCGGGACGCAGCGACAGCACATTGGCGATGGCGCGTCCGGGACTGGTGCGGCCCAGTTGCGGCACATCGAAAACGCGCAGCCAATGGACCTGTCCGCGGTTGGTGAAAAAGAGCAAATAATCGTGTGTGGAGGCTACGAAAAAGTGCTCCAGGAAATCGTCTTCGCGGGTGGCGGCACCGGTCACGCCTTTGCCGCCGCGATGCTGAGCCCGGTAGGTGTGGAGCGGCAGCCGCTTGATATACCCCAGGTGGGTGAGGGTGACGGCGGTCGCTTCCTCGGGCAAAAGATCTTCGTAGCGCATTTCCTCGACGCTGGTGTCCAGGATTTGCGTACGGCGGTCGTCGCCGTACTTCTCGCGCAATTCCAGCATATCCGTGCGGATGACATCGAGGATACGGCGTTCATCGGCCAGCAGCCACTCGTGCTGAGCGATCTGCGTGCGCAAGTCGTTGTATTCTTGAACGATAGTGTCTCGCTCGAGGGCGGCCAGTTGCCCCAGTTGCATGCGCACGACCGCTTCGGCTTGTTCTTCGGTCATGCGGTAGGCTTCGCGCAGGCCCAACTCGCGGACCAGGGTCGCATATCCTTCGGCGCCCAAGGCCCGCTCGAGCACGGCCGCGCTCACGGCCATGTCTTTGAGCCGTTGTTTGGCTTCGGCCCTGCTGGGGGCATTGCGGATGATGGCAATGATCTCGTCCAGCGATGCCAGGGCGATCAGTTGTCCTTCGAGGATGTGAGCGCGCCGTCGTGCTTCGCGCAGCAAAAACTCGGTGCGACGGCGGATGACGCGACTGCGGTGCCGGATGAACTCTTCCAGCAGCTGTTTCAGGCTCAAAATCCGCGGCCGCCCGTCCACCAAAGCCAGAAGGATGATGCTGAAGGTATCCTGCAAAGGGGTGAAGCGGTACAGTTGATTGAGCACCAATTGCGGGTCGGCGTCGCGCTTGAGGTCGAGGACGATGCGCACCGGTTCGCCGCGACGCTCGCTGCTCTCGTCGCGCGGCGCCCCGGCAATGCCGGTGATCTTCTCTTCTTGGATGGCCTTGCCGATTGCTTCCATGATGCGATTGCGCTGCTGCTGGAAAGGTATTTCGCTGATGACGATTTGCGTGCGAGGACCTTCCTCGGCAATGTGGGCGCGCGCACGGATGACGATCCGACCCCGGCCGCTGTGGTATCCCTCGCGGATCCCTTGCCGGCCGCAAATGACGCCCCCGGTGGGAAAATCAGGACCGGGGATGATCTGCAGCAATTCGTCCACGGTGATGTGCGGACGCTCGATGAGGGCGATGACGGCGTCGCACACCTCGCGCAGATTGTGAGGGGGAATGCTCGTGGCCATGCCGACAGCAATGCCGTCGGCGCCGTTGACCAACAGATTGGGCAAGCGGCTAGGCAACACCGTCGGCTCCTGTCGCTTGCCATCGTAGGTGGGCACCATGTCTACCGTCCCGCGATCCAGGTCGGTCAGCATTTCCACAGCCAAGGGGGACATGCGGGCTTCGGTGTAGCGCATGGACGCTGGAGGCAGTCCGGCGATGGAGCCGAAATTCCCTTGTTTGTCCACGAGCACATAGCGCATGTTCCATTCCTGGGCCATGCGCACCAAGGTCGGGTAGATGGCCTGATCGCCGTGCGGGTGATAATTGCCCATGGTTTCGCCGACGATCTTGGCGCACTTGGCACGTGCCGCCGTGGGCGTCAGATTGAGATCGTTCATGGCCACCAAGATGCGCCGCTGACTGGGTTTGAGGCCATCACGCACGTCGGGCAGTGCGCGACTGATGATGACGCTCATGGCATAGCTCAGGTAGCTATCGCGCAGTTCGCTCTCCAAGCTGAGCGTCAGGATGCGTTCCGGAGCGGCACTATCGCCCGCCGTCGGCCCTGCAGACAGATTGCCATCCTGTCCCTGTGCCAAGATTCGATCCTCCCTTTGGTTCCGCTGGTCGCCGATTTTTTCCTTCTTGCAATCGCGAGCCTTGCACACCCGGCGAGCCGCAGCGGAGCGCTTCGACGGGGAAAGGTTTTTCTCGGGAAAATGAGGGCGGTGGGATTCGAACCCACGACCTACGGATTAAAAGTCCGTTGCTCTACCCCTGAGCTACGCCCCCGATTTGCGGCAACGGTCGCCTACCGTGGACCTTACGGGAGCAGGTCCGCCTTGTACATCCGCGTCCTCCGCGGTTGACTTTCTTGCAGGTCAGAAAACAATGAAAGGCCGGCATGTTCCGGCCCCCGGCGCAGACTTCTGGAGACATTCTATGGGCTGGACTCGAGCGAGCAAGCCGCCTAAGACCGACCCGTGCGACTGGCCTGTGTCTCGGCCACTGTCATAATGGGTCGGCGCGATGGCAGGGATGGTACCTGTTCCAGTCCCGATCGGGGGCCAGGCATCAGGCAGTCGCTATAAGCCGTCGCAAAGTCGCCACATAGCGCGGGATAGCGGTCAAAGGCGGGTCGGCCGCTTCGTACTCCAGCGCCAGGTAGCCGCGGTAGTTCGCCTGGCGCAGGATAGCGATAATGCGGCCGAGGTCGGCCTCCTCTTTGGGACGATTGGCGCGTTGGATTTCCGTTTTGACCTGGACGGTCACGGCATACGTCGCCACACGCGCCAGGTCGCCGTAAGGATCCTCGGTGCGAAAGTTGCCCGTATCGAGGTTAACGGCGAAACAATCGTGCTTGACCGCCTGGACAAGGGCCAAGAGCTGATCGGGCGTGCTGGTGATCCCGCCGTGGTTTTCCAGAGCTAGGAACACGCCGTAGCGGGCAGCATAGTCGCAGCACTCGTGGATGGCAGCCACACAGCGGGCACGTGCCTTTTCTTCACTATCTCCCTTGGCGACGGTACCGGCGAAAATGCGCACCGTCTTGGCGCCCAGCAGGGCATAACGTTCGATCCATTGCTTGACACTTTTTATTTCCGCCTGCAGCCCGGCAGGGTCGGGGTGGCAAAAATTGTTGCCGACAGCGCCGCCGCTGATATCCAGACCCAGCCGGGTGCAACGTGCCTTGAGACGTGCCAAGCCCGCCGGGGAGGTGTCCTTGAAATAATAGGCCGTGGGTTCGACGGCATCGAGTTCCAGTCGTCCAGCGAAATCCACATAGTCATCCAGCGTCATGGCGGGCTGCAAGCGCCCAGAAAAGTGGTCCCGCAGGCTGTAAGCAGACAGGCTCAGACGAAATAGGGGCTTGCCGGGCCGCTCGATGGGCGGTATGGCAGCGACTCGAGGCGCCGCAAGGGCCGCCACGCTGGCCGCCAGACCGTGGGTCAAAAAAGCACGTCGCGTTACTGCGCTCATAGTGTTGCTCCTTGGTGTGCGGCTCACGTGCCTGGAGATAGTCTAAGGTTTCTGGGCCTTCTTTTTGTCTGGGTCCGGTTTGTCCGGCTTTTTGGGTGCGGCCTCTTTGTTCTCGGGCGTGGACATGGGCGGTATGCGTAAACGCCCGGCGACCATTTCCTTGTCTGCACCGAGGTTGATGACCAATCCGGGCAAAGCGGCGCTGAGCTTTTGCGCTCCGGCCTCGGTAACCTTGGTCTGCCATAGATAAAGCCGGCGCAGATCTTTCAAGCCCTGGAGATGCTCCAGGCCGCGGTCGCTGATCGAAGTCGAGTGCAAATTGAGCGATTGCAGTTTGACCAGGCCTTGCAAATGTACCAAGCCGGCGTCAGTGATTTGCGTGCCTGCCAGGTTCAAGCGGACCAGATTTTTGGCCTGGCGCAGATGGGCCAAGCCTTGGTCCGTGACACGCGTGTTGTGCAGATCGAGCTCGGCGAGATTGGGCATGCTCTCCAGGAGCGCTAGGTGGTTGTCGTGGATGGCGGAACCGGCAAGGCTCAAATCTACCAGCAACCAGTTGGTGTTTTGCGCCAGACGGATGGCCAAGCCGCCCAACTTGTTGATCTCCGCAACGGCTCGACGTTCGGCATCGGTGGTAGGGAGCCCTGGCCCGGCGAGCGGGTCCCTGGCAGAGGGGAACTCTTTGGCAGGTTCGGTTTTTTTCAGCACCAGTCCCTCGGGCCATGGGGCGCCTCGCTCGATCCAGTCGCGGATGGCATCGGTTTGCTGTTTGCTCAGTGGCTTGCCTTCGGGGGGCATGCGGTCGGGCTCGCCTTCGGGAAGCGTGATGCGCTGGTACAGTGGACTGTCGGCTGCCTTGCCCGGCACGATCACCTTGCCCGATTTGCCCCCCTGCAACAACCCTTGCTTGGTGTCCAGCCGCAGACCTCCTTTAGGTTTGTCGCCGCTGTGGCATCGGATACACGAGGACTCCAGTATCGGGCGAATGTCTTTGGCAAAATCTATTTCGGCGCGTGCTGGGACTTCGGCCCGTAGCAGCAAGAGGCACGCGCCTAATACAATCCATCGTTTTGTTGCTCGGCAAGCGTGCACCTCTGCATCCCTTGCGTCTTGTGTGCCCGCTGCGGTCCATATTGTCGTCGCCGATCTGTAACCGACTTTGCTCATTCTGCAAGTGGATAACTTGTGTAAGCTAGCGCGCATGTGTCCTCGTCCCCTGTAGCTGGCGCTCAGGGCGCTGAGCTTGGAGTGCTTTGTGCCTCGGCAAGCATCCCGAAGGGCCAGTATAATGCTCTGGCCAGCCATCGGAAACTGCCACAGCCCCCACAACCAAAGTGACTACCCAGGCGCATCGCAAGACCTGCGCATCTTGCAAGTGCGCACATGATGTGCACGTACCCGCGTTGTGGTACCTGATCCCAGCGGTCCGCGTTTTCTGGGTCCACTGCGGTCGGTATTCTTTTCTTATCAGTCGGTCCCTGTGCTCACCGAGGCAATGGCCGCCGTCGAGCTTGTGGGCAGGTATTTGGTAGCGCAGGCGCCGTTGAACAAAACCACTCGGTCGCTGGCAGAAATCAAACGCCTTTCGAGTGCGAGCCGATAAGCGGCCCAGGTGGCGGCCCCTTCGGGACAGATCCATAGCCCCTCGACGGTGGCCAGCTCTTTCTGCGCCTGGAGGATCTGCTCATCGGATACAGCCAGGGCAAAACCTGCGGTTGCGCGCACAGCACGCAAGATGAGGAAGTCGCCGAGCGCTTGCGGCACCCGAATGCCCCAGGCTATGGTTTGCGCCCGAGGCCAGGGGTCGGCGTGCTCCTGGCCTGTTGCATAAGCGTGGACCAAAGGCGCACAGCCTGCTGCCTGTACGGCAACTAAACGCGGCAGGGGGCAGCTTACCCAGCCGATATGTCTGAGCTCCTGGAAGGCTTTCCACATGCCGATCAGCCCGGTGCCCCCGCCTGTGGGATAGAAGATCACGTCGGGCAGGTGCCACTGGCATTGCTCGGCGATTTCCAGGCCGATGGTCTTTTTCCCTTCGATCCGGTATGGTTCGCGTAGCGTACACACATCGTACCAGGCGCCGCGCATCTGCCCGGCGACAACCTCACGTGTGCACTCGTGGATCAGCCCAGGAATGAGCCGGACCTGCGCGCCATAGGCCCGCATCTCTTCGAGAAAAACAGTCGGCGTATCCTGGGGGCAAAAGACGATCGCTTCCAGGCCGACGCGCGCTGCATAAGCTGCCAGGGCGACGCCGGCGTTGCCGTTGCTGGACATGGCCAATTTGCTCACGCCCAGCTCGCGAGCACGGGACACGGCGACAGCCAAACCGCGTGCCTTGAAGGACCCGGTCGGCAGTCGGCTGTCGTCTTTGATCCACACGCGCCCCGGCTCCGGTGCCAATTTGGCAAGAGGGACGAGCGGCGTCATGGATTCGCCCAGCGTCGAGCGCCCTTCGAAGTCCGCCAGCGGCAGCAATTCCCGATAGCGCCACATGTCGGCGGGCCGCTCGCTCACCATCTGGCGGGGCACTTCCCGCGCCACACGCTCCAGGTCGTAACGCACCAACAGCGGCTTGCCCGCGTCGGATACCTGACGGATCTCTGCGAACGGATATCGCTCGCCTGTGGCGCTGCATTCCAGCCAGGTTACGTAATTCTTCCCCCGAGGCTTCATAAGGCCCATCCGCTCCCTATCGGCAATACACAACAGTTCGCATTACCGGACTCGGCCACTATGCCAGTCATCGTCCTCGGTGTCCTCTGCGCACTCTGCGGTTACTTCTTATACTGGCGGTGCTGACCGCAGAGGGCGCCGAGAGACGCCGAGAAGAGAAGCATGTTCCGCGATGTGTGCATCCTCGGCATCCTGTAGTTGCTGTGGATCGTCGGCGTGCTGCGCCATTTCTGCGATTCCTTCGCGTCCTCTGCGCACTCTGCGGTTCACATTCTAAAGCCGCAAAAACGATGGCCTGCTTTGTGCGCTTGCTGTCGCGTCGCCATCCTTGGTTGGGAGATCCATACAATGGCTCCGAAACGTTCGGCTGCGGCAAATAGTACAGTACTCACGGCAAGACCCAGCAGGAGGCGGCGCACATGCCTATAAGCATCAGCTGCAATATTGCTGAAGGAGCAAAGATCGCCTTCCAGAACGGGCAATACCAGGTTACCGGCTCGGCGACGCCTACCGCCCCTTCGACGGAGGTCACAGCGTTGGAATACTCCATAAATAACGGACTGCCGGCGGCCATCAGTCCGCCGTACGACCCGTACCGTTTCAGTCTCAGCGCTGCCGATTGCCCGCAAGTAAACGAGAACTACACACTCACCATCACGGGCACCGACCAGGAGAGCCGGCACTACAGCATCTCGCGGACGTTTACGCGCACGGCGTGATCGTCGGTCGAAATGCCCGAACACTGGGCGCCACCGCCGGCTCCGGTCACTCTGCGAACGCGCCGACGTACGGGGTGCCTTTGACCAAGCCGCTGACTTCGCCGCGGAAATCCATTTCTTTGGCTAAGATGTCGTGCCGGCCGGCAAAAGCCAATCCCTGGGTGCTGGAGCGCCCGGCGTCGTATTTCAGTTCGATCACGATCGGTCCGGGCACGTTTTGCAGGGTAACTTTCATGTCGGTCACGAGCTGGGGATCGAGTGCGGGTGCCTTTTTCGCGGTGGCGTCAAGGAGGTAGACGACGACTTCACGGGCCTGGTGGTCTACGGTGAATTCGACGTGGTAGTCGTGGTCGCCCCACTCGGCGAGGACGCCTCCGTGAGGACCGCTCGTTCCATGGCTGTGCTTATGGTCTGGACGTTTCGGTGCCCCCGGGGGCATGGGATCTGGGCGACTGCAGCCCACAGCCACCATCGCGCACCAAACGACGATCCAACTCACGCGTCTTGTCCATCTGGATGTACAACGAGGCATGGGGTCCTCCTGGTTGGCACTATTCTGTACCCTACCCGCGCGCACGGCGACTTGTGCGCTTGTGCGGCACTATGCTTCTCGCAGCCACGACGCGGCTTCTTTGGCGTGATAAGTCAGGATCAAGCTGGCACCGGCTCTGCGGATGCCGGTGAGGATTTCCAGAACTACTTTGCGTTCGTCGAGCCAGCCCTTCTGGCAGGCGGCTTTGACCATAGCATACTCGCCGCTGACGTTGTAGGCGGCGATAGGCACGCCGAAGCGCTCGTAAGCCCGGCGGATGACGTCCAGATAAGCCAGTGCCGGCTTGACCATGACGATGTCGGCCCCCTCGTGCAGGTCCAGGGCTATCTCGCGCAGTGCCTCGTCGCTATTGGCTGGGTCCATCTGATAAGTGGTCCGGTCGCCGAAGCGCGGGGGAGACTCGGCAGCTTCCCGAAAAGGTCCGTAAAAGGACGATGCGTATTTGGCCGCATAGCTGAGGATACCCACCTGGTGGAAGCCGGCTGCGTCCAAAGCGTGGCGGATGGCTTGCACCATGCCATCCATCATGCCGCTAGGCGCCACCAGATCGGCTCCGGCGCGCGCGTGCAGTACCGCCTGCTGCCCCAGGAGTTCCAGCGTGGCATCGTTGTCTACTTCCAACATATCGGCTCGCTGGCGCAAGACACCGCAATGGCCGTGGTCGGTGTATTCGCACAGGCATTCGTCGGTGATGACGATCAGCTGGGGGTAGCGGCGTTTCACGGCACGCACTGCCTCGCCGACGATGTTCGGTTCCGTCAGTGCCGCAGTGCCGGTGGCGTCTTTGTGATCCGGTATGCCGAAAAGGATCACGGCGCGGATCCCCAGATCCCAGGCAGCTCCGACCTCGTCCACGAGCGTATCCACGCTGAGCTGATACTGGCCCGGCATGGACGAGATCTCGCGACGCACGCCGGTCCCGGAGCGGACAAACAAGGGCAGGATCAAATCGGCCGGCTCCAGGGTCGTCTGGCGCACGAGCCGACGCAAGGTGGGCGAGCCGCGCAGCCTGCGCAGCCGTGTGTGCGGAAAAGACCCCAGGACACCTGCTGGCTCGACCATGGCTAGGGCTCCAGCGACGAGGCGCGACTGTCGGCATAGCTGGCCAGCGCGGCAGCGACGCCGCCGCCACCGCGCACGGCCATCCCCTGGGCACGCAGGCACTTCTCCAGTGCCGCCAAAAACGTCAGCACGTTCTGGGCGCGGCAGCTATAGCCCATCAGGCCGATGCGCCAGGCGCGTCCTTTGAACTCGCCCAGACCGCCCCCGATTTCGATGCCGAACTCTTGCAGCAGTTGTTTGCGTACAGCACTGTCTTCGACGCCCGGCGGGATCCATACCGCGTTCAGTTGCGGCAGCCGATGAGCCGGCGCGGGGATAAACCCGATCCCCAGTGCTTCCAGGCCCGCGCACAAGGCTCGATGGTGCCGCCGGTGTCGCTCGAAGCGTGCCGGCAATCCCTCTTCGGCGACTAGCCGCAGGGCTTCGCGCAGGGCATACACCATGCTGATGGGAGCCGTGTGATGATAAAAGCGCTCTTCGCCCCAGTAGCGCTGTACCAGGGTCACATCCAGGTACCAACTCTGGACTTTGGATTTGCGCCGGGCGATCGCTTCCCAGGCACGCTCGCTGAAGGTGACGGGCGCCAATCCCGGAGGGCAGCTCAGGCACTTTTGCGTCCCACTGTAGACGGCGTCGGCTTCCCAGCGGTCTACCTCCACGGGCACGCCGCCCAGCGAGGTGACCGTGTCCACCAAAAGGAGCGCATCCCACTCGTGGCACAGTCGGCCCAGGCCGTCCAGAGGCTGCCAAGCGCCGGTCGAGGTTTCCGCATGGACGATACCCAGTACCTTGGGCCGCACGCGCTGCAGCACCTCGCGGATGGCGTCCAGCTCGAAGACTTGGCCCCACGGACGTTCGAGGACCGTCACCTGGGCCCCAGCGCGCTGGGCCACGTCCACCATACGCTGCCCGAAGACTCCATTGACACACACCACCATCCGGTCCCCAGGCTCGATCAGATTCACTACGCACGTCTCCATGCCGGCGCTACCCGTGCCGCTCACCGCATAGGTCAGCCGGTTGCTCGTCTGGAATGCGTAGCGCAGCAATGCCTGGACGTCGTTCATGATCTCCAAAAAATCGGCATCCAGGTGGCCCACCAGAGGCGTGGCCATTGCCCGCAGCACCCGCGGATGGACATCGCTGGGTCCGGGACCTAGCAACATTCGGGTGCCTGGTCGCAATTCGCCTGGCACGTTCGGCGAGGTGCCCCTTGTGTCTGCGCTTGCGCCGCTCATCCCTTGCCGTTCCTCCTTAGGCCGCCCAAGTTGTCAGCACCTACTCCTGCGCTGGACAGGAGTTGCTTTGGCTCTGACAATGTAGCTTTACCGGTGCCGTGGCGCAACGGCTGGCCGCGGTTTTTTCGAGGGTTTTCGCTCCAAGGGGTGCGCATCCATGGACAGGGAACAGAGTCCCGTGGACTGGCAGGGGTTGCGCGACAAGGCGCGCGCGATCCGTCGGCACATCGTCACCAGCACCACCGCCGCCGGCTCCGGTCATCCGACCAGCTCTCTGTCGGCGGTGGAAATCGTCGTGGCCCTGTATTTCGGCGGGATCTTGCGCTACGATCCCCGACGTCCCGATTGGCCGGACCGCGATCGCTTCATCCTGAGTAAAGGCCACGCCGCACCGTTGCTCTATGCCGTCCTCGCCGAGGCAGGATACTTTCCCGTGGAGCAGTTGCAGACGCTGCGCCGACTGGGCAGCCCCCTGGAAGGCCACCCCAATATGCGGCGCTTGCCGGGCGTGGAGGCCTCTACCGGTTCCCTGGGACAGGGCCTGTCCATCGGTTTGGGCCACGCTCTGGCCGCCAGACTCGATGGCCGCAACTATCGCGTCTTCGTCCTCTTGGGCGACGGCGAAATCAATGAAGGCCAAGTCTGGGAAGCCGTCATGGCCGCCGTCAAATTCCGCGCTGGCAACCTCGTCGCCTTGATAGATCACAACGGCTACCAGCAAACCGGACCCACCCGCGAGGTCATGGACCTGGATCCTCTGGTCCCCCGCTTTGCGGCCTTCGGCTGGCAGGCCCTGGAAGTGGACGGCCACGATGTGCCGACACTTTGGAACGCGCTGCGCTCCGCCGGCGTGCAGTCCCCGGCGCCCACAGCGATCGTTTGCCGCACGATCAAAGGGTACCCCATCGCCGATCTGCTCGCTGAGGCCAACTATCACGGCAAGCCCCTGTCCCCGGCTGAAGCAGAAAAGGCCCTGGCCCGTATCGGCTGACGCCGGCACGACATAGCCTGGGCCGGCATCCTGCCCCGCGGCTTGTACGAGGGCACATCGCGGCGTTTTTTTGCTTGCATTTGCTCCGCATCGTGGTCACGCTGATAGAGGAGGCGCTTGCCCCCTGGTGCACGGGGTGCCGGCGTTCTATCTGGCCTGCGCATGTGAAGGAGAAAACCATGTGGCATCGCGCGCTGATCTTGGCCGCTGTGGGCAGTTTTTTGCTGTGCACGAGCGTTGTCGGCCTGGCACAGGCACCACAGCCGGACGATATCGCCCCTATCGTTTCCGGAATCCAACGCATTCCCAATGTCTCCCTTTCGGTCCCCAACGAGGGCGACTTCGTCGTCCATCTGGTCTACTACCTGGATGGCACGACGATC
>PSKW01000007.1:104733-136013 GCA_040289265.1 Gemmataceae bacterium
TCCATCTGGTCTACTACCTGGATGGCACGACGATCGTCGTTTTCCCCGTGTGGGTCGTCAGGGGCAAAATCGAACTGGACACCGGCTCAGGCTGGCAGCAGATCGGCCCGCCCAATGCACTGCCGTTGCAAAAGGGTCCGGCACGTCTGCGCTTCACGCTGGCTAACCTGCTCGCCTCGGAATCCGGCCGGCAGGCGGTTTACGAACGACTGCGCAAAGAAATTGCTGCTCGTCGCGGGTTGGACCCGGGCAAATTGCAGATCGGCGACCCCAAACTCAACGCCGCCGACTTGCGCATTCGGCTCATTTGCCCCAAATACAACGACAGGGAACTGTACGGGGCATGGCCCATCTCCAAAACGGCCCTCGACAGCCACCTGGGCATCCTGGTCGAGGCGACTCTCAGCAGCCAGCCTGACATACCCGAGATCAAGTTACAGGATCTCCATTTGCAAGTGGAAGGTCCCATCTGGGCGCGTTTCGAGCAACAGCAGCTGCAAGTGACCGTCAATGCCGTGCGCAAACACTGGGCCAATTTGCAAAACCGGCTCCGGCCGCGGACCCTGCCCCAGACCACGACCGACCTGACGGTCTTCGTACCTCTCCCAGGTGCTACCGCCGGGCAAGCACAGCAGCACCAGTCCATCGAATCGGTCCTTCTGGAGGAGTTGCGCATCGAGCTACGGCAGCGCGCAGGCAACGAAGACCCCAGCGTCGTCCTGCACCTTGTGGAGAAACTTCTGCCAAAGCTCGTGGAGCACATCGAGCTGCAAAAGCGCAACGACAAGGAACTGGTCAGCGTCCTGCTCGGCGGGCAGGCAAGCATCACCGCCACCGTCGGCGAACTGCGCAACCTCAACAAACAATCCCGCCAAGAGCGCGAAAACCTCCTCAAAAAGGCACTGGACAACTGGGAAGCTAGCCAGAACAACCAGGCCATCCGGCACAATGTCAACGTCGGCGTGGGCTTGATCCGCGGCGGTTACAGCACCGAACAAAACTTCCGGCTAAACAACGACAAACGCTATAAGGACAGCCTCGAGCTCCTGAACAAAGGCCTCGACGAATTGCACAATCATTTTGAAGGTCGGCTGCCTCTGCTTTCCGGCATCCGCTTCGATCAGAAGGCTTTCCAGGATGGCTTTCAGGAAATCCAGCAAGAAATCAAGCACGTTCGCTTTACCACCGGGTGGAGCACCTACGAATGGCCAGCGCTTCCTTTGCCCCCTCTATCACCGCAGGACCTGCTGCGACAACTCCAAGAAGCCCAGCAGCGGCTGAACCAGCCCGTGCACGATTTGGAAAAGCGGCTCGACCAGGCAATTGACAGGTGTAAAAAACTGGAAACGGCGTTGGGCCAGCGCGAGCGGCTGCAGCAAGAGCTAGACCGCGTGCAAAAGGAGCTTGCCGCTCTCCGCGCCGAAACGGAACAGCTTCCGCAGAAGGCAATTCACGACAAGCTTGCCCGTCTGGAAGAGCAATTACGGCGGCTGCGCGATGGTCTGGCTTTCCTCGGCGCGCCGCAGGCTCTGGCCGGACACACGCATTATGTCTTGAGCGTCGCCTTCAGTCCCGATGGCGGCTATCTGGCCTCGGGAAGCTTTGACAAGACCGTGCGTGTGTGGCAGGTGGCGACGGGCCAGCACGTGCGCACGCTCCAGGGACACACGGATTGGGTCAGGAGCGTTGCCTTCAGTCCCGATGGCCGCTATCTGGCCTCGGGAAGTGGGGACAAGACCGTGCGTGTGTGGCCGGTGTACGTTGTATTGGAGGCCGAGGCGTCCAAGAGATAAAGCAGGCGCTTTCCTGCCCTTTTGATTAGCGAGCCGAATGATCCGTATCACGTCTGCCGTAGGCAGTGTGTCGTTTTAGCCCATCTGTCCATGGCAGAGCACTCAAGTCGCGCAATGCGATCCCCCCAAAAAACGCAACACCTGACAGATGAAGAAGTTGTAATCGTTTGCTGGTGGTACGCTATTTGCTCAGAGACTGAACAGCTTGGAAAGTGCAGCTTTATCGGCGCAGAACGATTGGGAGAGGAGATTGCCCATGGCGCAAGAACTGTCGCAGTCAGGGAAGCCGAGCGAGTCACTGAGTCGGCGCGAGCTGATCGAGCGACTGTGTCACATGGGAGCCGGCGCGCTGGCAGCAGCGCTAGGTGCAGGCGTGGCAGGGACGCTAGGCGCCGGGTGCCAATCTGGCTCTGCACCGAGCAATGCCGGGACCGGTCGCAAGTTTCGCTATGGCATGGTCATAGACACGCGCCGGTGCATAGGGTGTCGGGCGTGCGTGGTGGCGTGCAAAGCGGAGAACAAAACGCCGCCGGGCGTCTCCTACACGGTGGTATTGGAAAATGCGCTGGGGCCACGACCGAACGACCGACCGCTGTTTATGACCAAGCCGTGTTTTCACTGCGAGAATCCGCCTTGCGTGAGTGTTTGTCCGGTAGGCGCCACGTACAAGCGCAGTCAGGACGGGATTGTGGTAGTGGATTACGACCGGTGCATCGGCTGCCGGTACTGTATCACCGGGTGCCCGTACGGAGCGCGCTATTTCGATTACGGGGAACACTATGAGAGCACAGGAGGGGTGATGGCGGAGGTTCCATCGCCTGAGTACGGGCAGTACCGTGTGCGGCAGTTGGGCAAATCGCCGGTCGGCAACGTGCGCAAGTGTACATTCTGCATGCACTTGCAGGATGAGCAGGGTCGGTACGACAAAGCTGCAGGTCGGTGGCCTGCGTGTGTCAAGACGTGTCCAGGCCACGCTCTTTTCTTCGGCGACTTCAACGATCCAGAAAGCGAAGTAGCGCGGCTGTTACAGGAGCGGCCTGCAGTTCGACTCAAGGAAGAGTTGGGTACCGAGCCGAACGTGTACTACCTGCTATAAGGGATAGTCATCATGAGCGGCGTCGAGTGGACAGGGGACCATGTGGAAAAGATCGTCCCCCGGTGGGTGCTTGTCGCTTTGATCGGCGTGACGCTGGCGGGATTGCCGGCGTTAGTGTATCGGTTCGTATACGGGTTGGGGGTGACGCGTCTAGGGTCGGTGGTGCCCTGATGCTTGTGGGTTGCCTTGTACATCTACTTCATAGGCCTGTCGGCGGGGTCCTTTTTGCTCTCCACGCTGGTGTTTGTCTTCGGCAACAAGCTTCTGGAGCCTATAGGTCGGCTAGCCGTTTTACAGGCGTTGGTGTGTTTGCTCGCCGGCATGGCCTTCATCTTCATAGATCTGGGGCATTGGGAACGGTTCTGGCATGTTTTTGTGTATCCGCAGTGGAATTCGGTGCTGGCGTGGGAGATCTGGCTGTACTGTTCGTATGTCGTGGTGCTGGTGGGGGAGCTATGGCTGTTGATGCGCTGTGATCTGGCGCGCTGGCGCGACCGAGCCAGCGGGTGGGCCAGGGGGCTGTATCGTGTATTGTGTCTCGGCTTCGAGTGTCCGAGTACGCGCGAAGCAGAGGCGGCATGCCAGGCACAGGCAGCCCGCTGGCTCAAGTGGGTCGGGATCGCGGGCATACCTGTAGCGCTGGGAGTACATGGGGGTACCGGCGCCATATTCGCGGTGGTCAAGGCGCATCCGGTATGGTGCTCGCCGATTTTTCCAGTGGTTTTCATTGTTTCCGCCTTGGCGTCGGGCGGGGGACTGCCTTTGTTTTTGAGTGCGCTGGTGCTGCCTCGTGCGGTACGGCAGCGGCAGTTGCTCGAAGAGCTGGCACGACTGACGATCGGCTTTCTGGTGGTGGATCTGATCCTGCTCGGTTTGGAGTTTTTGACGGGATTTTACGGGGGCATCCCCGACCATGTCGAGCCGTACCGGCTGATCGCCTTTGGGCCGTTTTGGTGGGTTTTTTGGATCGTGCAACTGGGGATAGGCGCCGTGGTGCCGTTGCTGCTGATGAGCGTCGCGCGGCACAGGATAGGGACGGTGCGCCTGGGGCTGATGGGCTTGTGTGTGGTCGTGGGTATTTTCGGCGTGCGGCTCAACATTGTCATACCCGCCTTGGCAGTACCGGCTTTCCGTGGCTATGACCAGGCGATCGCCTCGGCACGACTGGCGTCTTTGTATGTGCCCAACTGGGTGGAGTGGCTATGGAGCTGGTCCATCATCGGTTTTATGGCCTTGCTTTTTTATGCGGGACTGAGGTTTTTGCCGGTGGTAGAGCATCAACCATACCTGCGAAGAAGCCACGAGGTCGGCTATGCCAGTGGAAGATAAGGGAGTGACGCGACGCGATTTTTTGCGTTGGGGCAGTGCGGCTGCCGGGGGGACGACGTTGACTTTGTCGGGATGCGGCACCGGAGAGCATCCCTTGGCCCGGCAGCAAGATGCCGAAGCCGTCTGGGGCCGCGGCGCCGGACAGTGGATCCCGTCCTGCTGCAATATGCGCGGCGGGCAGTGCGGCATCCTCGTGCACGTCGTTGCAGGGAAAGTGGTCAAAATCGAGCCGAACCCGTGGAATCCCAACAACTATTCGAACATTTCCAGCGACTTTTTTGCCGGGTATACCCAGGAGCACGGGTGCGGGGAAGGGGCTGCCATCTGTGCCAAGGGCAACGCCGGGATCCTGCAGCTGTATGATCCGGAACGGGTGCGTCGGCCGCTGAAGCACACCAATCCGGACAAATCGGTGGGCGCCGACCCGCGCTGGCAGGAGATCACCTGGGAACAAGCGCTGGAGGAGATCGCCCAGCGGCTGCGACAGCTCCGCGAACAAGGAAAGGCTCACAAGCTGTTATGGATCAGCGAAGACCACTCGTTCACGCATATCCAGGCCGATTTTTGCAAGCTTTACGGCACCCCCAACTACGGCATGCACTCCAATCTGTGCGACGTAGCCCGCAAAGCATCGTTTCTGTGCGTGGTGGGCGACGAGCGTCCGCTCGCCGACTTCGTGCAGTCGCGCTACATCATGCTGTGAGGGTGGAATCCGACCTCGGCCATGAAATGGATCTACCTGCCGCGTATCTTCACGCGCGCCGTCGAGAACGGGGCGCGCATCGTGGTGGTGGATCCTTATTTATCGGATACGGCGGTCAAGGCGCATACTTGGGTACCCATCCGTCCTGGCACCGATGGTGCCCTGGCTTTGGCGCTGGGGCATGTCCTGATCCGCGATCGCTTGTACGACCGGGACTTCGTGCACCGATGGACCGTGGGGTTCGAGGCCTATGCAGACTATGTGCGGGACAAGACGCCCACATGGGCCGAAGCGATCACTTCGGTGCCGGCGCGTACGATCGAGCGGCTGGCGCACGAGCTGGGCACGTACCGTCCTGCCTGTGTGGATTTTTGGAGCGGTCCGGGGCATCACTCCAACGGCGTGCAAGGGGGCCGTGCCATCGCCGCTCTCGCTGCCCTGGTCGGGGGCATAGATCGTCCTGGTACCTTGATCCTGCCCGACAAACGCGGCAACAAACACGTCGAGGTCGAGCCCGACGAGGTGGCCAAAAAGAGCCTCGCACAGCCGCGCTTCGACGAACTGGACAAATACCCGCTGGGTCACAAGTCCGGCGTGTACTGCCAGCTGTTCACCAATCTGGCCGAAGGCACAGGACCGTACCGCCCGAAAATGATGGTCTGCGTCTTCCAGAACCCGATGATGTCGGTTCCGGGCAGCGCCACGGTGGCACGCGGGCTAGCCAATCTGGAAACGCTGGTGGTCATTGACACTATGCTCAGCGAAACGGCGCATCTGGCCGATTATGTCTTGCCCGGCACGGTCTATCTGGAACGCTACGACTTGAACAGTCATTGGGTCACCTGGCCAGCACTGGGGCTGCGTCAACCGGTGGTCCCGCCTCTGTTCGGTCAGCTTGCCGAGTACGAAACGGTGATCATGCTGGGACGCCAGCTGGGCCTGAAGGACAAGCACGGCCGGGATTTTTTCCGCATCGGTCCGCTCTCGGGCAAGCCTAGCGAGCATCCGACTGCTTGGTACGAGGAGTACCTATCCAACGAGCTCAAACAGGGAGCGCCTGGGATTACCTTGGAGGAACTCAAAGCGCTGCCCGGCGCAGTGTGGGTGGATTGGCAGGGGACGCGCTACGAAAAATACGCCGAGCCACTGACGCCGCGGCAACTGCAAAGCGCCTGGTTCGACGGCGATCCGAGCGCCGAGGGGACGCGCGTATACGACAAACCCAAGTCCCAAGGGGGCAAGCCGATCGGTATTGTCGTCGGCGGTCGCCCCGTGCGCGGCTTCGCTACCCGATCGGGTAAAGTCGAACTGGTTTCACCGTGGCTGGCACAGGTCCGCGATGCCCAGGGGCGCGCAGTAGATCCGCTCCCCGTGTATGTGCCGCGCGACTGGTAGCCTTCCGCCGAATACCCCCTCTATTTGATCAACTGGAAAGAGGCCAGCCACACGCATTCGCCGACTCAGAACAATGCCTGGCTCTTGGAGATCAAGCCGGACAATCCGCTGATCATCCATCCCGATACGGCGGCGCGTCTGGGGCTTGCGGAGGGGGATGAAGTGTGGGTGGAATCGCCCTAGGGACGGGTAAAGGCCCGACTGCATTTGTCGCGCTGCATGCATCCCGAGGTGGTGGGCTTGCGACACGGTTTTGGGCATACGGCGCTGGGTACACGCGCCCGCGGCCGGGGTACAGCCGATGCGTGGCTGCGACCTACGCGCGCCGATGCGCTGTCCGGCCAAGCACTTCACAAGGAGGCCTGCGTGCGTATTTACAAGGCCTGACCGCGTCCTACATGCCCCGCCACGCGCCGAACTCTATGAACACCTGCTCGCGGCCTGCCCCATGCGTCGAGGCCAGAGAAAGGAAAGTGACTGTATCCCCTGTCCCGACTTGTGCGTCGGGCCAATATACTTGTGAGTGCGCCCTTGGTACGGGCTACGGGGCTCGAGCCGATGCCGACTGTTTTGGCCCATGCGACACTGATTCTTCCCGAGGGATTGCGTCCCGGCAGCATTCGCTGGGAGGACCAGCGCATCACGGCAGTCGGGCGAGTGCCCGAGACGGGCGCCGCCGTCCTCGATCTATCCGGCTACTACGTGGGTCCGGGCTTGATAGACCTGCATGTTCACGGCGGGGACGGCGCCGATTTTATGGATGGCAGCCTGGAAGCATTTCGGACGGTGTGCCGCTGCCATGCCCGGCACGGGACGACCCGACTGACGCCGACCAGCACGGTCGCCCGGCGCGAGGATTATCGCCGGTTTCTGGATTGCTGCGTTGCTCTCTACGGGGGTGACACCGGCGGATCGCGCATTGTCGGCGCTCATCTGTATGGTCCGTTTTTCGCCCGACATGCGCGGGGCTGCCACCCGGATAGGGAATTCGTGTCGGCACAGGACGACCAGGCCAAGGTCCTGCTGGATTATTACGCCCGTATTCCCCTCACAGTGACGGTGGCTCCTGAAGTGCCTGGCATCGAAGGATTGGTGCGGGCTTACGTATCCCGCGGCGTGCGCTTCAACGTGGGACACAGTCATGCCACTTTTGCCCAGGTGGCGGCTGCCGTGAGCTGGGGTGTGCGTCATGCCGATCATCTGTTCTGTGCCATGTCGGATCGTGCGCACCTGCGCTCGACCCAAAACTATCCCATGCGCGGCGGCGTAGTCGAAGCTACGCTGTACTTCGATCAGTTGACCACGGAAGTCATCGCCGACGGCAAGCATCTGGCCCCGGAATTGCTCCAACTGGCGTACAAGATCAAGGGTCCGGAGCGATTGGCCGTTGTCACCGATGCCATGCGCGCCGTTGATCAACCAGATGGAGAGTATATCTTCGGTCCGATCGAGTGTGGGCAACCGGTCCGCAAGGCGGATGGTGTCGGCTTGACGCGCGAGGGCACCGCCCTGGCATCGGGGGTCATGGGACTGGATCACGGCGTGCGCACCTTGCATGTGCAGGCGGGCATCCCTCTGCATCATGCCATGCATATGGCATCGCTGACGCCGGCGCGCATTCTGGGTCTAGAGCGAGTCTGCGGCTCGCTGGAAGTCGGCAAGTACGCCGATATCGTCGTTTGGAACCGGAACTTGCAGGTCGAGCAAGTCTATATCGCCGGACAGCGGGTGTGGTGATGCGTGCTCTCCTGGACGGCTGAAGAAAGGCAGCAGCGGGGTGGATGAGTTCGCCGATCGTAGGAGCTGGGGGATGCTCGCCGGTCGCAGGCATGTGGGGGACCTCGGCGCGCGACCAGGCCTGGTGCATCGGGCAACTGGGAACACGGGCGGCGTGGGTGCGATGGGCTAATGCATACGGCGGCCAGCGTGCGCCAGGGTCTTGCTGTTGAGCAAAACCGCCCACACGGGAGCTGCCAATGCCCAGAAATCATCCCCAGGCTGACACCGAAAAGGGACAGCCAGGAAAGACAATGCCTCCGAGGGCCGCACAGGCTGGCAGCCGGTAGCGCAAGATGCGATCGAGCGCCGCTAAGGCGAGCAGTGAGTCAAGACCGAACTTTTGCCGGAGTTGGAGCGTTGTAACTGAGAAGCACCTTTCGGAACGCAGCCAGGGAGACGGCATGTGGCCGATTGGAGCGCACGCCGATGTCAGGCTGAGCTGATGGATCGTGCGGATGTGCCGAGCCACGAGCATGAACAGGCGCTGGCCGACCTGGCACGACTGAATCGCTCCAGTCTGGCAGCCTGGGCTCTGTGGAGGCAGATTGGCCCGCTGGCGCAGAAGTGTGCACGGCCTTTGCGTTGCTTGGACCTGGCAACCGGTGGCGGCGACATACCGATCACTTTAGCGCGCTGGGCACGGCAGCGGGGGATAAGCCTGGAACTCGCCGGGTGCGATCGCAGCCCGACCGCCGTCCGTTGGGCTCAGCGCCAGGCAGAGCTTAGCCAGGTGCCGGTTCACTTTTTTGTGTGCGATCTATTGGCCGAACCGCTGCCCGAAAACTTCGATATCCTCATGTGTTCGCTCTTCTTGCACCACCTTGTGGAGGCGGATGCGATACGGCTGTTAAAAAAGATGGCACACGCAGCCCGGGCCTTGGTTTTGGTGAGCGATCTGGAGCGGTCAGCGCTGCATTATGGATTGGTCTGGCTGGCGACGCGCTTGCTCGTATCCAGTCCGATAGTGCGCTACGACGGTCCCGTTTCCGTTCGGGCCGCCTATAGCGTGGCGGAAGTGGCGCATCTGGCGCGTCGTGCTGGCTGGCGGGATTTTCGTATTCTGCGCTGGTTCCCCTGCCGGTATCTGTTGCGTTACGTGCCGCGCAGCGGCGGAGCCAACGCCGCCTCGACCCGAAGCGGAGCAGGGTAACCCTGCAAGGCACCGCGTGTAGGAGAGCAATCCTGTGGACCGGTTCTGGGATGCTGTGGTGGTCGGCGCGGGACCGGCGGGAAGCTTTTCGGCCGCATTGCTGGCCCGCCGGGGATGGAAAGTGCTTCTGGTGGACCGTAAGACCAAGCTAGAGGGCAAGGCTTGTGGCTGTTGTCTGAGTCCGCGGGCATTGGAGTTATTGTCCCACTACCAGGTAGAGCATGTCCTGGAAGGAGGCAAGCCGCTCACTCACGTCCGGCTGCTGGTGCCCGGTCTGGAAGCTATCTTGCCGTTGCCTGGTGGTCTGGCTTTGTCGCGGCGAACCCTCGACAATCGGCTGGTGCAATGGGCCAGGCAAGCCGGGGCGTGCGTTTGTCTTGGGTGGCAAGCAGAGCTGCCGCCGTGTGAAAAGGACAGCCAAGTCGTCCTCCTGCACAGGAGCGAAATAAAGGAAGCGGTGTTCGGCAAAGTGGTTATTGTGGCGGACGGCGTTGCAGGCAGGGCACTGCAGCGGATCGAGCCAATGCGGCAGGTGCGTTATGCCACTGGCCGGGTGGGCGTTGCTGCTTGTGTCGTGCCCCCGCCGGCTCCCGCGCCGGGCGAAATTATCCTGGCATACAGCAACCGCGACTACCTCGGCTTGGTCGAACTGGAAGATGGCCAAGTACACCTGGCTGCGGCCTTGTCGCGGCGTGGTCGAGGACCGGTTGGGCACAGGCTGGAGGCGATCGGATCGGCCTGCGGATTGCTTGGGCCACTTCGTCCGACGGGGCCGTGGCAGGGGACGCCGGGTCTGGCCTGCCGTCGCCGCGTTGCCTGGCAGCGCATCTTTGTCGTCGGTGACGCCGCTGCCTATGTCGAGCCGGTCTTGGGCGACGGCATCGCATGTGCTTTGGAGGGCGCGACTCGTTTGAGCCAGTTGCTCCTTCAGCGTGGGCGCTGGACGAGAGCGTTGCCGCAGCAGTGGCAGCAGGCTTATAAGCAACTGACCCGGAGCCGACGCTACCAGCAATGGACCGTTCACGGTTTGCTGAATTGTCCGGCTGCTGTGCCTTGGCTGCTGCGCCTGGCTCGGCTTTGGCCACAACCTATCGTTCGCTGGATCCACGGCTACCACCTGTGGGCACCAGGAGCATACCTGTGACCTACGTAGTTTGTCGGGGCATAGGCACGGCTGTACCCGCCCATGCGTACGAGCAGAACGAGACGGCGGAACTTTTCCTCCGGTACGCCCAAGAGCCGATACGGCACCAGCAGCGCACCTGGGAACATATTTTCCAGCAAACCGGTATCGCTCGGCGGTACAGTGTGTTGACGCGGCAGGAGTTCGAAGCGTGGGCCCAAGCGGCAGCCGCTGTGCATGGGTCAGCGGATTCGGTACCGAGCACCGGCTGGCGTATGCAGCGGTTCGCCCGTGAGGCACCTCCTTTGGCTGCTCAAGCGCTAGGTGCCGCACTCGAGGCGGCCGGCTGCCCAACCAACGCACTGGATTATCTCGTCTTGGTTACTTGCACCGGGTTTTTCGCTCCCGGGCTGGACTGTGCTCTGGTTGACGCGTTGCATTTGCGCCCCGACGTCGAGCGCGTGCAGGTTGGCTACATGGGCTGTCACGGTGCGATAGACGGCTTGCGCGTCCTGGGCGCTCTGCTGCAATGTCGTACCGGCGCCTGGGGAGCGGTGTGCGCCGTGGAGCTATGCAGCCTGCATCATTATGCCGGCACCGATCCCGAAAGATACCTGGGCAACTGCCTATTTGCCGACGGTGCGGCAGCGTTGGCAGCTCAGTCCGCTCCCGAGCCGCAGTCCTGGACCGTGCGCGCCACGGGTTGCGTGTTGCTCGCCCAGGCATCGGAAATGATGAGTTGGCACATAGGCGACCATGGATTCGAAATGACGCTCAGTCCCAGGTTGCCCGGCACGTTGCGCCGTCACGTGCGGCCATGGTTGGAAGCCTGGCTGGGGCGTCAGGGGTTGAGCCTGGGCGACGTACGCTCGTGGGCGATCCATCCAGGCGGCCCGCGTATTCTCCAGGCAGCGCAGCAGGCACTGGGCCTTACCGACGAGCACTGCTGGGCTAGTTGGGACGTGCTGAAGCAGTACGGCAATGTGTCGTCTGCCAGCGTGCTGTTTGTGCTCGAGCGGCTGCGTCGGAGCGGTGCTGCCCCGCCGTGCGTTACGCTCGCCTTCGGCCCCGGCCTGACACTGGAAGCGGCGCTGTTCGTTTAAGGCAGCTCGGAAACGCTGACTTTTTACGGTAGTTGTGTCCTTGTGCCTTGTGTGGCTGCAGGGAGAAAAGATGCTTCCAGAGGGACTGGCCACGGGACCCTGAGGGTAGAAGTGCGTGTCGGCTGGACCTATCTCTTGCCGGAAGGTCCAGAGCGGCAATTTATCCAGGACGTGCGCCGTTGTACCGCTTGCTGCTAAGGGCATCGCAACGATGCCGAGGAGCGGGCATCGGACCGCTTGGGGTCGGTATCTTTTCGATGGGCACTTGCCGATGTATGTGCTGCGGGCCGTAGTCTGGGGCATTGGCAGATCGGTAGCGGTGCAGGGCCGGCATCGGCATGTGGGCAGGGCCTGTCGCGGCTGGGCGAGCAGCCTCTTGTCGGGGTCGGGGGGCGTAAGTATACTTATGTACAGTAACGCCCGACGGCAGAGGTTCGGAGGCTGCTATGCAGAAGCGACCGGAGAGCGGACGGACCGTTTGGCATCTGGACATAGATGCCTTTTTTGCGGCGGTGGAACAGCGGGACGACCCGCGGTTGCGCGGTCAGCCGGTGGCTGTGGGGACGGGGGTGGTCGCCAGTTGCAGCTACGAAGCGCGCAGCTACGGGGTGCGCACGGCCATGCGTCTGACGGAGGCGCGCCAGCGGTGTCCCGAGTTGATCGTCGTGCCCGGGGAATACCCGCGCTACGAGCAAACAGCGCGTCGGTTGTTGGCTGTGTGCCGCGAGTGGACGCCGCTGGTGGAATCTGCGGCTCTGGACGATGTGTATCTGGATGTCAGTGGGCAAGTGGCAGTCGGGTCGGCAGCTGCCAGGCAGATGGTGCGTGCATTGACCGAGCAAGTCCAGGCCGAGACGCAGATGACCCTTTCGATCGGCGTCGGTTGCAACAAACTGGTAGCAGCCGTGGCTACGAAGGACGTGAAAAAACGCAAAGAACACGCCTGGCAGACGCGCCAGGACAAAGAGGGCGAGATCTGGCACATGCCGTCGGTGCAGGTGCCGGAGGGAAGTGAACGGGAGTATCTGGCACCCTGGCCGGTGCGCGTACTGCCCGGGGTAGGCAGTCGGACCGAGGCCCGATTGGGCCGGCTGAACGTGCGGCGTGTGGGAGAACTGGCAGCGGTACCGCGTGCGTGGCTGCGACGTCTTTTCGGCACCCTGGGCGTGCAGCTCCACGACTATGCGCGGGGGCACGACGAGCGACCGGTGACATCGGAACAGCGGCCGCAGCGTATCGGTCGGCGCACCAGTTTCGATCCGCCGACGGGGGAGCTGCCCTTTGTGCTGGCCATGCTCGATTATCTCGTGGACCGGGCAGCCGCGTGGATGCGGTTGCAGGGGCTGGGCGCCCGCGGTCTGACACTGACACTGCGCTACGGCGATTATCGGACGACGTCCGGTCGGGAACATTGGTCCCGGGCTGTGCAAAGCAGCGACGTGCTGAAAGAAGCGGCACGCGAGCGGTTTTGTCGTCTGTATACGCGCCGACTGCCGTTGCGTCTTTTGGGGGTCGAGTTGGCCCCCGTGGTGCCCGTGGCGGTGCAGCGGCTTTTGTTCGCGGATGCGTGCGCGCAGCGCGCCGACGAGCTGGAGCACTGCCGGGATGCGATCCGTCGGCGCTTCGGGTTTTTATCGCTGGTGAGCGGGACCGAGTTGGCACTGTTCCAGCGGTTGGCCCACGATCGGGATCGTCTGCGGCTGCGTACGCCGTGCTTGACCCGCTGAACTTCCTGCGACACCCAGCGCGCACAAGCAGGGGCGAGCTGACAAGGATTTCCCAGCCTGCCTGGGGCAGAAGAAACGGAGGAGTCCATGGCAAGCCCCCCGATGGCGCTGCTGCACGTCCATAGCTTTTATTCTTTGTTGGAAGGTGTGGACAGTCCGGAAACACTGGTCCGGCAGGCAGCCGCATACGGATATGCTGCCCTGGCACTGACGGATCGCAACAATCTGTACGGGGTAGTGCGGTTCGTCGAGGCAGCACGAGCCGAGGGGATCCGCCCGCTGGTAGGCGCCTGTCTGGCTCAGGGGCAGCGGCGTTGCACGGTGCTGGTGGCCGAGCCAGCCGGGTACGTCAGTCTGTGCCGCATCCTGAGTCGGCTGCATCTGGACAACGACGATTTGCTCGAGGCCCTGGTTGCCGAACCACAGGGGCTGCATGTGTTGCTCAGCGAGCGAACGTTCGTGCCGGGTGCATCGGGCCGACCGGAGTTGCCGGCGGCGGGACCGGGGGCACTGCGCGAGGCGTTCGGCACGCGGCTGTGGGTGGAGGTGGTGCGCCCGCGTCGTCGGCCAGACCGCGAGCGCCAGCTCCTGGAGTGGGGAGCACGCTGGGGGCTGGCAGCGGTGGCCAGCGTCCCGGTCTATTGGGCAACGCCGGCAGGCCGCCGCGTCGAGCGATTGGTTCGTGCCATCCGGCAGCGCACGCTCCTCGAACGGACGGCCGCAGCGAGCCCGCAAGTACCTGTGACGCACATGCCGGATCGGGAGAGTTTGCGCGCGCTGTTCCGCGACTTGCCCGGAGCGTGTGTGCAGACGATGCAACTGGCCGAGGCCTGCCGGTCGGATGTGTTGCCGCGGGGGGTGGTGCTGCCCCCAGCGCGTGTGCCGCGCTCCTGCTCGGCGTTGGCATATCTGCGTGCCTTGTGCACACGCGGGTTGCGTCGGCGGCACTTGGAGTCCTCGACAGCAGCACAAACGCGACTGGAAGAAGAACTGGCACTGATCGCCGAGCGGGGCTTGGCCGACTATTTTCTGGTGGTTCGCGACATCGCCTGGCAAGCACGACGCCAGGGGTGGCCGATGGCACTCCGCGGTTCCGCCGGCAATTCGTTGGTCTGCTACGTGCTCGGTATCACCGATATCAACCCCATGCAGTTCGGTCTGGAATTGGAGCGTTTTTTGCATGCCGGGCGTCCCGATCTGCCGGACATAGACCTGGATTTCGACTGGAAGGTGCGCGACGCGGTACTGGCGGCGGTGTGCCAGCGCTACGGGGAAGCGTACACCGCCATGATCAGTTCGCATCTGTCGCTCCAGCCGCGCTCGGCTTTCCGCGAGGCAGCACGCGCCCATGGGCTGTCCAATGCGCAGATCACCCGGTTGCTCGAAGGGCTCGACCGGCGCATCGAAACGCTCCTGCAGGACGAGGGCCCCGTCGGACCGACGCCGCGCGAGTTCGCCGACGCCCCAACGCAGTGGGCGCAACTACTCGCCGATGCTCGCACGCTGCTGCGCCGGCCGCACCATCTCAGCATCCACCCCGGCGGCGTGGTGATCACCCCGCGACCGGTACGGGATTACGTGCCGCTGGAGCGCTCCGCCAAGGGAGTGGTCGTCACTCAGTTCGACAAGGACGGCATCGAGCAGATCGGCTTGGTGAAAATAGATCTGCTGGGCAATCGCGCCCTGGCGACACTAGCCGAAGTACGTCAGGCCTGTGCGGCGGCAGCAGCCGGTACCTGGAGCGACACCGAAGTACAGCGGGCTGTGGCCTTGCTTCAGCGTGGCGATACCCTCGGTATCAATCAGTTGGAATCGCCGGCCATGCGGCATCTTTTGGTGGCGATGCAGCCGCGGGGTCTGGAAGACATCGTCCGTGCTCTGGCCCTGATCCGGCCGGGCGCTGCGGCCATCGGGGCCCGCGATCTGTTCCTGCGCCGCTGCCGCGGTTTGGAGCCAGTCCGGTATCCGCATCCGCTCCTGGAGCCGGTCCTCAGGGACACGTACGGACTGATGCTCTACGAAGACGATGTGCTGCGGGTCATCCAGACACTGACCGGATGGACCGCTCCGGAAGCGGACCGGTTGCGCAAAGAGGCTACGCGTGCCGAGGCATCCGACGCGGATCTCCTCGAAGTGGCCCGAACGTTCCTGACGGCCTGTCAGCGCCGGGGCATTCCGCGAACGGTCGCCGAGGCAGTGTGGGTCCAGATCGCTAAGTTCAATCGTTATTCCTTTTGCAAAAGCCACGCCGTCAGTTATGGGCTGATCGCCTGGGAGCTGGCCTTGTACAAAGCCAATCGGCCGCTGGATTTCTGGGTGGCAGCGCTCAATAACAACCAGGGCATGTACCCGCGCTGGGTATATGTAGAGGCCATCAAGCACGCCGGATACGACATCCGACTGCCCTGCGTCAACCGTTCGGCACGCGATTTCTGTCGCGAGGACCAAGCCATTCGCACCGGGCTAGGCGCCGTAGCCGGCCTCGATGAAACGACCCGCGAGGCCGTACTGGCCGAACGTGGCCGACGCGGTCCGTTCGCCAGTTTGAGCGATTTCCGGCGACGTATCCCCTGCGGCCCGGAAGCCTTGGGCCGGCTCATCGAAGTGGGCGCGTTCGACTTCACCGGACAAACCCGGCCGGAGCTCGCTCTCGAAGCCGAGCTGACCGGTGCCCGTACAGCCGCGGAGCAACGCGCGTGCTTTTTCCCCTGGCAATGCCATCTGCTCCAGGCATACTCCTGGCGTCCCGAAGACTATACGCCCTGGCAACGCTGGCAGGCGGAGTGGAATGCACTGGGCTTTCTAGTCGGCCCGCCGCTGATGAGTCTGTTCCGCGGGACTGTGCCTGGAGACTGCGTGACCAGCGCCGACCTTCCTGGCGCGGTAGGACGGACAGTGCGCGTGGCGGGGTTGGTGGCCACTTATCGCCACACGCCTACGGAGACGGGACAGGAAATGCAGTTCCTCACCCTCGCAGACGAACAGGGATTGATCGAGGTCGCGCTGTTCCCGGACCTCTGCCGTCCTGTTCCCTATCCCACGCTCGGACCTTACGTTGTCGAAGGAGTGGTCGAGGAGCGCTACGGCGCAGTGACCGTTCGCGCTCGGCAAATCGGGTTGTGTCGAGCGCCATCGGCCGGGACCCCTCAGACATCTCCTAGAAAGCACTCCGCCGCACAGGCCGAACCAGACCCAGGATGAAGTCCACCAACTACCCTTGCGCCTGGTCCCGCAGTCTGGGAGCCCACCCTTCGTCCCACCGAGCGTCGCGACGGCAGCACACATCGTCGCGACGGCAGTACACATCGCTACAAGCACAGTCCAATATGTGCCGATGACGATTGCCTTGCGCGGCTTCCGCGGCGCAGCGCCGGTCGTCGCAGCTGCAAGCCATGCTCGTCTGTTGTGTTCGTGCTGTTCATGCGGGATGTTGTCATCGGCGGACTGGATAGAACGTAATCCTTTAGAGACAGGCGGACAAGCATGGTGAAAAAGGTGAACAAGGCCCTGGCGATGCCTGTGAAAACCATTTATCATCGCAGACGCTCGTGCCGCCGGAAACGAGCAACCGAGGGGAAGCACAGACTACGGCACAGGAGCGTCTCCATGAGTGTATCGCCTTCAGCACCCCATGGGGCAGAGCAGGAACAGGCCCTCCATGCGCTCATGTACGACCCGGCCAAAGCACCCGACGCTGCTTGGGCTGCGATCGGTTCTCTGGTCGAGCGTCTGGCGCTGAAGCAGGGTCAGGGACTGAACAAACAAATTATCGCCGACTGCCTGGCTGAGTTGCCGAGCAAAGTGTGCCTGGCACTGGTACAGGGCCAATTCGAACCTAAGCCAGGTCCTCTAGTGCCCCAGTTCGTCGCCTGGGTCAAGAGGCTCATCATCAACAAGTACAAAGACTTGCTGAGAGAGAAAAAGCGACGCCGCGAGCTGTGTGTTCCTTTTGTCGGCGACGACGATGAGGTGGGTACGTGGATGCAGCTAGCGGCAAAACAGGCGACCGCACCGATCTTCGACCGGGCCGATGCGCTGGACGCCGCCGATTTGCACCTGGACGTGACGATGCCTTTTTGCGAGGAAGATTTGCGGATTATCGAAACGTGGAAACCGACAAAGCGCATCGTGCTCCTGATCGGCACCGCACTGTACCGAAAAGTGCCCGAGCATTTATGGATCGCCTGGGTCGAGGAAAGTGACTTGGAAATGCCTTTCCCAAATACGGATCTGTGGCAGATGACCGTGATAGACCGACTGCGCTACCTGGCGCGCGCCTTGGGTATGCTGGTCAACACGGTCTTACAGATCTGGCGGCGTGGTCAGCAAGCGTTGCAATGTCTACGGTTTGTTCGCGAGCTCATAAGCGAGGCATGAGCACATGGGCGAGGTAGTGACTACCTGGACAGACTTGCCGGATCCACGTGGTGCTGATGCTCCCGCAGGCATGAGTTGCAGCGTACTGGTAACGTGGGACGCTGTGCTGCATATCGCCGACAAGCATGTGCGCAATCCCCACGAATTGTGGGCAGAGTGGCTGGACCCTGAGTTGTACGGGCGATTGCAGCAGCCGTTTCCGCAACAGCCGGAGCAAGTGAAACAACTGTTGATCGCAGTTGCCCAGTCCTTGGAGCAAGGTGCGCGCCATGCCTTCCGCAGGCCGCTGGTCCTGATCGTTGACGGCGGGAAAGTTTTTCTGCTGGTATTGCCCAACGGGGCTCTTATGGTGATCAAAGAAATCGGCAACAAGCTGCTTTTGCGGACATGCTACTTTATCCGCAGGGTCTGTGCCTTCAAAAACCGGACGCAGCGCTGGCGGAAATTGGTCGAAAGACTGGTGCTGCGATATACGGTGTGGCAGGCGGATCTGGGTTTGCAGCCGCCAGGGGGCCAGGAGCGTTCGCCGGAATCCGGCCAGGCCGTGCAGGTGCGCTTCGTTACGCTGGAGCAGTGGGGATTTGTATCTGGCCCGCAGGGCTATGTGTGGCGCGGGCGCTTGGTGCCTTGGCCGGGACAGCCCACGCCTGCAAAAGCGCATCCGAAGGTGACTCTCCGTCCGCGTCAGCAGGCCTACGATCGCCAAACCCGACCACTGAGTCTCGTCTAGTCGGTCAACGCATAGGGATGTCATAATGTTCGCCCTGAACGGGACTTTGAATATGTCGTACGCAGAGCGTAGCGGTTTAGAGCAAATCTACCGGGACGAATTGGTCGAGGCCTTGCAACAGGAGGAACTGCAAGGGCTGCAAGAAGGTGCCAGTACGCCGGAGGCCGAAGAGGCCGCCTTTCGTTTGGCGGTTGCCCTGGGGAAATGCCAGCTATTCGGAATACATACGGAGCACGACGGGATTCTCCCAGCAGCGGTAGCCGTGGCTGCAGCCAAAGGCATGGTGCAGGAGTTGACCGACGCGTTGGAAGAGGCCACAACGCTCGAAGAGCGCTGGGAGGCGGCTCTGGATTCGGAGCCGCGCGAAGCCGAAGAGCTAGTTTTTGACTTGTTGGAACAGCGGATGGATTTGTGGGCAGCATGGATCGCGCTCTCGGAAGCAGAGGACGACGCGAGAGCATCCGGTGCAATGCCCCCAGAGAGCGCAGAGGTGCCGACGGCGCCGAGGTTTTCCGGTTCCGAGCATACTGCAGATCTGACGGCATGGATTGACCGCATCATGGAGCTGACCGACGAGCTGGACCGTATTCTCCAGCAGCCGGAAAACATAACCTTGCTCGCCACAGCGGCGGAAACCGAGCTGCTGCGCAACTGGCGTGCTCTGCTGGCAGAACCGTATTGTGACCTCCTCCCGTGGTGGCTGGACGGCACACTGGAAGAGGTGGCACAAGCGGCTCTGGGCGCTGGCTCGCATCGGCGGGCACCCGTACCGGAAGCGGCGCCGGGACCGTCTGGACCGGGGGCGATCGGCACGCCGTCCGCGTCGCTCATTTTGCCTGGATGGACCGCGGCTCTGGCGGCAGCAGCGCCGATCGGGTCCGCCCCCGTAACACTCAAGTGGACTGCGCCCGATGGTCGCTGGTGCGCGTACTTGATCCTGCCAGAAAGCAGGCCCGCCGAGCTGGTCGTCCGCTTTTACGATGCCAGCGGGTACGAGGCGCGAGCACTGGTCGGTGAAAAGGTCTTTCTGTCGGACGTACCCGGCGTCATCGCCGAGGACGCCTGCGCTATTTTTTCCACCGACGCGATCGAACAAGCAGGCGGCCATCCACGGCTCTGTGTCGGCGCGGCCCAGGAAGAATGGCACCGCGAATAGGTATCGCTATGCGTACTCGCACGAAGCCTACACTGGCGACAAGTTCGATATCCCTGAGAGAACTACTGGAACGAGCCCCTGCGGACTTGGCCCCGGGGGAAGTTTTCGAGGTCATGCGTCATTTCGGCCGGCTGGCTTACTGGTGGCTGTCCGACGATTTCTTGGAGTACGCCTTTCGACTGGGGTACGAGCGCAGAAACGCCCCGGAGTTGCCCATCGAGCACGGCGGCTGTTGGATCGTGCTTGTGCAAAGCCAGCGACGCTTCGCTGCCCTGCGGGACAGCTTCCTCTTGCCGCTGTGCTGGTGCCGAGGGGAGGCTCACAGTGTTGGACTGCCCGATCCGTTGCGCCAGTTAGCCGAAGATGTCCTGCGTGTCACCGGCGTTACACAACGATGGGGCCTGCAATTGAGCCGGGCCGCCGGCTTGGCCGGTATGGATATACGTATGCTGGACATGCCCGTGAGTTTCGACTCGGGATGGGTATCGTTGGCTGCGGGTTTGTTGTTGGCCATGAACGATGAGCAGCCCGATCCGAAAGTGTGGGCGACAGGCGCCTGGAAACGTGGTATCGCACCTGTGGATCACCTGGACGCCAAAATACGTCTGGCTGAGCGCTATGGTGTCAAGTACTTTTTCGTGCCGTCGGAACAAATGGACCATGTCGCGGCTCGGCACACAGTGCAGGTGCGTGGACTGCAGATGGGTGTGGCCGACGTCCGACAGGCGCTCGAATGGTATCTAGTGGAATTAGGCCTGCCACCGCCGGTGCCGACGCCTGGCGACGAGCAGGCATTCGCGCGTTGTGTCGCCTATTATCTGCGCAGGCCGCGTCCGGATCCGCACACGACCCAGTTTTACCGCTCGCATTTGGTGCCGTGTATCGTCGAGCGCCTGCGTGCCCAAGTGCAGCACGATTATGCAGGCTGGTCCCCGACGCACCTGGTGACGATCGTCAGCGACAACCCGGAAGTAAGCTCGATCACCGCCCAGGCGTTGGCTGTGGAGCAGTGTTTGCTTTTGTACGATCGGAAAATGCCCCAAGGAAAAGAGCGATTGGCTTATCTGCGCCAAAGCCTGGATGCGGCTGGCGTGCGTTGGCACGTTGCCGAATTCGTGAACGACGAGCAGATGCAGGCGCATATACAGCCGGCGGTAACCCGCTTTGTGCAGGACGTGGTGCCGAATCGCGTAGCTTTCGATATGACACCGGGAACTAAATTCATGACCTTGAGCTTGGCGGAGTTGGCCCCGCCCGGGACGTGGAAGGTTTATATCTGGCATGAGCTGACCAGTGGGCGACCGTACCCCGGGTCGGAACGATTGCACCGTTGGTGCGCCCATTGAACGGTGTGTCCGGCCCGTCAGGGACAACTCGGCACGAGCAGACCGAAAAAAGCCTCGAGGTTGTTCGGGCCTTCGCGCTGCGGCGGATGCTCGCCAGCGACCAGGGCAGCTAAAATGCTGTGTCTGAACATACATCGGCTAGCGAACCGAGGTCGTGCTAGACTCGAACCGTGGAGGACGCCGAGAAACAGAGGGCGCTGAGATTGGTGTACATTGCATCTCTGCGCACTCTGCACTTCTGCGCACTCTGCGGCTCAAATGTGGGAGTACCAAGGCCGTGTTTCCTCTGCGTGATACGATTCCGTCGCGCAACATACCGCTCATGATGTGGTGCCTGATCGCGCTGAACGCGATCGTCTTTTGGATCGAGATCCGCTTGCCCGAGGCGCGACTGGCCAGCTTCATCGAGCGAGGTGGGCTGGTGCCGGAGCGGCTCCTGCACGACTGGAGCCACAGCTGGGCTTTGCTCACTTCCATGTTTCTGCACGGCGGCTGGATGCACATCATCGGAAATATGTGGTTTCTCTATTTGTTCGGAGACAATGTCGAGGACCGGATGGGACCCCTGCGATTTCTGGCGTTTTATTTGCTGTGTGGCGTAGCGGCGGCACTGACCCACGTGCTGCTCCACGCCGACAGCAAGGTACCCGTCATCGGCGCTTCGGGAGCGATATCCGGCGTCATGGGTGCCTACTTCATACTGTTCCCCAAGTCTCGGGTGATCACCCTCATTGTGATCCTCTTGATCATCCGTTTGGTCGAGATTCCAGCCCAGGTGTACTTAGGTCTGTGGTTTGTCTTGCAGCTGCTCAGCGGCTTTGTCTCGTTAGGCGCTGCGGATGGATTTTCCAGCGTCGCCTGGTGGGCGCATATCGGCGGCTTCGTGGCTGGGATGGTGCTTATGCCCGTCTTTGTACGACGGCGGCAACCGTCGCGCCGGTCCTACCCAGACGAATACCGGCCGTGGTGAACCAACCCGATAGTTCGGCAGCTAAGTGCGATGGACCAGAGGGGCCGACGGATGGTGCGCACGCACCGTAGAAAAACAGGATTGCAAGCGACCCGTCGAGACATATACGAGTAGCTCTGCGCGGTGTACGCAGAAGGGGGCGACAGGCAAGGAGGATCGGTATGGGAGTGGGCGAAATCTTCTGGATTTTTCTCATGTTGAGCATGTTGCAGCCTGTACTCCGGCAGAAAATGCTGGAAGCAGCACGGATGCGGCTCATCGGCCGTATCGAACGCAAGCGGGGCACCAGAGTCATTCTGTTGGTCCATCGGCAAGAGACGATGAGCTTTCTGGGTTTCCCCATATTTCGCTACATAGACATCCATGACGCGGAGGAGGTGATCCGTGCCATCCATTTGACGGACCCGGATGTACCGATTGATCTGGTGCTGCATACGCCTGGCGGCTTAGTTTTGGCCAGTTTGCAGATCGCCCGAGCCATCCAGGCGCACCGCGGCAAGGTGACCGTGTTCGTGCCTCACTACGCTATGTCCGGGGGCACGCTCATTGCCCTAGCCGCCGAAGAAATCGTCATGGATTGCCATGCGGTCCTGGGTCCCGTAGATCCCCAGCTAGGCGACTACCCGGCGGCTTCGCTGGTCAAAGCTGCCCGCACCAAAGACATCAACGAACTCGACGATCGCACGTTGATCCTTGCCGATGTCGCCGAGAAGGCTTTACATCAGATTCGTGCCGAGGTCAAAGAGCTGCTAGAGGGCAAAATGCCGCCGGACAAAGCTGATGAGCTTGCCGACAAACTGACCCAGGGTACCTGGACGCACGACCATCCGATCGGCTTCCGCGAAGCACAGGCACTGGGACTGCCCGTGCGGTGCGATATGCCCGAGGAGTTCTATCAATTAATGGGTCTTTTTCCACAGCCGGTGCGCCAGCAGCCTTCGGTGCAATACATACCTGTGCCGTACGGGCCCGGTCCGCGCAATCGTCCCGCCGGTAGTTCGTAAACCTGCTGGGCACGTGTCGGCCTGTGCTGGCAAGGCCGGTGCGCCTGTTCGTTGCAGCCGTCACCTTTTGGCCTGGCTGGTCTATTTTTAAACGAAAAGCGCAGGCCGTTCCAAGCCAGCACCGGGGCGCGGCCGAATAATGATAATGGTGCGAGGCATCGAGGAAAATCTTTGGGGAGAGCCATCCTGTCTGGGCGGCTCTGAACACGCGCATCGTATGGGAGCGATGGGTCATGACGCGGCTGGAAGTATATGCAGGCACCAGCCGGGTCGGTATTGACCTGGAAGAGGGCAAGGCCATCGCTGTCCACCGGCAGGCACAAGCGCCGGTCCTGGAAGACGTCGCCGGGCATATCTACCAGGCTCTCGAGGCGCCTCTGGACGGTTATCCTCCGTTGAGACGAGCGCTGACTGCCGACGACCGCGTGGTCATCGTGGTCAACGAAGCCTTGCTGGCGTTGCCGATTCTGGTTCAGGGGGTTGCTGACTACCTGCTGCAGGCAGGGATCGCTCGCGGACGCATCCGCTTGCTGTGTGCGCCGCGTTTGCCCGGGATCCAGCCCCGTTGGTTCGAGCGTCTGCCGGGGCATCTCCGGCAGTTGCCCGTGGAAGTGCACGATCCGCACAATCGTGCCCGACTGTGCTACCTCGCCAGCACCCAAAAGGGCCGGCGCATCTACCTGAACCGTTCCCTCGTAGAGGCGGACGCCGTGGTGGTGATCGGCCGCACCGTATACGACCCGATTTTTGGCTATGCAGGAGGCTCGGCCGACCTCTTTCCGGCGCTGGGCGACAGCGAAACGCGAGAACAATTGTGGCGGCTGCCGACAGAAAACGTGCCCGGCGACCACCTGTGGCCTATCTTGCAAGAGGCCGACGAAGTAGCCTGGCTTCTGGGTGTCCCGTTTTTCGTCCAGGGGGTCGAAGGGCCGGGAGACGAACTCAGTCACATCCTCGCCGGTTTGGCCGAGCCGGTGGCACGCGCAAGCCGCAAACTGTTGGATCGCTACTGGCGAGTCACCGTAGCTGGACGGGCCGAGTTGGTGATTGCAGGCATCGGAGGCGACCCCGCCGGGCAGTCCTTCGTCGAATTGGCGCGTGCCTTTGCTTGTGCTGCACGGATCGTGCAGCCTGGGGGACATATCGCTGTGGTCTCGGCTCTGCGTCAGCCAGTGACTGCCTTGGGCGAATGGTTTCGGGACACGCAACGCCCGTTGGAAGCGCTCGTGCGGGTGCGCCGCGAGCGCTCGCCGCTGGCCTTGACTGTCTGGCAGCTGGCCGTGGCTGCCGAGCGTGCCCATCTGTATCTTTTGAGCGATCTCGACGCAGATCAGGTCGAGCAGTTGCATGTGACGCCCCTGCGTCATGCAGCCGATTTGCAGCGTCTGGCCCAGCGCTCGGGAACCTGCATCGTTCTGCCCGACGCCCACAAAACCATGGCCTTGACCGGTCCGGACCTCGCCAAAAAATCGTCCGCGTCGCACTAGAAAAGAAGGAGAAAACCCGCATGGACCAGCAAGCCCAGCGTCATGCCTTAGCACCAGGCGACGGATGTGTCCCACTGTACTGCGGCGATCCAACGGCCGAGCTGCAAGCTGCTCACGAGGGTGCCGTTCTGGCCGACCTCTCCAGCAGGGGCAAAGTGCGCCTCGGGGGCAGAGATGCCGTGTCCTTTTTGCATAACATGTGCACCCAAGACATCCGCGCTATGCGCGACTACGAAGCGCGTGAAGCGTTTTTGACCACTTCCCAGGGGCGTATCGTCGCACGCACGCAGGTTTTCAAATACCCGGATGCCCTGTGGCTCGATCTGGATCCTGGGCTGGGAGCCAAAGTGGCGGCACATCTCGAACGCTTTCACGTGACAGAAGAAGTGACCATCTGCGACGAGTCCGCGGCATATGCGCTCCTGGTCGTCGCCGGTCCGCAAGCGCAGCACGTGCTGCAGCGCTGGCACCCCGAGTTAGTCCACAGCCTGGCGAGTCGCGACTGTTGCCTGTCTTCGCTGCCCGGCTTGGCCGATACGGTCCTGCAGGCACGCCGCATGCGCGACTGGGTCGTCCCGGCGATACAGCTCGTGGTTCCGGTGGAGTATGGCGCGGCTTTGCAGCAGGCCTTGATACACGTGGGCGTCTGCCCGATCGGCTGGGCAACGGTCGAGACGCTGCGTATCGCCGCGGGTACGCCGCGCAGCGGTACCGACATGGACGACAGCAATTTTCCTCAGGAAATGCAGCGGGACAACCAGGCCCTGAGTTTTACCAAAGGGTGTTATTTAGGCCAGGAAACCATTGCACGCATCCGTACCTATGGGCATGTCAACCGCTATCTGGTCGGTCTGCGTGCCGAACCTACCGCCTGGCTAGACAGCTACCGGGCGGCTCAGGAGCTAGTCGGAGCAACGCTTATGTCCCAGGGCACAGAAGTGGGCCGGGTAACATCGGCGGCTTATTGCTATCTTCGGAGCCGTGCTATCGGGTTGGGCAGCGTGCGCCGGGGCTACCATGAGCCGGGCCGCGAGCTGGTCGCTGCCTGCCAGCGCGGGACGGTGGCGCTCGTCGTCTGTACCTGGCCTTTGCCCTCGTGAGTCGTAGGCTACGCCGTCGTTGTGCCGGGCGGAGATGGTTTGCAGCGTACGCCGAGCCGCGGGTAGCGAGCGTCAGCATCACAAAAAAGCCGCCAACAAGCTGGTCAGGTTGAACAGGCTGTGCAACACCATTGACGCCAGCAGCGACTGCGTGCGATAACGCAGCCAACCCAGGGCCAAAGACAGGACAAAAATTGGCACCGGTGTCGGCCATATGTCGGCATGGGCCGTGGCAAATAAAAGAGACGTCGCGTAGATCGCCCGTGCTTGCCAGGGGTGCGCCAGTCGCTTTTTCCCTAGCCGATCGAAAGCGATATAGCCCAGGCCGATCGCCGGGATCAGCATAACGGACCAGGCAGAGTTTCGTTCCCAGGCTTGCCCAGTCAACAAGACCAAGTGACCCAGCAGCACCAAATCGCCGACCAGGGGATAGCGGCCCAGCCACGGCTGCAGCAGCCCGCGAAAAAAAAATTCTTCCCATACAGGCGCACCGATGAGCACCACCCAGGCTACCACGAGCACCTGCCACCATGCCATTGGCCCGTGCAGGATCTTTTCGATCGGGTGCGGCGTAGCAGGTGTCCCCAACCAGTCGTTTAGCAGGAGCGCTCCCTGATGCACGAGGAAGACACACGGTGTCACCCACAACCAGTGGATGTAGCCGATCCATAGCTGTTGGCGCCAGCGGTAACCGTGCAAGCCAATCTGTGCAGGCCCCACTTCTCCTAGCCGCCATATGATCCACAAGCTGACTAGCAACCGGACGGGCATCGCCACGGCGGTCACATAAATCTGCGTCGCCGCGTCCTCTTGCGATCTTTTGCCGAGCATATCGGCGATCAGAACCAGGACGGTATCCAAGACCATCCACGCGAAAAAGACGGCGCCGATCTGCGCTAGTCCCCAGCCGACATAGCGGTCACGCTGCCGTCCCCATAGCGTATGCAAACGCCAGGATCGCTGCGGAAACAGGAAATATAAGCCCAGGCCGACCAGGATTGCCTGCAATGCATAGGCACCCCCTAGTGCGGTTATTTCCTGCCAGCTGGTTATAGCAAAACTGGCGCGCTGCATCGCTTGTCCCCTGGCCGGCATGTGCCGTCGGCCCACGGTCTTCGAGCAGTTCTACCCCCTCTCGGGTCACTCGGAGATGCGGATGGCGATATGATGGATCCACACGCGTAGGTATGTGCCGCCTTGAATGTGGACGGCGAAGTGACCAGGCTTGCGCCACACTTCAGCCAAAGGCTCTGCATAGCGCCCGGCGAGCCGCCCGTCCACATGCACCTCGACCGTTTCCCGATGAGCGACGATACGCAACTCGTGCCACAACCTCGGCTTCGAAACCGGGGCATGCAATAGACCGAGCCATCCACGCCCGTGTCTCTCGAAAATCCCGCCCGTGTACCCACACGGATCGCTCGACCAGCGCACCTGCGGTCCGCACAACTCGTCCGGCGAGCGCCGATCGTATCCTGCCCGATAGCAAAACCCACAATGCCCTTGCACCACCCGCCAGAGCACATGCGCTTCGAAATCGCGTCCCGTTACCTCGCTGACCAGGTACCCTGTGCGCCGCTCCGCGTCGTGGCTCAGCAAGAGCAGCCCTTGACTGAGCGTCAGCCGTCCGCCTCCCACGAGCCGCCAGCCGGAAAGATGCTGCGCATCCAAAAACAACTCCGGCGCTCGATGCTCGGGGCGCACCTGCGCCTGGACTACTTCGTATGGGTAGGGCTCTGCTTGGGCTACAGGGATTTGCTCTGGGGCGGCCAACCGTATTAGTTCCTCCGGGCCTATGCCACTCCAGGCGAGCAATACCGCCATGAGTACTGCCAGTCCGGCGCCTGCCAGTGCGCCCTGCCCTACTGCCAGCGCCTCGACACGCATCTGCTCGGCACAGCCCTCGCGCTCCGGGCTCTTGTTTTCCATCATCTTACGGATAATCTCTAAAAGGGTCGGCGAAAGCAAACGTCGGCTCGTCGCGGCGGCTACGCTGTTGTGTCGTGCGCCCGTCGAGCTTGCTACACTACTGAGTGAGGCGCACCAGGTAAAGGCCAGATACCTCGTGAACTCGATGACTTGCGAGCACTGAGGGGGTAGAGACATCATGAAGCCATATTGCACTGCCGCCCATACGCAAAGGTGTGGCCGGTCTTGTCTGCTCTTAGCCAGTGCGATCTTGACGCACACGCTTCTGGCTCTTGTGACGGCCGTTTCTGCCGGCTGCTCGCGCTCGTCATCGGGCGATATGCAGCGTTTCGGCAAGTATATCCTCGTGGCCACCATGACCGACGACGCGAGCCAGGAGAAATGCAAGGCCAATGCCGAAGATTTGCTCCTGAAGCATCCCGACTTGCGCTGCATGGTCGGGCTGTGGGCCTATAATCCTCCCGCTATTCTGGCAGCAGTCAAAGCCTCGCGCAAGGAAGGCAAACTCGCCATCGTCGGCTTCGACGAAAACGAAGAGACCCTCCAGGGCATTCGCGATGGACATATCTATGGGACGGTGGTGCAGCAGCCGTACCAGTTCGGCTAACACGCCGTGCGCGTTTTGGCGGCACTGGCTCGAGGCGATCGCGATGTCCTCGTGCGCCCCTTCGAAAAAGACGGCGTGACTTATCGCTTCGACAAGGATATCCTCTACATCCCGCACCGCGTCATCAAAAAGGACAATGTAGACGCTTTCCACGCGGAGATTCGCAAGCTCAAGAGCGGTGCGGGTACTCCGACAGTCAAGGCCCCTGACGGCGTGCGCGTAGCTTTCTTGAGCAACAACGCCTACGAATTCTGGACCTTTGCCCGCCGCGGTACGGAACAGGCGGCCCAGGATTTCCAGGTCGAAGTCGAGTTCCACATGCCTGCCCGCGGTACGGCGGAAGAGCAGAAACAGATTATCGAAGACCTCATCGTCAAAGGGATCAAAGGCATCGCCATCAGTCCCAATGCTGCCGAGTACCAGGCTCAATTCCTCGATCAGGTCGTGGAGAAGTACAAAATCCCGGTCATCACCCAAGATAGCGACCTGCCGCCGGGTAGCAAACGCATCTGCTATATAGGCACGAACAATTACGAGGCTGGTCGAGCGGCTGGGCAGTTGGTGCGGGAAGTCCTTCCCGAAGGGGGCAAGATCGCCATTTTTGTGGGCAAACTCGATGTGCAAAATGCCGTGGATCGTCGGCGCGGCGTCCTGGATGCTCTCCAGGACTAACTCGTGCGCCGGATGAACGCTCCCCGGCTGCTCCGCTCAGCCTGCACTCGGGTCAATCGGGTAAACCAATGGCCACACCGGACGATCCATCCCGGCTACCCATCCTGGAAGCACACGGTATTTGCAAAGCCTTCCCAGGCGTTCAGGCGCTGGATCGGGTCAGTCTGCGACTGTTTCCCGGAGAGGTCCTGGCAATAATCGGCGAAAACGGTGCCGGCAAGTCCACCCTCATGAAAATACTCGCCGGCGTGCTCGCTCCCGATGCCGGGGAAATCCGCGTGGCCGGCCGTCAGGTAGTATTTCGCTCGGTCCTGGACGCCACCCGCATGGGGATTGCCCTCATCCATCAGGAGCTCGATCTGGCCCCCAATCTCGATGTCGCTGCCAATATCTTCCTGGGGCGCGAACCAGTCGCAGGTGGCCCGCTGCGATTGATCCGCCGGTCCATTTACGAACAAGCTTTGCCTTACATGCAGCGACTGGGCTTGCACTGTTCGCCGCGCACGCCCGTGTGGCAGCTCGCACCTGGCCCGCAACAGTTGGTGGAAATTGCCAGGGCCTTGTCGGTCCAGGCGCGCGTGCTCATCATGGACGAGCCGACCAGTAGTCTGACGGCCCAGGAAACGGCGCGACTTTTCGCCGTCATCCGCGATGTGAAAAGCTCCGGCGTCAGTGTCCTGTATATTTCGCACCGGCTCAGTGAAGTGCAGCAGATCGCCGATCGCGTGCTGGTACTGCGCGACGGGCGCAATGCCGGAGAGCTGCAGCGCGAGGCCATCGAGCACGAAGCCATGGTGCGTCTCATGGTAGGACGGGAAGTGCGTCAGTTTTATCAGCGGCGCGCTGGGACCGTCCACAACGGACCACCGGTCCTGCGCGTCGAGGGATTGCGCTGGTCGCGCCGGCAAAAGCAGCCTATCCATTTCGAACTTTATGCCGGAGAGATCGTCGGCTTGGCGGGCTTGGTCGGCTCGGGGCGCACCGAGTTGGCTCAGACGCTCTTCGGCGTGCGCCCGGCGCTCGCCGGCCGCATCGTGCTCGACGGACGGCCCCTGACCATCCATTCCCCTGCCCAGGCGATCGCTCAGGGCATCGTGCTGATCCCTGAAGATCGCCGGAGCGAGGGCTTGCTCCTGGATGCCAGCGTGCGCCATAACCTCAGTTTGCCCCTCCTCGATCTGCTGCGGCGTTTCGGCTTGGTCGCGCGTGCGCAAGAGCGCCGCCTGGCCGAGTCCGCCGTTCAGCAATTCCACATCCGCTTGCGCACGGTGCGCCAGCCTGTGCGGCTTCTGAGCGGTGGCAATCAGCAAAAGATCGTCCTCGCCAAATGGCTGGCCCGCTCCCCGCGCGTGCTCTTGCTCGACGAGCCTACCCGCGGCATAGATGTCGGCGCCAAAGCGGAAATGTACGCCATCATGGATCGCTTGGCCGCATCCGGCGTCGCCATCCTCATGATCTCCAGCGACCTGGAAGAAATCCTCGGCATGAGTGACCGCGTCCTGGTCATGCACGAAGGGACCATCGCCGGCGAAATCCCCAAAGCCCGGTTGTCCGAAGAAGCGGTCATGCGCTTGGCCACCGGAGGCAATGCTCGGCCATGAACAAAAAACTCTTCGGCCTGCTCACGTTCCTGCTGTTCCTGTACTTGGCCCTCTGGTATGCCGACCCCAGCGCGCGCTCCTGGGACAATCATTACAACCTGGCACGACGGATCGGACAATATGGCCTCATCAGTCTCGGTGCCGGCCTGCTCATCATCGCCGGCGGCATTGACCTGTCCATCGGCTCGGTCATCGGCCTCAGCGCCACCGTCCTGGTCGTGCTCCTCGAACACAACCGTTCCTGGGGCCTGCCAGGACATGTGCTGATCGTCGCGGTCGTCCTCTTCGGAGCTCTGCTGGGCTGCATCCACGGCGTGTTGGTGACCGGCTTGCGCGTTCAGCCTTTCGTCGTTACTTTGTGCGGTCTGTTCATTTATCGTGGAGCCGCACGCTGGCTCGCTGCCGATCAGGTCAAAGGACTGGGTAACGACTACCCCGATCTGAAAGCTTTCTATTACCTAAACGATGTGTTCGGCCTCCCGCGCTTTTTTGTGATCTTTCTGCTCGTCAGCGCGGCGGCGGCAGTGTTTTTGCACCTCAGCGTGTACGGACGCTATCTGTTCGCCATCGGCAGCAACGAGCGCGCCGCCCGCTATTCGGGCATCGCCACCGATCGGTACAAAATCGTCGCCTATATGCTTTGCTCGACTTCGGCGGCCTTTTTCGGATGCCTCTACCTCATGGAACAAAACTCGGTTCAGCCCTCGGCTGCCGGTAATTTCATGGAACTGTATGCCATCGCCGGTGCCGTCCTCGGCGGCTGCAGTTTGCGCGGCGGCGAAGGAAACGTCCTGGGCATCATGATCGGCACCACCATTTTGGTTATGCTCCCCAACTTCGCTAACATGTGGGGAGTGCCCAATGAACTACAATATACAGTGATAGGAGGCGCCCTTTTGCTCGGCGCTTGCGTGGACGAATTGTTGCAGCGCGTCGAACATAGCGACACGCGCGCCGTTTAGTCCGACTCCTCCGAGCCTGCCAGGTGTCTCCCTTCGCGCACGCACTATCTCACCAAGCGTACGTCAACGCTCCAGCTCGCTTCTTTGCCCCGGGGTCGTCTGTGCGCTTGTGCGCAGGACCCTTGTCAAGAGGAAATTGCC
>PSKW01000008.1:0-133420 GCA_040289265.1 Gemmataceae bacterium
GCCTTTTTTCCCGTACTTCTTCGGCTCTCGCACGGCACCGTCCAAACCATCGGCTCGATCGGAACTTGCAGACCCCGGGACGAAACGCACAGTCGGCTTTCGCGGCTAACTCCTCGGGTTCGTTCAACCCCAGTTGTTTTTCCAGTTATTTCGCCGCTTCCAGTAGCTTCTTGGCCTCGGGGTCGTCGGGCCACTTGTGCAGCACCTACGTGAGGATGCCGATCGCTTTGCCATGCCATTTCCATGCTTCCAGCAGGTTGCCGAGCATCGCAAGGGTACCGGTTAGACCCAGACACGAGCGTGCCATCTCTATCCGGTACTCCGGCACCTGGGGATACTCGGCGACCAGCTTTTCGTATCTTTGCAGCGTCTGCAGCTGGACTTGCACGCTGTTCGAACCTGCTTCTGCACTACGATGCTGCTCGCGACCAGCCTCGACCGCAGGCACCCGAACCTGAGCGGAACACCGCGGACAGGTCACTACGGTCCCGGCCTTGCGCGCCGCTACGGCTAGAGTTCGGGGACACCCCGTACAAACGAATTGAATACGCATGCCGGTCCTCCCGGTCTGAGTACGCTTGAGCGAGCAACCGCTCGAACCATCTGTTCATGCTAACCGCCGGCAGTATCGTGTGCAACGAAAAACTTTTTCCCCATGACAGGTGCTGTCCGCTCGAGGCAGGCTCTTATTCCGAGCCGTCCGGCTTGGTGGGAAAAATGGCGGGACGATTGGGATTGGTCCCAGGTTTGGTGGCGCCGCGAGCGCGCGCGATCTCCTCAGGTTCCAAGATGGCGCCGCGGTCTTGTGTCTCGGTCAACCACCGATCCAGTGCCTGACGCAATCGCTGCAAAGCGCGCCGGTCCTCGGGCTCCGAGGAAGACACCAGATTGTGGGTCTCGTGCGGGTCGCTGTGCAAGTCGTAGAGTTCTTCAGGGGGCATGCTGGGCGCGGTCAGCACTTTTTGCACGGGATTCAAGCGTCCCGCCGCGTCCAGCTCTTTCAACAGGTTCCACACAGGGTACTGGCTTTCCTTGTACCGGTTCGGAGACAAGAAAGGTCTATCCGGGGTGTAGTTGCGAATATAGCGATAGCGACGATCGCGCACCGTGCGCAAGCGGAAGACCGTCTCGTCGCAACGATCGCGGGCGCCGAATACGTACTGGTGCGGTGTTTCTCTGTGTTTTCCCAGGAATATTCGCCCCTGCATGCCTGGCGGTTTGGTCTGACCGGCCACAGACAGCATGGTGGGCAGCAGGTCAATGGCCATGAGCAGCCGATCGTCTACGGTGCCGGGACGAAAACCCTCCGGCGCCGGCACCCCAGGTGGCCAATAAATGATCAAGGGCACGTGCAGACCACTGTCGTAGCAGAACTGCTTGCCGCGCACATGCGCTTGACCGTTGTCGGCAAAGAAAACGACCACGGTCCGCTCGGCCAAACCGTCCTTGCGCAATTGCTCCAGGACCAGGCCCACTTTGCGGTCCAACTCCGAAGCCGCATCCAGATAGGCAGCCCAATCGGCACGCGTCACCGGGTGATCGGGATAGTACGGGGGAATGTCTACCTTCGCTGGGTCGGCCCGCCTGGGAGCACGAAAGGGACGATGGGTCTCGAAAAAGTTCACTTGCGCAAAGAACGGCTGATGCCGTGTCAGGTCCGCCCACGCGTCCGAGTCGAACGGCTTACCATAATAGGTGAAATTCCAATCGGTTTTCCCCGATCCGACATTGAGCACCGCGGGACCCAGGTCTACCCCGGGCGGCATATGCCGGATGTTGGCGGTAAAATAACCCGCCTGTCGCATCCAGTCGCTGGCGATTTTTACGCCGGGAGGCAATTCGTACCCGTCGTCCCGATGGGACCGATGGTTATGCGCGCCGATGGTGGTTTGATACATGCCGGTCATAAAGGCCGAGCGGCTCGGGGAACACACCGGGGCGGTGGTAAAGAAATGTGTATAGCGCACTCCTGCCGCCGCCAGCCGATCCAGATTGGGCGTAAAGACCTCTTTGGTACCGTAACAGGCCAGATGCGGTCCGAAATCCTCGGCGATCAGCCAGAGGAAGTTGGGCCTGTCCGCCGCTGGTAACGAGCCGTGCACGAGTGCGCATGTCGCGCACACGAGCAGCGTGCGCACACAAGCAGTCGCTTTCATAGCTATGCCTCCTGGAGCCATGCAACCCAAGGGTGTCCCGAGCTGGGTCGCACGAGCCGGATCGGACAGCGCGTGCCGTCCGGCACAGCGGTTGCCTGCCGTCAGTCCATGCGCGTTGTGCCTGTGTAGTAGCGCACATACTGCTCGAGCAGCCAGTCGCTGAGACCGGCAGGCAAGCGCCGGCCGAGCGCTTGCAAGAGTCTGGGGCGCAAAGGAAAGGCGACGAACTCTTTGCGCCGTTCGATGGCCCGCCAAATCCTACGCGCGGCGTCTTCGGCTTCCAGCATGTCCGGTTTGGGAAACGGGGCGTACTCGGCCAGGGGCGTACGAATCCACCCGGGGCAAACCGTGGTGCAGCGGATCCCGTGAGGCTTCAATTCGAAACGCAAGCTCTCCATGAGCGCGTTCAAGCCAGCTTTGCTGGCGCAATACCCGGCCATCCAAGGCAAGCCGCGATAGCTAGCTAGACTGGAAATAGCTACCAAGTGCCCGCGCCGACGCGCCAACATGTCCGGCAGGACCGCCTCGACGGTATTGGCTACGCCCACGAGATTGACAGCGACCTGCTTTTCCAAGTCCTCGGTGCGGAACTGCAAGCACGGCATGGCCAAACCGATTCCTGCACAGGCAACGAGCAGATCCACCGGACCGAGTTCGGCGACCAAAGCACGCACAGCCTGCTGCACGGCCGGCCGATCGGTGACGTCGGCGACCTGCATGGCCACGCGGGCACCTCCCAGTGCGGCGGCTGTTTCGCTCAGTCGGGGGCCGTCGCGATCGAGCAAAGCCAAACGATAACCGCGCTGGTGTGCTTCCCTGCCTAGTGCACGGCCCAGGCCGCCTGCGGCGCCTGTGATCAGAACCACCCCTGACGCTTCGGTCGGCGCTTCGATTGCGCTCTTAGCTTCCTCGATCGCCGCCATCGCCTCCACCTAGGTCGCTAGCAACCGTCAAGCCGTCTGCTCCGAACGGCAAAAGTCAGCCACCAATCGCACGAATTCCCTCTCGCATTCGAACATGGGCAGATGGCCGCAGTGTTCCAAGATCTTCAGCGTAGAGTTAGGTATGAGCCGGTGGTATTCCTCGGCATAGGCAGGCGCAATGAGCCGATCGCTCGCCCCCCAAACGATCAAAGTCGGACAGCGGATGCGCGACAGCCGCCGCGGCAAATGGGGACTGTATGGCCGCTCCCACACCAGTCGTGCCAGCGCCGTCAAAGCACGATACACGGCGATCAGCGTTTCGTCACTGGAGTTTTGCACATCTTTGACGATCATGCTGGCCACAGCCGAGTCCGGATCGTGAAACAATGCTTCGCGCAAACGGCGCACATCTTGCGCATAGCGGAACAAATCGAAATAGGGATAGGCATCGAGCCACAAGCCTGCGGCGTCGGCCAGCCACAGCCGCCGGACGCGATCGGGATAACGCACGGCATACTCGACGGCGATCCATCCCCCGAGGCTGACTCCGCCCAGGGCGAAATCGTCCAAGCCCAGCGTGTCGAACAGTTCTGCATAGTGAAAAACCAAGTCATCCATCGAGCCAATATCTTCCAGACCTTGGCTGTCGGCGAAACCCGGATGAGCCGGAGCGATCACGTCGAATTGTGCTGCCCAGGCATCGTGGAAGGGCAACCAAACGGTTTCGCCCAGGGCACTGTGGAGATATACCAAGGGCGCTCCCTGACCTCCGCGCAGCACCTGCGTCGGGTGTCCGCCTACGGTCACTATCTGCTTTTCCCCCCGGCGAGCGAGCAACACGCGCGCTCCGTAAGTCACTTTCTTCACAAAGTCCCACATACATCGCTCTCGGTTGCTCTCAATCGGGTGCCGGCCTGGGTCAGCGCGCCTGGTCGCTGCCGTCGCGACTAGCGCGCGCTGATCGGCGACGTGCCCGAAGCCCGCGCCGTGCTTCCGTCGGTCGCAGCATCGCGCACATAGGGAAGCACCTCGCGCGCGAACAAGGCCATACTTTTTCGTGCCAGGTCGTGGGGCAAGGAGCCCGCCTGGCATCCGGTCATGACGATGCCTACCCCCAGTTCCTTGCGATAATGATTGAGCATATCCCGTACTGTCGCCGGACTGCCGACGAGGGCGTAGACGCCCTCCTCGATTTCTGCCCAGGTTTTTTTCTCCGACAAAAAATGCCCACGGCCGCGCAAAATGGGCACGATGGACTTCTCCGACGTATACCCTGGAGGGGTGGTGACGATGCCTTTGAGCAAGTTGCGCACGAAGTACCACAAATGCGGCTCGAATTCCTTCCTGGCCTTGGCGTCGTTTTCGGCCACATAGATGGGGATCCCCCAGCCGAGTTGTTCGGGCTGCGGGGTGTAACCAGCTCGTTCACACGCCTCACGAAACTGCCGGTACACCCGTCGAAAACTTTCGATATGGAAGTAGGGGATACCCATGTACGCAAAGCGGCGCCGGGCTACGAACTCGATGGTCTCGATACTGCCTACGCCGGGAATCCAAATAGGCGGGTGCGGTTTTTGCAGCGGCCGCGGCCAAGGATTGACGTAGCGGTAGAAATAGTGTTTGCCGTTCCAGGTGAAAGGTCCGGGTTCGGTCCAGGCACGCACGATGAGATCGAGCGCTTCGCGGAATCGCTCGCGACAGCGCGTCGGATCCACCTGGTAGGAAAAGTACTCCGGTCCGCCTCCGACCACCATGCCGGCGACGAGCCGCCCCCCGCTCATGACATCCAGCATGGCGTATTCTTCGGCGACACGCAACGGGGGATGATACAAAGGCAGCGCATTGCCGATGACGGCGATGCGCATACGCTGAGTCCGCTGCGTCAGTGCCGCCGCCATCAGGTTGGGCGAAGGCATCAGTCCATAAGCGTTCTGATGATGCTCGTTGACACAGACCCCATCGAAGCCTAGCTCTTCTGCCTGGGCCAACGTCGTCAGATACTCACGATACAGCTCGTGCCCCTTTTCCGGGTCGTACAGTGAATTGGGGCACCATATCCACGCCGAATCATAGCGCTGGGCGAAATCCTCGGGCAGGTACGGCCACGACATGAGATGGAAAAAATAGTATTGGGTCATGAGACGCCTCGCGACTGTCAAGCCCTCCGATTTCGTCGTGCTGATCAGTCTACACGACTCGCCGGCACGGTGCAACGCACAGCCATGCTTTCTACCCGTGCGCTTTTGGCAGGCCGGCTACCCAGGGATCCTGGCCCTCGCGCTGGCCCCCGGCGTCATACCGCCAGGCATGAGCGATAATATCATCCCCCCGCTGCCCGGACGTGGTCCGGTCGCTACACTTCCTTCTGTGATGTCGCGGCTTGGAGAGCGCGCAGGATCGGATCGAAGCCGACGACGATACACTGCCCGGGCCACGCGCAGCCCGATGGAAATCTCCCGGCGACCCCAGTTAGGAGAACTGTCTATGCCTCATGCGAGTCCCTCGATGTGCGTCCGTATAGGGTTGGTGGCTGTTGCCCTTATCGCCGGACATATGCTGGCCATCCAGGGTATGGAACGGACCGGCCGAGGAGGAAAAAACATGCTGGCACATAACGTGTACTTTGCGCTCCAGGACAACTCCCAGCAGGCCAAGGAAAAACTGGTAGAGGCTTGCCGCAAATACCTGAGCGGCCACGAGGGGGAGATTTTCTTCGCCGTCGGGGTACTGGCGGACGACCTGCAACGCCCCGTCAACGATCGGGATTTCGACGTAGCTTTGCACATCGTTTTCAAAGATCGTGCGGCGCACGACAAATATCAGTCCCATCCGCGTCACATGCAATTCATAGAAGAAAACAAAGCCAACTGGAAAAAGGTCAGGGTCTTCGATTCGTACGTAAGTTCGGGGCGCGAGTGAACGGAACGACACCGCTTCGCGCAGCCATGTGGCACGACGCTCGGCTCCAGGGGTACGGGTCTCGTGCCTGCCAGGTGTTCCGTGTTCAGCCCTGCAAGCCTTGCAGCAGCTCGCGTTTGCTGATGAGGCGTTGACCGCGCTGCTCGTCAATTTTGAGTGCCTGCAAAAAGCGGCGCCGCAGTTGCGACTGGATCTGCTCGATATAACTGGGCGCCGAGCTGGTCAGCGGGATCGCTCCCCCTGCCCGACGCGGATGTCCACCGGCACGTCCCAGCCCGTTGACCACCTTTTGGATCACCTGGGCGGCACCGCCGCGCGGATCGGTCGTCCGCACCGACAAAAGCATCTGCCCTCGATAAGTCCCAGCGCAAAAAGACCAATCTATTTCTTCGAAGCGCAGCAGAAAGTCGGCAATTTCCGCCGTCAACTCCGGCTGCGGTAGTTCCCCCGCCCACGACATGATCAGACGATCGTAAATAAAGGAATTTTGCAACGCCTGCACCAGAGTAGCGAAGTAGCTTTGCGGTAGACGGGCGTTGCGGATGCGCGCCAAAATATCTTTGTCGGCGTGCGGATAGAGCAGGAGCAGGGCGGCATCGTCCAGCGGACTGGCCTCCCGGGGGTATACGTTAAGCTCCGACTCGATGCCGTAAAATAGCGCCGTGGCTATGCGCGGCGCGAACGGTACCTGTTCTTCTGCCAGATAACTGGCGACCAAAGTACAGGTCGCACCCAATTGCGTGCGGATGTCCACGAACTCGGCGGTCCACGGTCCCTCTTCGGTGCGCTCGTGATGATCAATCACCGCATACAGCGGCAAGTCCGCCGGCAGGGTGTGCCGTCCAGTATGGGGCTGACTGTCCACCATGATCAGGGCATCGTGCTCCGACCAAGAGATTTGCTCCAGGGGATACAGCTCGATCTCCAGCGTCTGGACCATCATTTGATTTTCGGCACGACCGATAAAACCTTCGCGCGTCAAACGTGTCGGCAAGCCCAGTCGTTGTTCGATCAAATAACTCAGGGCCAGCATGCTGCCCAAGCTGTCCGGATCGGGATTGACGTGCGATACCAGGACCGCTCGCCGATAGGGTTGCAGACCACTCAGGAACCGTCGGGCAGGGGCAGCCGCACGCCGCCCACTGCTTCTGTCGCGACTATCCCACTCGGCGGCGCCTGGATCCAGTTTCGGCTTCTCGGATGTCGTCATGCTCCTCACCGGTTCTTTATGTCCCTTCCCCCCGCGTGGTCGGTATCTCGGGCGTCGTCTAGCCGGCAGACTTCGGGCTCGGGTCGTCCTGGCCCTCGGTGTTGCCAGCCTGTCGCCTACGGCCCTCTTGCGGACACAGATCACACAGCATGGCACGATATAGCGCTCGCGCTCGATGCAAAAAGCGGTGCACCTCCGGCGCACGGTAATTATTGTAGGTCCAAGGCCAAGGAAGAAACTGGCCCCGACAGTACCACAGAGTCACCTCGGCAAAAATGCCGTCCCCCAGATAAATGCGATGGGCATGGTCCTTCGTTGAAGCCAATACTAACTTGCCCAGACTCAACAAGCCGGGATCTATGTTGACCGGTCGTGGCACGGAAAAACGGCCCGACTGAGACAACTCGTGCTCCAAAGCGATGGCGCATCGCTTGATACTCGGCAACTCTTCGGGTGCGACCAGCTTCTGCAGCGCCCAGAGTTGTTGCATCAGGTCCGGCCCCATAGTCGCTCGATAGTACTCGGTGTGTGTAAAGGGCAACACGTCACTGGCTACAAGGACAGGTCCATACAAAGCACATAATTTTTCCTTTGCCCAGGCGAGCGCCTCGGCAAAGGAAGTAAAACAGCTGACGATCAAAAGCTCCGGAGGCGGCGGCCCACGCCGGGCCATGTACGCACTCCTCCCAATTACTGACGCCTGTAGACACGAGAAAGGATGCACGCCTGCAGCCACACTGTTGCCCAGGCGATGGATCGATAAACTGTACCAAGCATAGCAACTATAAGCATTTTAAAGGAGGGCAGCGCGACGGGCGAGCAGCAACTTGGCAACCGGCAAATCGTGAAACGAGTCTTTCTCACTTAGTCTAAAAACGTGGTCGAGCTTACAAGTTTCCTGTTGACGACCGAGGGGCCAATGTGCTAAAATGTTATCCACAAATAGCTTGTTATGGGTAGGCGGCAGGATGCGGTGCCTTGCAGCATGAAAGTAACTCGGCGTAAGGGGATGATTTACAAGGATTTACGGGCGAACTGAGGTGCCACTGTTCGCCCTTTTTCTTTGCTGCACGAGGGTTAGCCGCCTGATAGATGCGCTAAGTGCCGGCTGTTGGATGGGCGAATAAATTACGCCTGACAGAAAATATTTGCCTGTCGTGATTGTCTTCCGGCGTCCGGATGACTGCCGGTTGGTTGACCCGCCAGGGAAGGCCTTGACTTCTGTGCCATGCGTGCACACGGTTCGCGCCGTCTGCGCATGCGGAGTGTCCCCTTATGACGCCGAAGAACCTGGTCGAGTGCAGCAAGAAGGATCTGTTGGAACTGGCACGCAAGAAAGGTATCAGCGGGTATTCGCATATGAACAAAGCAGAGCTGATCCACGCCCTGAGTAAGGACAAGAACATGGGCGAGCACGCAGGCACGGTCTCCAAGGCTGCAAGCGCGTATTCTCGTGCCGGCGGCGCCGTGGCCGGGGAACAAGAAATCGAGGCGAGCAAGTTCGCCATGGGTGTGCCCACACGGGAATTAGCCCGCACTTTGCCCAGGGATCTTCCCACAGGATACGGCAAAGATCGCATCGTGCTCATGGTGCGCGATCCCTATTGGCTGCATTGTTATTGGGAGATCACCGGCGCAACCGTACAGCGCGCCCAGGCAGCCTTGGGCGAAGATTGGCACACCGCCAAACCGATCCTACGTGTGCTCGACGTTACTTCCGAGGAGTCGGCACACACATCCGAGGCCATTGTGCGGGACATCGAGATCCACAACGGCACCAACAACTGGTACATCGAGGTGGCCAATCCTCCGCGCTCTTTTCGTGTGGACATCGGCTACCTGACGCGCCAAGGGCGTTTTTATGTCGTGGCACGCTCGAACGTGGTCACCACTCCGCGTGCAGGCGTCAGCGACGTCCTCGAAGAGAACTGGGCCGAGATGCGCTACGAATACGAGAAGATTTATGCCATGTCGGGCGGGCTCAATCCTTCGGCCAGCAGCATCGAGTTGCGCGAGCTGTTCGAAGAGCGTCTGCGACGTCCCATCGGTTCTCCAGGGATCTCCAGCTTCGGGTCCGGTGCCTTTTATCCCGGACGAGCCCGTCAGTTTTGGTTCAAGCTCGATGCCGAGCTGATCGTCTATGGCGCCACCGATCCAGCGGCCAAAGTTACCGTGCAACGTCAACCTATCAAGCTTCGCGAAGATGGGACCTTTACGCTGCGCTTCAGTCTGCCCGACGGCCGACAGATCATCCCGGCTGTTGCCGTGTCTCCGGATGGCATCGAGGAGCGGACCATCGTGCTGGCGGTCGAAAAGAATGTCAAGCACCTGGAGCCGATGATCCACGACGGAACGGAAGGCACGTGAACGGTCGTCGCCTGCTGGGAGCGATGCCGGGCCGATAAGGGTACGGACGCCTTACCTTCCGCATATGCGTGTAGCAGCGTCGTGTTCTCGCAAAAGATGTCGAGGACAAGCGCCTACGCCCCGACAACGCTGAGTACCCCGAACGATTACTTATGCGACACAGCGAGTACTGTCTTGCACCCGAGCGAAACGCGCAGCTTTTGGGCATGTCTCGGCCCGCTATGGGTACAGTCTTCGAATTGCTGCTGCCCGCCTGCCCGGCGGCGGTTTCCCTGGGATACGCCATCCTAGAAGAAGTGGAGCGTTTGGAAGACCGGCTGACCGTATACCGAGAAACCAGCGAAGTCAGCCGCATCAATCGGCTGGCTGCCTACCAGCCGGTGCCGGTCAGCGGTTTACTTTTCGACCTGTTGCAATTGTCGGCGACTTTGCATCGCCAAACGTATGGGGCTTTCGACGTCACCACTGGGCGGCTCGTTCGCTTGTGGGGCTTTTTCCGCGGTCCCCGTCGCATCCCTAGCGCCGAAGAGATCGCCGCGGCTTTGGAAGTCACCGGCATGCAGCATATCGTCCTGGACCCGGAAACGCGCACAGTATACTATCGCAAGAGGGGTATCGAACTCAATCTGGGCAGTATCGGCAAGGGGTATGCGCTGGACTGCCTGACGGCGCGTCTGGAGCGAGCAGGAATCCGCAGCGCGTTGATGCATTGCGGATACAGCAGTGTGATGGCCCGTGGCTGCGCGCCTGGCACCGCCCGCGGCTGGCACATAGGTCTCGCGGACCCCCGCGATCCGTCGAGCCGGCTGGCTTCGGTGTGGTTGAAAGATCGAGCTTTGGCTACCTCGGCTGCCACGTTCCAACATGTGGAGCACGAGGGCAAAAAGCTAGGACACGTCCTCGATCCGCGCAGCGGATGGCCAGCCCAAGGCATGCTCAGCGTGACCGTAGTCGCTCCGCGAGCCGCCGAGGCTGACGCTTTGTCCACGGCTTTTTTTATCCTGGGCCTCGAGGCTGCTGCCCGCTACGTCCGCGAACATCCGCGCGTGGCGGTGATCGCACTTACCGACGAGCCCCAGCCACGCCTGGCAGTTTTGGGAGATATCGAAGTCGAAACCTGGCAAGGAACACGAAATACTTTAGACGTGGCATCTGTCGAAGGTTGAACGATGCATACCTGGCCTTTTTGGACGACTGTTTTTTTGATCGGCCTGCGTCTGGCTATAGGCTGGCACTTCGTGTACGAAGGCGCCAGCAAGCTGGAGACGTATCTCGATGCCGATCGTGGCGTCCGTCCCTGGTCGGCTGAGCCTTTTCTGGCCACAGCCTCTGGACCTTGTGCCCCCTACTACCGTGCCTGGCTCTTGGACGATCCCGATGGCATCGAGCGTGTGACCGTGCCGGACGACGGCTCCCTGCCCGAGCACCTGCGGCGAGCCTGGCAACAGTCTGTAGACGATTTCGTGGAACACTACGGTTTGGACGAGCGGCGCCGCCAACAAGCACAGCAGGCTCTCGAAGAAGTGAGCAAGGACACGCAACAATGGCTGCACAGTCAGCGAGCGTACATCGCCCACTACCTCCAGTCGGTACGCCACGTGCGCCAGCAGGAGCTGGCAGCACTGCCTCCTTTCGAGCGGCAGCGATTGTACAGCGAATACCTGCGCGGCTTATTGCAGCAGCGCTCCTACCTCTTGGGCTACCTGCAGGCGCGCGAGGCCGATTTGCAGCGTAAGCTCGACAATCTGCTCGATGCTTCTCAACGTCAATGGCCCAACCCCAAACCATCGCTGACCGAGTGGCATCGCTGGCGAGAATGGCTGCGCAAGTGGCATGCGCTCGACTGGGTCAATGCCTCGACCGTTTATGGCTTACTGGCCATGGGCTTGGGCCTGATGCTCGGCTTGTTCACCCGACTGGCGGCACTGGCAGCGGTTTTGTTTTTGCTCTCGGTTTACTTGGCCATGCCACCTTGGCCGGGTCTGCCGGGAACCAGCGCTTGGGGCGGGCACTACTTGTACGTGAACTATCAGCTCATCGAAGCTTTGGCGGTTTTGGCCTGTGCCGGTACGGGCCGTATTGCCGGCGTGGATGCGCTCCTACGCGCTTTGTTCCGCCGTAAACAGCGCGCGCCCGCACCCGATTCTACCGCAACTCGATAGGATAATTTCAGGGAAGCGACCGCAACGAGGAGCGGACCATGATGAATTACCTACGACCAGAGGAGCGAGAACTGGGAAAAGCCAATTTCCGGGCGGTACTGGATCAGCTCCACACCGGACCATTGGGGGACCGACGCGGCCGACGCGGTATGACGCGCCGCGACTTTTTGCTCACCGCGGCCAGCGTTCCAGCCGCTGCCGGGGCTTTGTATTTCGGTTACGAAAAATGGCACGGCAAACCGGTCCGCGCCGGACTGATCGGCAGCGGCGATGAAGGTTTGGTTCTCCTGACCGAAAGCAATCCGGACTTTGTCGAGTTCATCGCCTACAGCGATATCCGGCCCTCGAACCAGAAGCGTGCCCTGGAAGGCGATCCCCCCGGCCGTGGTCCCAGGCTGGGCTTCCGTGCCAAGTATGGCTCGGAAGCAGCCAAGGCGATCGCGCGCCGATCGGAGAGTTACCACGACGACTATCGCCGCCTGCTGGAAGACAAAGACATCGAATTGGTGGTCATTGCTTTGCCGTTGCATTTACATGCCAAGGTGGCGATCGAAGCCATGCAGGCGGGTAAACATGTGCTCTGCGAAAAGCTCATGGCCCGCTATATCACCAATCGCTGGCAGACAACCGAAGGCAGCATCGTTGACCGTTCCACGAGCGGTGCCGAAGAGATTCCGGGATGCAAAGCCATGATTCGCGTCGCCCGCGAAACGGGCCGTCTGCTGGCTATCGGTCACCAGCGGCATTACAGCATCCTGTACGACGGGGCTTACGACGTCATCCAACAGGGTCTTCTGGGTGACATCCGGCATATCCGTGCCCTGTGGCACCGCAACAACCGCCCCGGCCGCGACAGCTGGAACCGCCCCATCCCCGAAGAAGACCAAAAGGTGGATGTCAAGCGGCACGGCTACAAAAGTCTGCGCGAATTGGTCAATTGGCGTCTCTATCAGCGCACCGGCGGCGGCCTCATGGCCGAACTGGGCAGCCACCAGCTCGACGCTTGCAGCATCTTCCTCGGCAAAAAACATCCTTTGTTCGTCTCCGGCGTCGGCGGCAAATACTACTACCAAGACGATCGTGAGGTGGAAGATCACGTCTTTTGCACTTTCGAGTTCCCAGGCAAAAGCTACGATCCCCGCAAAGACCCGCGCGACAACGACATCGTCGTGGTCACTTATTCCTCGATCAACACCAACGCCTTCGAGGGCTACGGCGAATGCGTCCTGGGGACCGACGCTACGCTCATCGTAGATAGCGAGCGGGAAGTGCTTTTGTTCAAAGAACGGGGCGCGGGTAAACATGCCGACGGACCGCCGCGCTCGACCTATGTACGTGTGGTCGAGGCCGGGGGCAGTGCCGGCGTCCAGCTCGATGCCTCGGCGACTCAGGTCGGCGTCAGCACGGCAGTCACTCGGGTCCTCGATTATGCCGCCACCAGCCGCGGGTACCGCGAAGAACTCGAACACATGGCTTACTGCATCCGCAACCCCGATCCCCAGAACCAGCCCCGTTGTTCCGGCGAAGTGGCCCTAGCCGATGCCGTCATCGCACTCGCCGCCAACCTGGCCATGAAACTACAAAAACGTATCCCCTTCCACAAAGAATGGTTCGATCCCAACGTCACCGATCCCTCAGGCGACCCCTGGACCGATCCGCGTATCCTCAGCTAAAAGCAGATCGGGGCGGGTGTTACCCCGCCCCTGGCTTTCGTCACGCAGCGCCTCACATTGGCGCCTGTGGTTCATCTGCCCTTCTTCCTCATTTCTTCTTTCGGGGGGCCCTTATAACCACCTGCTTGGCGTAATTCTTGTCCTCCTTGCGCTCGATTTGTACCTTGATGAACACGTCGGCCCGCAAATCCTTGGCCGACCCTTCTTTGTTTCCGTCGGCGGTCACGACCACGAACTTGGTCTCGTCGGTGTAATAAATGGTTTGTTCCCCGGCGGTCTTGCCCCCGCCTTTGATAACGATGGACTTGTCCTTTTCGTTGACGGACTGAATCACGCCGGCTACGCCCGGACGCCCTTTGCCCTTGGCTTTCTCCTGCTGCGCGTAGACGACGTTCGTCACCAGAAGGCCCGTCAGCAAGCCTGCCATCAACACCGTGCTGCGCCACATAAGCCACCTCCTCAGCGGTAATGCTCTTGGCCCCGGGCGGTTCGCTCTACCGCCGCCCGTCGAGCCGCACCGTCGCGCGAAGCGCAGTCCCCTCGACTGCGTTCAGCAACCTAAGGTAAGAAACAACCGTGGCAGGAAAAAGTTCCGCAGGCAGATCGGTCGAACCCGGGCCTTCAATTGTTGGAGATTTCCGACAGACGGGCACGCAGATAATTGGCACGCACGATGTTGCGGTCGTCGCCGTCCAATGCGCGCCCGTGGATTTTCTGCAGATGTGCCGGCTGCACCGTCAAAAACAACTGGTTGACGGTCTGAATGGTCAACCCTTCGACCAAGCCCAGGCACACACCCAAGCGTACCGCCGACAGGTACTCGATCGTCTCTTCCGAAGTCATCATGCGTGCCGAGCGCAGGGTACCCACGGCGCGGGCAATTCGATCGTGCAAGTGATCCCGTTTTTGCTCGAGGATCGCCGTGCGGGCGCTGCGCTCGTACTGCACGATTTCGGGTATGACCGCCCGCAGCTCGCGCAGGATGTCGTCTTCCGATTTGCCCAGCGTCACTTGATTGGATATCTGGTAAAAGTCGCCGCTGGCGCGCGTGCCTTCGCCGTACAGTCCGCGCACCGTCAGATTGAGCTTTTGCAAAGCGCGGAATACTTTGTCTATCTGCCCCACCATCACTAGTCCCGGCAAGTGCATCATGACGCTGGCACGCAGGCCGGTGCCCACATTGGTCGGACAGGCGGTCAAATAGCCGAATTCTTCGGAAAAGGCATACGTGACATGCTGCTCGACCAGATCGTCGAGATGGTCGGCATCGTTCCAGGCCTCTTCCAGGCACAGTCCGCTGCGTAGGATCTGCAGGCGCAAATGGTCTTCTTCGTTGATCATCAGGCTCTGCCGCTCGTCGGCGTCAATGGCTACGCCGCGCGGGCCTCGACCTTGGGCATGTTCACGGCTGATCAGTTGCCGCTCGACCAGAAACTGACAATCGAGCGGCTCCAGCGCGTGGACGGCGATATATTGCAAGCCGGCACTGTCGCGCAACCGGCCCACGGTATCCCGCAGGATACTTTCCACCTCGGCCTTTTGCGCTGGGCTGGCACGACTGGTGAACGGAAAGCCTGCCAGGTTGCGGGCCAGTCGGATGCGACTGGAGACGACCACGTCGGCATCCGGACCGGCTCCTTTGAGCCATTCTCCCGTACTGTGAACCAGACTATCGAGATTCATGGGTGTTTTTCTCTGGCACGCAACTGGTCGCGCAAGCGCGCGGCCCGCTCGTAATCTTCCTGTTCCACGGCGCGGCGCAACTGAGTGCGCAGCTCCAGTACTTCGCGCTGCCACTGGAGCGAGTGGCGTTTGTGCGGCCTTTTGCCGCGGTGTGCGACGTGCCGGTGCAACTTGTCCAAAAGCGGCAGCAGTCCCTGCCGAAAAAGGTCATAATCGAGCGGGCACCCGAGCCGACCGGCGGTGCGAAACTCCATGAATTTGATGCCACACGCCGGACAGCGCAGTCGTGCCAGTTCCTCGGCAGCCCGTCCGACATGAGCACCCAGCAGTGCGTGCACGATCGCCGGCAGATGCAGTTCCTGTTTGCTGACCAGGTGCCGATCCTCTGCACAGGCCTGACACAAATGGATTTCCTTGCGCGTGCCGTCCGGTTCGATCTCCGTCAGGTGAATCGTTGCCGGTTTGGCACAGGACTGGCATTGTATTCCATCCATAAGTGGCACAACCTGCGCAGGCGCTGCCGGCTCAGTGCCGCTCCAGCTCGCGGATGCGGTCGCGCAGTCGCGCCGCTTCTTCGTATTTTTCCTCGTTGACTGCCTGTTGGAGCAGCTTGCGCAACCGGCCCAGTTCCTGGATCCAATCCTGCGAGACGTTGCGGCGTCGGGGCGTCTTGCCGGCGTGACTAACGTCCCCATGGATGTGCTGCAACAGTCTTTTGAGGTCCTCGCGGAACACTTCGTAGTCGTAGGCACATCCCAGTCGGCCGGTGGCCCGGAAGTCCTGCAGCTTCAGTCCGCACTGCGGGCACGGCTCGGCATTGCTGAACGCCTCCCCCAGGTCCAGCTCTGCCTCGCCCCCGGCCTTTTCCGGCCCGTCCCCAGGACGCGTCTTGCTCAGGTATTCTGTCGCACACTGCGTGCACAAATGCAGTTCCAAAAACTGCTCTTCCCCCTGCACTTCGACAATGTGCGTGTACGCCGGATTCTGACAGCGCTGACACTTTTGCATAGGTTCGTGTCCTACCTCCCCCTGCGGGCAGGCTCCCCTAAAGAGATTCTAACAGGGGGGTAGGACCTGTCAAGGACAGCCCCAAGGCGGCATCCGCCTGCGCTTTCCCTTCCCGCCTGTCCGCGCCCCCGATTTTTTTGTCCCCCGATGCCGACTCGCTGCGCCTATATACTCAGGAGCCAGGCACAAGGGCCTGGCACGAGGCATTCGGGGCACGGTCGGCACAAGCCGACCAGGTTTTCAAAAGGAGGTTGGTCATGTATCGCAAACTGATGGCACCGGCGGCTTTACTGGTGGCGCTGGCTCTGGTCGCGTCGGCCCAGGCACAGACCTATCGCACGGGCAATTACCGACAGGCCAGCAGAGAAAAAACCATTCAGTATTTGGAATCCTTCGTCAAGATTGCCAAGGATCTCCAGAAGAGCATAACGCCCACCACATCCCTGCGGCAAGATGCCCAAACTCTCCGCCGCACGGCAGCCCGGATTGCCGCGCTACCCAAAGCGGGTGTGGATCCGGAACTGCTGGAATGGTCCGCAGACTTCACCGGCTGGTTGCGTCGAGTCGCCAACTGGCTAGAGCGTTACGATAGCCTGCCGAGCACAGAAGCTGCTGTAGGTGGCTTCCTGTTGGCGCTCCTTCTCGACTACGCTTTGGAAACCGAAGGAAGGATCACCCTCGGCTATACTCTCGGTGGGGCCAGTCATTACGCCGATGTCATGCGCGAGGGGGAAGCCTTGGCACGAGAAGGCGAAAACCTGAAGATCAGGGCCGAAGTTCTGCTGGAAAAACTGGATGCCCGTTATAACATCCGCAGTTCCGATGCAAAGCCCACCGGCATCAAAGCGTGAAACGCAGGGCCGATCCGGCCAGCAGTGTAAGGCAAACTCCAGTGCCGTTACCCCTGGCAAAGCATCCTACGGACATACGGCTAGTCGCCCAGTCAGTGGCTGCCCCCGGAAAAGGGGGCGGCCTTTTTTCCCGTACTTCTTCGGCTCTCGCACGGCACCGTCCAAACCATCGGCTCGATCGGAACTTGCAAACCCCGGGCCGGGACACGCAAGCAGGCTTTCGCGGCTTACTCCTCGGGTTCGTCCGACTTCAGTAGTTTTTCCAGTTATTTCGCCGCTTCCAGTAGCTTCTTGGCCTCGGCGTTGTCGGGCCACTTGCGCAGCACCTCCGTGAGGATGCCGATCGCTTTGCTATGCCATTTCCGTGCTTCCACCGGGTTGCCGCGGGACACGAGCGCCATATTCAGACACGAGCGTGCCATCTCTATCCGGTACTCCGGCACCTGGGGATACTCGGTGACCAGCTTTTCGTAGAGCTTCAGGGCATTCGAATACGATTCATCGGAGGCGGCATGCTGGCCGAGGATTTGGTAGACTCTGCCCAAGTTGAAATAAGCCCTGGCTTGTCTGGAGACCTCTCGCTCAGAGGTGCCAGCGTGTCGGGCTTCTTCTTCGTAATACTTTGCCAGGGAAGAGAGAAGTGTCTTCTCTCGGTCGGTGAGTTGTCGTTGGCGTGCCAGGACATCGAGGCTTTCATTGGAAGCGATGAGTTCGATGACCTGTCGGGCGCGCTCGGAGGCGCGTTCGGCTTGCTGCCGAGCTTCTTTTTCCCTTTGCAGAGCGGTTTCCAGGTCGCGGTTGACCTGTTTCAGTCGCTCGTTGGCGCTTTCGAGCGCGAAGTTGAGCTGGGTGAGTCGTTCGTTGACGATGCTCTGGTACAGGGCGAAAAGGACGATACCGAGGCCGAGCAGCAAGGCAGCGACACTGGCGGTGGCGACCAGCGTACGATGCCGGCGCCTTCAGCGGCGGAGACGGACTGGAAGCGGGTCTGTGTAGACGGAGACCGGCTCGTCGGCCAGCCAGGCGGCGAGGTCGTCGGCCAAAGCTCCGGCGCTGCCATAGCGCTGGGCCGGGTCGCGTTGCATGGCCTTGAGGCAGACGGCTTCCAGTGCCGCCGGGATCCACGGGCAGCACTGGCGCACCGGCCGAAAACGACCGTCCCGGGCCTCGGCCAAACTGCCGAACGGCGCCTGACCGGTCAACAGCTGGTACAGCGTGGCCCCGAGCAGGAAAATATCGGTCGGCTTGCCGATCTGTTCGGTTTGTCCGGAGGCTTGCTCGGGCGCCATGTAGGCAGGGGTGCCTAAGCGCTGGCCCGGGGAAGTGAGTGCCACAACGGTTTGTTCCTGGGGAGTAGCCGTTTGGCTTGCTGCCGGTGCGGGCTGCTGGTCGAGCGGACGCGCCAGGCCCCAGTCCAGCACTACCGTCTCCCCGTAGTTCCCCAGGACGATGTTATTGGGTTTCAGGTCCCGATGGACGATCCCTCGTGAGTGGGCGTAATCCATGAGCCGGCATACATCGAGGAAATGCTGCACCAGGGTGCGGAACTCGAGCTGATGGTCGAGCCAGTGCCTCTGGGAGTGGATTTTTTTGCGCCAGTTTCTGATCGCCTGATCGAAGGGAGTTCCCTCGACATAACGCATGACGTAATAATGGTAGCCATTCTGCTGACCGCGGGCGTAGACGGCGGGCACCGCCGGGTGATCCAAGCGCGCGGTCACTGCTGCTTCGAGTTCGAAGCGGCGCAGCGAGTCGGGATCGGACCAACTGGCTAACTTGACGGCGACGGTACGTCCGAGGACCAAATCGTCGGCCTTCCAGACTTTGCCCATGCCGCCTTGGCCGATAGGCTCCTTGAGCCGGAAGCGAGCCTGGCCGAGCAGTTCGGGCACTGGGGGCGCGGTCGCTCCTGTTTCCTGGGGCGTGTCGCCTGGCCTGGGGAAAGAAGTCCCTTCGGCAGAGGCGGAAGGGGTGCTTTCCTGCAGGCTTTGCTCTTTTTCGGAGCGCTGTATTTCCGACGGCTCTGGGGGAGTCATGGGGCGAGCTCCTTGTTATTTGAGTGCCTCCGGATCCACGCGCGCTTTGATCTTTTCTTTTGCCTGGCGCCAGTAGCGCTTGACGGTTCTTTCGCTGACGCCGAGCGCGTCGGCGATATCTTTGTGGGAGAACTCCCAGTACCAGTAGAGGTCCACGACCTCGCGTTCGTGGTCTTCCAGGCCATTTTCGACGACGGCGTGGAATTGTTCCCAGGCTTCCAGTTTTTCGGGGCTGGTGGAAGTGGTCGCGGCGGGCTGCCAGCCGGTGCTCTGAGAGCCCGATGGTGCCGAGGGAAAGCTTTGGACGATGCTGCCCTTGCAGCGGCGCAACAGGGTCAAAAGCGCCCAGCGCAAGCGCCGGCTGGCGAACGCCATGAACTGACGTTCGGACAGCACAGGCACCTGGTCCAGGCTCTTGTACAGCTGCAAAGCCGCCTCCTGGACGGCATCGGAGCTGGACAGGGCCGGGTCGGGGAAATGTTTGAACATGTAGCGGACGATAACCTGCAGCCGGGCAGCGAGGACTTCGAAGAGAGTATTAAGTGCCTGCTTGTCGCCGGCCTTGGCAGCTTGTAACAGCGACCAGACGGCATCCTTGTGCGGACGTGCCGAGTCCGAATGATCGGCGGGCGTCATAGCGCGTTCTCCTAATGGCAAAGTGCGTCGGCTCGAAGAAAGTGTTACGGCAGCCCGTATTGTAACCGAGGCGCAACAGGATAGCTAGGAAAAAGTTAGAAAACGAGGCAAGGAGGCAAACACGCGGCTGCCTTGCCCTTGACGTGCAGGCAGCCCTAGGGTACACGAGGACGGGTTGCCCATGCAGTGGCAACGGATCGCGGGCAGCGGTGCGACGAAGCAGCCGCCCGTCGGGGAATGTAAAGGAAATCAGGCAAAAGGAGTTGCGCAGTGACGAAACGCATACGTTGGGTAGGGATGCTGGGCGTGGCCGGAGCGGTCTTCAGCATCTGCTGGCTGTCGGGAGCGCAGGCGTTGCAGTCGGAACGCACGCCCTCGGCAGCAGCCCGCACGCGCGTGGCTTTGCTCAATTTGCACGAAGTCTTCAAAAATTACAAAAAGGTCCAGGTCTTCCGCGACCAGTTGCGCGCCAAAATGGAGACGTACGAAGAGGCTTTGAAAAACAAAGCCAAACGTCTGGAGGCACTCGACAAAGAATATCGCGACCCGACCACGACGGCTCAGCGCAAGGAGCAAATCGAAGGAGAAATGCGCGCCATCCGCTTCGAAATGGACGATCTGCGCACCAAAGGCCAGCGGGAAGTGGCCAAGCTGCAAGACGAACAGATCACCACCATCTACCTCGAAGTAGATCAGGTGGTGCGCGAATACTGTGCCGCCAACGGCGTGGACCTGGTATTACGTTACAACGAGGACTGGGATCAGAAGACCTATTACAATCCGGAAAACGTGGCCAACCGACTGCGGCAGCCTTTCTGGCCCATGTATTACGACAAGAGCCTGGAAATCACCGGAGCGGTGGTGGTGGCGCTCAATCAAAGATACGCGCAAGCACAGCCGCAAGGGGGCACCAACGTCCAGCCGGCGAGCCTGCGGCCTGGGCAAAAGTGATTTCCGCGGGGCCAGTGACGGCCGCATGGGCCGAGAGGTCGGGAGGAGTTCGGGGTGATCGAGCTGGGGAGCCGCCCGCAACGGACGCTGGCGCGCCGCACGAGCGTAACCGGCACAGCATTTCTGACGGGCTTGCCCGCCTGTGTGGTCTTCGAGCCGGCGCCGGAAGATACAGGCATCGTCTTCGAGCGCGCTGACTTACCGGGCCGCCCGCGCATCCCGGCGCACGTGGCCCACGTGGTCAGCACCGATCGCTGCACGGCCCTGGGCCACGGGCCGGCACAGGTCATGCTCGTCGAGCACATTCTGGCAGCACTCGCCGGATTGCACCTGGACAACTGTGTGGTCGTGCTCCATGGGCCCGAGCCGCCTGGATTGGACGGGTCGGCGTACGGCTTCGTGCAGGCCTTACAGGCAGGCGGCGTGGTGCTGCAAAAAGCAATGCGTCCGATTTGGGGCGTCGTCGAGCCGATCGTCCTCTCCGAGGACGGCCGAAGCCTGGCATTCTACCCCGACCGGGAGCGACTGCGGATCACGTATTATCTCGACTACGGAGCGTTTCGGCCGCCGGGCCAGCACAGGCACACGTTGGTGTGCACGCCGGAGCATTTCGTGCGGGAAGTGGCCAGGAGTCGCACATTCTTGTTGGCCGAAGAGGTGCAGCCCCTGCGGCAGCGCGGCTGGGGCACAAGCCTGACAGCGGCCGATGTGGTCGTTTTCGACCGGCGCGGAGTAGTGGCCAACCGGCTGCGTTGGGCCGACGAGCCGGCACGGCACAAAATCCTCGACTTGGTCGGGGACCTGGCATTGGCCGGCCTGGAACTGCGGGGCCATGTGGTCGGCTGCCGCTCGGGGCATCGTCTGAATGTGGCTTTGGCGCGCCGGCTGCGGGAGGCACTGCCGTCGGCACGTCCATCTGCCGCTGCCGTGCCGCTACCGGCTGCGGCCTGATGCAGCCGGACCTAGGTCCGGTGGGTCGTCGCCACGACGAGCGAGGGAGAGCGTCATGACCAAGCTGCGCATGGGTGTCGTGGGCGTGGGGCATCTGGGCAAGGAGCACGCCCGCATCCTCAGCCAGTTGCCCGATGTCGAATTGGTGGCGGTGGTAGACATAGATCCCCAACAGGCACGTACTGTCGCCCGCCGATGCGGCACACGCTGGCTGACCGATCACCGCGACTTGCTGGACTGCGTGGATGCAGCGACCATCGCCGTGCCCACCAGTGTGCATCGCGATGTGGCCGTGGATTTTTTGCGCCGAGGCATCCCCATCATGGTGGAAAAGCCGCTCGCCGCCACCCTGGAGCAGGCAGAAGAATTGGCCGATCTCGCACGTACCACAGGCACTATCTTGCAAGTCGGGCACATCGAACGGTTCAACCCGGCCCTCTTGTACCTGGAAAAAAGGCCGATCCGACCCAAATTCGTAGATGTCGAGCGTTTGTCCGGATTCAGCGGCCGCTCGCTGGATATCGGCGTCGTTTTGGACCTGATGATCCACGACTTGGACGTATTGACGGCCCTGGTCAAATCCCCGGTGCGCTCGGTAGAGGCAGTCGGCGTGAGCCTGCTGGGCCTGCACGAGGATATCGCCAACGCTCGACTGGTGTTCGAGAACGGCTGCGTGGCCAGTCTGACCGCCAGCCGCGTCAGCGTCAAGCCGTTGCGCAAGATGCGCGTCTATTCCCCGGAAGGGTACGTCAGCCTGGATTTCGGCCATCGTCAAGCCACCATCATCCAGCCGTCGGAGCGCGTGCGCCGCGAAGGGTTCGACCCGCGCAAGCTCGACCTGAGTATGCTCGGGCTGCTCAAAGAAAAATTGTTCGGGCACTATTTGGAAATCCACGAATTCGAAATGCGCGAAGGAGATCAGCTCACCCTGGAGCTGAGCCATTTCGTGGATTGTGTACGCACTGGGCAACGTCCCAAAGTCAGCGGCGAAGAAGGCCGCAATGCCATCGCCCTGGCGACACGCATCCTCGACAAAATCCGCTCCCACCAGTGGGAAGGACACGCCGACGGTCCCATAGGTCCTACCGATTATCCGGCGCCCTTGGGGCCGCTGGTCCCTACTCAGGAAGCGGCTTGACATGCTCCGCCGGATAGCGAAGGGTCTGGTCTGGACGAGTCTGTTGGCACTTTTTTCCTGTGCCGAACTGGAGCGACGGCGCGAGCCCGATTTGTTGCATCTGCGTCGCTCCGAAGTCGCACGCCTGTCGCGACCGGCACGGCTAGCCAACTATGTCCCTCAGGTGACGGCCAAAAACTCCTGGCGTATTCATAGCTCCCTGGCTCCGGTGGCTGCTCTGGCCGATGGCGATCCTAGCAGCTCTGCCGGCAGCGCCGGGCCCTGCCAGCCGAGCCAGTGGATCTTGGTGGATCTCGGCGACGACTGCCTGTTCCAGCAGGTGATCCAGTGGCATCCTGCGGAATCGTGGCCGCCCCGCTTTCGGATAGATGTGGCCGATCAGCGTGGCTTCCCTTACGAGCTTGTTTACCTGGGCACAGGCACCGCCGATTGCACGACCGCTATTCTCGCCCATCCTGTGCGCGCACGGTTCGTGCGTATTACGACGCTGGAAGCAGCGCCACGTCCCTGGGGCGTGAGCGAACTGGAGATCCGCTGATGTCGGCGGCCTACATGGGGTTGACGTGCGTGCCGAGCGGCACCTAGGGATCACCGCTGCGGTCCGACAGGCACCTGGATGGGTGCTGTGTAGCGCAAAGCTTGTTCGGCCAATGTCGTCGGGCCTGAACCAGGCGGGGAGCCGCCGGCAACCCGTGGCGCCGAGTCGGAAGGGGGCCGACCAGTACGTGGCGCAGCCGCCGGAAAGCTGCCCAGGGGCAAACCAGCAGCGGAACCGGGCGGCGCCGGTGGCTCATCCGGTTCGGCTCCACGTACTACAGGAGGCAACAATTGGACAGCCGGCGGCTGTGCTGCCGGCCGCTTGGCTCCCGCCAACTGCGTAGGTGCAAAATGCGCCTGCCGCATCCAGCGCAGCCATGCCTCTTCGAGGTCTTCCACACGCTGGAAGCCGAATTGGTTCTGCACGGCATAATCCCAGCCCTGACGCATGCCGTCGCCGACAAATAGCAAGAACCCCCGATGTCCCTTGGTCTCGACGAGATAGCGCGACACAGAGTATCCCTGGGCGTACAGGGTCAATATGTCATTGCCCAAGCTGGGATACTCTTTGAGGTTGAACAAATAGCGCAAACGGAAAGCCCGTCCCCCTGCCAGCGATTGCCGCACCAACATGTCGTGGCGGCGACGCTCCGGCTCGTCTTCCGAGAGAACGGAACCGCCCTCGTCAGCCCAGCGCGGCACCGGCGCACGGAAGTAATAGGCAAACACGGTATGGGTAATTTCGTGGGGCAGGACACTGTAGAGGATGCGATCCAGCGGGCCCTCGATATGCATTTCCTGATGCAAGATGGCACCGCGATCGAAGGCAAAACTGGTCGCTCCACCGCCGCTGCCGCCTAAAGTCAGGGTGACCCGCACGGGGCAGGGTTTGCCCCAGGTAGGCATCTCCTGGCCGAGCCATTGCAAGGCCTTTTCGCGCCGGTATCTTTCGGCGAACTGGGCCACTTGCTGGGCGATTGCTGGCGTAGGCGCTTCGACGACAAAGTTGGGCGTGGCATAACTGGCCGCCAAGCACCACCAGGCCAGCAGTCCCAACAGACCGACGTGCACTCTAGGCATCCTGCACTCCTTTTTGCAGACGCTTCCCTCCATGGCAAGTCTGCCACACGTTCAGTGCAAAAACCGTTCCACGTCGGCCGAGCCACTTGCAGATGCTTTCCTGTGCGCACCCAATCTGTTGATCGGGCAAATCTTGTGCAAGACTGTCACTGTAACGACTTGGCAAACTTTACTACCGGCGGCCCAGGCAGCTTGCAAAAATTACAAAAGGGCAGGTCGAACGACCTGCCCTCGCTAGCGGAGGCGCTACGGTCTCCGCGCCCCCCGAAAGACCGCCCGACAACGTTTCTATCGCAGCTGGGACACCGGCGGCATACTAAAATGGCGGCATTATCTGCTCTAAGGCGCCGTCGTGCCCGGCGGGACTAACGTTTTCAGCAATTGCCCGTTGTCACCGTTGTAGACGCGAACAACGCTCTCCTGGCCCCCTGCGACCACCAGTTTACCATCGGCACTGACATCCACGGCGTATACGAAATCGGCGTGGCCGCCGAAATTGCGGAAATTGCCACCGTTGTCTACGTTCCAAAAACGCACTGTAGCATCTCCGCTGGCAGTGACCACGTTCGGCGACTTGCCGATAAAGACCATGCGCGTAATCTGGTGTCCGTGTCCGCCGATGGTCCGGATTTGTTCGCCCTTGTCGAAATCCCACACCTTGATGACGTTGTCGGCACCGCAACTGGCCAGCACTTTCCCGTCGGCGCGCCAGCCGACATCCATCACATGATGGGTATGCCCCTCGAAAGAGCGCACCAGCTTGCCGTCGGCCAGCGAGAAAACTTTCACGAATTTGTCGGCGCCGCAGGTAGCCAGCAGTTTATCGTCCGGACTGAAACGCACGCCGAATACCGTGTCGCTGTGGGCCGCGGCAAGCTCGCGCACCACTTGGCCCGAAGCGACCTCGATGATTTTGACTTCGCCCTCCTGGCTGGGGACGCCGCCGCCCGCTGCCAGCCATTTGCGATCATGGGAAAAGTGCAGTGCCAGCACGCGATCGGCGAAGCCCCCGATCACGCGCCGCAACTGACCTGTTTGTACCTCCCACAGGCACACTTCCTGGAAAGCACCGCTGGCAAGATAGCGGCCGTCGGGACTGAAAGCCAATGCCTGGACGATATCCAAATGCGCCGCCATTATCGGCTGGCCCCGACTGTCTTTCAAGTCGCTGCGGACCAGGGAACGGAGGTGTTTGCCGCTGCCTGCGTCGTAGATGTGGATCTCATTGCCTCGTCCCGCGGCGATGGCACTTTTGTCCGGACTGATGGCCACGGCGACTACCGGGCGCACGCTTTCGGGTAGCCGCACAAAGACCGGCCTGCGCGTTCCCGCACGCGCCGCCGTCTGCGCCGGTCCTCGCGCTCCCTGCTGGATCCACAGTCGGATCAAAGCCAACTCTTCCGGCGTCAAGGGCGTCTCTTTCTTGGGCGGCATCACTGGCTTGTGACTGCGACTGGCCAGTTTGACCAGCAAACTGTCGTCGGGCTTGCCTGGCACGATCGCCGGCCCCCGCTTGCCTCCTTTGACCAGCCCGGCATAACTGCCCATGTCGTAGCGGCTTTCTTTGACGGGGCCGCTGTGGCAGAACATGCACTTCTCGGCCAGGATAGGCTCGATGTCCTTCTCGTAGTCCACCGGCTCTTTGCGATTCAAGGTGACCACGGGGATGGGCTGTACGCCGGCATCTTTTTTCTCCTGCGCCGTTGCCCAAGCCGCACATACACAAACACCCAGCAACGCATGCAGATGCTTGTTCATCTTCCTGATCCTCTTGCTGTGTCCCCTTGGCATCGCAGCCAGCTGCCGCTGACTTGCAGACTCTGAAGCGCGTTGTCGCGCCTATTTGGCGACCGTGACGCTGAGCTTGGCTTCATGGTTGAGGGCGATGTTCTGAACGCTGGCCGTCAAGCGGACGACCACATTGGGATTCGAGGCATTGGGAGCATTGGGAGCCGCCTTGAGCACCAGCCGGGCTTCATTGGCATTGGCCGGGATAGAAACGTCCGCAGCGGTCACTCCCTGCAAGCCTTGCGGCTGCACGTTCACTTTCAGTTCACCGGTATAGCCATGCAAGCGCGTGATGCGCACAGTCACTGGCGCCTCGCCGCCTGGTTTGAGAGTCACCGCCTGGGGCTCCAGTGACACCTGGGCAACCTGATTGTAGACGGTGAGTGTCACAGGATTGGCCGCTTCGAGGTGACGGTGATTGGGCTTCTGGTTCGCTTTGGGATCCTTGTTGAAAGGAAGCTGCGCGGTCCCCACGAGGGTGATGTTGTAAGCGCCGGGCGGGAAATTACCGGGTACCTCAAATTGTGCCTCGACTTCGTTTTTGTCCGGTGCAATCGCCACGTTGTTGTTGTTGAAGGCGAGGTTGTTGACTAAGTACGCAGCCTGGACATTGACTGGGACCTTGACATCGGGCCACAAACGTTCGAGCCGGAGTTTGACCGTGAACCGGCCTCCAGGAGGGACTGCCACATCCGTAGTTTCGGCGCGCAGATTGTAAGGCGGCTTTTCTCTCACAGCCACGAACAGCGATTGGCACAGGCGCGTGACGCCCGGTTGGTTTTGGCCTTCGGGGGAAGGCCAGGCAAGCGTCGCCGGACGGGCTTCGCGCGCGACCGATTGACCGTTGATTTGGGCTGTGCCCTTGATGCGCACCGGCGCTTCGCCCATCGGGGCGTCGGCAGTAGCGCGCATTACCAGCGCCAGCGATTTGACCCCCGGCCCGAAAACCTGCGGCGTCGAATTCACGCCGCCTGGCAAACCCTCCGCCTGCACGCGCACCTCCCCCGCAAACCCATCCTTGCGCAGGCAGAATACATGCACATAATGCCCGCTCCCGCCTCGGGGCACCGTGATGCCGGCAGGACCATAATCGTAGCCCTCGACAGCGAACACCCGAAAATCAGGATGCGGGCGCCTGACACTCAGCCAATAAATGTGTCGTGGACCATATTGGAACGTACTCGTCCGACTGCCGACGAGCAACTCGTACTTTCCATCCGCCGGAGCCACGAAGGTATACACCGGATCCGTACTGAAGCTATAAAACCGCGTATTGAGAGGATCGAGGATCTCGGGGGTATCGTCTACCTCGGCCAAGACTTGTTTGGTGTCGGCGCGCCGGATGAGAAAATAAACATCCACAGGCGCGCCCAACCGCTGGGCGAACGCTTCCAGGACGAACACCTCGTTTTGCTTGGCGCTGAACACATACCAGTCTCGGTCGTTGGGCTTGTCTATGCGTCCGACCAGCTCCGCTGGAAACTCCACCGGCTGCGCTTTTTCGGGACTGTCGTTCTCGGGCTGCTCCAAGACGATGGGAGCGGTCGTCGTGCTCAGGACCACCGGATTGGACACCCCGGCTGGGCTTTTGAGCCGGTACTCGAAACCATCGCGCAGCATTTCGTGCGGCGCCAGAGGTACCGACGCGACCAACTGCGGCGCATCCGGAGGCGCTTGAACCGAAACTTCCACGCGGTCGAGGGGCAGACCGTCTATCCGCGCTTGCGCATCCGGCTGCCCGCCGGGCAGATTGCGACCGTACAAAGTAACGGCGGCGCTTTTGCCCGCTGGCACGACCGGAGGATATACCGCGTCTATCCAGGGCGTCGTGCTAATCGTGAGCCGATAAAAGTATTCCTCGCCCCCGGCTAAATAAGTGAACTGATTGAGCCTGACCAGGTACGTCCCAGTGCTCGGCGCGCGGATCTCGGCTACTGTATTGCGCCCTCGATACGACCAACTCCGCGCTAAAAGACGCCCCGATGCATCGAACACCTGCACGTAAGGATCCAGCAGACTGTCTATCATCTGGGCATCGCAGCGAACGATCACGCGCTGGCCCGCCTGGGCCGTGAAGGCAAAATAATCCACGTCCACATTGGGATTGATTACGCCGTTGATCGTGGTGCCGATCTCCACTTTTTGTGCCTGACTTACATCGTTGTTCGGCTCGGTTTCGTTGACTTCTTTGAGATCGCCGACCACGAACAGCCGGGGATTGCTGATACCCCAGCGAGTGACGGCACGCACGTCGTAGAGGCCAGGCGGAACATCGGCTGGAACAGTGATCTTGAAGCGCTTGGGAACGAAAGTGCCCGGCTTTTTCGGATCCGGCACCGGTTCGGCACGCAGTCCCTGGTGGCCGAAAATCAGTCGGCTCACCTCGTCGAGGTCCTCGCCGATCAGTGTCACTTCCACGCTCGTGCCCGCTTGGGCACCACAAGGCGATACCGCCAGCAAACGTGCGTGCGGCAAGTAAGGCTGCGCCCAGCCTGTCCCACCAGCCAGAAACAGTGCCAGCAAGCAACTTCCTGCATGCAAGGAAATACGCACAGTCTGACAAAAGCGCAGGTCGCTCATCCCCATCGGGCCACCTCCTGTGTCAGAACCGATCAATTCCGCGAGGGTATGCGCCTAGTAGTACCATCCCATCGGCAGCACGGGCCTGGTTTTGACTGACGAAGCCGATGGCGTTGCTCCCCTGTTTTCCGTGCAAGATCGCTGGTTCGTGGCTGGGAACCACCTTGGCTGGCTTTTCTGAGGCTGGTCCACCCCTGGCAGGCAGCGTCGAAAGCAATCCCGGTCGCCTCGCAGGCGAAGGTCGCTTTTATATATGCTACTTCCTCGGCTGCCGGGCTTCAAGCGCCCGGGCCGGACGATTGCAGCGGAGATGTTTGTCTGGTCCGCGTCAGGCAATAGACCAGCGCGCCGCAGAAAATAAACAGCAAGCCCAGCGCCGATTTGGTCGGCTGCGTGTAGACGGTGTTGAGCAGTACGCAAGCTAACGCAAGGGTGTAGCCTACAGGAATCCAAGGACAAGCCGGACACCGGTAAAGACGCGGCGCTTGTGGGCACCGCCAGCGCAAAACTACCACTCCAAAAACGACCATGGTCTCGAAAATGATAGCCGCGAACATCACATAGTTGGTGAGGGTATCGAAGGGATTCTCGCGCGGATCGTCTTGTATGAGCGGGGCACGGAACAGCAACACAACTGCCCAAACCGCCTGCAACACGATAGCCCGTGCAGGCGTATAAAAGCGCGCGTGCACGGCGCCCAGCCATTGTGGAAACAATCCCTCCCGTCCGAGAGCGAAATAAGTGCGTGGGCCGATCAGGATATTGGCATTCAAGGCTCCGAAGACGGAAACCATGATCGCCGCCGCGATTAGCCGAGCGGCGATGCCCTGGCCCCCGTAAGGCGCCAGCGCTTCCTGAACGAAACGGATGGCCACCACTTGGTGGTCGCCGGGATCGGCCAGTACTTCTTGTGAAAGGGTCAGCCCATAGGCCACATTGACCGCCAGATAAAGGGCCATAACCAGGCCGACACCCGTAAAAAGAGCCGGGGGCAAATACCTCTGCGGCTCGCGGATCTCCTCGGCCAACGGCCCCAAATTCATCCATCCGTGATAGGCCCAGAGGACAGCCAGGACTGCCGCCCCCAGGCCGGTCCAAGGGAGCGGCTGGTCTGTCATGCTGGCGGTGGCCAAAGACAGGTCAGCTCGCCCACTCACAAAAGGCAAGCACGCCAGCAAAAGCAACGAGGCCACTTTGATCCAGGTGGTGAGGTTTTGCAGGAAGCCACCCCAACGAGCTCCCAGGACATTGACGCCGGCTAACACAGCGATGGCGGCGGCGGCCACACCGCTTGCGCGGGCTACGGGCACACTTTCCAGGCCAACGACTTGGATCGCACAGCGAGCGAAAACGGTCGCCAGAGCGGCAATCGAGCCGGTGCGCAGGATCCAGAAGTCTACCCAGCCCCACAAAAACCCCCATAATGGCCCGTACGTCTCCCGCAGATAAACGTAATTGCCGCCGGCACGGGGGAATAGAACGCTCAGCTCCGCCACAGCCAGAGCGCCGAGCAGAGCCAAAATCCCCCCGACGACCCAAGCCGTCAGAGCCAGACCGAAGTGCGGTACCGCCTGAGCTACTGCTTGCGGTTTGAGAAAAATCCCTGAGCCGATCATCGAGCCGGCGACCACTGCTACCGCCGTGCCAGGGCCCAGAACACGTAAAAGCTCGCTTGTGGCTTTGGCCATACCCATCATTGTCCCATGATCGCAACAGAGCGTCAAGCACCTGCGCACCTGCCGTCGCCCCGCGGGCTCCACGTCTTGCATCGAAGCCCAAAAAGCTTTATGCTAACAGATGTGTAGCATACCGCGAATTGCTTGCCACGGACTACCCTGCACCGACGCCCCGGTTTGCGTATCCCAATACGAACGACCGGCTGCGGTTGGACAGTGCGGGTTGCCGACTGTGAGGTACATCCCGAACGAAGCCCACAAACGAGGAGCCAAGCCATGCAGCGCGAGCAAAAGACGAGCGAACACACGACAAGACCGGCGACACGACGAGAGTTTTTAGGTACGTCGGCATTGGCTATGGGCAGTGCCTTGGCTGCCGTGGATGTGCCTGCTGTTCACGCGGCGGGCAGCGGCATCGTCAAAGTCGGGTTGATCGGATGCGGGGGACGTGGCACCGGTGCCGCCGTCAATGCTGCCCGTGCCGGAGACGACATACGCATCTGGGCCTTAGGCGACGTTTTCGCCGACCGTTTGCAGGCATGCCGGCAACGTCTGCGGGACGAGCTGGGCGATAAGGTGCAGGTCAGCGACGAGCGTTGCTTCCTCGGTTTCGAGGCATACAAGCAAGTAACCAATGCAGTAGACGTGGTCCTCCTGGCGACGCCGCCCCATTTTCGGCCTGCCCACATCCGCTATGCCGTCGAAACGGGACGGCATGTCTTCGCGGAAAAGCCGATGGCTGTGGACGCCCCGGGCGTACGTTCCGTCCTCGAGTCGGCAGAAAAAGCACGGGCCAAAAAACTCACCTTGGTTTCCGGCTTTTGCTTTCGCTACGACGACGGCATGCGCGAAACGATCCAGCGCATCCACGACGGCGCCATCGGAGACATCGTCGCTTTGCATACGTCGTACAACACGGGCATGCTTTGGGTGCGCCGCAGGCAACCGGACTGGGGCGACCTGGAGTGGCAACTGCGCAATTGGCTCTATTTCACCTGGCTGTCCGGCGACCACATCGTCGAGCAACACGTCCACAGCCTGGACAAAGCGGCTTGGGTCATGCGCAACCGGTATCCCATCCAGGCGGTCGGCATGGGTGGTCGGCAAACACGCACGGGTCCCGAATATGGACACATCTTCGACCATCATGCAGTGGTCTTCGATTACGACGACCAGGTCCGTGTCTTCAGCTTCTGCCGTCAGCAGCCCAACGTACACAACGACGTGTCCGACCATGTTTTCGGCACCAACGGCTCCGCCAACCTGATGCAATACGTCCTGCGCGATCGCAAGGGGAAAGTGGTTTGGAGCTATCCGCGCGAAAAGCGCCGACGGGGCGATATGTACCAAAACGAAATCAACGAGATGTTCGACAGTATTCGCGCCGGCGCGGCGAAAAACGACGGCGACTGGATGGCCCGCAGCACCCTCATGGCCATCATGGGCCGTATGGCCACCTATACCGGCCAACTGATCACCTGGGAAAAGGCTTTACATTCGCAAGAAAACCTGACCCCACCTGTGTACGACCTCAAAGCGTCGCTGCCGGTACCGCCGGTGGCGCGTCCGGGGGAGACACCTTTTGTGTAGGCTCGGACAGGCCTGATCGTATTGGCCCTGTGCTGCACGGAGGCAGCTATGGCCGGCGAGGACCGCAAACGGATGTGGAACCGCTGGGCGCTCTGGGCCCTAGCGCTAGGCCTGGCTTGGGCAGCTAGCGTCCAAGTGGTCGAAACCATCCACGCGCGGCACCCCGAGGGTGCGCGTCTGGCTTGTGCCGCCGCCCTGGCTGGGGCCGCGGTAACCATCTGGCTCGTGCGCCGACGCGTGCGGCATGCCGTTTTGTTCCAGGGCCTCTTCTGGCGCTGGTTGCTCATCGGCCTGACCGCCATCCACGTGATGGTGGTCCTGAGCTTAGGCGGGACCAGTGCCGCGCGACATGTCTGGCGCGCATCGGCCGCTACCTATGCCGCCTGCCTGGTGTGGCTCGCCGACAAGATACCGCTATGGTCTTCGGCCATCCGCTGCCCCGCAGTCGTGCGCATGGGCCGTACACTGGAGATAGTTCTTTTCAATGTATGTCTTTTTCTGCTCCTGGGAGAATCCAGTCTGCGCGCCTGGAACGCTTGGTGCGGTACGTCTCCTTTGATCGGCTACGGCATGGAAGCCTGGCGCATGCTGCCCTCGCGGACCTACGGGGAGTATCTAAGTACCAATAGCCGAGGCTTTCCCGGACGCGACTTCGTGCGCGAAAAAACACCCGGGGTCTATCGGCTGGCAGCACTGGGCGACTCGTTCGCTGTGGGAGTAGTGCCCCTGCGGTACAACTTCCTGACCTTGCTCGACGAAGCGCTACCGCACATAGAGGTGTACAACTATGGCGTCCCCTGCATCGGGCCGCGCGAGTACTACCATCTGCTCCAGACCGAAGTCTGGCCTTTTCGGCCCGATCTGGTCCTCGTGTGTTTTTTTGTGGGCAACGACATAACCGATTATTGGCCACTCCCCAGCGAGCGCCGCATGGAGCTAGCGAGCTATCGGCTGTACATCGCCGGTAGACGTCTGACACGTCTGGCGCAAGAATGGTACAGCACCCAGCGCGAGCCTAGGCAACAGACCCCCATCGCCTATGCTCCGGTACACATATCGCGCGAAACTTTTCTGTTCATCGAACGCGAGCGGCTCAAAGTGTGCCGGACAAGTTGTCAGCCGCTGCTGGCGCGCTCCTGGGAGCATACGCTCGAGTATTTGGAACGAATACAGCGGGCATGCCAGCGCCAGCATACGCCGTTGGCGCTCGTCGTCATTCCGGACGAGTTCCAGACCAATCCTCTTTTGTTGCAGGAAATGCTCCACGGCACCGACATAGACGAGCGCGATATAGATCTGACGCTGCCGCAGCGCACATTAGCCGAATTTTGTCGCACCCGCGGCATACCCTATTTGGATTTGCTCCCTGTTTTTGCCGGCACGACCGACACCTACGTGCCTTCGGATACGCACTGGAACGTCAAAGGCAACCAGTTGGCAGCAGCGGCACTGGCGCGCTGGGTGCCGCACCTCCTTCAGGTGGACCGTCCGGTGACGCTTTCGGAGCGTGCTACCAATTCGGCGAAATAACGCGCGTGGTCTTTTTCGCCGCGGCGCTCCGCCACGACACGCCCGCGCTCAGCGAAAGCGAGCGCGTGAGCTGCGTGGCCGCTGTCGAGCAGCGCTTCGGCAGCCTCGCCCAGCAGCGACAAACTGGGGCTGTCCCCTTTGCTCAGTCGCGTCCATTCGGCGACGGCACGTGCCACATCGCCTGAGGCTAACCAGAGCCGTGCCAGACGACCACAGTAATCGGCCTGTCGGCGTCCGGCATTGTGGAGTTGATCTTCTTGCAGTCCCTGTTCGAGATAGCGCTGCGCCTGCTCCAAAGCTCCGCGCCTTTGTGCCCCTGCTGCCAGATAGCTATACACCGCGAAGCGATCGGGGCGTTCTTTGGCAGGCGGCCGCGCGACCCAGTGAGCTGCCAACTTCTCGGCCGTATCGGTCGCCTGCTGCCGCAAAGCGCTGGTATAGGCCTTTTCCAATTCGCCATCCGACAACGACTCGGGCACCAAAGCAGCCAGCTCTTCGGCAGTCATCTTGTCCCAATCGCGCACATCGGTCTGCCCATCGAGCAGTCCCAGGTCGCTGCGCAACCGCTCGAGGCAGGGCTTGCTGGTGCGAGGCTCCTTGAACAACTGTGTGTAAACGTCCAATAGCCCTTCGAGGACGTGGCGCCACTGCGGATGTCGCGCTGCTTGCTCGGGAGACAGCCCGCCGAGCGTGGGTTGCGGGAGCAGCTTCCACTTTTCGTACCCTGCGGTCATAGCCGCCTGGGTCAACGGGCTGGCCCGCTCGGGGGCCACCGGGGGTACCAAATGCTTCACCACCTGCAATGCTTGCCACACCCCTGGTTCGCACCGGACCCCTTCGTCCACCAGGTGCATCAGTTCGCCGAAATGCGCCGAGAACTCGCTTTCCATCTGCGCCGAAACAGCGCTATCCCGGGTGTACACGGTGATCGTGCCGGGTTCGATGACGATCCAGGCGAGCATGGCCGGCAGCTCGAAGTAGGCTACCGGCACCTCTTCCGGCAAAGGTCTCTCGACCCAGCAGGCGATAATTTGTTCCTCCCCGGCGTACAAGGGATAAACGAGCGGCGTCGCGTCCAGCCGCACTAGGAGCGCGCGCATATCGCGCACGGCGTACTCGCGGAAGGGGACGGCGAAGGTAGAGCGCTGTGCCAAGCGCTGATCGAAAAGCAGGATCTCGCTGAGCGCACCGGCACGCGCCAGCCACGCGGGATCGGTCTCGATACGCATGTACTCCTGGAGGGTTTCGAAGGCACTTGCGCTTTCGCCCGTGTCGGCATAAGCCAATGCCAAGTACCAAAGCACTGCTGGCTCGTGGGGTAGTCGAGCTGCAAGCTGCTGGCTCCACTCCAGCCTCTGATAAGGCGAACTCCCCGGCTCCTGCAGCCGTGATCCTATCTCCCTCACTTCGGGGACATCGCTCGGTACCTGCCGGTCGAGCTGTCCGAGCGTTGCCAATAGTCCATCGAAAAAGGCCAAAAAGCCCGCCCGGAATTGCGGGCTGTGCACCAGGTCTTCCGAAACGCCCAGATGCTGAGCCGCCTGCAGGTGCGCACGGGTAGCCGGCAGTGCCTGGCGGCTGTTGTGGAACAAGGCAAGGTAGAGATAGACCAAGCCACTGTCCGGCTGCCGCTCCATACCGATGCGGCGCGCCGATTCGATGAGCAAGCCGAGTAGCTGGTGCGGCCGCGGCGGCTGCTGCCGTGCCAGCAGGTCGGCACACAGCAGACAAGCATGGGCGCTGCGGGGAGCCAAGGCATGGGCCTTCTCGGCCGCGGCCAGTGCCTCGGCTAGCTGCTCTTCGGCTGCCAGCATAGTGGCTCGTGCCTGCAAGACCAGCGTGTGCTCACCGGTCTGAGCTTCCTGTTCTTGCACGAGTTGCCAAGCGCTGGCCCGCAACCCGCGGGCGTGCTGCTGGATCGCCTCGCCCAACTGCGCGACCAGCCGATCGCAGCAGTGTCGCAGCTTCTTACCGCTGCCGCAAGGACAATAATCGTACGGCTCAACTTGTGGCCAAGGTATCACACCGATCTCCTAGAGCGCAGCGCACGACGAGAGCGAACGAGCTGACCTCGGTGCCCGACCACCCTGGTCCTGCACGGTCCTCGGGGCAATCGTCGCTACTGTGACGATATGCCGGAGCGCAGACAAAATCAACGGCGGGCTGTCTTTTTCGGCGCGGCTGCAAAGTAATTCGGCCCAGCCGCCAGATCCTTCCAGGCGTCTTCGTCGAGCAGAAACACTGCCTCCGGTAGGGTGGAAGCCGCGGCGTAATAGTAGGCCTTGTGTGCCAGGCCCGGATATAAGTGATCTTTCGGCTCGAAGCGCTCGCCGACAAGCAGACGGCGCGTGGATTTGTCCTGCAGCCGCACCTCGACCACCAGAGTCGGAAGAGCGGTCGCCTGATCCGGATCGAGTCGCCACGCCGTGGGCGGCTTGCCTCGGTAGGAAACGAAGCGCTCGGTCGTCAAAGGCACGAGCCGCGGGCCCGACGTGCCGACACTGGCGCCGAGCAATCCTTGGATCTTGGTTTGGTCGAGCGTGGGCAGTTGACTGCGCGCATCTTTGCCTTGCACCGTGAGCGCTTGTACGACCCACTCTTTTTTGTCTTGCTGATAAGCCAGTTCGAGCCTGGTCTCTTCGAGCTTTCCGTCGCCCCCCGGTTTGCGCCAGGTGAAGATCATGTGCTCGACAGGACGCTCTTTCTCGGCAGGCCATAGCAAGCCGTCGCGCGGCTCGATATCCAGTGCACGCACAGTCTCCCACATAAGCAGGAAAACGAATTGATTGCTTTCCGGCGCACTGCCCTCGGCGGGATGATGCTCGAGGCGCCCGTAGAAACGATTGGGCATCGGTCCCTGGGGATCCGTCGTGCGGCCGATAGCATAGACATAGCGCGACGTCTTTTTGTCCTTGTCGGCTACGGTAACGGTCCAGCGCAGCCAGGGTTGCGCCAGGGCGAATTTCTCCTTGAGGTCGGCGTCAGAAGGCTTGTCGCTGACCAGGCGCTCGATCGTCAGACCGGCCAGCGAATTGAGCAAGGTTTCTATTTTAGCGCTGGCTGGAGCGTCTACCGGCTTTTTGACACGCCAGCGCGCCTCGCTGCCGGTGCCTTCCTTTTCCAAGGTGACCGAGATGCCGTGGCGCTCGAGCGTCAGGGAAGTGGCTTCGGTCACGACAAAGCTGGGCAGGGTGTGGTCGCGGAAAGCGTAATAGCCTCCGGTCACCAATTCGGTGAGGGAAATGTGCTCGCGCGCGAAACTCGGCGGGGGCGACCCCGGAAGCTGGTCCGGCTTGGCTACCCAGGGATCGGGAACCGCCAGAATAGCCTGGGCACCGTCTGCCGATTGCCGCTTGACGTACACCACGCGACGCTTGGAGTCCTTGCGTCCGAAGATAAGCCGTACGGTCGGCTTGTCCTTGGCCTCTTTTTTGAGCGGCGGCTCGCCGGTCCCTTGGGGTTTGCCCTCTTGGTCGCGCTGGATCCCCTCGATCCAGATGGTCACTTCGGCCTGCGGGCGATCGAGTCCAAGATCTACGGGCTCGTCGCCGAACCAGGCGCGCTGTTTTTCGCTGGTATCGAGAAAAGCCTTTTCGTCGGCCAGCTCGACTTTGTTGAGAGCGTCCAACAGATTCGGCACGACCTGGGGATGGGCTTTGACGCGATCCTCTGCGCGCGTGTACAGAGTCCAGTCGGCCGGTCCTTTCAAATCGTGCCGGCGCAGACGCAGCGTTTCCCCCCCAGCGGCGATGTCCACTGCATCCACTTTGGAAACGTCCAGTTTGACCAGCGCGCGCGAGCGCAAAGCATCGGCCGACTTGCGCAGGTGGCCGACGTATTTGGCAGCGATCCGCACCACGGACTGGTCGTCGGCCAAACGCGCATAATAGCTGCCCACGGTGGGATCGGCACAAGCTCCTGCTGTGCCGACGGCGGTCAGAAAGCTGCCCATAAGTGCTGCTCCTTCGCCCAAAGGCAGCGCTCCGGCGAGCCGTCGCGCATAGCCCGCTTCTCCTTGGCCCGTCGCATCGTAGGCGCCCACGAGCAGTGTTTCGGACGTAGCGCTTTTGTCGTCCTTTCCCTTGTGCTTGAGCGTGAGTCGAAAGTTGACTTGGTCGTCGGCCAAGCCATAAGCGCGCAGGTCCACCTGGGGCCCGTCGGCGACAAAATCACTGGTGCGCTCCACACGCGCCGTGACCAGATCGCGGACGAAATCCTCCACCGCGCGATTGTCCGCTGGCCCGTACTTCGGCTCGCGGAAGTGCCAGTCCCGGTCTTCGACCTTTTCCAGCTCCAGGGCAGGACGTGCCTTGCCACTCAGCGACACACCGACGATATCGAAGGCGCTACCCAGCAATTCCCGATTGCGGAACTCGTCTACCTCGTTCCAGATCCGGTCCAATTCCTGCCGCGGTACCGGCAAGCCTTCGTTGGGGCGCTCCGAAGTCGTCACATAAAGCACAGGGTCTTTCTTGGGATCGCGATTGCCGATGGACACCACATAGCTTTGCTCGTCGCGGTACAGTGTGACGATCGTATCCGGACTGTCGAGTCCCACTTTGCCCAGATCGGTCAGCGGCTGGCTGTGGCGCATAGTTTCCGCACGCATGATTTGATCCACCAGCATATTGACTCGGCTGGTGTCGGTACGCACGTCTTTCGGGTGGATCATACGCCAATCTTTGTCTTTGCGCACGAACTCGATTTTTTCCTGACGCGATGCATCGTGGCGATAGCGTTCGATGACCAGGCGCGTGAATTGCCCGGCAGTGACAGTGCTACTCGGATCGTTGAGGCTGGGCAAGATGTAGCGCTGCCGGCGTTCGACCTGCTCGGGGCGCTCGACGCCCGCGAACTGCAACAGGAAGAAGACGCCTAACAACACCACTGCCAAGCCGAACAACACGAAGGTGGTGCGTAAATGCATGGTGACCCCCGTTGCCTGTGTGTACGGTCGGCGCGCACCTGCGTCAGCGGCGACGGCTCAAATACACGCCGGTCCCGGTACTGACCGCCAGTGCGATGATCAGCACCAAAGAAATCCATTGCAAAGCGGTCGCCTGGTCGCGGGTCAGTCGCATGCGGTAATCTTTGCGATCTATGGGTTTGATGTCGCTGACGAGCTCCGGACGCCCGCGTAGCCAGTTGACCAAGTTTTCGAACATTATGAAATAGCCGTCGGCGGCACGCGTGCTCATGCCGAAATTGGAGATGAACGTGCTGTCGCCGAGGACGACCAGTTTCGGTGCCCCCTCGTCTTCCCGCAGGAACGCATGGGGATCGTTGGGCTGCGTGGTCGTCTTTTTGCGCACGGTCACGCCGACAGGCAAAGGGCCGGTTCGCACTTTGTGCTCCAGTTCTTGCCGACGCTCACGTGCCAGCAGTTCCACGAACTCCGTAGGCGTTCCTGGAATGCGCTGCTCGCTCCATTGCCCGGTTTCGGGCGAACCCGGCCGCAGGGGCATGGTTTCCAATAGCGGTTTGACCGTGTACTCTTTGACGCTCAGATCGGTGCGGATCACCCTGGCTTCGTACAGCTGGATCATGAAACGCCCCAACCCGTCGGCGATCACCCGGTCGGCTTCACGCGGCACGGTCACTGTGGACACCGCTGGATTGTCGCTCAGCGCGCTGAGGACCATCTCCTGGCTGACCAGGACGCCGAACTCTTTGAGCAGGTCTTCCAGACCGGTGGCCATGACCCGCCCCTCGCGATCCCTGCGTGGCTCCAGCAAGACCATGGCCCGGCCCCGCTCGGACCGAAGATACTCGCGAAGGGCATCCAGTTTGCGCTTGTCGGTAATGGGTTGGGTCGGGCCGGCCACCACCAGTGCCAGCGCATCGCCTGGGACCTCGGCTGGTTTGCCGGTCGTCGGGTCGGGGGCGAGGCTGAACGGTTTGACCGTGTATTTTTCCCGCTCGAGAACGAAACGCAGCTTGCCTAAACCCCGGTCGGGAACCGAGCTTTCGCGCGAATCCTCCAGATCGAGTTCGCCGTTATCTTGCGTAAAGTAAAGTACTTTGGTGACTTTGCCTTCGGTAAGACTGATGAGCGCGGAAGTGATTGCCTGCTCCCCTTTGAAGACGCGCCCCTCTGACTGGGAGCCGAAACCACCGCGCACTTCTTCCAGATCGAAACGCTTGAGCACTTCGTGCAAGGTCTGCCCCTTGGTGTCCGTGTACTCTACGACCACCCCTTCCACGGTGCCGCGGCTGCCCACCAGCTCCGGATAGCGTGACTGGATTTGCGCGAGGGTGGCGATTTCCGCGATGTCCGCCGGTTGCGAAGAAATGAGCACCGATTCCAGTCGGTCCGGCGCATACCGCTGGTAATTGGTGACCAGCGCCACCAGATCGGAGCGCAGCGGATCGAAGGGCGGCATCACGATGAGGACCCGCACTTTAGCCCCGGCCGGAATGCTTTGCAACAGTCGTATAGACCGCTGGCTCAGAGTATACAAGTTGCTGGCCGTCCAATCGGAAACCCCGCCTTGATAAGCGTACACAAAGACGTTCAGCACGAAAAGAACGATCAGCAACAACAGGCTGGTGAGCGCGACATTGTAGCCGTAAAAGATACGCCGCGCCAGAGGATGGTTCTCCTCCTCGGATCGCACCGCCACGAAACTGGCCAGCATAACGACCAGACCGGCAAAACACGCCGCGACCGGCTGCCAAGGCGTCCAGGACCGGCCCCATTCGGCCAGGCCCGCAAAGGCTTTCTCGTACCATTGTCCGCCGAAAAACCAGCTGGCCATCATGAAAGCCAGGCCGGGCAACAGAAACGTCGTCGCTCCCAGGGTGCCGCCCAGGCTCAGAATGGTCATCTTGCCCCACGGCAAAGGCGGATACGTACCCTGCCACTCCTGACTTTCGGCTTCTTCCGACTGCTTCACCCTTTTCCACGCTATATTGAAAGCCGTCAGCGCCACGAGAAAATTCGTCGCCCCCCACAGCGCATAAATGAAGTAGTCGTAATTATAGCCCCACTCCGTTTGGTACGCTCGCCAGCCCATATAGATCGTCCAGACCAACATGAACAAACCGTACAGACCGATGCCGGCGAGATAATGGCGTTCCGGTTGCTCTTGCGACCTCATCGTTCCCATGCTCCCCGCATGCCGTGCGACTCACGTCCTTTCTGTGTCCGCTCTACATCAGCGCCCTTTCCAGGCTGGCGCATCGTCCGTCGTCTGCGGCACTACATACCTATGTCCCCTGTTTGGCCCAGCGCGCATCGGATCGTTTTTGCATCGGTATGGGCACGCCAATCGCAAGGCGTCCGCAGCAAGACCTACCGACAGATACATCAACGCCACTTGCGAGCTTCCAACACTTTGACTGTCAGGAACAACCAGAAAAGGCCAGCCGTCGTGTGGAACACTATATAGCGGAAATAGACACGCCCGAAAACGAACTCGTATAGATGTGAGATATACGAAAGCGTACGCACCAGCTCCAGACGAAACGTTTGCGCCGCAAATTGTTCTTCCAATTCCCACAGCATCACCGAAACGATGGTGATGAAAAAGATCGAACCGAAGGTCAACAAGAAAGCGATGATCTGGTTGCGCGTGAGGCTCGAGAAAAATAGCCCCATGCCGATGAAATGTACCCCCAACACAGCCAGCAAAAGATAAGCAGAAACGATGGGGCGATAATCGAACTGCTCTTGCCCAACATAGCGCAACAGAGCGGGAAAAACCAGCCAGGTTGCCCAAGCCAAGAGGTAGAGGATCCAGGTAGCCAGGAATTTGCTGAAAACGACAGCCACTTCTCCGACTGGGGCAGTCAGGAGCACTTCGTAAGTTCCTGTGCGCTGTTCTTCGCTGAGCAAGCGCATGGTCAACATGGGGACAGCGCCGATGAGGCATATGACGGGAAAGAGATTGTAGAAATAGTTCCATATGATGGGTTCGGCCTGGGCCGTGGCTTCCCTGGCGAATTCCGAAGCGGGCAACATACGCGGCAGCCAGGTAAGGAAAAATGAGCACCAGGCCATCAGCGCAAGTCCGCCCAGGACGATATAAGCGATGGGCGAGTAAAAAAAGGCCGCCAATTCACGTCGGGTCAAGGCCATGAACTTGCTGACCGAGGACAGGCCGTAGCCGATCAGGGCATAGGCCAGGCCCAAGCCTCCCAGGATGGCGGCATGCGGCGCAGGGTAGTCGCCCAAATACCGGTCAAGAGCGGTACGCCACGCCGCCAGGCGCTCCCCAGCGACAGGCACCAGGAGCAGGAACAGTTTGCCCCGCACCGCCATCAGGCCGGCGACCAGCAGGCCGTACACGACCATTCCCCGCGCGATGCGCAATGCCGCATCTTCGTCCATCCCTTTGAGCACACAATAGCTCCACAAATAAGCCGCCCCAGCCAGGGCAAAAACCAAACCATGCGGCAAAACGATCTCTTCCAAGTCCAACAGATCCGTGATGCCTGCGGCGGCGCTGACCAGCGATGCGACTACCCCCAGCGGCACGAATGGATAATAAAAGCTGTCGCGCCAGGCTGGGTCTGTCTCCTGCCGTGCTGCCGCACAACAAGCCAGAAATCCGACCAGGCTCAACAGCATGCCGTGAGCAAAATAATCTACGCCGGTGCCGTAGGCGCGGACAACGCTGTAACCGACGACCAACGAGGCGACGACCAAAGCGAGTCCGGCGAAGAATGCCCACTGCACAGCACTGTCCGCGACGAGGGCGCGCGCATAGCGGCTCGGCAGCCAATCCTCGTGCTCGGTACGCACCCGTGCCAACGGCCAGGTGCCGAAGACAAGACACCCCAGACCGACGAGCACAGCGAAAACCAAGCCCCACATGTGACCGTTTTCTACCGAATAAGCCGGTGCCATCCACAAGGTCGTCTGCCCGATAATCGTCAAGGAACAGCCGACCAGTGTCAGGGCCCAGCCCAAGCCCCCGTACAGCCTGCGAACAAGGAGGTGTTTTTCGCGGAAGGCATGGATCAGCAACGCGAACACACCCAATCCGAAGATGAACCGCACGCGCACCGGTGCAAAGCGCGGCTGCTCGTAATAGCTGTTCGCCATCGTCAAGGCCAGGCTGACCCCTAGCGCCAGGATGCCGAAAAGTCCGGCATAGCGAGCGAAGAAGGGTACTTCCTGCCGGGTCCACGAAGGAGCCGCCTGCAGTTCGGGCGCCAGCTCAGCGGTCCGCTCCTCGACGGTGCGACTCATAAAGCCCTCCTTGTCGGTACGTACACCTCGCCGGGTGCAGCCCCTGTCATCCGGCTAGCGGCCGGCGGTGACCTCGGCGAAACGCTCGCGCAAACTGCGTCGCTTGAGATCCAAGCGCCTCAGTGTCCAACCCTCTTTGTACACGCGCTGGCCGATAGCCTCGCGCAAGTCGCGCCGGTCGTCCGTCTGGACCTCGAATGCAGCGATCCCCGGCGCACCGTCGCTGCTCAGTCGCCGAACCTGCACCACGCCTTCAGTAGTGCGCAAAACGTGTTCCAGCCGCTCGGCAGGGGCACGCGCTTCCACCACGATCACGCTCTCGCGCTGGAAATCATCGAGGGCACAATCGGTCACGATCCGACCGCGGTTGATGATGATCACTCGCCGGCATACCTCTTCCACCTCCGGCAGAATATGGGTGGACAGCAGCAACGTGTGCTCCTCTCCCAGCTCGCGGATCAGAGCCAGGGTTTCCAACTGCTGGTTGGGGTCCAGCCCGGCGGTCGGCTCGTCCAGGATGAGGATCGGCGGGTCGTGGATGAGCGCATCGGCCAACCCCACGCGCTGCCGGTACCCGCGCGACAGCGTGCCGATGGCGCGTCGTCGGACGCCCTCCAAGCCGCAACGTCGGACGCAATAATCTATGCGCTTTTGCCGTTCGGATCGCTCTACGCCTTTGAGTATAGCGCGGAAACGCAAATACTCGTCCACGCGCATCTCCGGATAGAGCGGTACGTTTTCCGGCAAGTACCCCAGATGCTGACGCACCTCCAGGGATTGGGTGCGCACATCGAAACCCGCCACTCGGACGCTCCCACTGGTCGCGGGGATGAACGTGGTCAGGATGCGCATGGTGGTGGTCTTGCCGGCGCCGTTAGGCCCCAAAAATCCCACCACTTCTCCTCGCTGGACCGAAAAACTGATGTGATCCACAGCCAGGACCGGACCGAAGTATTTGACCAAGTTGTGCACTTGGATCATGACGGTCATCATGTGCCTCCGAGCGTTCCAGTGCTTGGTCGTGGCCGGTGCGTGCAGGCCGCTCTGGGCATACCCTGCCGATGCCGCTCGGCCAGTCGAAGACTGCCACCTGGATAACGAATTCGCGGTCATTATACTCAGGGCGTCCAGCGCTCGCTAGTGTCGGCACCGTGTACGACCGCTGTGGCATACCCAGACCGTGGCCGACACCCAGCCTTGAACCTTGGCTGCCGAGCCACTAGACCTGAGCACGTACTGCCCGCGCTGAGGCGCGCGGTATACGCCCGCAATCCGTGTGCACGATCATGACCGGCAACGCATGGACTCCTAACGAGGCCTCCGGCCAGCGACTGCCGCGCGCAGCTGCCACCCGCTTGAGTCTGTATCTCAGACGCGTCGAACAGTTGCTGCGCGCAGGCGCAACCAAGGTCTCCAGTCGCGAAATCGGCCATTCCTTGGGCGTGACCGATGCCCAGGTGCGCAAAGATTTGGCCGCCTTGGGCCGACTGGGCCAGCCAGGCATCGGCTACGATACCCACGATTTGGCGCTCGTCCTGCGCCAAACCCTCGGCCTGCATCGCACCTGGGCTATCGTTTTGGTCGGCGTCGGCAATCTGGCACGGGCACTACTGCGCTATCGTGGTTTCCGCGAACAGGGTTTCCATATAGTGGCCCTGGCCGACGCCGATCCGGCTAAAATCGGACAAACCGTGGAAGGTCTGGTCATCCATTCCCCCGAAAAATTGCCCGAGTTGGTCGCCCAGACCGGCGCCGAGCTGGCAATCATCACCGTGCCATCGGAAAATGCTCAGGCTGTCGCTGACCAGCTCGTCGGCGCGGGCATCCGCGGCATCCTCAATTTTGCTCCGGCGATTTTGCACGTCCCCCCGGGCATTTGCCTGGTGTCCGTAGACCTTACCGTCCAACTGGAGCAGCTGGCCTTCCTGGTCCAGGCCGCGTGCACACAGGGCAATAGCTAAACCAAGCCATCCCCTAGGCTCTCGCGGCCGACCCAGCATGCAAGAGCAAGCGTAAAATGTGTATAGGGCCAACTGACAGTCTTCTCAGCGCCGACCGGGCCTGCGGGATACGCACCTGAATCCTTCGGCTTGCAGCCCCCTGACCACGGCGCTATAAAACATGCTAGACACGACCCGGCGTGCCCTCGGGGACTAGAGGTTTGCAGCTTAGCAATCACTAGCGCTACCCGGTGGTGTAATCGGTAGCACAAGGGATTTTGGTTCCCTTTGTCCAGGTTCGAATCCTGGCCGGGTAGCTTTGCGGCACGCAGAAAATGATCCCACTTTTGGGACTTGCCTTCGCGGTTTCACTACAATTACCCCGTCTGCGTTCCGAGCGACCGTCCCTTCTGCAACGGGCAGGACGGAAGCCTGGTCACACGCAACGCAGGTCTTTGCAAAGGAGACCATCATGGCCCACATCGAAATGTCCAAGCCGCGCGACGAATTTTTACCTGTGTTCTACAATGTGGACGGCGTTGTCGGCGCACCACCGGCAGATAACAAAAGAGAAGATGTCCTTCTGGTGCAATTCTTTATTGTGCTCATTGGACGCTCTCCGAATCCGGATAGACCGCCTAACGTAGTCGCGGCGTTCAAGGCTGTCCAGCTCACAGGGGTTGCCGACGCGCAAACGATCGCTGCGATCAAGGCGTTTCAAGAGTCAAACCGCCAAAAGCGCCCCAATGCAGTCGTTGATGGACGCGCGAGTCCGGCGAAACCCGGAGTCGCATACGCGCCGCGCGCCGCTTGGATAATCGTGCACCTCAACCTCGAGAGCAAAATCCTGCACCCCGATGTCTGGCCACGCATTGACAAGATCCAAGGGTGCCCCGACGATCTGAAAAAGATGGTCGAGCGCGAAACGGTGGGCAAGACTTTATAACAGCGGGCGATAACGACAAAACACCGAACGGAGCAGGCCTCCAAGCCCAATCTCGACTTGCAGCAGCGCCGCGAGCGGACGGCGTGGATGCCGAGGGGACGGGCCTGCACGGACGTGCGCATTCTTGGGTTAGCCGCCTGGCCGATATGCGCCGCGCTGGCCAGTTGCGTTGCCGCGCCGGATCACCGTGTGCGGCTGGGCCGCGGCGTCCCGAACGGAGAGGGCGGGATTCGAACCCGCGGTACACCTTGTGGGTGCACACGGCATTTCCAGTGCCGCCCCTTCGGCCACTCGGGCACCTCTCCGAAATCCCGGCTCTATTCTATGGCTTTCGGTAGCGATAGCGCTAGCTCAGGGAACAGCCGTGCGGCTGTGGTTAGCGCCCGCATCGGGTCCGTTCTGGCGCCACGGCACGCGATGCATCTGCCGAGAATGCACAGCAGCAACGCACGGTCCTTCAGCGGCGCCGATGTGCATCTGCTACTGTTTTCGCACTGCCACAGTCACTGGCCTGTCGTCCGACGGGAGAAGAGCGGCGACTGGTAGATCCTCAGACGATGTGCCCAATACTCGGCAACTGTAGCCAGCGTGCCCAAGCCGTACACGATGCTGCGACCCAGTCCGATGCTGCTGGCCTCCGGAAAATAGCGGACCGGCATGGGAATATCGCCGAGCCGAAAGCCGAAATAAACCGCTTGCACGAGCATTTGGGTATCGAAGAGAAAGCCATCGGCATTGCGCTCGAAAGGAATGGTTTCGAGGACGGTCCGCCGATAGACGCGGAAGCCACTGTGGAAATCGCCCAAGTTTTGCCCCAAGGCGACGTTTTCGATCACCGTCAACAAGCGATTGCTGACGTATTTCCACCAAGGCATTCCCCCGGCCAGCGCCTCGCGTCGCGAGCGGATGCGCGATCCCAAGACGACGTCGCAGATACCCAACTCGATAAAGGCCACGGCGTGCGGAATCAAACGGCTATCGTACTGGTAGTCGGGGTGGATCATGACCACGATGTCGGCTCCGTGCTCGAGGGCATAGCGATAGCAGGTTTTCTGGTTGGCGCCGTAGCCTCTATTGCGACTGTGACAAATGACCGTCAATCCCAGGTGCCGCGCCACCTCGACTGTGCGATCGGTACTGCCATCGTCCACCAAGACGATCTCGTCCACCGAGCCAAGGGGGATGTCAGCGATCGTTGCCGGCAAAGTGCGTTCGGCGTTGTAGGCGGGCATCACCGCCACGACGCGCGCTAGCCGAGGTGGTTCCTGCCCTGCCGCGAGCCGTCGCGTGGGCTGCCCACGTCGCGATGCCACTGTCCCAAGCATAGGTCGCCCAAGGTGTTCTCGTCTCTCGTGTGCCACTCCGCCGGGGCTGTTCACTGCAACCATTGTAGGCCGCGCCCAGCGTATCGCACATCGGTCGCAGTTGCGAAATTCCCGCTCACCATGGGCTTCAGCGTCTACGATATCTGGCGGTCGCCGATCGTGATACCTTGTCGCCGGCTGCGCGCTTGCCGAGCCAAGGATGAAGGCGTTGCGCTCTGTGCCGGAGGATCCTCGCTGGGAGCGCCCGAGGACACTCCGGCCGACACGTGTCGGCAAGCACCTGGGCAAGAAGTTCTACGTGGGGTGGGTAGCTGCCCTTGCCAGGCTGCTCGATGTTGCGTAAACGTTTACAGACTGGCTTGTGGTGTATGGTCGCGACCAGCGTCCCAGGACGCACCTGCGGGCGCGGGGCAGTGATCGCTCTAGACTGCCTTGGGGACCCCCGGTTGCGGCATGGCCGGGGCACGTCGAGCAACGAGCGACCTACCTGGGGAGACGGACGAACATGTACCGCATGGCCATCGTGGGAGCGACCGGAGCCGTCGGGGAACTGATGCGCCGGCTGCTCGAAGAAAGGGATTTTCCCGTCGCCGAGCTACGCTTTTTGGCTTCGCAGCGCAGTGTCGGGAGAACGGTGAGTTTTCGTGGCCGACAGTATGCGGTGGAACCTCTTTGCCAAGAAGCGCTGGCCGATCTGGACCTGGTGCTTTCCAGCACGCCGGCGGCAGTCAGCAAGCAATGGAGTCCCGTGGCGGCGCAACTGGGGGCATTGGTCATAGACAATTCCAGCGCCTGGCGCATGGACCCGGACGTGCCCTTGGTCGTCCCCGAAGTCAATCCGCAGGCGCTGCAACGCATCCCCAAAGGAATCGTCGCCAACCCCAATTGCTCGACCATCCAGATGGTCGTGGCCCTCAAGCCATTGCACGACCTGGCACGCATCCGGCGCATAGTCGTCTGCACCTATCAGGCCTCCTCCGGCAAAGGTGCCAAAGGCCTGCACGAATTGGATGTGCAAATGCAGGCTTTGGGCCGAGGCGAACCGATCCCACCGCCGCAGGCACATGCCGACCGACTGGCAGGAAACGTGCTGCCCCACGACTGGAAGCTCGGCGAGGACGGATACAGCGAAGAAGAATGGAAGATGATGCGGGAAACCCGCAAGATCCTGGAAGACGGCAGCATTTTGGTGTCACCGACGACGGTACGGGTCCCGGTCCGCATCGGCCACGCCGAGGCTATTCATGTGGAGTTTTGCCGTCCGATCAGCGTGGAGCAGGCACGGGCCGCTTTGGAGCGCGCGCCGGGCATCGTCGTGCTCGACGACTACGCTCAGGGGCAAGTGCCGTTGCCCCTTTACGTAGCCGGTCGGGACGAAGTATTCGTCGGCCGGATCCGCCGCGACCTGACCGTACCCTATGGGCTGAGTCTTTGGGTCGTGGCGGACAATCTGCGCAAGGGGGCAGCTACCAACGCTGTGCAAATTGCCGAGCTTTTGGTGCGGCAGGGACATTTGAAACGTGCCAGCGCTACGGCCGCCTCGTAACTTGCGCCGGTGCCGCGAAAAGTGCCAGAATCGTATCTTGTAAGTCCTGGGGCAAACAGGGGGCAGGTCGCCACAAGGAGGCTGGCGGGCATCGGGCCGGTCGGTTCGGGCCCAAGGACGACGGCAAGAACCTCGACGAGACGCCCACGGATGCCGCTGAACGCTACGCGCGACAATCCAATTGGGCGCGGCAGGATCAAGGTGCCGCATGCCTGGGCAGGGAGGCGCCCAATCGGGACGGAGCCTGAAGCATATGCGGGCAGTGTTTCTCAGTCACAGTGCCTGTCACGGCGATGCCATCGGTAATCATCTGGCTGGCAAAGTGCAGGCCCTGCTCCAAGCCGGATGGGAGGTAACGGTTTGCGTCGAGTCGCAGGTGCGATTGCATCCACTCGTCGCTCCGCTGGCCTTCGAGGTGGATGGCAAAAAGCTGGCCCGGGCCGACCGTTTACGGGCGTTGATAGAGCGTGCCGATCTTATCGTCGCCGAGTACGGCCTAGATTATTCCCTCCTCGACTGGCTCCCCTTATGGGCCACCCAGGGGAAAACCATTGTCCTCGATTACCACGGCGTCACGCCAGCGGAGTATGCCCTGGCTGGGCAAAAGGAAGCCCTACGGGCCAGCGCCGATCGGCGCAGTATCTGCACCTGGGCAGACGCCATAGTTGTCCACAGTCGCTTCACGGCGCGAGAACTCAGCGATGCGGTACCTGGAGTCGCAGCCCGTATCCAAGTGATCCCCTGCTATGTTGCGCCCTGCCACGGTGCTAGGGATCCAGTCACGCCGGGGTCTTACAGGGCACAGTCCGATGCACAACTCCATGAACAGGTGCACTTTGCGTCCTCGGCCGAGCGCGACGGACCGAGTTGCCATGTGAACGAACTGTCCAATCAGCCGGCGGTGATTCTTTTTGTGGGCCGAGTTGCCCGCAACAAGGGACTGGATACTCTCATCCGCGCTTTGGCCCTGTTGGGTCCTCAGGAACCTCAGGTGCGCTTGACCATAGTCGGCGACTGCCAAGATATTTACGCCGGCGTGCGCATGGAACTCGAAGAGTTGGCCGAGACACTGGGCCAAGCCGAGGCGGTCCACTTTACAGGGCACGTGAGTGCCTCCCAATTGCAAGCCTGGTATGCACGTGCCCGGGTCTTGGTAATGCCTTCGCGGCACGAGGGCTTCGGCGTGCCGGTAGTGGAGGCAATGCAGCGCGGTCTGCCCGTTGTCGTTGCCCGAGCAGGTGCTTTGCCGGAAACGCTCGGGGACGCAGGCTTGAGCTTTACCCCAGACGATCCAGCCGACTTAGCCAGGATGCTGCGCAGTGTCTTGTCGCAGCGGCCCCTTTCGCCGGGCGTGCGACTCAAGACGCAAAAGGGGCATACGGCACCGTTGCGCGTAGCCGTGATCACCCCGCGTTGGGGGCCCGCTTGTGCCGGCGGCGCCGAAAGGTCCCTGCTCCTGATGGCTCATGCCTTGGCCGATCGCGGCCTGCAGGTGGACGTTTTGACTACCTGCGCACTGGATCCGGCACACCCTGCCAACGATCTGGCCCCCACCACCGAGCAGGTCGGCGCCCTATCTGTTCGGCGTTTCCCCGTGGATCCAATAGACCAGCGTTGCTACCTCCAGGCGTTGGAAAAAATCGCCCAGCTCGGCGTGCACACGCCTCGATCGTGGATCGCTCTCTATCTGCAAAACTCCTTGCGTTCCCAGCAGTTGGTGCAAGCTTTGGCAGCCGAGCGAAACCTATGGGACGCCCTAATCGTCGGACCGTATTTGTCGGGGCTTACCTACGACATCGCTCGCGAATTCGGCGAGCGTGTCCTGATCGTGCCCTGCTTCCACGACGAGCCGCTCGCTTATCTCCCTGTGTGGCTCGAAGCCTATGCCTGCGTAGGCGGATTCCTGTTTCACAGTCGCACGGAAAAAGACTTCGCGACTGAGCGTTTGGGACTCAATCATCCCAACACGGCCGTGGTGGGCACCTGCATAGCGACGATCCCGGGGGACGGCGCAGCCGGCTGTCGGCGTATCGGGTCGCGCTATGTTCTCTACTGCGGTCGCATCAGTGCCGAGAAAGGGTGCGACCGGCTCCTGGATTGGGTCCGAGACTATCGTCGGGAACATGCCGAAGGATACCATTTTGTCTTCATAGGCGACCGCCCGTCTTGCCTCGTCTCTAGTGGGCACGACCAGGGGCTGCATTTTCTCGGCTTTGTACCCGAAAAGGACAAGCGCGATCTGCTGGCGGGGGCCGAGGCCCTGGTGCAGTTGTCGCGCTATGAGTCGCTGTCGCTGGCGACTCTCGAGGCCCTGGCCCAGGGTGTGCCGGTGATAGCCGATGCAGAGTGCGCGGTGATGCGCGAACACGCCGCGGGCGGCGCCGGTGTCCAACTGCTCTCGACACGGCAGCAATTCGTGGCTACCTTGCACAGACTGTGGCACGACGCAGCCTGGCGCCGGAACTTGGGCCGGCAAGGAATGGACTACGTGGGCAAGCACTTCGCCGATCGTGAGTCGTTCGGTGCGCACGTGTTGGGGCCGATCTTGGCACTGCGCCATACCTGGTCGGAGCTTATGAGCGCCAAAGGAAAAGAGCGTGCGTTACAGTTCCGCGCGGATGAAGTGCAGCGACGCTGGGTGGAACTGGCCCAGACGCAACCCAACTTGCCACAGAAAGCCATCGTCCTGCGGCTCAGTCCGGTCGTTGCGCAACTCGCCGCTGTGCCAGGCGAGCCTATCGTCTGCATGCTCAGGCTGGAAAACACCGGCCAGGTTGCCTGCCCGGATCGGGGGCCTGCCCGAGCTGTCGTGAACTGGGCACTGTCGTGTTCGGCCACGGGCAGTCGCGTGGCGAGTGGGCAAGTTCTTCTGCCCCGACTTTTGGCGCCGCACGACTCGCTGACCGTGGCCGTCCCCCTTCCGAACCTAAAAGACCCGGGGCCGTATCGTCTGACTGCGGACGTTTCGGTACCCGAACCGCTCGTTGTCGAGTGCCAGCCCACCTCCGTGGATATCGAGATTCGTGCACACGATGGCCCCGCGCACATGTGCCCGAGTCTGGCGGACAATCACTGGCTGGACGCAGCCCGACGGCATCTGGCCGAGGCGGCTGCACGCGCCTGTTTGCCGGACGAGTATCGCGACGTCACCCTCGGCCGCTTGGCCCCCCTCAAACGATGGATCAAGTACAAGCTACTGAACAATTTCAAACGCGCCTATGTGGACGTCCTGGCCCATCAGCAATCGGCTTTCAATCGCAATCTGGTGGAGTGCATGCAGAAAGCGCTAGAAGCCATCGGTCTGATGGATCATTTGCTCCATCGGCTGAGTGCACTGGAAAAACGTTGTCGCCGGCAGCACAGGCACCTGCACAAGCTAAGACAAGCTTTGAAGTGTGCACAGCAAGCTAGGACGATCGGCTCGCACACCGACCGAGCCGCTGACGCGTCCGACCTTGGGCATGAGAGGTAAGCGCCATGGGTGGCTGGCCGTGGATATGCTTCAGCCGCCGGCGCTCCGGCACACACGAGCCCGACCGCTGCCGGTGCGCTTCGAACGCGGTCACGAGCCGTACGACCGGTCCGGCGCGCCGACCATGTTCGGCGTCGGTGCCGGCACTCGTCGGCGCTGCGGTAGCCATCAGCGCACTGACCGGTTGCGGTCCTTCGTTGTACCAGCGGGTCTATCAGCTCAACCACGACGGGGTGGCATTGCTGCACCGCGGCCAGCCTGGGCTGGCGCAGGAACAATTTCGACTGGCCTTGGCACTCGATGCGGAGCAAGCAGTCAGCTGGTACAACTACGCGACGGCGGCACATTATTTGGGAGATCTGCCCACCGCCGAGCATGCGTACAGGCAGGCTCTGGAGAAAGTGCCCGATCTGACGCCTGCGCGTCATGGCCTGGCGATCTTGCTGTGGAGCCAGGGACGCAGCGACGAAGCCGAGCAGTTGATCGTTTCCTGGGTACGCGCCCATCCCGACTCGGCCGACGCCCAGGCACAGTACGGCTGGCTCCTCCGTCAGCGCGGAGATTTGCCAGCAGCCCAGGCAGTGCTCCAACATGCGCTCCAACTCGACCCGGGCAACGTGCGCGCCCTTATCGAGCTAGGCATCCTGTACGAACGTTACCGTTATCCGGACCGGGCGCGGCAACTCTACGAGCGCGCCCTGGCACGCGATCCGACGCAGATGGAAGCGGCAATGCGTTTGGCGCGACTGCCTCCGCGCGCTCGGTAGACGATCTCCACCGTGTCGCAGCGCTGGGTCAACGACAGCCTGCCACAAGTCCGACCGCGCACCGCCGCACTTCGTCATTCTCGAAGGGCAAGACTTCAGCGCTGGCCAGGGGCAGCCGGCGCGGGCGGCACCAACTCGCGCACCGTCAGGTTTCGCTCCGGATCTCCCAGACGCGCGCGCAGCCAGGACGGGCCGTAAATATTGTGCACTTTGAACAACAGCCGGTTGGTCCCTGCCTGGAGGGACACGGTAATACGTGCCGGCTCGAACGCATGGGGTCGCCGATGGACAAGCTGGCCGTTGAGCCACACTTTGACATCTTCGTCCGCGGCTACCTCCAGAAGCGTACTGAGCGCGCGCGGGGCATCCACTTCGTAATAAACATACGCCGTGCTATCGGTAGGGGGAGCCAGCACGCCCAGTCGCTCCATATCCACTGTACCGATGACTCCCAGGCGGAAAGGCTTCCACACGACGCCGGGCACGCGCAAAGGATCGGCAGCCTGCTCTACGGGCGCCGTCGAGTCCAAAGCCATTTTGAAGGGACCGGCAACTAGGCCGCGCGTCAAATAAGGCTCTTCGAGCAGGTAAGCGATTAGGTCGCGAAACTGGCCCTCGGTCATGTTCTGCGGCAAGCCTTCTGGCATCAGGGATCTTTGCTCGATGCGCATGTCCTCGATCTCTTCGCGGGAAATGGAGGTGAGGTGGGCGTTTTCTCCCTTGAGAACAACCCGGCGCTCGTTTTGTTCGACTACCAGCCCGGTCGCGACCCGTCCGGATTTGTCCACCACGACCGCCGTAAAATAGTCGCGGCCGACCACGCGGTTGGGGTCGAGGATGTTGGTGAGCAAATATTCTGGATCGCGACGGTTGGCGCCGGTCAAATCGGGACCTACCTCATGCCCGTTGCCGAAGAGCTTATGGCAGACGGCGCAATGCTTTTCGAACACGGCACGACCCGCTTGCCGGTCTCCGGGCAATTCGGCCAGTAGCTGCCTGAGCCGCGCCAATTGCTCGGCGACCTTTTGCGGTGTTTGTTCGCGCAGTGCACCCCAGACTTCGGTCGCCAGCCGGGTCAACGAGTCGTCGCGCAAGGCAAGGATCCGACGCACATCGTTTTCGGTGAGTTCTGTGCGGTCCACGCTGCCCGAGCGTACCGCCTCGAGAAGCTCCTGGGACCAGGCGCGACGGGTAGTCAGGACCTGGATCGCATCTTTGCGCAACGCCGGTTCCAGCCGGCTCCACTGAGCCAAGATATCGGCGAAAAGTCCTGGCTCTTCGTAAGTCCCCAGTGTGCGTACGGCACGCTGTTTTAGGGCCAACGGAGTTGACGGCTGCAAGACGAGCCGACGCAGTATGTCAACCCCTTCTCGAGGACGTGCCAGGCCGATCGCGTCCAGCGCTTCCAGGCGCGCACCCAGCGGCGTACGCGCGTCGGCCACGAGATGCAGCATGGTCTCGATGGCTTCGGCATCGCCGAAATGCACACCTAGCCGCACAGCCAGTGCACGGTCGGGTCCCGTCGAGCTAGCCAAGACGCGCCGGGCCTCGGCCCACTGGGCCGGGGGATCTACGCGCCGGCCACGCAATCCCTGCAACATGCCTTCCAGTGCCTGGGCACGCACGTGGGCATCGGGCAAGCGACCGGCCAGCATCACACTTTCGCTGAGCAGTGCTCGGTCCTGGCTTTCGACAAGCCGGCGAGCCACCCGCCACACGAGATGCCGTCGAACCAATGCGTTGTGCCCCGCAGCACTTACGAGCCAGGTGCACACCGCTTGTGGCTTTTGCACCACGTGCGGCTCCAAGGCGAGCCAAATCATCAACGGGATCACCGGGTCTTCGCTATCTTCCTGCCGTGTAGCCAGGGTCTCGACAAGGGGCAAGCAAAAGGAGTAGGCGCGCCATTTCTGGGCAGCGCAAGCCAATTGTAGGCGTACGTCTGCCGAACGGTCGGAGCGCGCCAAGTGCACAAGCCGATCCACAGTGGTGTGCGGCGGCGGGTCGGCGCGATCTGCCAGCAGACGCACCGCCCAGGCACGCACCCAGGGCGCCGGCGCATCCAAGGCCTTGTCCCATGTCGGCTTATCCAACGCTCCCGTGTTATGCAGCGCCCACAGTGCCCGCAGGGCAACTTTTTCGTCTGCGCCGTCGAAGAGCAAACGTCGCAGCTCAGGGGCCACCGACCGGTCCTGCCGCTCTTGCAAAATGAGCAGCGCCTTGCGCCACCACCACGCATTGTCGTGCTCGAGCAGCTTGACCAGTTGCGCCGACGGGATACGGCTCAGATCCCCTACACGCACCCTCGGGGTCTGCCCGTACTCGACTTTGTACACCCTGCCATGTTGCCGATCCCAGATAGTCGGATCGGTATTGTGGCAGATCTGCGGGTCGTACCAGTCGGTCATAAAAACCGACCCGTCCGGACCGGTACGCAATTGGATGACGCGAAAATTCGGATCGTTGGCGACCAGAAAATCCTCGCCATGCCTGCCTACGAACGTGGAGCCGCGGCGTTCCAGGATGTCGGTATTGATGCGACTGCCGTGGATGTTGCTCATGAAGACCCGGCCGTGCCACTTTTGCGGGAAGGCGTTTCCCTGGTAAATCAAGCACGCGGCGTGGGCATGGCCGCCGCCCAAATCGAGACTGCGCGGATCTTTGTTGCCGCCGTGAGGCGTCGGACCGAAGTAGTGTACGTGATCGCAAATCCAAGAGATTTCCCCGTATGCATAAGGATTGCGGTTTTGTCCAGCCTGGCGCACGTATAAACCGCCTGGGATCATATGGTACAGATGCGGGATCACGCATGCGGTCAGAAAGGCCGACCCATAAGCGTCGTAGTCCCAGCCCCAAGGGTTGCTGGTCCCCTCGGCGAAAACTTCGAAGTGCCTGGTCAACGGGTGATAGCGCCAGAGGGCCGCACTGAAAGCGACCCGCTTATGATCCGGGGTGCCGGGAGGCCCCACACGCGAGTGCGTAAACACTCCGTGGCACCCGTAAAGCCACCCGTCCGGGCCCCATTGGAAACTGTTGAGCGTTTCGTGGGTATCGTGGTAGCCCCAACCGTCGAGCAAGACCGTACGTTTGTCGGCACGGTCGTCGCCATCCGTGTCCTGTAAAAACACCAGCTCGGGCGCCTCCCCGACAAAAACGCCTCCGAAACCTACTGCAATCCCCGTCGCCAGGTTGAGGCCTTCGGCAAAAGTGGTCACCTTGTCGGCTATCCCGTCACCGTCTGTGTCCTCGAAGATACGAATGCGATCCCGCCCGCGACCAGACGGCAACTTTTGCGGATAACTCAGACACTCCAAGACATACACCCGACCCCGATGATCGAAGTCTATCCCTAGCGGGTTGATAACCTCGGGCTCGCTGGCGAAACACTTGACCCGAAATCCCGGCGGCACCGTCATACGGGCTGCGGCTTCGCTGCCGGTCAGAAAACGCCTGGCGGTCTCGTCCCGAGCCTGAACCGACAGAGCAACCAGTAGCGTCGCCGCCGCCGGCCACAAGGCGCGTAAACCTCTCATAGTGCTACGTGTCCTTTTTCGTGCGTCCTCGAAACACTACGCCGGTACCCGGCGCCGGCAAAGGCCTAAGGCAGGGTACGAACACGAATATCCTTGAAATCCACACGATAGTTGTAGCTTTGCAACCCGATGTGGCCCCGAGCGCGTGCCAGGCCTGGATGGCCACGCTTTTTGTTGGCGGGACCGTCGTGCACGCGGTCCTTGTATCGCTCCAGGTCGGCATGAACGACGAGCTGTCCGTTGATTTCGACCTGAATGTTCCGGCCCTTGGCGAGGATGCGCACGTGGTTCCACTGACCAGCCGGACGGATCGCACCACGCTTGGCCGGCACCACGTCGTAAATGGAACCGCAGTATTGCTCCGGTCGCAGCCCTGGCCAGTTGTCGTCGTCCAGCAGCTGGATTTCCATACCTGCGTAGGCTGGATCCCCTTCGAGGGGCGCACGCAACGCGATGCCGCTGTTTCCCATGCGCGGCATACGGTAGTCCAGCCAAAGCTCGAAATCAGCGAACTCCTCCTCGCTCATGAGCCAGCCGCCGCCCGAACCGGAACAATAAAGAAGTCCCTGATCTACGCCCCACACCTTGCTGTCTCCCCGATAAACCTTCCAGCCGCTCAGGTCACGACCGTTGAAAAGAGCCCGCGGCGTACTGGGACGTTGTTCCGAGAGCGCCGTGCTTACCAAGAAAAGCCCCACTGCTAAAAGCCCAAGGGCGTGCCTACTGACTGTCCCGTTAATGCCAGGTCGTAGATATGCTCGGCTTGTGCATATGCTCGGCGTCACAGCGCTACCTCCTGACTCGATCGTCAACTGCTGCAATGTTTGCACCTGCACTTGCTGCTCCAGCGGTGTCGTAACGTGTCCGCCTGGCTTGTGGCGCCCCGATCCTGTGCGCCCCAGTGCCACGGCACTTGCAATTGGCATCGGGCAGGCACGTACTTTTGTCAGGCGGGACTCGATTATTGTGTCAACAAGCTCGAAAGATGCAAGACCCTACGGATTCGGCACGAGCCCCTGTGCGCACATGGCATGCGCAGTGGACGCATACACGCGTGCAGGTAGCAGAACGGAGCGAACAGCGTAAGGCCAGAGACTTGTATAGCTTGGCAGCGAAGCTTGCGGCGCACAGGCGCATGCCTAAACCGGATGGGCTGGACCGCTGGAAATACCCTCGCCGGGACCTATGCTTGACTATAGGAGTCACGGACGGCGCCAATGCGCGTGGGCACAGATCGCTCAAATAACTGGTGTCCGAGCGAGCAGCGGACGGGCCTGGATACGGGGAACGAATTGCTAGGAGCATGGCCAAAGCATCGGTAATCTTTGCCGACCGAGAAGAAACGCTCCGGGTACTGGGCACGCGGGACCAGCATCTCAAAGCCGTGCGCGAGGCTCTGGGCGTGCGCGCCATGCCGAGGGACCACGTCGTCCACATCGAAGGCTCAGACCAGCAAGTGCAATACGCCGAGCGCGTCTTTGAGCAGCTCAAACAAATGGCGCGGCAGGGACCCTTGACGGCACGCGACGTGCAAACGGTGCTCGACTTGGTCCAGCGTGGCGTCGGTCTGGAAAGGCACGAGCCTGTGCTGGGCGGTCCAGGACGTGCTGTGCTGCCCCGGACCGACGGCCAGGCGCGCTATCTACGTGCCATGACCGAAAACGATGTCACCCTTTGTGTGGGACCGGCAGGCACCGGCAAGACGTATCTGGCAGTCGCTTATGCCGTCAGCACCTTGCGTCAGGGACTGAGCAAGCGTATTGTCCTGTGCCGCCCAGCGGTCGAAGCTGGGGAAAAACTCGGCTACCTCCCGGGCGATATCGCCGCCAAGGTCAATCCCTATTTGCGCCCCCTCCTGGACGCGCTCGAAGATATGATGCCGCCAGAACAAGTTAAGCGCTATATGGAAAATGACTTGATCGAAATATGCCCCCTGGCGTACATGCGGGGCCGCACTCTCAATCAGGCCGTGATCATCCTCGACGAAGGCCAGAACACCACCGTCCCGCAGATGCGAATGTTCTTGACACGTTTGGGCATGGGATCAAAAATAATCGTAACTGGCGACATTACCCAGGTTGACCTCCCCAAACAGGTGCGCAGCGGTTTGACCGATGCTATTCACCGCTTGCGCAATCTAGAACATATTGCCATTGTGCACCTGAGCGAAAAAGATATCGTGCGCCATCCGCTGGTTCAGCAAATTGTCAAGGCGTACGAAGACGAGACAGCGAGCAAAAAGCACTAGACCGTCCATGTTGCTACGCACCGTCGCCGGCGAATATTGTAACTGACCAAGGAACGACACCGACTAGAGGCGCCGGTTCCCGAAAAATGGTCAAAATAGCCGGAATGGATAAAAACTTCGCATCGCCGGCCCTCGGCGTGTGGCTTTTAATACAGGCAAAACATTATGTCAGGCCCTGCTAGCAGGCGAAGTTGGGTTGAAGGTTGGCAGCAAAAGCAACGCCGCGGGCGTCTAGCAAAGGCCGAGGCCGGCTCAGCGTGGACGGCACTTTTACTGGACTACCGACTGGCGGTAGGCCTGGTCTCACTAGTTCTTACAAGCCTTTTCGCTTATGCCTCTTGTGGATATTGGGGGCCACCTTTTGCCTACCGGAAGGGACAACGGTTTGACCGCGAAATACGCGCCAAGGTGGATTTTACTACGTTAGACGAGCAGGCGACCCAGCAAAGGAGCGAGCGAGCGGCTGCGGCAGTATATCCGATCCTGCGTCATAATCCCTCTTCGCTTCAGGAGTTGCGTGACAGGCTCACTCAGCTTTTCCGAGCTGCCCGCAGCGGCACCCCCGGTCCTCTCGATCCGGCAACCGTACGCTATTGGGCGCTGAGCGAGCAGGAATTGCGTGATCTAGGCAGCTTGTTCGCGCCTACTGCTCAGGAAGTCGTCTCCTGGCTGACTGTGCAGCCAGTGCCTCTTTCTGTCGGCACTGCTGCCAGCGCGACCGCAGTCCTTTCCTCCATCGAGACACAATACCCGATCAAAAGTGACGATGACCTGCGTCTGCGAATAGAAAATGCCTTCGCAGATCTCCTAGACATCGGCGTGCTGGACGACGACAAGGAGCTACCCGAAGCAGTGCGCCAGACCTCTCGCGTCACTGTGTTGCTTCCCGACGGAACCGAAAAAACGGTGCTGCTGGAACAAGTCGCCCGCTCCCGGCTGGTGGGCAAATCAGCCTCCGAAAAAGGCCCGTTGTATCTGCAATTTGCCCGCGCTTTCAAACAAGAACGCTGGACGCAGGTGGCTTATCGTCTTGTTCTAGGCGATGGCAAGAACTGGCCCAGCCGGCTGGTGGGCACACTGACATACGACGAGGAACGCACCAATCAAGCCAGAGAAAAAGCCAGGAACTCGGTACTGCCCGAAAAAAAGGTGTTCCGCAAGGGTACGCCACTCGTAGAGCAAGGCAAGCCACTGGACGAAAAGGACCTGGCGCTTTTGCGCGAAGAGCATCAGCATTACTTGGACACATTGACGCCTCTGGACCACATCAAGCGTTACGCGGCGATGACCATTCTTTTTGTCTTGTTAGGTAGTTTCCTGGCGCTTTTTCTGTGGCGCTTTTATCCGCGGGTCATGGAAAACCCACAGCGGCTCATCGGCCTGGCGTCATTGATAGTGATCAGTCTGTGCCTGGCATTGGTGGTCCATCGTGAGCCGCTCTATGCGGCCATTGGTCCCCTGACGGTAGGCGCTTTACTGATCGCCATCGTTTACGATCAGCCCTTGGCCATGGTCTGCTCCTACCTGATGGCGCCGGCGACTGCCGTATCGCTGGGCACCGACACCGGATCGCAATTCTTGATCATCATAGCCGGTCTGACAGTGACCATTTTGATGGCGCGCAACATCCGCACGCGATCGCGTCTCGTGCACGTGGGCCTTTATGCTGGACTGGCCTATGCCTTGGCCACTGCCGCCGTGGGAATGCTGCAAGAACAAACATGGTCCTTTGTGGGGTACGATGCGCTGCGCCGCTTTTTGCTGGGAATGCTGTCCAGTCTGTTCGTGTTCGCGCTGCTTCCCCTGCTGGAGCGCGCCTTTGGCATAGTCACCGATATGACTCTGCTGGAGTTGTCGGATGTGAATCATCCGCTTCTGCGCGAGCTGGTGCGGCGGGCCCAGGGAACTTACGCACACAGTATGACAGTAGCCACTTTGGCCGAATCTGCCGCCGAGGCTATCGGCGCCAACAGCTTGCTGGCCCGCGTAGGCGCTTGCTTCCATGACGTCGGCAAGATGCTCAAACCTCAATACTTCGTCGAAAATCAACAAGGTGAGAATCCCCACGAAGGACTGGCGCCTGCCATGAGCACGCTCATCCTTATCGGCCACGTCAAAGACGGCGTAGAGCTAGCCAGACAATATCGGCTGCCTCAAGCGGTCATTGACTTCATCCAGCAACATCACGGCACAAGTTTGGTGGAATTTTTCTATCGCGAAGCGATCAAGAACTTGGAAAACGGCAACTCAGCGACCGAATTGGAGGCGTCTTTCCGCTATCCTGGTCCCAAGCCGCAAACCAAAGAAATAGCCGTGGTGATGTTAGCCGACGCTGTCGAAAGTGCAGCGCGCAGCTTACCCGATCGGTCGCCTAGCAGCCTGCGCCGCTTGGTCCATGACCTTTTACAAAAACGACTGCTCGACGGTCAGTTCGACGAAAGCAACCTCACCTTGAACGAGCTGCGTACAGTAGAAGAGAGCTTGTGCAAAAGTTTGGTGGCCATGTATCACACGCGAGTACGCTATTCCGAGGCCGGGCGGACCCAGGACGTTGCCACCACGGGAGCGCAGCCATGAGATTCTGGATCGCTGTATCGGTGTGCATCATAATCCTCAGTGCCGCACTCACTTATGTCAGCCTCTACATCGAGCCGGGCGCTTCGCAAACTTTGGAGCCTAAAAATCCGGCGCCGAATTCTACCGGGGCCACCAAACGTTTTGCCCCCGCCGGCAATGCCATCATGACGGTCACGCCCGTGCCGCGTATTCGCTTTTTCGATTACGCGCTCGCAGGCAATGCCATTATCAAAGACGCCGGCGATAGCGAAGTCGAACGCGACCACTCCGTGGAATTTCATTTCATCAACGATGGCGACCACCCTCTGGAAATTGGCCTGACCGAGACCAGCTGCGGCTGTATGCACGAAGTAACCCTCGATGGCACACCTCTTTTGCCGCGGCAAAAAGCACTCATGAAGGCGCCTAAAGAAGAGGGTATCCTCCGTCTCACCTGGAAGCCCAGACAAGAGCAGCTGGGAAACCATCCTTTCCGGGAACTGCGTTTCGTGGCTACCTTCTCCGTCAACGATGAGCGTTTTCCCAACGGGCTGCGTATTGAAATCCTGACCCGTCTGGTGCCACCGCGCAAGAGGAGCTAACGATGGTACCCGGCGCCGCGCGGCTGGCCTTGGCCGCGGCCACGATAACTTTATGGGCAGCTCTGTCGGTCGGTGTGGCCTACATCGGCTTGCGGAGCAACGACCAGTTCGAGCGCAAGCCGATCGCTGCGTCGCGACAGAGCGAGCCTTCGGTCCCCCCTCGGGCGAAACTTTTTCCCAACCTCCCCGAACCGGACTTGGTGCTGTTTGTGACCGGCATGACACATGGATATCTGCAGCCGTGCGGATGTTCCCGTCCCCAGCTAGGCGGTTTGGAACGACGTGCCGAGCTATTGCGCGAAGTGCGACTGCGCGGCTGGCCGGTCTCGGCTGCCGATCTGGGCGACTTGCCGCCAACGAGCACCGACATCCAGTCGCGTATGCGTTTCGAAACGGCCCTCCAGGCCCTGCACATACTCGGCTATTGCTCCGTGGCCGTCGGCCGCACGGAATTGCTCCACGACTTGGAGCGAGTTGCGGTAACAGGCTTGAATTACCGGCCACCAGTCTATCTGGCCGGCAACTTGGTCGCCCCCGACATACAGGACGCCAACTTGCTCCAGTCCTGGATCGTGGACGCGCCTTGCGGCCCACCCATCGCGTGGTGCCTTATGCATTCGCTGGCGGGGGTTTTGACAGCCCCAAGCGGAGCAGGTCTGACCGCTGGGTGCGCCGCTCCCAGCAAACCGCTCGTCGGCTACCTAAGCTTGCTGAGCCCGCACACTGCCCGCGACTTGCCCGCGACCCTCGATATTCCCCGACTCAATGACTACCAGGCTGCGGTGCAACCCGCTTTCGACCATTGGGCTCGCCTGGGCGTAAACGTACGCGTCCTGTTATTCCAGGGCGAAGTCGAAGAGGCCAAGCAGATCGCCGAGCGAGTGCCCGGGTTCGATATCGTCGTCTGCCGGGGTTACGAGGAGCCTTCTGCTGTAGCGGACCGCGTCGGCAAGACGCTCGTTATCGGCATCGGCCATAAAGGCCGTCATGTGGCGTTGGTCGGCCTGTTTCACGACGCCAACGGGCGCCACTGGGAGTACCAACTGGTACCACTCAACGAAGCCTACGAACCTTCCCGAGACAATCCCGTACGCGAAGTGCTCAAAGATTATGTGTTGCGGATCTACCAAGAAAAACTACTGGAGAAATACCCGCGTGCCGCACACCCGCTGCAAAAAGAGTTTCCCGAAGCCCGTTTCGTGGGGGCGGCTGCCTGCAAGAATTGCCACCCCCGTGCTTACGCAGTCTGGGAAAGCTCGCGGCACAGTCACGCCTACGACAGTCTGGTCACATACGGCCAGCCGCGCGTCACTTTGCCCCACTCCGGCGCCAGCGTGGGGAGCGAGTACGATCCGGACTGCTTGCGCTGCCACACTACGGGCTTCGAGCACCCCGGCGGATTTGTGGACATCAAAAAGACACCCCATCTAGTGGGCAACGGCTGCGAAAACTGTCACGGACCAGCTAGTTTCCATGTCGCCAATCCCAGGGACCCGCGCTATTATGTCCCTTTGCGACTGGATTTGAATCAGATGGAAAGCCGCTGCCGCCGCTGTCACGATGCCGACAACGATCCCCACTTCGATCTTTACAAATATTGGCCTAAGATCCTCCACGGCAAAGAATAACGCCTGGCTGCCGCTCCTAACTGGTCACTTTTTGATCGTTCTTCTCGTACGCATCGTCGGAGCAGACACTGCCAGGCGTCCCAAACCGATCGGTCACAATGCAAACATCCTCGATCTACTTACTGCATCAACGACTTGCTCCATCAACGCCCTGCCAACCGCATCAGCTCAGGCTGCAGGATATCAATAATCCCCTGCACATCAATAATCCCATGGGCAAAAACCATAGGGGCGGTAGGGCCGCACGTAGAAGTAATCCCGCGGCACAACGTGATAATGGCCATGGGTGTGCCAGCCGATGTCAGGCGTCCAGTGCAGTGAAGTCGGATGGTAAATAATGTCGTAACTCCGAGAGAAATAGTAAGGACTCCAGGCAGGCCCCCGTTCGTAATAAAAGTAGGCACCACCCAGGTCCACGCCGAAACTGAACCGGCGATGACGATGATCCGCCTGAGCTGGGTCGGTACTTGCCAAAACTGTCCCCAGTACTAAGGCCAGCGAAAGAAGCACAGACACCTTGCGCATTGTTTTCCCTCCTTACCTATCCTGCCGAACTTCTCACCTAGGTTCCCGCAATGCTTGCTTACGAGCGATGCCAGCTCGACGCGCCATGACTTTGGGCGTACGCGCACTAGCACCGAGTCTCTGCAAGCGACTCTTACAAGACTGCCGCGTCAGCCTTCCAACGGATTGGCTAGCCTCGGTCCATTGCCGATCTATTAACGACTGGGCAAAGCAAAACTTGCACGCCTGGACGGTGATTGTTTCACCCGAACTTCGTGGGCGACGCAGACTGCCTCCGATGCAAAAACCGGCAGGGACAAAAAGGGAAGAAGATACCTCTTGAAAGGCGCACTCACTTGGCCTCGGTGATGCCGAAAAGAGCCTGCCCGAGGAGGAAGAGATCGCCTATGCGTAGCCGGCATTTGTCTGGCTGCTGGATATAGGTCCCGTTGCTACTGTTCAAATCTTCCAGAAGCCATTCTTCCTGGGTACGCCGAACGGCAGCATGTCGTCTACTGATCAACTCGTCTTGCGGAAAAGCCAGGTCGGCCTGCTCTGGATCTCTCCCGATGACAGTAACTCTGCGTGTCAAAGGATAGGTAAAGCACACGGTGCCGTCAGCGCCGATAACGGCCAAACAGTTGGGCCGGTCGAGCGTTCCGGTCCAAAGACGCTCGCCGTGCGCGGGTAGAGGCTGGGCTTTTTGTGGTGCCGCAGCTTGGAACTCGATCAACTGATTACCGATCCGGAACCGCACGCCGGGCGACAACCTCACTGGGCTAGTGAGCTTGATCATCAACCCATTGAGAGATCCCAGGTCCTCGGCGAGGATATGGTCTTCCTGCGCGAGCAACCGGACATGCTTGCCGGCCAGCGTTTCGATGTCGGCCAGAGGACCGCCGAGGTCACGTCCGAGAACCATTTCCCCGAAAAATAGTGTCGCTACAGGTATCCATTGACCCTGGGGATTGCAATAGGCGATAGCGAAGCGCTGTTGGCTAATGCGCAGGCCGCCGATACGAACGGTTCGGCCCTGTTCTTCTTCGGCACGGGCAGCCAAGCCGCGTTCGGCTTCCGCGAGGGAGAAAACCGGGGGCTGCACCACGGGCGGCACTGCCGGCGAGTCACCTGGTCTGGTTGGCTGCGCAGGCACAGGCGCTTGGCGCTCCGCGGCGAAGGTGGCGGGAGAGCCAGTGGGATCCCCCGATACGCCCCCTGTCTGTGCGATCGGCTGGGGCATCTCCGGCCCAGGCTCGTCTCGCTCCGGCTCGGCCGAGCCACTTGCCTGTGGACCCTCCCTGTCTATCGGGTGCGTTTCTTCGGTTGCCCCACGCCGTCCAAAAAGGCCCAACAACTTCGACCAAAAAGAAGGTGCCGATGCCGGCGTCCGAGCCAAGTCATACCCGCACATCGGGCAGCGACTCATGCCTGGACGCACACCGACATGACAGCGAGGGCATCGCATGTGCCGATCGCTCCTGTCAAGGCCGACTCATGCCGACAAAACTCCCGCCACTGTCCCGAGCCACGCTCCACAAAAAAGCGCCTAGGTTTTCACTGGCACAATAAAAGCCTATCGCATGAATGGGCACTGTGGGATTTGTATTCCGACGGCGGATGTACTTCAAAGTCTCCTGCGTCAGCAAAACCGTCTTCTCAGCATCGCTGAGCCTTTTCTGGCGCTCGACGTCGGGGGGCAGCGGGCCATCGGTCGGTAGTCCATCGGAAAACAGATACACCGCCTCCAGTCCCTGTGCGCGATACTTCAAGGCTTCTTCGAAGGCACGATACAAATTGGTCGTACCATCCGGCTTGACAGCCAGCAACGCTTTTTCCAGCTGTTCCGGTGAACTCGAAGGATCGTAAGGACGCCATTGCCCTGCGCCTCCCAGGAGGTACTGAATTTGGTGATTGAACAGGATCACTTGGTACTGTTCGAGACGTGGCAAACTGCGCATGACGTGTAAGATGGTGGTGACCACCGTCGGCCATTTTCGGCTATCTGGATAGCTATTGTCCAGCGATCCCATACTGCCGGAAATGTCTATGAGGAAGAGGGCACGACGCGCCGACAGCTCGATACCGGCGAAGCGGTCTTCGGCGTGCGCTGCTTTGCGCAGGGCCTGCTGCTGACTGCGGACTTCGGCCAACTCGGCCAGAGTCTGGTCGAGCCGGCGACGCATGTCGGACTGCTCGCGTTGCGCCAGCACCAGCTCCTTGTGTCTTTCGGCCAACAGGCTTTGCAGTCTCGCCAAGGTCTTCTCTTGGGCCTGGAGCTGGTCGCGTGCCGACAGCGCAGCCTGGTCCCTCTGGCTCAACGATTCCATAGCCTGAACGAGCCGGCTTTCGCTGCGTTGCCATTGAGCGGTAACGAGCTGGAGTTGGTGGAGGGTTTCCAAATGGCGTGCGTCCAGTTGCCCTAACTCCTTTTCCAGCCCTGCCCGTGCCTTTTGGAACGCCGACACCTGGCGCACAAGCTCCTGAATGCGGTCGCTCTGACTGCCCAACTCCTTGGTCTGCGTCACGATCTGCTGCCGCGCCTGCCCTAAAGCGTCCTCGATTTTTGCCAGCCGATGGTACAGGTGGTCCAACTCTTTTTTCTGTGCGTGCGACCGGGACAGCAAATCGGCCCGCTGGGCTTGACTGCTGGCCAAGGCTTCTTCCAAAAGCTGAGTCCGCCGAAAGGCCTCCGATAGGGCCTCCTGGGTCGTGGCCAATCGGCTGCTCGCAGTCTGTGCGCGATGCTCCGCCTCACGGTAGGCGCGTGCCTGATGCCAGCGATCCCAATAGACCACGAGCATGAAAAAGATGAAGGCCCCCAAACTACAGCACAATACGTCCAAAAGCGACAAGCCGACGAAGCTGGGTACTGTTCGCCGTCGGATCATGTTCGCTTCCTCCTTTGCTGCATGCCCAGCCGAAGCGGTCGGCGGTCCTCAAGGGATGCCCTCAGATTTAGGCCAGTCCCTCGCCCAAAGGCAGATGGCATAAGGGCACAGAGCGCGTATAAAAGACGCGCCTGCTGGCACCATGCTGCGCACGGGTCACCACGGCTAAGGCGGCGCCCAATAGCCGCACGGGCGCCGGTACCGTAGGCGGGGGCCGATCCTCGCCGCAGGCATAAACGGCAGAGGCGAGAGCTGGCAACTGCGCCGCCGTAGGCGACAGGAGTACTGCCGCATCGGTCAGCCGGGCGTCGCGCCGCTCTAGCCGACGCACATCCTGCACCACCATGCCTGCTAGGTAATGGCAGGCGCGAGCGATATCCCCGCCCGAAAGATCGAGCGCCTGGAGCCACAGTTCGGATTGGAGTTCCAGAAAGACGCGTTTGTTTTCACAGGCAGCGTCCAAAAGGCTTTCCGCCTGCGCCTGCAACATGCCATAAGCGAGTGGCGAGTCGCGCGGATCGCGTCGGCTGATGCGGATGCACCACTCCGCCACATAGCGAATGACCGCCTCTTTCCAGATACGCCGGCCCAACCAGCGATCCACCGCCCGCATCGTCTGGCGGATTTCATCGGCCTGCGCTCGAACCACGACGAAACTCAGCGCCCAATCATCGGCATCCACGACGATATTTTGGCTGCCGTTCCCCTCGATGCCCGCCAACGCCACAATCAGAGGACGGGTCGCAAGAGCACTAGCATCTATTCCCGCCAGCGAGGCGATACGTACTACCCGGCGCATCTGGTCCACGCTCAAATAGCTCGGCACCACGAATACTACCGCACTGGCGCGGGGCAACCGAGCTGCCACTTGCCTCAAGACGATTTCCAGAGCGTCCTCGGCACACACCGTATGCCGCTGGTACTCCCAGCGTGCCGTCGTGCCCAAGAGTGGCAAGAAACCGCGACATACTGCTAGCGGAGCCTGGTAGGCCAGCGTCAGTGCCTGCCGTCCGGCTATAGGCCGTCGCCGGTCGAGTGCCACACACAACGGCAACTCCGAAGCCTCGTCCTGCAACGCAATGGGTACCAGCCTGCCCTGGCTATCGGCCCCCATCGCCTCGATGCGGTCGTGATCTATATCCAGAACTACTGCTTTCACGCCGGAGTCCTTCATCCTCGGTCTCGACAGGGCGTGGTGCCGCGCTAGTTGCCTTCTTACTGCTTGCCGGCGGCTGAGAATCCTCAGGGCTCGATCTGGACTTCGCGGTCCGGCACGAACTCGCCGTGGCCTAGGTCGTACAAACGGTTCACCAGCTTCTCCAAGCAATACGCCTGATTGTCGTAGACCAGGCTCTCCTCTTCGCGCTGGACCTTGTGCAGCAAGAACATGACCACCAGGCTGAGCACCAGCGCGACAAATGTGGTATCGAAAGCTAACGCCAAATGCGCCGAGGCCTGTTGCAAGAAAGCATCCAAGGGCATATCGGCCAAGGGAACCACCGTCAGGGCCATGCCGATGCCACGCACTGTGCCGATAAAGCCGATCGCCGGTATCGCCCAGATGAGATAATGCACCGTGGCCATCGAGGCAGACAATTGACCCAGATCCACCTCCGCCTGGGCGCGGACGGTGTCGCTGGCGTCCTGGGCCGAGCGAGTGAGCGCGAAACGCTGCAGCGCGAGCTTGAGCATACGCGCCAGATAATAAGGACCGTTGCTATTGCCGATTTGCTCCACTCGACTGAGGAGCGGCCTTGCATCCTCGGGCAAAATGCGCAGTCCTTCTTCGTCGGGCAAAAGCCGGAGCGAAAACGCACGCCGTTGGCGCTGGACTTCGCGCAATCGGCCGATCAGGATGAGCGCCGCCCACAGCGCACAGACATAGCAGGCCACCTGCTCCGGCCCCAGCATCAAGCGCAAAAGACGATCGTTGGTCAAGATCCAAGCGCCGCTATCCGGCAAGAACTGCCAGAGCGGCAGCGCCACTGCCAGCACCAATCCCAGGGCGATCAGGAAACATGTGCTCTCCGCCAGCCGTCGAGCCTGGTTGTCGTGCATGGTGCCCCTCTCCTCGATGCGGCCCTACACATTCCGGACGGTCAACTGGATGCCTCTTTATCGAATGTACATCATCACCATCGGCGGCGCAGCCGTCAACTGCCGAAATGTTTTAATATCCGTCCGACGACCGAGAGCAAAAAAGAACGAGATTCCCTGTGATGCCCAAATCCCAGCCGACCGAGTCCATCAAAGGCATCTGTTTCGGTTCGAGCGAGCCCCCGGTTTTGGCTTGGCGAGAAGTACCGTACCTAGGCAAAGGGCCTTGCCGGCAGCGATCAACCGATCTCTTCCAACGTCACCTCGACCGTGATCTTTTCGCCGTCGCGCAAGATGGTCAAGCGGATGGTGTCGCCTGCTTTGCGATGGTCCAGTGCTGCCAAGAGATCCTCGACCTTGCGCACCGGGTTGTCATCCACGGCGACGATAATATCTCCCAAAACGCGCCCGGTACGGCTCCGGCGCAGGGGACGCAGCCCGGCACGCTCCGCCGGACTACCTGGCAGCACTTCCAGAATCATGGCTCCTTCCAGGCCCAGATCCTGCACCCATTGATCCGGTGCCAATTGCACCCCCAGGCCAGGCTTGCGATAGCGACCGTGGCGAATGATCTGCGGCACAATGCGATTGACCTGATCCACGGGAATGGCAAAGCCGATCCCGGCATTGGCGCCACTGGGACTGATGATAGCGGTATTGACCCCGATCAGTCGGCCGGCGCTGTCGAGCAGCGGACCGCCGGAATTGCCAGGATTGATCGCCGCATCGGTTTGGATCAAACCTTTCATGACGGTGCCGGTGTAGTGGTTTTCCAATTCCCGGCCCAAGGCGCTGATGATCCCCATAGTCAGCGTCTGGTCCAATCCGAACGGATTGCCGATAGCAAACGCCTTCTGACCCACTTGTAAATCGCCGGAGGTGCCGATCGGAATGGGCTTGAGCTTGCTTTTGGGAGCGTTGATCTTCAAAACGGCCAAGTCCATAGGCGGATAGACCCCGACCACGCGTGCCGGCCATTCCGAGCGGTCCGCAAGGATCACCCGGGGTTCGTCGGCACGAGCGATAACGTGGTAATTGGTCACCACATAGCCGTCGTCGCTCCAAATAAAGCCGCTACCGCTCCCTTCGCGGATACGGATCGGGTCGAGAGTGAAAAAGTCGTGTTGCACCACAATGCTGTCTATGTGCACGACACAGGGAGAAACCGAACGAAACAGCTCGATGGTAGCCTTTTCGTCGGCGGCGAGATCGCCGCGCGCGGTGACCGCCCGTGGCTGGGCATCGGGATCGAAAAGTCGAGGCTCGTAAAGCCAGAAACGCCATAGCAAGATACCTGCCAGTATGGCCAATGCCAGCAGCGTAGGCACGTAGAGCGCCCAAGGTATCCGATAAGCGGAACCTGGTCGGTAGTAATGGCTCATGAGGAATCCTTTCTACTTGCCAAGTGCCTCAGCGGGCAGCTGGGACTGCTTCGGCCCGCATAGCCAGGCCTGGAATAGCAGCCTGGAGGACCTCCTCGATACGATCCACGAAAACGAACTCCAACCCCTGGCGCACATGGTCGGGCAAATCGCGCAAGTCTTTGGCGTTGTCGCGCGGCAGGATGACCCTGCGGATACCTGCCCGACGCGCGGCAAGCACCTTTTCGCGGATGCCGCCCACCGGCAATACCAGACCGCTGAGCGTAATTTCTCCGGTCATAGCCGTCTCGCTGTCCACCGGTAGGCCGCTGTACAACGACGCTAGGGCGGTCACGATAGCCACTCCGGCAGAAGGACCGTCCTTGGGAACCGCTCCGGCTGGCACATGGATATGCAACCCCGAACGCCGGAAGCGGTCCGAGGAGATACCCCACTCTTTGCCGTGGGCCCAGAGGTAACTCTGGGCGGTCTTGGCCGACTCGCGCATGACTTCGCCGAGCTGGCCGGTAAGTCGCAGCTGGCCGCCTTCGGGGAGTAAAGCGGCTTCGATATACAGGACCTCGCCTCCGGCCTCGGTCCAGGCCAGTCCCGCCGCCACCCCTGGGGGCAATTGCTTGCGCTGCTTTTCGATGGAAAAGCGCTCCGGACCCAGGTAGTCCGCTAGGTCGGCAGGCGTTACCCGCACCGGCTGGGTATGACCTTCGGCGAAGCGCCGGGCTACTTTACGCGCAATCCGTGCCAAGCAGCGCTCCAATTCGCGGACGCCGGCTTCGCGCGTATAACCGCGCACAATCTGAGCCACTGTCTCGTCCGGGATCTGCAATTGCTCTGCGGTCATGCCCGCTTGAGCCAGTTGTCGCGGGATCAAATACTGGCGCGCGATATGCACCTTTTCCTCTTCGCTGTACCCCGGCAGACGCAACACTTCCATCCGATCGAGCAGCGGCCGTGGGATGGCATCGAGTGTGTTGGCCGTAGTGATGAAGAAGACCCGCGACAAATCGAAAGGCAAATCGAGGTAATTGTCGCGGAAGGAGTGGTTCTGAGCCGGGTCGAGGATTTCCAGGAGGGCCGCTGCCGGATCGCCGCGAAAATCGCGGCCCAGCTTGTCCACTTCGTCGAGCATGAGGACCGGATTGTTGACTCCGGCGCGGCGGATTGCCTGCACGATCCGCCCGGGCATGGCACCGATATACGTGCGCCGATGGCCGCGCAACTCGGCTTCGTCGTGCAGGCCGCCGAGACTCATACGCTCGAAGCGCCGACCCAGAGCTCGTGCTACCGACTGGCCGAGCGAGGTTTTTCCCACGCCTGGGGGGCCCACGAAGCACAAGATCGGTGCCTTGGCCTGGGGATTGAGTTTCATGACCGCCAAGTGTTCCAAGATGCGCTCTTTGACTTCGGTCAGGTCGTAGTGATCCTCGTCGAGCACCTGTCGGGCACGGGCTAAATCGAGGGAGTCCTGCGTGCTTTTGCGCCAAGGCAGTTCCAGGATCAAGTCGAGATAGGTTCGGGTGACCTGGTAATCGGGAGCGGCCGGCGGGATGCGCTCCAGACGGGCCAGTTCGCGGGCTGCCTCCGTGCGCACTTCCTCGGGCAAATCGGCCTCCGCCAATCGGCGCTGTAGCTCCTCCAGCTCGGCACGCTCTGGGCTTTTTTCGCCCAGTTCTTCCTGGATGGCGCGCAACTGCTGCCGCAGCATATACTCGCGCTGTTCTTTGGACATGGTGGTCTGCGCCTGGGTGGCAATCTTGTGGCGCAGCTCTAGCACTTGCACCTCGTGCGACAGGTAGTCGAACAGCAGCCGCAAGGTCTCCAGACGTGTCGGCGCCTCCAGAAGCGCCTGCTCTTTGGCGACATCGAGACTGAGCATCGAGCCGAGCAAATAAGCCAAGCGCACCGGGTCCTGGGCTTGAGCGGCTAGCTGCTGGATATTGACCGGCGTCTCCGGGTGCATGAGTTCCAACGCCTTGGCTGCCTGATCCAAGATGGCGCGGTACAACGCCTCGGCTTCGGTGCTCTCGTCGGTGGGTATGGGCAGTGCCACCACACGTGCGCGCAAAAACGGCTCGCGCTGCTCGTATTCCAGGATACGCACCCGCTCCAGTCCTTGGACCAGGAGCTCGACCGAGCTGTCGGAACGGGCGAGTTTGCGGATGACGGCGCGCGTGCCTACACTGTACAGATCGTCGGGACCCGGCTGGTCTACTGTCGGATCTTTTTGCGCCACCACCAGCAGGTTCTTGTCTTCCGTGGCGACTGCGGCTTCCACTGCCGCCACCGACCCGGGACGACCCGCCGACAACGGCATGAACAAATAGGGGAATAAAACCGTGTTTTTCAGCGGCAAAACCGGCAAACTGACTAGCGGATCCGCATGCGTCGGCTGCACCATGTGGCTCACTCCTCGATGGGTTGACGCGACCCGTTGCTTATCCTCCCAGGCTCCTACTCGGCGATGCGCACTAACAGCATGCCATCCCGATACTCCGAAGTGATCCGATTGGGGCACGGCACGCGGGGCAACTCGATGCTTCGCTCGAAGCGGCTGTAAGCGATCTCCATGCGCACATACTGGCATGCCTCTTCCAAACACCGGTCCCGACGCACGCCGCGGATGGTCAAGCGGCGTCCCTCGAGCGTGACCAGGATATCTTGCGGATCCACTCCTGCCAGCTCTAGTTTGAGCAGCCATCCGTAAGGCGTCCGGTATATGTCCATAGCCGGTTGCCAGAGTGCCTCGCGCACGTGCTCCACAGTGTGCAGGAATAGTGCCTGCATCCAGCGAATCAAATCCTGTTGCATAAACCGTTCCTCGGGCTCCCACAGGTGGGTCGAGGTCAAGCCGCCTGGGCCGTTTCCAAGGAAGTAAACGTCAAGCTGCCCCGGGTGCGATCGTAGTCCACCCGCACCGTCTGTCCGTCGCGCACACGACCGGCGAGCAATTCGCGCGCTAGGGCCGTTTCGATCTCGCGCTGGATGGCCCGCTTCAGCGGACGCGCTCCGTAGGTCGGATCGTAGCCGATACGGGCAAGATACTGCCGTGCCTCGGCACTGACCTCCAGTTTAATATGCCGATCGGCCAATCGTTGTCCGACCCTGGCGAGCTGGATATCCACGATCTGCCGCAAATGCTCCTCGGTGAGCGCATGAAACACGACGATTTCGTCTATGCGATTGAGGAACTCGGGCCGAAAATGCCGACGCAGTTCCTCGATCACGGTCTCCTTCATGCGCTGGTACGCGGCATCGTCCACGCCTCCGCGAAACTCCAGGATGCGATGACTGCCGATGTTGGAAGTCATGATGATGATGGTGTTTTTGAAGTCCACGGTTCGACCCTGGCCATCGGTGAGCCGGCCATCGTCGAGGATCTGCAACAACGTGTTGAAGACATCGTAGTGGGCTTTCTCGATCTCGTCGAAAAGGACCACGCAATACGGACGCCGGCGCACAGCCTCGGTAAGCTGTCCCCCTTCTTCGTAGCCGACATATCCCGGGGGCGCACCGATGAGCCGCGACACGGTGTGTTTCTCCTGATATTCGGACATGTCCAGACGTACTATTGCCCGCTCGTCGTTGAACAGGTACTCGGCCAGCGCGCGGGCCAGTTCCGTCTTGCCCACACCTGTGGGACCGAGGAAAAGAAAAGAGCCGATGGGCCGATTGGGATCTTTTAGACCGGCACGAGCGCGCATGATGGCTTCGGCGACGACGCGTACCGCCTCGTCTTGGCCTACCACCCGCTTGTGCAGTTCTTCTTCCAAATGCAGCAGTTTCTGCAACTCGCCTTCCAAGAGTTTGCTCACGGGTATGCCGGTCCAGCGACTGACGACTTCGGCGATATCTTCTTCGTCCACCTCTTCTTTGATGAGGGGCCGGCCGGCGGCACGCCGCGTCAGTTCTTCTTCGGCCTGACGGAGCTGCTTTTCCAGTTCGAACAACCGGCCGTAGCGCAACTCAGCGACACGATTGAGATCGTAACGTCGCTCGGCCTGCTCGATTTCGATTTTGGTCATCTCGATGGCTTCGCGCAACTGGCGCAATTTGTCAATGGCCTCTTTTTCGCTCTGCCAGCGGGCGCGCAACGCGTCGGCCTGGGCTTTGAGCTCGGCCAGTTCTTTTTCTAGCCTTTCCAAGCGCTCCTTGGAAGCGGGATCGGTTTCTTTGGTGAGTGCCTGGCGCTCGATTTCCAACTGCATGATCCGGCGCTGGATCTCGTCCAGCTGCGCCGGCATCGAATCTATTTCGGTGCGCAGACGTGCTGCCGCCTCGTCCACCAGATCTATGGCTTTGTCGGGCAAAAAGCGATCGGAGATATAGCGATGGGACAGAACCGCAGCGGATACCAACGCGGCATCTTTGATGCGCACCCCGTGATGTACTTCGTAACGCTCCTTCAGACCGCGCAAGATGCTGATGGTGTCTTCGACGCTCGGCTCCTGCACGAGTACCGGTTGGAAGCGTCGCTCCAGGGCGGCGTCTTTTTCGATGTGCTTGCGATATTCGTCGAGGGTGGTAGCGCCTATGCAGTGCAACTCGCCCCGGGCCAGCATCGGCTTGAGGATGTTGCTAGCATCCATAGCCCCTTCGGCACGGCCGGCTCCTACCACATTGTGCAGCTCGTCAATGAACAGGATAATCTCTCCCTGCGACTCTTCGACCTCCTTGAGGACGGCTTTCAGGCGCTCCTCGAACTCCCCGCGATACTTGGCCCCGGCCACCAGGGCCCCCATGTCCAAGGCGATGACGCGCTTGTTCTTCAGGCCTTCCGGCACATCGCCACGGACGATGCGCTGAGCCAGGCCCTCGACAATGGCGGTTTTGCCCACTCCCGGCTCGCCGATGAGCACGGGATTGTTTTTCGTACGCCGCGACAGGATTTGGATCACCCGACGGATCTCTTCGTCGCGACCGATAACGGGATCCAGCTTCCCCTGGGCCGCCAATTTGGTCAAGTCGACGCCATAGCGCTCCAGCGCTTGATAGGTTGCCTCGGGGTGAGGCGAAGTGACTCGCTGGTGACCGCGCACTTGACGCAGAGCGGTCATCAACCGCTCGCGCGTTAAGCCAAGATCGCGCAGAATTCGGCCGGCGGCACCCGTATCTTCGCAGAGCGCGAGTAACACGTGCTCCACAGAAACATAGTCGTCTTTGAGCTTCTGCGCTTCCTCCTCGGCCTGGGCCATCAGCCGGCCCAAGCGATTGGCAAGGTAGACCTGTTCCGCGCCGCCTACCACTCGCGGCAGCTTTTCCAACTCCTGCTCCAGCAAAGAAGCAAGACGGGCAGTATGGACTCCTGCCTTTTCGAGAATGGGCTGCGCCAATCCATCGCTCTGCGCCAATAGTTCACTCAGTAGATGCTCGACATCCACCTGAGCATGACGCAGTCGCGTGGCCAGTCGCAGCGCGCCTTGCACCGCTTCTTGTAATTTTTCAGTGTACCGATTGAGATCCATGACCGCTCTCCACTGTGGCTACGTCAGCCCCTGTGGGTTTGCCAGGAAAACATGCTGATAGCCAGTCTCGACGACTTCAGGTAAGGTCAAAGCAACTACAAACTTGCCAAGTTAAAGCAACCAGCCTGCCGAAACTGGCAGCAATCAACGTGCCAAAACGTAGGCATTGGCTCCATCGAGTGGATAGCCATTTTCAATGAGTCGCCGCCTTTGGCATAAGCCTCTACAAAGGAAAGTGCTATCGTTGAGTGCCAGCATGTGCGAACAACGAAGCTCGTTTAGACTCTTACGGGTGTATGCCAAAATGGCATACACCCATTACATAGCCATTTTGGCGCCATATCATTGTATGCTGCCTTTTTGGCACATCAACCAGATGGCTGTCTCTTAGCCCTAACAGTCAATACAGGACAAGTTGCATGGCGCACGACCTCCTCGGCGACGCTCCCCATAAGTAAATGCATTAGTCCGGTCCGGCCATGGGTTCCCATGACGATCAAATCCGCGCCCATCTGCTGAGCGAACTTGACGATTTCCTTGGCGGCGTCGCCTTCGAGGAGTTGATAACTCACTGTCAGCGCCGGATCGTCCGGCTGGATCTTGCGTAACTCCTGCCAAAGCCAATCGTGATACCCCGGCGGATGGGACACCGTCGGAACCACTTCGCCGTAGGCAACGACAGGAGGCGGGGCCGCAACGTGCAGGATAACCATTTCGGCGTGATAATGCCGTGCCAAGGCACAGGCCAAGCGAAACGCCTCGCGCGCCGGGTCACTGAAGTCAGTCGGATGGAGGATCTTTTGCAAGCGCAACATCTTGGCCTCCCTTTCGGCTACTGATCCAGGCAGCGTGCCTCTTCGGCGATGGGCAAGGACTGCGGTGAAAACCAGCCGATATCGGCGGCACGTGGCACTATAGCACGACCGGCACCCACGATCCGGTCCCTGCCAGCAGTCTCTGCCTCTGGTTGCAGGCACAGCGCGGCGCAGCGTGCACCACGCCGTCGGCTGCTCGATTGTACCGGTCAGGAACAAGCAGAGCAACTGGCTAGCACAGATCCGCGCCACCAGATGGCATCGAGAAGGGCTTGACGAACCGGCGCAGGTCTGATAACCTAAAAAAATAGGCTTAATAAACTAGTTACATGGGCAGCGGCCAGGCGCCCTGTGGTGCCGTGGCTGTATCCAGGAGCGAGCCGGGTTTGTACGGGAGCTGACTCGGTCCTGCTTGGCTCGTCCCTTCCCGACAGGAGGCCCTGGGACGTGCGTGACGAAGTCGTGCCGACGCCGCGTGAAATGGAAATCCTCAAAGTCCTATGGGAGCTCGGTGAAGCCACCGTCCGCGATGTATATCGCAAACTGCGGGCCCACGAGGAGGTGGCGTACAACACGGTGCAGACCATGCTGCGCATCATGGCAGGCAAAGGGCTGGTACGGCACCGCGTTCATAGGCGTGCTTTTGTCTATCAACCCCTGTACACACGCCAGCACAGTCTGCAGCGATTCGTGGAACGCGTCTTCGATGGCGCTGCCGAGGAATTGGTGCTCACCCTGATCCAAAGCCAACCTTTATCGCCTCGCGCCCTGGAAAGGCTCCGGCAGCTGATCGAGGAGACGCGTCGCAAACGCTCCCGCGGGGAAGAAAGGACTGCGTGAATGACGAGTGCTGTGACTTTCATCAGCATAGACTGGCTGAGCCGAACCGGCATCGTCAGCGCGGCCGTGCTGGCACTGACGGCCCTGGCGCTGCCCCGGGTCCGGGGGCCGGCTTATCAACAGCGACTCGCCGAGTGGGGACTATTGTGCACCCTGCTGGTTCCTGTTCTGCTGCTCTTCCCAGGCTGGATGCCCATTTTGCCCTCCCATGGGCAAGAAGCGATCACTTCCGAGCATGCAACAGCGAGGGGCAGCGCACCCGATACTGGAAGTGCGCCCGGCACCACGCTGGATCCGGCCGAGCCGCCGTGCAAGGAGTGGGCAGCGTCGGAGTTGGATCTGCAGCAGTTGCTCGTCCAATCGCGGGAGCCATTGGAAGGCGTGACCGGCTCGGCAGCCGACACGTCAGGGCAAGACGCGCCCGACATGCCCGCTCCAATTCAGCCCATCGAGTGGCACCCGTCCGTGGTGTCCGTATCGGGGGTAGGCGGCGACAGCACTGCAGCAGGTCGTTACGTCGGGTGGGTATATGCCGTCGTCTCCGTCTACGGAGCGATTGCTGCCGCGCTAGGTATGCGATTGGCTGTCGGCTATTGGGCTTTGCATCGGTTACGGATGACCAGCCGACAGGCTCCGGCTTCGGTGCGGGCTCTGGTCCAGCAATTAGTCGGGCAGGAGCGCACGCCCGAAGTACGGGTCCATCGCTATGTAACGCTGCCGATCTCTTTCGGTCTGTGGCGACCGGTCATTATCCTCCCGTACTGGCTGACCCGTCGGCGTGCGAGCCGCGAATTATCGTGGACGGTGCGGCACGAATCGGCTCATCTGGCTCGCCGCGATCCGTGGAGTGTGCTCCTGGTCGCACTGGCCCAGATGTTTTGCTACTGGGTACCCTGGTTTTGGTGGATCAAAAAGCAGATCGGCCTGTGCCGCGAATACGTCGCCGACGCGATGGCGTGCACTGGCAGCAAGCCGGAAGATTACGCTGAGTTTCTGATCCAATGGGCCAATCGGTCGAGCCGGCGTCTTTGGCGCACCTGTCCCGAATTGGGTGTCGCCGGACGTCCGAGCGACCTGGAAAGGAGGATCACAATGTTACTCCAACACGGTCCGAGCAGTGTCTCGAAAAGGGGATTTTGGACGTGGGCTGTAGGGCTGCTGGCCTGCACCGCCGTACTGGCTGGGGTAACTTGTGCCGAGAGCGCACCGCCTGGCGAGCAAAAAGGCACCAGCCAGGAGGCAATGGGGCAAAGCCAGACCACCGCCACCAAGGATCGGCCCGAACAAGTGGACAAGGTACCCGACAAAAAGCCTGGCGATCCTGCCAAAGACCGAGCCAAAGACAAAGAAAAGCCGGAGAAAAAACACGCCGGCGACGAAACCGAGCGCGCCCTCCGAGAGCAAATCGAGGCGATCCGCAAGGAACTCGAGCACCACAAAGCCATTATCGAGTCGGCTCGAAAGCAGCTCGAAGCCATGCAGCGCACTATGCACGATGAGCGACTGCGGCAGTCTCTCGAGCACGCCTTGCGGGTCTTGCGCCACATGGAGATTGATATGGACGTGCGGCGCGGACTGCAGCCGTCCTTCGACTTCGACATCCAATGGGGCGATCGGGCGCAAAAGCCGTTCCCTGTGCCTGGGCGACGATCACGACTGGGAGTCAGCGTTGCCGAGCCGGATGCCACCCTTTCTGCCCAGTTGCGGTTGCCGAAAAACCAGGGCTTGGTGGTCATGGAAGTGCTTCCTGGCACACCGGCCGACAAAGGTGGCCTCAAGCCACACGACATCCTCTTGAAGTTCGGCGGCAAGGAAGTGCCTCGCGACATCGCTGCCTTCCAACGCATGGTCCGGGAAATGCCCGCAGACCAGTCGTTGGACATCGAGGTCCTGCGCGAAGGACAGAAAGTGGTTTTGAAGGACATCAAACTGCCCCAACTGGAAGAACCGGAGGGCCGGAAAACGCTGCGTTTCCGGCCACTTCCCCCTGGTCCGCCGCCGGTGATCGTTCCTTTCGGTCCCATGAGGCTCGGGGCTTGGCGCACGATCCAAATTCAGCGCAGTGACGGATCCTTCCACGCCCGCGATCAGGAGGGCAACACCTGGATCGAAATCAGCGGCGCCCTACAAGATGGCAAAGCCAAGCCGGAGGCAATCCGCATCTTCGACGGCACGCACGTCAACAAGTACGACGCACTCGACAAGGTGCCCGAAGCACACCGCGACAAGGTCCAACGGCTTTTGAAAATGGTCGAAGAAGGGTCGGTGCAAATCGGCCCCGAGAAAAAGGACAAAGAAAAAGACCAGCCTGCCCCTAAAGACAGCAAGGGCAAAATCAAAGGGGAGATCGCTTTGAACTGACCACGCTATCCCGACAGGCTACGTACCGGGCGGCGGAAAAATCCTGTTCCGCCGCCTTTTTGCTTCACCAAAGCGGTCTGTGGTGCGTCTGCAGAGCGAGCGGAAACTAACCGGGGATGCAGGACTGACCGCCGTGGCCGGTGTCCGAGTATGGGTCAGGTTCTTTTGGCCCGTCCATCGGCTGGCAGTTTTCCCTACAATGAGGTCAGTCGTTCGAGGAATGGATCCGCGGTCGTGTACAAACAACAAGGAGGACCGACGATGAACTGCCAGGTGTTATGCCTAAGCGCAGTGGTTCTGGCGGCACTCTGGGTCAGCGATCCGGCCCGCAGCGATGTCTACGTGCGCGCGCCCGGGGCGCGGGTGTACGTGGAAACGTCCGGCCCCAGACGACCTATATCCGTTCGTGCTCCTTTCGTGCGGGTGCAGGTAGGCCGGCCTGTGGTGGAAGAGTACGTGATCGTAGAAGAGCGAGGTGAGCGCTTGCCGCCACCCGCCCCGGGACCTGTGTCCGCCATAACGATCGAGCAATTCCCCCGTGTGTTTCGGCCCATCGCTGGTACGCACCGGGTGGTGTTCGTACACCCGATCACTTTGCAGCCGGTGGAAGTGACCTTCCAAGTGCCGTCGCGGCGCCTACAGAAGATTCGCGTGGAGCGGCAGCGACTGACGCTCGATTTTGGCCGCCGCGAGGTGGAAATCGAATTCCACAGAGACGGCACAGTCAGCGTGGACTACGACGATTAGTCATGGATGGGACCACGGAACGGGTACTGGAAGTAGCGCGGCAAGCCGCCAGGCAAGCCGGACGACTGCTCGTGACGTGCCGCTGGAATTGGTCGCGAGAAAAGGGACGCTTCGATCTGCAAACCGAGGCGGATTTGGCCGCTCAAGAAACGATCCGCCGCCTCGTCGGTCAGGCCTTTCCCGATCATCTGTTCTACGGAGAAGAGGACCCTGGACCGCCCGAGGGGTGGCTGGAGCGACCCACCTGGGTGGTGGATCCGCTGGACGGCACGACCAACTATGCCCATGGCTGCCCTTTGTATGCGGTATCGGTCGGCTGGGTCGTGGACGGCGAGCCGCAGGTGGGAGTGATCTACGATCCCACGCGCGACGAACTGTTCGAGGCTGCCCGCTGGCACGGCGCCTGGCTCGCCGGACAACGACTGCAAGTATCCGAAGTCGGCACGTTGGACCGAGCACTGATAGCCACCGGCTTCCCTACCGACTTGCAGGGGCACGAGCATACCTTAGCGGTCTGGCGTCACTTCTCGCTGCGCACCCAATCGCTGCGCCGACTGGGTTCGACGGCGCTCAATCTCGCCTATGTGGCTGCCGGGCGTTTCGATGGCCTTTGGGGCTTCGATTTTTGCCCCTGGGACGTCGCCGCCGGCTTGGTACTGGTCCAGGAAGCAGGAGCCCGCGTGACACGGTTGGCCGGAACCCTTTATCGGCTGCCACAGCAAGACCTGGTCGCTGCCAATCCGTCGCTTCTTGCCGTCATGCTGAAAGAACTAGAACATTCCGGCGCTCCTCTGCCTGGCTAAAGGCTGTCCAGCCCACCTGCAATATGGCACGCTCACGGCCACGTCTTGTGCTACCTTCTTGCCGGCGGCAACACAACTGGTACAGGACCTGTGCCGAAGTGCTCGTAGCTTCTCCAGTAGCCGACATAATCGGTCGCCAGCCGCACAACGCTCCTGGCACAATACAACTGCTGGATCATCCATCGTTTACGGCGAATACCGAGCAGTTATTTGCGACAGGCGAACTTTTTCAGACACCCAGAGCGGTTGCAGCAAGCCCAGACCACGGACGAGCCCGCGCTACTGCTTCGATCAGCCGGATCGTTTATAATGGCAAAGGACCTCTGGAGGGGGCCTGATACGGAATAGATCGGCTATAGTCGCAGATCCACCCGCGGCGGGGACCTGGGAGTTGTCAAAGTGACGCCTGCGCGGGGGAGCAAGTCGGGAGATAGGTTGCGTTGGACCCGATCGTTGCGACCGTCTTGACACTGGTATGGAGTATCGGGACGGCTGCGGGCGTCCTGGGGGGCATGCCTCGGCCCGGTCTTCCCGCGGCAGAAGTCGGTGGCTTAGGATCGGACTGGACTGCTCTGTTGCCTTCGGGCGCCGTGGTTTTGAGCCAAAAACGCTATCAAGAACTGCTGCACGAGTTGGAACGGCTCAGGCAGCACGTGCGTCAGCCGGAGGCATTAGCCGGTGTATGCCAGATTTCCGGCTATGTCGGGCGCGATACGGCCTACGTCCGACTCGACATCCGTTTCCGGACGCAGGTGGCCGACAGTCTCGTGCAACTGGGCTTGGAAGAGGCGCGTCTGGTGCATGCGGAGCTGGACGGGGAATTGCCCTCCTGGGGAAGTGGACGCCAGGGACTGCAAGTGCGTGTCGAACAGCCTGGCGTACATCGGCTCATCCTCGAGTTGCAAGCCCGGGTGTTCAGTGAGGGACCCAATCGGCGGCTGGTCGTGCCGCTTCCTCGGGCAGCTGTGACGACGTTGCAATTGACCCTCAAAGAGGCGGTTTCCTGGGCAACCATCCGCGGCGTCGGCACCGTGCCGGCGCAATCAGTCCACGGGACATCCGTGGTGCAGGCACTGCTGGGCACGCAAGAGCAACTGGATCTCACCTGGCAGACCATAGAGGCAGCCGCCGAGGTGCTGCCGCGCTATCGCATCCAGGCCGAGCAGCGGTTCAGCATTCAGGAGCGCAGCCTAGAGGCAGAAGCCTGGGTGCAATTCGTGCCGGTGCCCAGGGATAGCAGCCAATGGCATCTGCATCTGACGTCCGCTGTAGCCGGTGGAGCGCGGCAGGTAACCATCCTGGGCGTGGATGCCGAAGCTCTCGGGACGAGCCCCGTGCCCGGGCGCAGCGACACGAGCAGCTCCGCCCCTCGGAAGACGTTGAGCAGCGAATGGAGCTACGACCCGCAAGAGTCGCTGTTGACAGTGCGTCTGCGCGAAGAACTACCTGCGGGGATGGCCTTGCGACTGCGTGTGCGCTGGGTACAGCCTCACGGCGGCCAGGCCGGCACGCACCTGTTCCTGAGCGGCGTCAGACTGGCAGGCGTTCCGGGGAGCATCGAAACAGGCCAGGTAGGCATTTGGGCCACGGCCGATTTGCCGTTCGCTCTAGGCTTCTCGCACCGCGAAGACGTGCGTCGCACGGATCCGCAGGCAGTGCTCTGGGAGCGAGAAGCCGGTCGCCCGGCTACGGCAGCTTTTCGTTACTCCCGTCAACCCATGACTCTGCAAGTGCATTTTCATCCGGCGCGCAGTTGGCTCGAGGTCCGTCCAGTGTACGACCTGCAATTGGGCGAAGTGGTCGTCAATGCGCGCTGTGAATGGGACATAGGCCAGATAGTTCGTGGTCAGGTGCGCGAAGTAGTTTTCCGCTGGCCCGGGGCCTGGCAAATAGATCGGATTTTACCCGCCCAAGTGGTAGCCGATTGGGCCGTAGTACAAGACCTACCGGACCGGCCCACGGCGACGGGTCCGCACAGGGGGCCCACCGACAGGCCCGCGCACGATGTCCGCTGGCTCGTAGTACGACTGGTGCAAGCACAACGCACTCCGCTCAAACTGACCATAGATGCTTCTCTGGTTACGCCTGCGGACAACAAGCTGGATACGTGGCTGCCCACGCTGGTGTTCGGACGCCGGGACTTCGAAGGAGGCAGTCTCCTGGAGGCGCGGCTGACAGGCCAGTCTGAGCTGCGCGTCACGGTCCCCGCCGACTGGGAGGGACACTGGCTCCCGCAAACGCGCGGTCTAGAGATGTCCCTAGCCGAAGCTCGGGATCGGCCGATTCGCGGGCAGACGACATTTACATTGAACTCTGCGCGTCCCGAAAGCTGGCGGGTGCATTTGGGTTGGCAGCCGCGCCGCTATCCCGTGTGGAGCGTGCTGGATGCCGCCGTGACTCGCGACCAAGCCTGGGTGCAGCAAATCCTCGAGTGTCGTGACAGCGCTCCCTGGCCCGAACGTCTGCGGATACGCTATTTCGGTCCGCAGCACTTGCCCGGTGCCATCGTATTGCAGCGTCTGGACGCCGGCGGACGCATCCGTGACACGGTGCCGGTTTATCCCGGCGTGCGCCTGACCCCGCGCGATGCCTGGACCGAGTTGGAAGTGGACTTCCCGCGCGACTGGAAAGAAGGATGGCGACTACACGGCACCTGGCTGGTCTCCGCCCCTGGACAATTACCGCACGTAGTGACGCTCCCAGTGGTAGCCTTGGAGTCGCAAGCCGAAGCCGTTTGCCATGCGCGTCTGTGGTTGGCCCAGGACCTAGAACTACGTCGAATAGGCCCAGGGTGGCAGTCGAGCGAACACGACGGTAGCCAGGCGGCATGGCCCCAGGACATAACCGTCTGGCCCAGTCATTATCTGCGTTCTACCACGAATTGGTCGGCCATCGAGCTATCGGTCGAGGGTGCTCGCGCAGGTGCTTTGCCTACGGCTGATGTGCAGCGGGGGGCAGTACTGATGCGTTTGGCCCCCGACGGGCGCTGGCACACGCAGGTGCTTCTGAGCTTGCACGGGGTCCGCACCAGCGAGTTGAGCTTCGCACTGCCTGCTTCGGGACGCTGGTCCGTGCGCTGGGACGGCAAAGAGCTGGCCGCCGACAACAATACCTCCGGTGTCACGCGCATCGCCGTGCCGGCGGCGCGTCTGGGCAAAGCCGCTCGCCTGGAATTCGTAGGGCAAGGCATTATCGCCGGCGCCTGGCCTCGCTGGACCCGCTTCTGGCCAGTGCACATGCGCATCCCGCGGCCCATGAGCCCACTGTTCGTCGGCGAAATGCGCTGGGTCCTGGTTGCGCCTCCCGGATGGATAGCGCTGTGTACCGACGAAGGTTTCACGCTCGTGTCCCGAGGACAGTGGCCTGCCGATCTGGGACTGCCTCAGGCTGGCACGCGCACCCGGCAAATCCAGGAATGGGTCCTGGGAACAGCCACTAGCGACGAGACCGACGACGCCGGCTATTCCTGGAGTCGCGGCTCCTTCGAACCAGACTGGAGCGGCTTGGTGGTGCCGCTTCTGGGCTGGGCACTGCTTTGCTCGGTGCTGGCGTTCGTGCTGGGGATCGCCGTCTTATTGGTGCCTAGACGGCACGCCTACCTGTGGGCTGTTCCCGCGCTGGTCGTCGTCCTCTGGTTGGCGGTCAATTACCCTGGAGCGGTCAGCTACGTTTTATTGGGGATGCAACCGGGGCTTGTAGCGTGGGTGGTGACCGCGAGCATGGTCTGGCTGAGCCGCCAACGCTGGCAGCGCAAAGTGCTTTTGTTGCCCGGCTTTTCACGTACCAAAAGCGGATCTTCCGTTGCGCGGGCGGCTAGGATAGGTGCTGACAGTTCGACCCTCCATGTCGCCCCGGGAAAAGCTCAAGCACCTTGACGAGTCAACTTGCAATCGCTCCCTATGGCCGATCGGATACTCAGGGGTCGTCGAAGTATGCGGCATAGTGGTCGGCGAACAGATGGCAAACGCACGGCCGGGCCGTCCGCTGCTGGATCGTTTCTGGCCCCCGTGCTGATGCTGGCGGGCCTGTTGCTTTCTGGGTCCGCCATAGCTATGCCAGCGTCTTCGGCCCCACAAGATTCCGAGCAAAGCGCGGCACAGAATCCGACTGGGGTCACGCAGATGCGCCCCGCCGATCGGTCGGACACGCCTGCCGTAGCTGGTGAGTCGGCTGGCGTCGCTGGCCCCTTGCCCGTGCCGCCGCCCGTACCAGGTCCGGCTTCGCTAATCCATCCGACCGAGCTGATCAAGCGGCTCGGCGATCCGCAAGATTTCCGGCTCATGCGCCCGGCAGAGTACCGAGCCTGGCTGAGCCATATCACTGCCTGCACCCTCGCCATGACCCACCCTCCGAGTTTGACGCGCCTGGAGCTTCACACTGGCTTGGACGGCAACGATCTGGTCGGCACGGCCTGCTTCTGGCTTCACAATCCCCATCCCGTACCCGCACTATTCCCGCTGGCCCCTTGCAATGTAGCGATTCGCGGGCCGGTTGCCGGCGGGACGGGCACTGTCTTGTTCAGCCACGGTACCACGCTTTACCTGGCTGTGCCCCCCGGCCGTCAGACGATTCGAGTGCCTTGGTCTGTGCGCGGCACGCCGAGTCCCGAAGGGCTTACTTTCGCGCTCGAGTTGCCCGAGTGTCCTTGGACCGTGCTGTACTTTCAGACACCCCACGATTGGGAGGCGATGCTCGACGGCGCGCCGATGGAAAAGAGCGACGCATCCGTCCCGCACGCATCGTTTTCGGCGTCGGGCATAGCGGCAGGCCGAACGGGCGCCACCGTGTGGTATGCCGCTCTCGGCCGGAGAAAAACGCGCCTCGAATTGATCGCAAGACATACCGACTCGGACGCCCAGGCGGCCTTTGTGTTGCGCAGCAAAAGGCAGTTTTTTGTCAGCGGCGGTCATATCGCCTCGCAATGGCACTGGGACATCGAACCGCTGGCCCGGCCACTGCGGCGTGTGGATTTGCGCATCCTGGGGTCCTGGGCTCCCATGCAGGTGCAGGGAGCCAGCATAGACCACTGGACCTGGCACCCGCACGGCCACGGAGGCACATTGCAGCTGTTCTTTCGTACGCCTCTCTCGGGCCGCACGCGCGTCCAAGCGCAGGGGAAAGATCAGCCGTTCGCTCTGCCTGGCAGGCTGGTTTTTCCCGGCGTATCTGCACCAGGTGCCGTACGCGGGCAGGACGAAATCTTTTTGCACATAGAGCCAGATATAGTGCCGTCGGCGTGGGACATGGCAGGATACGAAGCCACTGCGTTTGTCAGCCCTGGGGCCGAAGAAGCGGTAGACCGCTCGTGGCGGTCCTTGCGACTGATCCGTTCCGCTCTGGTGCCCGATACCGGAACGGCTCCCGCCGTCACCCTGACCATCCGTCGCGCCGAGATGCGGGCGTCGGTTTTGGCTTATTGCACCTGGCCCGCGCCGGCGCCTGAGCTGCAGGCGACTGTAACCTGGCAAGTGCTCGATGGGCAAGTCTTTTTCCTGCCGGTGATCCTACCCTCAGGGTGGGCCGTGCAAGACGTGCATATAGCGGATGGTCTGGGTCCCGACTCGGGTCGGACCGTGTGGTTGCAGGACTGGTACGTGCAATCTGCCGACACAGGCGCCGCTCGTTTGGTACTGGAACTGGCTCGACCTGCTGGCACTGGAGCGGTCTTGCGTGCCGTCCTGCACTTGCGACCCGAGAGCACTCACAAAACAGTTCTTGCCACCTCCCAGTTACCGGTACCCTGGATCTGGCCGGAGAATGTGACCAGTTTCGACGGTACTCTCTTTGTCCGACCAGACCCGATGGATCAGCCAGACCTGGCGACGCGACTGGTCTACGACCCTGCCGGGTCCCAAAGACACGTTCAAGCGACAGTCGCTCCCCGCGACGGACTGCGGCTCACATACCACGGCCGCGTGTCAGGCGGCTACATACGTTTGCAGTCGGTGCCGGCCCGCGCGCGGCTGGCCTGCCAGATAGTTCCTTCTGGTGTGGCACTTCAAGCAGATACGACGCTGGAATTGATTGCCCCCCCGAGTCTGCCCGTCGAGTGGATCTTCGACGATCCCCTGGAGTTGCTCGACCCCAGCGGGGCCAGGTCCGCCGCCATCGTTTGCCAAAGGGAAGGTAGACTACTGCGCATTCGCAAAGAAGCCGGCGCCGATAGGTCGGCGTACTTGCGTAGCCGTCGGACTATTGGCTCCTGCGTGCCGGTCCTGCCTGTACCCTACGATCCTACGACTGCCTGGGCGGCCATCGCAAGCCCGCTGGCCATCGCTTTACCGCGGCCAGTCACCGGGACCGACATGGACTATCGGCTCACTTGCAAGTCAGACATCTGGGCCACATGGCAACTTCTTTTTCCCGAGGCTGCTCAGATACAAGCCACAGGCGATGAGCTGCAAGCGACCTGGTCCTGGCAACAGGCCGCACCCCGTAGTTCGCTGGTGTGGCTTTGCCGATCGGCAGCCGCTCTACGCTGGCTGACGCCGCCTTACGTCTTGGGCCACCTCGAACTATCCGGCGACGCTCATTACGTGTGGCAAGGCCTGGTGCAGGCGCCTGCAGGCTGGCTCGCTTTTTCCTTACCGGCGGATTGCGTTCTGGAGGGCGTGTGGATAGACCGCTGTCCGACCACTTGTGAGCTGGTTGGCACTGTCTGGCGAGCTTTTGTGGGCACCCAAGCCCGCCAGGTGACTATTGCCTATCGCATGCACACGGCAACAGGTCCAGGGCTTTGGATTGCCCGGCTGCGTATGCCACACTGGCTGAACCTGTCCGACGCGCCGACTCCGGATATTTACTGGGCCATCCCCAGGGAATTCGAGCCGCTCGGGCTTGCAGATTGGACGCTCCTCGACAGTGTCGCGGTCCCCCAAAATCATTTCCTACCGGCGCCGGAGACGCTGGCCACGTACCGGCTGTACCGGACTCCGTCGGGATTGAGTGCCCTGTTTGTGCATAAGGCAACGGTCTTCGGTCTCACTTTGGCGGCAGTGGCTATGACCGTACTCATAGGCTCGAGTCGTGATTTGCGCCTGCGCTCGATCCGGTTGGTCGTCTTGCTGGCCACGGGTAGTGGTATCGGTCTATGGACCGAAAACGCCTTGCAAGCGTTGGGGACCGGCGTGGCGCTGACAGCAGGAGTATTACTGGCCTGGCAGGTGGCCGTGCATGCCAGGGATATGCGCAGCCAGGTGCTCCCTCCCGCTGCCGCTATCTTTTTGGCCGTAAGCATGCTTTGGCCTGCACGCGTCCGGGCAGAGTCTCCCGATGCGCGCAACCAGCCGGGTGTTTTGTACGTGCCAGGATGGTTGCCCGGGCACAATCTTTTCGCAGTACCCGCTGACCTCTATAAGCATTGGTCGGAATGGCTGGAACGCTATCCGATCGCGGCGCCTATCGTTCGCGAGGCAGTGTACCAACTGACCGTAGAGGACGAGCGAGCAACCTGCATGGTGCAATTGAAAGTGCAAGTGCCTGCCCGCAGCGCTACCCTGCGGAAAGACTCCGAGCTGCGCATCCCGATCGGTTCGGGCCGGCTGGAAACTATCGAAGTCAACGATCGCGCCGAATTCGCACGATCCGAAAAGGAAGGTATCAGCATCGCGCTCGACCAGTCTGGCGAGCATTATGTCCGACTGCGCTATGTGCTGGCATTGGGCCAAGTAGACGGCTTCGGCGCATTACAGGTAGCGGCCATGCCCAGCCCCGTGACACGGGTCCGCGTTCGCTTTTCCAAGCCGGTCGTTTGGGCACAGATCGCCAATGGCCGCGGACAACAAAAAATCCGCCATACCGACAAGGAAAGTATCCTCGAGGCCGATCTGGGAACCGTGGGCGAGATGCGCATCTTGTGGGCGATGCCAGCCCCGGCCAGACCGGTCGCCGAACAAGTTGCTCTGTGGACGGTCTCCGACCGAGCCATGTCCTTGGAGGCGGTGCTGCTCGTAGATCCAGGCGGCCAACCGTTCCAGCATATCGCCTGGCGACTGCCCCGAGGAGCAGAAGTGGTACGGGTAGCGGTCGAGCCGACAGCGTCGGCACGAGAAGTGCCCGTGCGCTTGCGCACTTGGCATGTCGAGAATGCCTCTGGCGCACGCCGCCTGCACGTCTACCTGCGCGCTCCGGCGACCGCGCCGCTGGAGCTTTATGTGGCTCTGGCCTTGCGTCCAGATTTTCTGCGAGGAGAACAGGCGCTCGCGGCACTCGAGTCGCTGCCTTCTCTTGGCCTCCCCAAGATAGGACCGATCCTGTGGGCTTGGTGCTCGCGCACGGGAACCTATCTGCTCCTGACCGACAGCCCGCAACCGGAGGGCTTATCTCTAGCCCGGTCGGTACTGGCCCTGCGGCTGGACGGATGGGATTTTGTCCCGCCGGATCGTCCGGGTTTGTCCGTGATACGCGGCGTGCCGTCCGACTTGGTCGGTTTGCCCTATGTGCGGCGCTGGCTCCCGGCTTTGTTTGCCAGCGGTCCTACCTGGGTCTTCGTTGTATCCGGAGCGGCCGATGTGCCTGGCTTGGTCGCTTTGCGCAAGCCCAAGCAGCAGCCTGCCGGCCAGCAAGACTGGGAAGTGCACGTGCGCCCCGGGGAACTCCTTTTCACCGCTCGGCTGGTGCTCGACGGCTCCCCGCCGCACGCGCTTTTAGAGGCCACTCTTCCCGAGGGATCGGTCATTTCCCGAGTCACCGGTCCCGTAGACCACTGGCATCAACAGGGCCGGCGTTTGTCCCTGTACTTGTCCGAAGTCTCTGGGCAGCGCGCTCAGCTTGCTATCCAGGGTACCATGCCTGTCAACGTGCGAGACCGCGCGGGGGTGCTCGGGCTTCCCCGGCTCGATCTTGCCGGCGTTAGCTTCACGCGTTCCAGTGTGCGGATCCGAACCAACGAACTGGTGGAGATCGTTAAAGTAGACGCTCCCAATTGGGAGATTCATCCCGCGACCGGCGAGCGCTCCGGCATGCTGCATTTGGAAACGACGCGCGGCGGCGCGCCTGCACAGCTGACAGTTCGCATCGTCGAGCGCCCAACATCCGAAAAGACCCCCGAAGGCGCATCCGTCGCCCCCGCGGCGCGGGTAGAGTACGTGGCAGCATTGTGCGACACGCGGTTCCAGGCGGAGCGCACCGCCTGGCACGACATAAAGATATTCCTGCACCACACCGGCGGAGCCCGTCTGCGTATGGACTTGGCACGCGATCTTCGACTGCAGACACTCGAGCTGGATGGCCAGTCCTGGCCCCATTTCCACGTGCGGCAACACGAGCGCGGCTGGGAACTGCATGTCTCCATGCCGAGCGAGGCAGCCTGTCGGTGCCTCCGGCTGCTAGCCACCGAGACCCTTGCGGAAGGCGAGTCGTGGCACCCTCCGCAAATCCCAGCTGTTCCCGTCGGGCTGTGGACTATAAAAGCGCACACGCACGACACAGCTTCGGCGGCTCCTGCACGCGAGCGCGTCGCCGCCCGACTGCGCGTTGCACAAGCTCTGCTACAGGGCTGCCAGGCACGTGCCAGTACGTCCAGCGCTGGACTCCTGCAAGCATCCCGTGCCCTCTCCGACTTGCTGGCGGCTAGCGCTGGCCTTTTGACCGCCATACCGGAACCGGAGCGTTCAGCACTACACTCCCAGGCCACCGAGCTGGGCCGCAGGCATTTGGAGTGGCTGGCCCGGTATCCGCAAATCGCCGACGAGATCCGGGAGCGAGCAGAACGAACACAGCGCGCGCTCGGCGCGTTGGATTCAGAACGGCTTGCGCCGGTGGACGACGAAATCGTATGGCTTGTCGGCGAACCAATCCCGGTGCTGCGTGTCAATCAGCCGACGTCGCGTCCCAGCGACCGTACCGCCACCTTGGGGAGCGTCCTTTTGATGGCGGGCACTCTATTGCTCTTCATGGTGGTTCGGCGGCGCACGGCGCTATCCCGCTTGGCATGGGCTGCGCCGGAAGCGATTTTTCTGTTGGGCCTGTGGTCCTGGGTATTCGCCGGGGGCAGGTGGGTAGGGGCAGGACTGTGCCTGTGGGGCCTGGGTTTGCGCATCGAGGACCTGTATCATAAGTATCTGCGGCCTGTACGCCGCCGTCCGGCATTCGCTCCCCCGGGCACCAGCGAGTCCGAAGTCCGCTCCAGTGTGCGGCTTTGATCGCTGGAGCGCGGGCAAAACTCGGCGCCGAATCCGACATCCGACTTCAAAGCGGCAGGAGTTCGGCTAGGCCTGCCTGGACCAACTCGCGTCCCGTCACATAACGGCCCTCGCGTATCCACGTGCGCACCAATTCTTGCGCAGGAGCGAACAGACGCGCCAACAATTCGTCCAACTCACGCTCCAGGTGCTCGAAATGCGCCGCCCAGTGCCGTGCCTCTTCCGAAGCGACCCGCTTTTCGCTCTGCCAGCGCATGCGGTGGAACAAAAAAGTGCCCAGCGGATTGACCAACCTTTTCTGGCAAGCACCGAAAACCAACAGCGCAGCCGAAGAACACTCGCTGAGCACGACGGCACACGCTTGCAGGTGGCGCAACCTGATCAGTGCCATGACCGCCAAGGCGCCGTACACACTTCCCCCAGAACTGTCTATGTAAAAGGTGCAGGACGATCCTTGTGGGAGTTTCAACAACTGCTGCAGTACTTCGGCCTCCCATTCGTCCACCTCGCCGACGAGCGTCAGCTCCGGCTGCTTTCTCCTGGGCTTGTGGCGTTGCATGCCAGTAACATAAGCGGCCGGCGCGCTCTTGACCAGCCCTGCCACCTGGCACGGCTCGCGACAGGAACCAGATGCACAGTCTCAGAGGCGTCTACGTCGCTTGCGCCAGACATTTACGACCAGCCGGCAAGCCCGGCGCTTCACGGTTCGCTCCAAGCTACCGTTCGCGCACAATAAGCACGAGCGACTGTGAGCCACTAGGAACGACCATCGAGCACGACATGCTCAGGGCAGCGCGACGATCGTGGCATTGCGCACATAAAGCGTCAACTTCTTCGCCCAGATGCCTACTGCCCCGAAGAATTCGACTTCTGGCCTGAATTTGCCTTGGAAATAATCGCGGATGGCTGGCAAGGAATATTCCGCGGTCAATTCGCTACGCTGGTCCACACCGACAGTCAGCTTATCTTTCTGGCATGTGATACGCACATGGTGCCAATCGCCATGGTCCAAGGAAAAGATAAAGCGCATCGTCCGTACGGCGTCTACTTCCAAATGATACCAGGCGTTACGCCCAGTAGGCCCGTGCCCATCGTCGTCCCATGTGGTCCCCAAGATAAAGCGGCCATGCGGGGCAAAAATCTCCTGCTCCGGCACGACACGCGGCAGATCGTACATCAGGCTCATATAGCGCGGCGGACTCTTATCGGGAGGCAGAGAAACGGGGTAACCGAAAAAGATTCCGCCGCGGGCATGGTCAGGCAGATCGGCCGTTTCCACCTTGATTTCCAGGGCCAGTTCGAACGGCCGACGCAGCGGATCGCTATCCAAAGCGATCAGAGTGCGCATGCGCGGCGGCACCGGCTGCGACACCAAACGCAAGGTGGAGTTGCCCATCGGATAATATCCTCCGTCACCGCGCAAGCGCCGACTCCAGATCGGTTCTCCGTTGGGGCGCAAAAGCGGTACTCGCTCGCCTATCTTGCGGTGCAGGAGACTCGGAGGATAATCGCTGGCAATCGCCGGCATCTCATCGCCGCTACCCGTAGCGCTGGAAGAAGCGGCAAAGCCGAAAAACATACCCAACGCGATCAGTAAAGCGATACTGACCAAGCCCATTGCCACCTGTATCATGCGGCCGATCCGTTTGCGTCGCGATTGCGGCAGCGCGCCGGGCGTCACCAATGTAGTCCCTTCCGGCACAGGCGCCGGGCGACGGAATCGGTCCAAATCGCAAGCCAGAAGGGCCGCATCGGCGTACCGGCTCTTGGGGAGAAAAGCCATAGCACGTTCGACGACGCGTAGCAGACCCAACGGCGCCTGAAGTGCCCGCCCCGCCAGGGGGACGATGCGCCCTTGCCGAACGTGGTCCAATACCTCGTCGGTCCGCTCCCGAGGCACTTCGTACGGCCCCTGACCTTTGGCGACGATTTCGTACAGTGTCACTCCCAGCGAGTAGATATCGCTGGCGGGTGTCAGGGGTTCGCCCCGCGCTTGCTCGGGACTCATATACCACGGTGTGCCGCGAATCAAGCCGATACTGCTTTCGTCATGGTCTATCGAGCGCGTAAGACCGAAATCGAGCAGATACACCTGGCCCTCTTCGTCTATCATGATGTTGGATGGTTTGATATCGCGGTGCGAATAATGCCGGCGATGTGCGTGAGCCAGGGCACGTGCCGCCGCCGTGCCGACCGTGGCGGCAAAGTTCGGAGGATCGGACAAGTATTCCTCACGCAGCCTTTTCCAGAGCTCGTGTCGTACCTGTGACCAGTGCTGCGCTGATCCTCTTTCCTGAGATCCGACCGGTGTTCCCTGAGGCAGATGACTGCTGCCTGTATCCACTTGCAGCGCTGCCGGCGCTTGCAGTATCTCCGCTAGCGATACTCCACGCACCAGCGGCATCACAAAATAGAGCCGTCCGTCGTCGAGCTTGCCCACCGAATAGACGCGTACGATGTTGGGATGGTCCAGCGAGGCTAGGACCTGTACCTCCTGCTGGAAACGGTCCACGGCTTCGGGCATGTCGCTGAGATCCCAGCGCAATACCTTGACGGCTACGGGCCGATTGAGGGAGCGTTGCACAGCCGAGTAGACTTCGCCCATGCCACCTCGACCCAAAAAGCGCACGTCGGCGAAGTCGCTCGCCGGTAGATTGACGCGCAGCATACTGGCGCCTCCGGTGAAAAAGTGCCTTTCTTGACAGCCGGTCGCCGGATGTGCCCCTCTAGTCTCCCATTCTCGACAATTGCCCGCTCGATTTCAAGTACACAAGCCAGAATTTCCACGTCCACCTCATGGTGTCCCGCACATTTCCTGAAACCCGGCGGCAAGTCCGACACAAGCGGGTCAACTCCCCTTGCACTTCTGCCGTCGAGTCGCTATAGCGCGCCACATGGGGCATAGATGGATGCCTGGCATTGCGTGTGCTTGGATTGTGGCGCTCATGGGCGGCTGTGTGGACCGGCGCATGACCATCCTATCGGATCCGCCCGGGGCGCTGGTCCGTGTCAATGGGTATGACCTGGGGGCCGCGCCGGTGGATGTTCCCAGCGACAAGTTCGTCTATTACGGCCACTATGAAATCGAGCTGATCAAAGACAATTACGAGCCTTTGCGCGTGCGGCAGGCGGTACCTCCGCCCTGGTACGAGCGCTTTCCGTTGGATTTTATCAGCGAAAACCTGGTTCCCTGGCGCATCAAAGACCACCGCATCTACAGCTATACGCTTGCCCCTCCGCAGCCTATGGTCAGCGAGCAAGTGCTACAAAACGCCGAGGCTTTCCGGGGGCAGGCGCCCTGAGTTGGGCAACGGATTCCGTTCGCCACCGACCTGCAGACCGTCAATCCTGACCCTGCGAGGGCTTTCACGTTCTGCTTCATGCTCGATGCTGCTCGCAATCGCTTTCGCGCCGGTCGCTGCATGTCGCCTGTGAGCTGATTGGCTCAGATTCCTTAGCCGGATAGAGCTCGTTTCATTTCTTTGGACCACGGAGGACGGAGTAGTGCGAACGGTGTGTTTCGAGAACACCTGCGGAGCCTATAAAAGAGGGGGAGGAAACACAAGGCTGGCAAGGCTTGACCGCCTCTGGAGGTGCTGATCATGACGAAAAAATGGCTCACGATGGTGGTGCTCGCTATCCCCCTTTGGCTCGGCTCGCTCGAGGCCCAGGACGTCACGCCGACGGACGCTTTTGCTGGGTGGCAGGCGCAGGCGCCGCGACCGGAGTTGCGACCGATGTTTGCGGTGGCGCGCACCGGCGCACCCGATGGCGGACCGGCGCTCGTCGTCCGCCACGACGCACGCGAGGGGCTCGACGGGTGCTGGACACGGAACTTTCCCGTTAATGGCGGTCAGTGGTACGCCTTCCGCGTCCTGTACCGTGCCCAAAACGTGGAAGTGGAGCGGCGCAGCGTCGTGGTCAAGATCCACTGGCGCGACGACCAAGGACGGCCGGTGCCCCTCGACGAGCCTGCGGTCGCCGGATACCTAGTAGGCCACACGCCTATGGCCGAGACCGAATTCCCCCCTACCGGCCCGGCAACGGCCTCGGGCTGGCGCGAAGTGAGCGGCGTCTATCGTGCGCCATCGCGGGCGCATCAGGCCATCGTGGCTTTGCATTTGCAATGGGCTCCTCACGGCTCGGTCTTTTGGTCCCTCCCTTCGTGGCAGCCCACCGATCCGCCGCTGCCGCGCAAAGCACGGCTGGCGGCGGTGCACTTCATGCCCCGCAACGGCAAGACGCCCATGGACAATTGCCGCATGTTCGTGCCCTGGATAGAAAAGGCTGCCCAGCAGAAAGCCGACTTGGTAGTCCTGGGCGAAGTCCTGACCTACGTCGGCTTGGGCAAATCGCTGTGCGAGTGCGCCGAGCCCGTCCCGGGACCGGCTACGGAATTCTTCGGCAAGCTCGCCGCCAAACATGATTTGTACATCGTCGCCGGCTTACTCGAACGCGATGGCCACCTGGTTTACAACGTCGCCGTGCTCCTCGGTCCGGACGGCCGACTGGTGGGCAAATACCGCAAGGTCTGCCTACCTCGCTCCGAGATCGAAGCCGGGCTGGCGCCAGGCAAAGACTATCCGGTTTTCGACACGCGCTTCGGTAAGGTCGGCATGATGGTTTGCTACGATGGCTTTTTCCCCGAGGTGGCGCGCGAATTGTCCCAACGAGGGGCCGAAGTCATTGCCTGGCCGGTCTGGGGATGCAATCCGCTGCTGGCACGAGCGCGAGCCTGCGAAAACCATGTGTACATCGTCAGCAGTACCTATTCGCCGCCTGAGGCCAATTGGATGTTTACCGGTGTCGTGGATCACGCCGGCGAGATCGTCGCCCGAGCTAGTCAGCCGGGCGAAGTTGCCCTGGTCGAAGTGGACCTCAACCAGCGCTTTAGATGGGTCAGTCTGGGCGATTTCAAAGCTTATATACCGCGGCACCGACCCATCCAGCTGCCGGAACCCAAATAGCACGGCCATGATGACGAGCGTCGGGGTCAAAGCCAACGGCCTACGGCGATAGGATGCCCCGGTGTGAGAAAATGGCCAGAAAATATAAAAGGCCCGGCATCCGAACCGGGTGAGGGGTCAGCCTTTGCTTGCCGATCGTCCGGCCATGGGCTGTAGGTTAACCGATCAACCGGCCTGCCGACCGTCCTTCGAGACCTCCCTTCGATCCCCGACGATCGGCCTCCAACCCCTGGGCCCTGTGGCTCGAGCGATCAGCCCGCCCCGGGATGTCCTCCCCAGGTCAGTCCCACCTGGCCCCTGCTCCGATCGCCCACCGCACCAGCGGCTGCATCGAACGGGCCGTTGGGGACTACGCGCTTCAAGCGCTGGCCGAGCCACTCCGGCCTCGTTTCGGACATCCCTGCCTGATCCCTCTATGGAGTATGATCCGCCGGCATGGACGCGGGCTACAGAAAATGCCTGCAACTATAGAAACAACTGCCAGAAAACGCGAACCGCCGGATCGGGGCGGACCGTCCGGCGGCTCCGTGGGTCTTGTAAGGAGGGGTCGTTCTCGTTTATTCCTCACGTCTCTGGGCCACCGAGGTGCGAATCCGTTGAGCCAAAAGAGCCACATCGAACGGCTTTTTGAAAACTTCGTTGAATCCATACTGGATAAGGCCGTCGGGGTTGGCTTCGTCTTCCAGGGCCAGGGCGATGAGCAACGCCTTCTCGAAACCAGGATTGCGACGCAAGTTCTGGGCGATCTGGATCGCTTCCGAGCGCCCCATGGCCAAGTCAATGATGATGGTATCCGGGTGGAAACTTTCTGCCTGGATGCCTGCCTCGAAGCCGGAGTGTGCGATCTCGTAGCGGAAATCGTCGCTCTCCGGTAGCAATTCGCGAATACGATCAATGAAAAGCTGCTCGGCGCCGATGATCAAGATCTTGTGCCACTCTTCCTCTTCGAGCTCCCCCAGGGGCATGCCGTGCTCTTTGAGGAAGCGGATAAGATTGTCGCGCGGAATGCGCCGATCCTGGCTACCCGGGATCCGATACCCCTTGAGCCGACCCGAGTCGAACCATTTACTCACCGTGCGTGGCGCAACCTTGCAGATCTTGGCCACCTGGCCAGTGGTGAACACCTTTCTCATGGCAGGCACTCCACAAATGGATATTCCCTCTCCTCAGCGGCCCGGGACGACAGGTGCGGGAAACCTGCCCGGGGATGCCCACGAACCGGCACCGGGACGGGAAGTTCAGCATCCAGCTCGGCGCTGGCCATACCCTGGCCGGTCCGAAAAGGCGCCTGGGTGCCAACCCTCTGCCCTGGGTCTGAGTTCTGCTGGCAACGGCAGAGGGTTGGTTTGCACCTCGCTATTTTTCTTTTTCGGCCAGATTCGGGGAGAGAATAAGGAAAAGCACTCAACTTAAGGAGTCTACCTCAATGCTGCGCTTTTGCCCCTGCAAGGGGACTTGCCTTATCCTCTCGTATCTGGCCCTCTTTCGCCTCCCGGCGCATCTTTCCTGACCCGTCGTACCCGGTAGCGACAGCCCATCTGTCGCCGGTATCCTATTTCGTATTTTTGCAGCAATCTTCTTGATTGGCCCTTACGCGGCCGACCAGTAAAAAGGCCGGCAACACTCCGAAATCGCCGAGATTGACGATTGCACCGTACAAGGCGAGGACCGCGACCGACCTCGAGCGTGTGCTGCCGATCGCCCGTGCCGCGTCATGCTGGCACAAACAAAAAAGGCAGGCGCATGCGCCTGCCTCATCTGATTTCTCTTCGGGCACCGAAGGCACAGATCCTCAAGGGATACTCGCCGGCTGCCCGTCGTTTCGGCAGCCGAGGTACTGGTACAGCGTATGGTCAATGTTTTGCGATAGGAAAACGACCGAGCCATCGGCAAAAAGGAAATTGCAGCCCTGGGCGTGCCGCGATTTGAAACCGAAACCCAAGTGCCAGTTCTGCCATGAGCGCTCAGGCGGGTCGCAATACCTTTGCACATCGGTCCGATAATTCATGGGCGGCAGGGTGCTGCCGTTGCAAGGGGCGTACCAAGTCGCCCAATTGTTCTGGCCAAATCGGTACAGGTCTTCGTTTTCCAGAGGCCGCGTTTCTCCGACCATGATCGTATTGGCAGTCCCGTCAGTAACGTCCTGAAAACGCACTCTGGCCCCGCCGCGGGCGAACAAGCCACGGGTATAATACAGGTCGCCTGTCGAACCGTTATCGGGACTCCAACTGATGCCTGGCAGAGCGCCGTTGCAAAGGTTGTAGTAGGGGTTGTATCCGCATGGGCCGACGGTGCACTGTGGGCCGATGCTGGCTACATAATTGGTCGTCGGGGTAATGCTATGATCGAAGTCGTCGCTGGGGCATCGCAAAAAGGGAGGCGAAGCGATCTTGTTCCAATTGGGCACCCGATCAATGGTGTACACTCCAGGACCGTCGTCCCGGATTTCTCGCTCGAACAACTTATAAACGTTATCCTGCTCGAGATATGGAAGCGACCAGAGCATCCAGCTGCCTTGATTCTGATGGCCGACCCAGTCATTGTTGCGCAGTCTGCCGCCTGGGGGCAACCGGCCACGATCCGAATGGAAGTTGTGCAACGCGATCCCCAGTTGTTTGAGGTTGTTGGAGCAGCGAATTCGGTTGGCCGCTTCGCGCACCTTCTGCACCGCCGGCAGGAGCAGGCCGATCAGAATCGCTATGATGGCAATGACCACTAGCAGTTCGATAAGCGTGAAGGCCCAACGGGCGCTTATCCGAGACCGTGACGTCTGCAACGTCATGCTATACCCTCCTCGAACCATTCGGCACAGGCGAACCGATAAGACTCGAGAAAACCGCGACGACCGTGCAAGCCGACTCAGAGTTCGGACCGTCATGCGCCAAATGGACGCGCATGTATTTAGCTTAACATTGCGGCGACAGCCGAGCAAGCACATTCGACGACAAAACCACGGCTGCGTCCTGTTTAGACGATCGCAGCTATGTAGGATCCACTCTCGGGGTGTGCAGCTTACAATGATCATGAGGCAACAGGATGGGCAAATCCTGAAAGCAAGAGCAGGCGACGGCACGAGGGAGGGAGACGGCCATGATCACCGCTGGCGAACTCAAAAAAGGCATGGTCATCCGACTGGACGGGACGTTGTACTACGTTGAGGACTATCATATCCAGAAGACCGCCCAGCGCAAACCGGTCCTGCAAACCCGGCTGCGGCATATGAAGACCGGTCGTATCATAGAGCGCGCCTTCGATGAAGCCCATCCGGTCGAGCAAGCGGAAGTGATTTCGCGCCCCCATCAGTTTCTCTACGCCGACAATACCGGGTACGTCTTCATGGACTCCGAGACCTTCGAGCAAGTGACCGTGCCGCAGGAACTCGTCGGCAACAACAAATGGCTGCTCAAAGAAGGGAGCGAATTTACCGTTCGTCTGGTGGAAGGACAGCCGGTGCAGGTGGTTTTTCCCCCTAATTTTGTGGATCAGGTCGTGGAGACCGGCGAGCCTGCCGCCGGCCACGCCAGCAACGTCATGAAAGAAGCCAAGCTCGCATGCGGCTTGACCATCAAGGTACCCCTTTTTATCAAGACGGGTGAATGGGTGCGCGTGGACACCGAGACGCACAAATATTTGGGCAAAGAAAGTGGCAAGCATTGACACACCTGGGCACCGAGTGCGTGCCCGTGCGGAGGGCCATTCTGTGGCGCAGTCCTAGGACAGGCTGTTGCCTCGACGAACCGACGTGGCATTGCAGGAAGTATCGGCAAGAGCCCGCGTTATGTACGTGTGTTTCTTCGACATAGATGGGACGCTATTGTCCACCGGCGGCGCCGGCAAACATGCTATGGAAAGCGCCTTGTGCGAGGAGTTCGGCCTGGCAGGCATCCGACACCAGGTCCCCTATAGCGGGCGCACCGACCGTGCCATTGCCCGCGACCTGCTGGAGGGCCATGGGATCGCCGACACGCCGGAAGTTTGGGAGAGGTTCCGCACGGCGTATTTGCAACGTCTGCCAACCAGTTTGCGCATGCACCGCGGTTCTGTGCTTCCTGGCGTCGAGGCGTTTTTGCGTACCTTGGCACGGTGCCCTTTTGTCGCCGTGGGGCTTTTGACCGGCAATATCGAAGCAGGCGCTCGCCTGAAGTTGCGTCATTATGGTCTGGAGCATTATTTCTCCTTCGGTGGCTTCGGCGACAACACCCTGTGCCGCAACGAAGTAGCGCGGTCTGCTTTGGATGCGGCCCGACAAGCACTCGACAGTCGCTGTCACCCGGAGCGCATCTGGGTCATCGGGGATACGCCTCTGGATGTGGACTGTGCCAGGGCCATAGGCGCTCGCGTGGCAGTGGTCTGCACCGGTACCCACACCCGCGAACAGCTCAGCCCCTGTCAGCCTGACCTGCTTTTTGACAACCTCACCGAATACCCCCGATTGCTTGCGCGTCTTCAGCAAGACTAAAGACCGAAAGGGTCACCCAGTACCCGATAAAGGACAAGCGGTCCCCGATGGGCGGCTCTGTCGTTTCGATTAGCCGGCACGTCTCCGACCGACGTAAGCATCCGATGCCGCAGAGGCTGCGGAGCTATGTCTGGCGGCTTGTTCAGACGATTTCGACCCGTCGAACGATCTCGCCCGAGGCTAGGGACGTTTGCGCAGGTCGTCGGCCTTGCGCGGCTCGGCCAATTGCTCCAATAACTGTTTGAGCGGCTCGGTCAACACCGGCAGTGGTTCGGTGGTGATCCGCACTTTCGCCAAGCTGCCGCGGATGTGGATTTTCATGAGCTGTTTACTGATTGCCGGCGGTATGCGATCTATGAGCGGAGGCAAAAGGGGCAATGTCCGGCCCCACAAAAGCCCGTACATTTCCAGGTCCAAACCGGAAAGATCGGTGCGTATGCGTCCCTGCCCGCGCAGCGTGAGGGCATCGCCCAGCAGGTCCAGTCGCGTGATTTGGATTTCTTGGCCGACGACAGTGAAGCGTGCATAAGCCTCCTGAAAAGCGGCTCCTTTGGGCAGGCGCCCGCTCAAAAAAGTCAGCAGGTCGAGGATCAAGGGCAGGTCGTATAGCCGACCCTGGGGAATGCTCAGGCCGCCGCGGCCGCGGAGGGATCGTATGTCCCGATCTTTGCCCACCAGGTAGATCCAAGCGGAAGCTCTGCCCTGCACCTGCCCAGTGCGTCCCAGCGTCTGTCTGGCGAACCGTTCCAGATCTACCTGTGATGCAGTCAAGTCCAGCACATAGCGCACCTGCCGATCTATTTCGATGCGGATGGGGCCGTACACTTCGCCGCCGTGTAGCCGGGCGTATATTCCAGGAATGACCAGATAGACGGGTGCACGACCGGTCGCCGGCGTATCGGGGACCGCGTCCTTTTCCAGAAGCGTTTCTCGATGCTCCTGCAACTGGGCCTGCAAATAGACCGGGTCATCGGTCAGGATGATGCGCCCGCGCAGATCTTCGAAAGGATGCCGGGCCAAGACCAGACGATCGGCCTGCAAGGCGCCGGTTGCTCGGATGTGCTTCCCATCGTACGAGCCCCGCAAGGCGACCACCCCCGACGCATCTTCTAAGGCCAAAGCTCCCTCGTGACGCCAACCTGTTACGGTTATATGGCCATCCCAGTGCAGCTCTGTCAACTGATTGTGTGCCAGGTCGGTGGTGAACGCCACATGCACGACGACGCGCAGCGGTTGGTTGGGGCCGATCCATTGTGCCGGACCGGCGAGCCGCTCAGGGAGCGCTTCCACAAGCTCCCGATCCACGTACAGCGGCTCGGCGGTCAGTCGTTCGAGCCGAACCTGCACCAGCGGATCGCGCAGTGCGATCGTCCCGCCTGCCAGGGCCAACAAGCTTTTGCCGTGCCGAAACCGCAGGGCACCCAGGTGGACCTGGCCGCGCTCGTAGCGGAAGCGCCCCTGGACGCCGTGCAACGTATACGGAAATGCTCGCGGTCGGATCCTGCAATCCACCAGTTGCACCTCGTCCAGGATCAGCTCCGGGGCGCTGTCGCTTTCTTGACGCCAGCGCGCGCGGAAATCAGCGCGTCCTGCAGGAGCCAACGCTTCCCAGATCCGGTAAGCATCGGGGTACTTTTGCAGTGCCCGTGCCAAAGAGTCGTCCAGAGCGAACGACTGGCCCTCGACCGACAGTTCCAGCACTTTTCCCTTGGTGCCGGATCGGTAGTGTCCGGCCAATACGATCCGGCCACCAGCGTGCCAGCCGGTGACCTCGTGCAGTTCCCATGTATCGTCGGCAGCTATCCGGAGTATGCCGCGCACGTTTTCCAAAGGATAAGGGAAGCCGGCAAAACAAAACGCCATCCCCTGGAACTCGATGCGATAGCTCGTTTCCACTGCCGGCGTGTAGCCGTGGTTGTACTCCGACTGGGATTGCGGGCGACGCTGAACATGGACCAGGATCCCAAACGGTCCGTGCGGGGCAAATTCCTGGACGTGTCTGTAGGCTTGCGGGTGACGGGCCAGCGCTCGATAGAGTGCTTCGTCCACCATCAGTCCCGACCCCGTGATTTCCAGCTCGATTCCGGACCGCAACGGATCTCCTGGACGGATGCCGGCGCCGAACAGCCGACCACGGATCTGCACGGGTTTTTCCCCTGCCGTCCCGCTGAGATGCACTTCCAGGACCGGCTCCTGGCCGGCTGCCTCCCGATAAGCCAGATGACCGCGCACGCGGCGTAACGGATAGGGAAAATCCACATAGGTCAGTTCTAGGTCGTGCACACGGACCTCGTAAGCTAGCTTCCTGCGGCCCTGGTGCTGAGCGATGTGTATGGCGATGTCCACTGGACCGCGGGGGGCGAAGTCGCGGAGCACGCGGCGCACTTCCGTCAGGCTCTCGGGCAGCCGTTCGGCCCAATCCGGCGTCACTGGCAATTGGGCAAACGTCAGGTCCCAGGCATACTCCGGCGAGCCGTCAACGAGCTGGATCCAGCCCTGACCGCTCAGCGTCCCTTCTTGCCAGCGCCCGCGAAAATCTTCTACCTGCACCCCTTGTCCCCGGACCCGAACGCTCGAGGAAACGTCCTCGATGGTCCCTGGCAGACCTGACACCACCAACCGACCGTGGGCGACGGTTGCCTGCGCGTTCACCTGCCAAGCAGGATGCCCCGATGGATCGTACAGCACATCCGCCTGCAATTGCACTTCCCCGGACACCTGTTGTAGGGCATCCCAATTCGGCTGCCCGGTGCATAGCCGGACGATCGGTGCTACGACGGCCTCGTCCACGGAGGTAAGCGGCGTCTCCAGACGCGCCGCCAGTACGCCGGTCCTCGGGTAGACTTGCCCGTTAGCCTGGATGGGTACGGTGGCCTTTTCCGAAAAACGGATCAGTCCCTGGGCCTGAAAGGTCGCGTACCCTTCCCCAGGTTCGACCTGAAGTCTGTGCACAACGACTCGCCACGCCGGCTGCTGCGCATGCGTGACGATATCGGCAGTGAGATCGCGCACCGAACAAGGCGGCAAAGTACCCTCTTTTGTGCCCTGGCGCATCAGATCCTGGATGTTCCAGGTGCCGTCGGCGCGTCGAGAGAGCCGCAACGACAGACCTTCGGCGACGATATGTTGGACCTTGAATTCGCCGTGCTGCATGGCCTGTTCGTCGAAGCGGATGCGCGCCTGCCGCACAACGATGAGCGGCTCGGCCCCGTCGGCAGGCATCTGCCCGGATGCTTTTTCTAACGTTCCGTCGCCAGAAGGTGGATCCGTCAGGACGATGTCCTTGACGATCAAGTCGCCCCATAAGCGGTACTGGACGTCGCCGATCTCGATCGAGGCATAGGGGAAACGTTGCTGCAAAGCCGCGAGGACCTGCTGGCGCAGCGCTTGCCGATCGAGACCCCGTAGGAAAAACCAGGCGAGCAAACCCGCGATAGCACCCAGCACCGCTAGCGCCGCTAGCAGCCGCGGCCGGCCAGCCCTTCTCTTGCCGCCGGTCACCATATGCCCGTCCTCCCGACCCATCTCGCTTACACGGACAGGTCTGTCCTCGGCCAAGCTCCTCTGCACTGAAACGCTGGTCTGTACGCCACCTTGCGCAAGCAAACTGCTCAGGCTACCTCATTGCGCAGTACCAGGCAATGGCAGATGGCAGAGCGCACCGAGCTGAAATCGTCTGGGACAAATAGCCTGCCCGCTGTTTCGCGTGCGGACACTACTGCTGCACAAGCCCTTGGCTGCTAAACCGATAACCAAGTCCTATGGCACGGCCAAAAGAATTTTCGGCCGGGAGCGAAAAAGTGCCAGGATGCCGCGCCGCCTCAGCGATGCAAAACGCAAGTCCAGTGTCTATCCGACGTAGCTTGCACGCAATCCGAGCCGTATCCCAAGCCGCTGACGAGTTGACGCATCTCCTGGAGCGTCAAGGCGGCTCTCAAGGAGGCTTCGAACATAGCTTGCTGGTGGGCATTGGCACTGCCCGCATAGGTGCGGACCAATCGCTCGACTTCGGCGTCGTGGTCGGGGCGCATGAGGTCGCGAACGAACAGCACACCGCCAGAGATGAGCACGCGCCACATTTCCCTCAGCACCAGTTCTGGGCGTGCTATATGGTGCACCAAACTGTTGGATATGACGGCGGGGAAAGTGCCATCGGGGAACGGGAGCGCTTTGGCATCCGCCTGCTGTATGAGGATCCGATGCGTCAGCCCTGCGCGTTCCACGTTGCTGCGTGCCAGTGCCAACATATGGCCAGCCAGATCCACGGCGACCACTTGGGCTCGGGCATGCTGTTGGCACAATGTCACGGGGATTTGGGCTGTACCGGTTCCGACATCGAGGACCGGGTTGCGTCCATCCCACACTGCCAGAAAATCGCGCACGAACAGCTCGTTGACTGCCCGATGGTCCATGGCGTCGTAGTCGCGCGCCTCCTCGGGCGTGTCCATCAGCTCCGGCTCCAGCACCCGCGGTAACATCGTTTTGTCCCCATTACCCAACGACTGCCCAACGGGCACAGGGTCCAACCCTGGCGCCCCCTTTCCGAGCGACCTTCCGCGGATCACAATAGGATCACAGGCACCACGGGGCGAGAGAACGTACGACTGGCACAGAGGGGCTTGCGTGATCCGCTACGATTTCCAAGGCAAAAGAGTTCTGGTCACCGGTAGCTCGCGAGGCATCGGCGCTGCCATCCTAGAAGCATTTGCCCGGGCCGGCGCACGTTGCTTCCTCAACTATTTCGCCGACCCCGAGGGAAACAACCAACGCGATGCCGAGACGATCCTGGACAAGTGCTGTAGCGCCGGGCTTCGGGTCGAGCCGGTGGTGGCCGACGTGAGCCGACCGGAACAAGTACAACAGATGATGCAAACCCTCGTTCGGGCCGCCGGCGGACTGGACATCCTCGTCAACAACGCCGGCATCCTGCGCGATCGGAGCGTGCGCAAAATGACGCTCGAAGATTGGCATGCCGTGCTGGACATCAATTTGTCGGGCGTGTTTTATTGCTGCAAATGGGGTGCGGAGATTTTGCAGGACGGGGGGCGCATCGTCAACATCAGCTCGGTGGCTGCCTGGGCCGGTTTCTACGGCCAAGCCAACTATGCCGCTGCCAAAGCGGGTGTCATTGCACTCACCCGCGTGCTGGCCAAAGAACTGGCCAAACGGCAGATCACAGTCAATGCCGTGGCGCCCGGCGTGGTCCATACCCCGATGCTGGCCGGCCTGCGACCCGAAGTGCTCGCAGAATACGAAAAGCAGATTCCCCTAGGCCGACTCGCCCAGCCATCGGACATCGCTCACGCCGTCCTCTTTTTAGCTAGCCCCGAAAGCGGCTACATCACCGGCCAGGTGCTGCCGGTGACCGGCGGGTGGTTCTGACCTCGGACACGACGCATGACACCGCACCTGTATCGTCTGCTGCGCCAGTTTCAGGCAGATGCGCCCCTGGACGAGGCGCGCACCATCCCGGCACGTTGGTATACCGACCCCGAACTGACCGCTTACGAAAACGAGCGCTTGTTCACCCAAGTGTGGCTGGTCGCCGGACGCAGCGATCAGGTGGCACACCCAGGAGACTACTTCACCGCCGAAGTTGCAGGCCGGCCCCTGGTGATCGCCCGCGACACCGATGGAAATCTGCGCGGCTTTTACAACATTTGCAGGCATCGGGCCGCACGCGTCGTCACCGAAGAGCACGGGCACGGACAGCACTGGCGCTGCCGCTACCATGGATGGACCTACGACCTCAGCGGACTGTTGCGAGGCGCGCCCGAGTGCGCTGCTGCTACTAGCGGCTGGCGCGAGCACTACCATCTCTACCCCGTAACCGTCGCAGAGTGGCCCCCTTTGGTCTTCGTCCACTTAGGCCAGCCCTCTCTGCCTCTGGCAGAATACCTGACGCCCTTACCGCAAAAAATGGCCCCGTGGCATCTCGAACGACTGCACTTCGTCACCCGCAGGGTCTACAATCTCGCCTGCAATTGGAAGGTCTTCGTGGACAATTACCTGGACGGGGGCTATCATGTACCCACCTTGCACCGCTCCCTGGCAGCCGTGCTCGACTATCGGCATTACGTCACCGAGACATACCGCTATTGCAGCCTGCAGCACAGTCCATTGAAGCAACCGGACAGTGACCTCGAGGATGCCTCCGCAGCCAGTGTGCGCACGGGCAAAGAAGCCGCATACTGGTGGCTGTTCCCCAATTTTATGCTCAACGTCTACCAGGGGGTCATGGACACCAACTTGGTTTGGCCCCTGGGACCCGACCGGTGCCGGGTGATTTTCGATTTTTACTTCGCGGATCCCGCCGGCACTCCCCAGGCGGATCGCTTCCATGCCGAGAGCATCGCCGTGGCTGAACGCGTCCAACAAGAGGACGCCGACATCTGCGAACAGGTACAGCGAGGACTGGCGAGCGGTGTCTTCGATACCGGGCCATACTGCTCGCGTCGCGAAATGGGTGTCTATCACTTCCACCGCCTACTCGCCCAATTCTTGACCCCTTCAACCACTCCCCAGGGATAAAACCCCACGACCGCAACTGCTATCGCATCGCCAGCCGCCGGAGGAACTAAGCAGGACACCGAGACGATCCGAAAGCCTAGCGCCGGCCAAGAAACGCATCGGGGCGATCGCTGGATTTGCCAAAAGCTGAGGACCGATAAAGCCACGCGGCAGCTCATGCCGACAACACAAGATCGGAGCATACAAGCAGCCGATATTTTGTAGCGGATGACAAAGCCCGCGTACCGCATCGGCGGAACATCGCATATGTTCGGCCTGCCAAAGACATCCTCGGCAGCCCGACGATGCAACGCAACGGTACCTTGCGGTGGCTCGAAGACTTTATGGAGACGCCGACGATCGAGACGACAGCAGTCGGCTGGTATTTTTCAGTGCCCGTCCTGTGCGCCGGAAATTACAATACGTCTCTGGCTGGCGGGGCGAACCCACGTACCGCGCACCAGCCGGGGTAAAAGCGGCCAGCAGTGGATCAGATACAGGGAGGCAACGATGGCGCAGCCGCGTTTCGGTATCGAGCGGTTTTTGCATATCCGTGCGGCGGGGCAGCCGACTTTTTCGCCGGACGGCCGGTGGATAGCTTATTTGACCAATACCACTGGGGTCACGCAAGTGTGGCAGGTGTCCAGCAACGGCGGAGCACCGATCCAGCTCACGTTCACCCCCGATACGGTGCGCGGCGTCTGGTACAACCCGATGCGGCATGAACTGGTTTTCAGCATGGACGCCGGCGGTAACGAGCGCACACAGTTGTATCACTTGCGGGGTGTAAGCGGCGATGCCCAGCATGGCTTGGGCGAAGGCTGGGACTATCACGATGTGACGCAGCAGCCCAAGGCGATCCACCAATTCGGCGGGTGGAGTCACGACGGGCGCAGGATAGCTTTCAGCGCCAATCGCATGCGTCCCGACCGGTTCGACATTTATGTCCAAGAGCTGGGGAAACCGGCGCAGCTCGTGGCCCAAGGGCCTGGAGGCTACTATGTCGCCGCTGGTTTCTCTCCGGACGACCGATTTCTTCTGGTCAGTCGGCCGGAGTCGAATTTCAATCAAGACCTGTACATAGTGGAGCTGGCCCACGGCACGATACGGCACCTGACGCCGCACACCGGCGCCGTGCAGTACGAGAGTCCGAGCTGGTCCGCCGACGGACAGCGCATTTATTGCGTGACCAACCACGGCGGGCGCGATCGGTCCGCACTGGCAGAAATAGAAGTGGCTACGGGGCATGTGCGCTACCTGGAAACGCCGGAATGGGAAGTGGAGCTGGTAACGGCATCGCCGCGCGGGCAGTGGCTGGCTTGGCTGATCAATGTCGAGGGACGCTCGCACATGCATGTGCGCCACTTGAAAACGGGCGAGTCGCGCACGCCTCGCGGTTTGCCTTTGGGGGTCGTGTCGCAGGTGAGCTTTTCGCGCGACGACCGTCTTTTGGCATTCGTCTTCGAGGGGCCACGGCACAATCCCGACATCTGGATTTGGGATCTACAAGAAGATCGCTTGCGGCAAGTAACCCAATCCAGTCGCGCCGGCATCCCCTTCGCCAGCTTCGTCGAACCGGAGCTAGTACACTATCGCAGCTTCGACGGGCTGACCATTCCGGCCTGGTTTTATCCGGCTCGGGTCCCAGGGGATGGACGTTTGCCACCGGTCATCGTTTATCCCCACGGCGGACCCGAAAGCCAGACGCGTCCGCATTTCAGCGCGCTATTCCAATACTTTTTGCAAGCGGGATACAGTGTCTTCGCCCCCAATGTCCGCGGCTCGACCGGCTATGGCACCCGCTTTATGAACCTCGACAACGTGGAGAAACGTCTGGATGCGGTGCAGGACCTGTATTGGGGGGTACAATGGCTGCGCGATCAGAAGCGTGCCGACCCACGACGCATCGCACTCTACGGCGGCAGCTACGGGGGCTTCATGGTGCTCGCGGCAGTCACCCGTTATCCCGACGCTTTCGCCGCCGGCATCAGCGTGGTGGGTATCGTCAATTTCGTGACATTCCTGGAAAACACCGGCCCCTACCGACGTGCCCACCGTGAGGCAGAGTACGGCAGCTTGCGTGAACATCGCGCGTTCCTGGAAGCTATCAGTCCCATCCGGCACGTCGAGCGCATCCGCTGCCCGATGATGATCATCCATGGGGCCAACGACCCGCGCGTGCCCATCGGCGAGGCCGAACAAATCGTCGCCGCCCTGCGGCAGCGCGGCGTGCCCGTCGAGTACCTGCGTTACGAAGACGAAGGCCATGGATTGGTCAAGCTGCAGAATCGTCTCGATGCCTACCCGAAAATGGTCGCTTTCCTCGATCGCTACCTGCACTAGCGGCGCTTACGAGCGCCATCAGTGCACCCACAGCTTGCGATCGTAGATGCGATAACCGATCGCCTCGGCGAGGTGCTGCGGCTGCAACGGCTCGCTATAGTCCAAGTCGGCGATGGTGCGCGCCACCCGCAAAATGCGGTCGTACGCCCGGGCAGAAAGACCCAGACTGTCCATCGCCGACTTGAGCAGAGCTTTGCACTCTTCGTTGAGCCGGCAAAACTGACGGATCTGCCTGTGATTCATGGATCCGTTGAGGCAGGGTGTCTGGGTACCGAAGCGCCCTTGCTGCACCTGCCGCACACGCATGACCTCGTCGCGCATCTGCTGGCTGGTCATCAGCTCGGCTGTGGAAGCCAATTCTTGGAACGGCACCGCCGGAACCTCGATGTGCAGATCAATCCGATCCAAAAGCGGGCCGCTGATGCGCTGACGATAAAACTCGATCTCGCGCGCAGAACACTTGCAAGGCCTGCGGCTGTCGCCGAGGTAGCCGCACGGACACGGATTCATGGCGGCCACGAGCATAAAACGTGCCGGGAAAGTTGCCGCCTGCAAGGCACGGGAAATGGTCACGCGCCCTTCTTCCAGAGGCTGCCGCAGCACTTCCAGCGTCTTGCGCGCGAATTCCGGCAGTTCGTCCAAAAAAAGGACGCCGTGATGCGCCAAACTGATTTCGCCCGGAGTGGGGATGGCCCCGCCGCCGACCAGACCGACATCGCTGATGGTGTGATGCGGCGAACGAAACGGACGCTGCAAGATCAAGGCTTGGCCGGGAGGCAGCAAGCCCACGGCACTGTAGATGCGCGTAGTTTCGATACTCTCCTCGGGTAGCAACGGAGGCAGGATGGTGGGCAGCCGCTGAGCCAGCATGGTCTTGCCCGAGCCAGGCGGCCCGGACATAAGTACGTTGTGGCCCCCGGCAGCGGCAATGAGCAAGGCACGCTTGGCCGCCTCCTGGCCTCGTACTTCGCTGTAGTCTACCGGATAACAGTTCATTTTGGTTTGCAGACCGTCCAAGTCCGGTGCCACCGCTGCCAGTGCCAGCTGGCCGGCGAGCAAGCCGACCGCCTCGGCCAAACTGCCGATGGCATAGACCTGGACCTGCGGGACCACAGCGGCTTCCGAAGCATTGGGGGCAGGGACCAGCAACCGCTTGACGCCCGCATCTCGTGCGGCCATGGCGATGGAGAGCGCCCCTTTGATGGAGCGCGTCAGTCCATCCAATGCCAGTTCGCCGACCACTGCCCAGTCGTGCGTGTCGGCTTGTATCTGGCCCGTGGCCAGCAAAATCCCCAGCGCGATCGGCACATCCAGACTGGCAGCATCTTTGCGCAGTTCCGCAGGCGCTAAATTCACGATCACGCGGCCGGTGGGCCGCTCGTAGCCCAGGTTGACCAGACTCCGCTCGATGCGGTAGGTGCTTTCGCGCACCGCCGCCTCGGGCAAACCTACCAAAATCGTCTTGGGAAGCCCAGGGGAAACATCCACCTCGACTTCCACAGGCACTGCGTCAATGCCCACGAGTGTAAAACTCTTGAGTTTGGCAACCATTGGCTGTCCAGCGACGTTCCCAGGCGCCGCACGCCACCTACCGCGTCTACCCTTTTTGCAGGTTCACGACCCGCATCGAAAAGCCCGCTAGTCAGCTCGACGCCCTCGTGCATGCTCCGCACAGAGCATGGGTGTTCCATCAATATACCCACTGGCTGCCCAGCATGCAATCAGCTGCCCCAGCCCATAGCGGTCGTGATGCGCAACAACATTCGCATCGGCCTTGCAGCCTCACAGCAAAGGGTTCTCGCTCGAGCTAGTCCAGCCTGTGCCTCCTTAGACGGCTTTGCAACCAGTGCGGCATCGAAGGAGATTGCATACCCGGCGGGCGCCACGGAACATGTCTCCTCAGACGCGCTATCGGCACCCTGAACCATCCACCCGTCCGAATAAGCTCATTTTTTCGTTGCATCGCAAATGCCTGAAGCTATAATGATTGATTGCCGGCAAAGGCGGTGCATGTGGTCAATAGCTCGTCTGTAGGAAAGGAGGTGCCAATCGCCCGGCTGAGCCAATCTTTGATTACCGGCGTCCGTACACGCAAATTGCCAACTTCCACGCTGCGCGAAAAACCAGGGGTGGCGTTGGCAGCAGTCAGCGCTTGCTGTCTCGTCCGAAGAAGTGTTTCATGTACGCGGCCATCTATCGCCTTCGGAGGACCTGAAGCAATGTGGTGTAAGCGAGGTCGGCAAGGATTCACACTTATCGAACTACTAGTGGTGATCGCCATCATTGCCGTTCTGGTCGGATTGCTTCTCCCTGCAGTGCAAAAAGTGCGCGAGGCTGCCAACCGTATGGTATGCAGCAACAACTTGAGCCAGATCGGCAAGGCGATTCATAACTATGATCAGCAATTAGGCAGGCTACCGCCAGGGTACCTTGGGCCTATTCCTAACGAATCGAGTCTTAATTCTAGTACGAATGTGCAAAATGTCGGCATGCTGGCGTTCATTCTACCGTTCATTGAATTGGACAATGTTTATAAGAATTTGCAGGTAGAGTGGAACGTGGACAAGATCGGGCCGCCCTGGTGGACCATAGGTGCCAATTGGACGCAGGCACACACACGCGCCAAAGTGTTCGTGTGCCCTTCGGACAATCCTTACGAAAACATTATCGGCACAGGCATCGCTGCCCATTATTGGCACGACGCCAGCGGGCCGCGCATTCAGGCCCTGGCCTTTCCCAATCCAACTGGTCAGAATCTGGGCCGGTCCAATTATGCTGCGATCTGCGGATCTACAGGGCGCGGTACCAACCCATTCTGGGCCATCTACGAAGGAATGCTCATCAATCGTGGGGTCAAAACCATTGGCCAGGTCACTGCTCAAGATGGAACGAGCAATACCCTCATGGTCGGGGAATACCTGGCTTCGAACGACCCGAGTTTCCGGCAACCCATGGCACGGCACTATGCCGGAACATGGATCGGCATCGGCGCCGGCGGCGCTGTCGCAGGATTGCCTCCGGATCGGGAACCGCCCTGGTACGCTTTCGGCAGCCGACACACGGCCACCGTCCAGTTCTGCTTCGGCGACGGATCCGTCCGCGGTATGCGTAGGGGCGCCACAGCGACGCTTTTCTCTCAGGACTGGTACGTATTGCAAGAGCTGGCAGGTATGCGCGATGGCGGCCTTCGTGACACAACCCAACTTGTAGACTGAGCCCGATCGCTTTGGGTCGGTCCATCATGGGTAAGCTGCCTAGACGAGGTGAGGCGTGAAGACAATCTGGTCAATCCTGACGTTACTGGCGATCTGTATCCTGTGTGGCTGCGGTGCAGGTGGCAAAGCGACGCCGCCTTCCGGTCCCATCGAGGCACCCAAGGATAAACCCACGGGCGTACCGGGATCGCCTACCTTTCCTGCCGGGCCGCCAGAAGGGCAGCCACCTAAATAGCGGCTGGTCGAACCTGTCGGCATCGCGCAAGAGCAAGCATCAGTCCCCGATCGGCGCGCGTCCGGCGCCGCAGGGGACTTTTGTCATTTGGACTTGCCAAATCCGTGCCCATCGCGCACAGTTTAGCGCGAGCGCAGGTGTGACGCTGGGCAGCATAGCCGCAGCCGTCCATTGGCCGTAGTGCCCGCGTACGATCGGCTAGCCGCTGCCGCACGGGAAGCGCACCATCCGTCGCCCCTTTTTCGCTCGTGGGCACGAAACAGACACTGATTGGATCTGTATGATGCAAGATCTGCCGCCCCGATCCTCTACAGACGCCTACCGGGTGAGGCTGGATCATTTCCAGGGACCGCTGGACTTGCTGCTGTACTTGGTGCGGCGCCAGGAGGTCAACATCCTGGACATCCCTATTGCCCGGATCGCCGAACAATTTCTGGACTTCTTGCAAGCGCTCCAAGCCCTCGATCTGGATGGCATCGGTGAATTTCTGGTGATGGCCGGCACGCTGATGGAGATCAAGAGCCGCATGTTGTTGCCGGCCATGGAGCGGGAGGATGGCGAATCAGAGGATCCGCGTGTCGAGCTAGTCAGGCAGCTGGTCGAATATCGCCGATATAAAGAGGCGGCCCAGCTTTTGGAAGAGCGCGCGCGCGATCGCGCCCGCTGCTTGCCCAGGCCGGCTGCTGCATGGAACGAGCAAAGCGACGAACGTACACCCGAACAGGTCGAAATCTGGGACCTGGTCAGCGCTTTTGGCAGGCTGCTGCGGCAGGCAGAGACGCCTGTGGTCAGCGAATTGCCCGAGGACCAGCCCCCTTTACACCATGTCATGGAGGGTATCCTCGCTGTGGTCCGGCAGCGCGGACGGGTCGAGTTTGCCGATGTTTTTCAGCCCCCGCGCACGCGGCTGAGACTAGTCAGCACGTTCATCGCTTTGTTGGAGCTGGTGCGCCACGGGCAGCTACGTGTGGAGCAGACAGAGCCTTTCGGTGCCATTTGGATCACCGCCGGCGAAGCGTTGCACGGCAATGCCAGCGGACCGCACGGCGTCAGCGGCTCACAGCCGAAACAAGAACCAGAGCAAAAGGACAACCGCCAGGACGACGGCGGCACCGACGAGTGACAAGACGAGCGTCTGTTGTGTGCGTGTCTGCTGCTTGAATTCGCGCAGATTCAAGAGCGGATCCGAGGCAAAAGGGAAGGCACTGCCTGCAGGCACCTCGTGGGCGACATCCCAGCCAGCGCCCAATTCCGGCTCGCTGCCCACGGGCGTAGTCATAGTCAGGTGTACCGGCGTGCTGAGGCCAGCCCCGCTGGAACAACACCAGGGGCCGAGCGCCGCTGCCAATTCCCCGGGGGTCTGCAGCCGTTCCTCGGGATTCTTGGCTAGCAGACGACTGACGATGTGTGCCAACTCTGCAGGCACTTCTGGCCGCCACTGCCGTACATCTGGCGCAGGTTCGGTAGCGTGACGCACCAGCTTTTCCAGCACGGTGCCCCCCGGAAAAGGCGGCTGCCCGGTCAGTGCAAAAAACAGCGTGCATCCCAGACTGTACAGGTCCGATCGCACATCGGCACTGTCGAAATCGCGCGCCTGCTCCGGCGCCATGTAATCGGGCGTACCCAACAGACTGCCTGCGGCGACCCGTTCCTCCAGGGTCGTCGCAGGGGCTGTCTGGCTGGCTCCTTTGGTCAGCGATGCCAGCCCGAAATCCAGGATCTTGACGTAAGGCACCGGCGCCGGTGCCTCTGGCGAATGCCTCAGCCATTGCCGACCGTTGGCGATCAGCAAGTTGGAGGGCTTGATATCGCGATGGATGATGCCCCGTTCGTACCCATACTGCAGCGCCAGAGCAGCCTGCGCGACAAAGGTGCATGCCCATTCGATGGCCAACGGACCGAGCCGGCGCACCAGCCGATCCAAATTGGGACCGTCCACGTACTCCATAACCAAAAAACGTATCCCCTGGACCTCGTTGGCGTCGTAAGCCGTCACGATGTGCGGGTGTTGCAAACGCGCCGCCGCTTTGACCTCGCTGGCAAACCATCTCACGGCATCCGGAACGCGGAACCGATCCGGTTTGAGCACCTTGATAGCCACGATCCGGTCCATGGGCACGTGCAGAGCTTTATAAACCGTGCCCATACCCCCAGAGCCGATGCGGTCGAGGATGCGATATTGCCCCAGCAAAAAGCCCCGCGACTTACCCAGCAACAGGAGGGCTGCCTGGAAACGGGTCAGCTTGCCTCGGGCGACCAGTGCCGCCGCTACTGCATTAGGGTCCGAATCCGGAATCTGCGCCAGGAGGGATTGCAACTCCGCTTCCGGGATCAGACCGCTCCGGCGCAAGTGATACAGGAAGGTTGGCAGATCCATTCCCGACGCCGCCCCCGGTGGTGCTCGTTGGTCCATACCGCAATCGCTCCCTGCTCGCCAGTGCCACGCGGTCTTACCGGCCCAGGGGCACGACCCTGCTGTGCTCCTCAGACACAAATTGTAGCTTATGGAATCAGCATCGCACAACCCGACGGCAAGGCAACGAACCGGTGCCCAAACAAGCGGCTAGCCCGTTTGCCAGCCGTACTGAAATAAACTCGCTGCTACTTTATCTGACGCACCTATGGTTTGCGCGATCCATAAAAAAATTGCGACAGATAAACAACCTACAAGCACTTTGGCACCAGCCGTGCGGAGCACATGCATTGACGGTCCGATGGCAGCGGCATCGGGACCGCGATGGCATCGTCCGCCGGGCAAAGAGTCGTGGTGCCCAATCGAAACAGGCACGGCGAGATAGACGACTGCGCGGTCGTCGCCAGATCGCGAGCGGAAACAGGGAACGACACAATGGAGTAAAGTTGTGAAGCTCTCGACGGGACGCTGGCTAGTGCTGGTTCTGATCGGCTTGGGAATCCTGGCAGCCGTCGGGCTGGGTCTGGTAGTCCTGTTGCTAGGGCGCGGTCCCGGTACCGGTCGTCTGCCGCAGCTCACACCTGCCGACAAGAGAGAGCTTATCGTCCAAAAAAACATCGCGCTCGGGTATCTCGAAAACAATGAATACGACAAAGCCGCGCCCCTGCTGCGGACTTTGACGCAGCAGCTTCCGCAAGAGCCAGGGATGGTGCGCAATTATTTGATCGCTTTGTACCGTCCCAACGATGCCGGCGACCCGGGGCAAAACGACCCAGGTGCTATCGCCGAACTGGTCCAAGTTAGCGAGCGGATGGTGATGCTGGAACCGAGCCAGCCGGCGGCGCATGTGTTGGCAGCTCGCGTCTATGTCTTTTTGGCAGCGCGTGCACGCGCCGAGGAGGCCCAATTCGCCGCTTATAGGCAGCGTGCCCGTGAGCACTTGCAAAAAGCTATGGACTTAGCGCCCCAGGATCCGTCGCCTGCCTACGAGATGTTCGCCAGAATCGAGCAAGAATTGGGGGGCGAAACCGGACCCGCTGCCCGTCAAGCTCTCGAACAGGCCTACAAGCGTGAGCCGGACAACCTCGTGATCGCTCTCGATTGGGCGATACTTTTGGCAGAGACGGACGATGCCCAGGCTGGACCGGTCGTGCGCCGGCTGCTGACTGCCTTACCGTCCTCGCTGCCGCCGCCTGCAGAAGAAGTGCTAGGGCATTTGCGCAAGTTGATCGAACAGCCGGCCCAAGCTATTTCACGTCGCGAACTGTATCGGCGGCTGCTGGCTTTGCGCAACAGTCTGCAAACCCATGCGCGCTACCGTCAGGACCGCAGCCGCGTGCTGCCGCACCCTTTGGCATTCGTAGAGGCCGATTTTTCGCCCTCCTTTTATCAGGACCTGCACGAAGAACCGGAGCCGGGGATCCCGGTGACCTGGCGTCCTGTCTCGCTCGACATGCCGCCCCAGGTGGGCCAGCTTGGCGATGCAGTCCTTGCCGACCTGGACCATTCCGGTCAGCCGCATCTGGTGCTTTTGAGCCAACACGAGGGCCGGCTGTACTTGCATACGCTCACTTTGCAAGGTAGGCAGACCATGCCGAGTCTGGAACTGCCCATGGGACTGGAGCGCCTGCACCTGGCGGATCTGGATTTCGACATCGAACCCGGTCAGGGGCCCGGCGGGACCAATTTGCCAGCGGATTTGGACGCATTGCTCTACGGCCCCAAGGGCCTTATGCTTCTGGAAAACCAGCGCGCCGGGGCACAAAGACGCTGGGTAGATCGCACGCCGCACACCGGCCTGCCTGCCATCGAGGACGTGCGCTGGCTGGTGGTGTGTGATTTGGATCACGACGGCAACCTGGACTTGGTGGTGGGGACGCCGGCTGGTACCCGGCTTTTTCGCAACCACGGCGACTGGTCGTTTACAGAAATCACTGCGCTGTCCCCGCAGGTCGCACACCTCTCGGCGACCGCTGCTGCTTTCGGAGACTTCGATCGCGACGGCGTGCTGGACCTGATACTCGCCCAGCACGACGGCCAGCTGTTGGTAGCGCACAACGAGCGCGGTGGGCGATTTACAGTACAAAAAGCAGGCCAGGTACCGGAATCCGTTCGGTCGCTGGTCGTAGACGATATCAACAATGACGGCCATCTGGATGTGCTCGCAGCCGGTGCCGGGGGATGGTATTACCTTTTGGGCTCAACCGCGGGGCTGGCGCCGCCAATTCGTGGAGCGGACCGGCCCACTGCCGATCTGCTTTTGACCGATTTCGATAACGACGGCTGGCTCGATGTCGTAGCCCTTGTGCACAAGGAGCATGTCCAGGAAATCGCCGTGTACCGCAACTTGGGCGGCCAATCTTTCTCCCAAGTCCACGGGGTACCTGCACCGGACGCATGCCGTCGTTTACAGGTCTATGACACCGATCGGGACGGCGACGAAGACCTGCTGTGCTTCGCTTCCCGTGCAGTTCATGTGCTGCAAAACGACGGAGGCAATCGTCACCACTGGCTGGACATCCGGCTGCAAGCTCTGCTAGTGCGCGACGAGGGAACGGGCCAGGGCGCTCGCTGTAACTTGGTCAACATCGGCGGCACCCTGGAACTCAAAGCCGGCCTCCACTACCAAATGCGTCTGGTGCGGCGCGAGACGACGCACTTCGGCTTGGGCCGACGTCGTGCAGATACCGTCCGCGTTCTGTGGACCAATGGCGTACCCCAGGTGCTCATTCGGCCCGCGCCGGATCAAACCATTACCGAACCGCAATTGCCCAAAGGATCTTGTCCTTTCTTGTTTGCCTGGGACGGTGAACGATTCAGCTTCGTCACCGATTGTCTGTGGACCAGTGCTTTAGGTATGCAATTGGCGCCTGGTATCTTCATGGACGCCGGCAAGCAAGACAACCACCTGGTCATCCGCCCGCACCAACTTCGGCCGTGCGACGGCTTGTATCAACTCCGTTTCACCAATGAGCTGTGGGAGATACCCTACTTGGATCATGTGGAGCTGTGGTACGTAGATCACCCAGTGGGGACGGAAGTCTATACCAATCGCCGCATCCCCCCGGGCGTCGAGCCGTTGGAAGTCGTGTGTGTGGGGCACAAGCATTATCCGCGCAGCGCCACGGACCACCGAGGCAAAGACTGGCGCCAAGCTGTGATGCAGGCGGATCGTGTCTGCGTGGGCGGCTTCCGGCGTCAGCGTTACATCGGTCTGGCCGAACCGCATTGGCTCGAGTTGGACTTCGGTGAGTTTCCTGGTCAAGAGCGTGCGTGGCTGTGTTGCACCGGCTGGGTGTGGCCCACGGATACGACCGCCAATCTGGCCATAGCGCGGGACCGGCGCTTCCGCGGGCGCGGACAAACGCTGGGCGGTGCCACGCCACCGCAGCTGCACATCCCCGATGGCCGAGGTGGCTGGCGCGTCGCCGACCAAAACATCGGTTTTCCCGCCGGCAAACTCCAGACAGTTGTCGTTCCCCTGGACCGGTCCTTGTTTCCGCGCGCCGAATGTCGTGTGCGTCTGGCCACGGGTATGGAGCTGTATTGGGACGAGATCTTCCTCGCCGATACCGTGTTGCGTGTGACCGACAAAATAGCCAAGCTGCCTTTGCAGCGCGCCCACCTGCGCTACCGCGGTTTTTCCCGTATCGTGCAGACCGAGCGGTCCAGTCCGCATTTGCCAGACTACGCCGATTGCGATCCAGCGCTGCGTTGGCTGCCGATCCCCGGTCGCTTCACCCGTCCAGGCGACGTGACCCAACTGCTGCACGCCGACGACGGCTATTATGTAGTCATGGCGCCTGGGGATGAACTGGCTCTGGAATTCGCGGCGTCACAGCCGCCTGCCCCGGGCATGCAGCGCACGTTTATCTTCTACGCCAGCGGTTGGCTCAAGGACTGCGACTTCAATACTCTCGGCTCAGCATCTGTGGAGCCACTGCCCTACCACGGGATGACATTTTACCCCTATGATCCGACTACGCTGCCACCTGCACAACGCGAACTGCTGGATCGGCTGCGCCGCGAGTACCTGACCAGATCGCATCCATGAGCGGAGCGTGCTGCTCATCGGCGCACGCAGGCATTGCGATGCACTCTTGTAGCCAGTCTTTGGAACGGTAGTCGGATATTGAAGTTTTCAATCTGAGCGATGAATTGTGCCCTCACGCGCAGCTCGGGCGTAGAAAAAACTGCAGCAGTCTCTTGACAGGTGCCGGAGTTTAACTGACAATTAGCAGGTGGAGCTGGCGAGGCTAGCGCCCGAGGGGCCTGACCAACTCTGTGGGATCATATGTGTGTTCGTTCTCGTGGAACCTGGAGTATTGTAGGCAGCCAGGTGCATTCTGGAGTGCATCCATGACGAGAGCAGGTATGCGCGGCGTAGCTGTGATGTCGCTAGCTTGGTCACTATGTGCGGCGGACTTTGTATGGGCGCAAGCCCCGCCGCCAGTTAATAGCCCAGCTAATCGTTTCCGGGCGCGTATGCCCAACAAGCCCCTTATATCCGACCTACCTGGGCGACCGCCTGACTTTCCTCAGGCGCGACAGTTTGGAGCAGCAGGTGCCGGCCAGGCTGGTCAGCAAGGCCAGTTCGGTCAGCAGGGCCAATTCGGGCAAAGTGGTGTCGGGGGCTTTGGAGGACTGGGAGGCATCGGAGGCCTAGGAGGATTAGGAGGGCTCGGTGGTCTCGGTGGATTTGGAGGCCTTGGAGGACTTGGAGGCCTGGGAGGTCTCGGTGGTCTCGGTGGATTGGGAGGATTCGGAGGCCTAGGTGGATTCGGTGGAGGCAAGCTTTTCGGTTTAGGTGGAGGCGATGTGACCCCACCTAAAGGTTCTCTCCCTGACGAGTTAGCTCCTCTGACCGGAGGTTTTTCGGCCGATCAAGCGATCTTGCCTACCGTTCACCGCCCACTGCGTTGGCAGGAGGTGCCCGAGCCGACGGATCTCGGGGAAGCATGGCCCAAACAGTTCGCCGCCCCGACGGCAAAGCCATCCGCTAAAAAATTGCAGAGACGCTCTCTGGCGCGTAATTGAAAAACTCCATCGCCGCTGCCTTCAAATGCACAGTCAGTATCTCTCGAGCCGGGTGTCGTTTTGGCGCCCGGCTTTTGATTTTCTTCGCTTTTTGTCACGTGCCACCGCGGTAGCTTTCTCTACACTTTCACCGAGCCACACAGCACCGGCTGCCTGTGCTGTGTAATAGTCTGCTCACGTTTTGTGCCGAGGCTGTGGTTCATCCTTGCGCTTTTGATTTCGTAGACTTGAAACGCGGGCTACTGGACTTACTAACGACGGAACTGATCGAGCCGTGAATATTTAGCCATGAGTAACAGGGAACATCATCCATTATCGGGCCCTGATGAAAAAACGCTGCTACTTGCTTGGGGGGCGCTGGCTCGAAATCAGTGGCTACTCGTGCCCACAGAGGCCGGCTATGTCCTCGCCGGCGACACAAGACTGGAGCTACCCCAGTCCTGGCGCATAGACGAGGCACAACCGGGCTGGTGCTGGGCCATAGCGGTGCGGGGAGCTTTACACGCATTCGACTGGGCGCCCGGAGCAAGCGCCAGTGCTCGCCGACTGATGCGCAAGTGCTGGCCCAATCCACTGGTCATCGAACTGCCTTGTGACCATGGCCTAGCCCATCGTTTGCCGGCGACCAACCGGCGCGGTTTTTTTGCGCAGGGCCGGCTTGCGTTGTGGGCGCCGCGGCACCCGTGGCTGCAACGACTACTGGACCATGTGGACCGTCCACTTGTATTGGGCTGGCGGCGGTCCCAAGTAGCTGCCACTTTGCAAGACGTTCCCAGTTCCATCGCCGAGCGCATCGCCGTGGCCATAGATGCCGGCGCGAGCCCCTATCGGCAGACGCCCACTTGGGTGCGGCTCGACGCACACACGGTGCATGTCGTGCAGGCAGGTGCCTTTCCGGAAGAAGCTCTCGAGCAGGCACAGCGTCAGGTGATCGTCTTCGTATGCACAGGCAACACCTGTCGCAGTCCCATGGCCGAAGCGTTGTGCAAAAAAATGCTCGCTGAGCACTTCGCTTGTAGCGAAGCAGAGTTGGTACAGCGCGGCTGGGAGATTTGTTCCGCTGGCATTGCGGCAGGATACGGCTGGCCGGCCTCTGCGGAAGCGGTTCGGGTTGTCGGCAGCCTGAAGGCATCCCTGGAGCATCACTCCAGCCAGCCGGTTGTGCCCGCTCTGCTCGGTCGTGCCGACCGTATTTACACCATGACTCGGGCTCATCTGGCTGCTCTGCAGGACATCGGCGGTCGGCTTCTCGTCCATGCCGAGCTCCTGTCTCCTGAAGGTCTGGACATTGCCGACCCGCTCGGCGCCGACGAGGAAGTGTACCGCCACTGTGCCTTGTATATCCAGCAGTGCCTGCGGGCGCGATTGAACGAATGGCTGCGATCGGCTTCGGACTGAGCCGTATACCCGCTGCATCGGCTGGCAAAAAAGCTGAAAAATGCCATTGTTTCGTCCATCGCGAGGTGTATGCTAGTTAATGATCCCGTCCGATCCATGTTTGCATGCGCAGACAGTACGGTCGAGTGCTCTGCACGGACGGCTGGATCGGCATGGGAGATGCCAGATACTACATGGACGTAATATGAAGATTGCCATAGGCAGTGATCATCGCGGTTTCGATGTCAAGCAGCGTCTGCTACGACTGCTGGAAAAGTTCGGGCACCAGGTGCTGGATTTCGGACCTGCCACGGCAGACGCGTGCGACTACCCGGACTTTGCTTTTGCCGTGGCCACCGCCGTAAGTCAAGGGCAGGTGGATCGTGGCATACTCATCTGTGGCACCGGTATAGGCATGTGCATCGCTGCCAACAAAGTCCCGGGTGTTCGCGCAGCCCCCTGCCACGACAGCATCACTGCCGAAATGAGCCGACGGCACAACGACTCCAATATTCTGTGCCTGTCCGCGGACCTGCTGGGCGACGAACTGATTGACCGCATGGTGCACATCTGGTTGGAAACGGAATTCGAGGGAGGCCGGCATGCCCGCCGAGTCGAAAAAATCATTCAGTTCGAGCGCATCCAACTGAACGGTTCAGCGATCCAGCATACTTTGTTGCGAAGTTCCCTATCCGAGCAATCGTCTTCCTCGGGCACTACCTGACAGCCGCCCAGAGCATTTGGCGTGCGCTGTCCGAACCGAGGGTTTCTGCGCATAGGGAGTGATGGCAATGCCCAAAAAGACCGTTTACGACTTGCCGACGGTGCATGGGCAGCGTGTGCTCGTGCGCGTGGATTTCAATGTGCCCCTGACGCCGACGGGTGCTATAGCCAACGATCGCCGCATCAGGAAAACCCTGCCCACGATCCAGTATTTAGTCGAAAAAGGCGCTTGCTCGATCGTCATGAGCCACCTTGGACGGCCCACAGGCGATCCCCAGGCCGACGCCATTTATCGCATGGACCGGGTGGCGCACCGGCTGGAGGAGCTCCTGGGCCGACCGGTGCGCAAAGCCGACGAAGTAGTCGGACCGGCAGTAGAGCGAGCCGTCGCCGCACTCGCTCCAGGCGACGTATTGGTCCTGGAAAACCTGCGCTTTCATCCCGGCGAAAAAGCAGGCGACGCAGCCTTTGCCCGATCGCTGGCCAATCTCGGAACTATTTATGTCAACGATGCCTTCGGGACGTGCCACAATACCGACGCCTCGATGGTGGCTGTGCCGCGGGCGATGCAGGACCGACCGCGGGTGGCAGGACTGCTTTTGGCACGCGAGCTGGAAGTACTCACGCACCTCCTGGAAAATCCACAACGACCACTGGTCGGCATCGTCGGGGGTGCCAAGGTTTCCGACAAGATCGCTTTTTTGCGCAGCCTGCTCGGTCGCGTGGACCGACTGCTGGTAGGTGGCGCCATGACGTACACCTTCATGAAAGCCCAGGGACGCAGCATCGGTAGCTCGCGCTGCGAAAACGAGCGTCTGGACTTGGCTCGCGAGTTGCTCGCCCAGGCCGGCGACCGCTTGCTGCTTCCCGAAGATCATGTGGTGGCCGATCGTCCCAGTGCGGACGCGCACACCCGCGTCGTCGCCGGCGAGATCCCCGAAGGGTGGTACGGCATGGACATCGGCCCGCAGACGCGCGAGCGCTATGCCGCATGGATTCGTCGAGCGGGTACCGTGGTGTGGAACGGCCCTATGGGTAAATTCGAAGACGCTCCCTTTGCCCAAGGGACCCGTGCCGTAGCGCACGCGCTGGCCGACTCGCAGGCAGTCACCATCGTCGGCGGCGGAGAAACTGCCGAGGCCGTCGAAAGCTTCGGCCTGGACTCCCGCATCGCCCACGTCTCCACCGGCGGGGGGGCGTTCCTCGAGTTCCTCTCCGGCTCTCGCTTGCCAGGCCTGGAGTATCTCGAAGAGCGCACATAAATGGTCCCTGCAGGTTAATCGGTCAGGTCGCGGAAAATGCGGTCGAAATCGTCGGCACAACGCCGAAAGGCCTGCAATAAAACTGGATCGAAATGTCCCGGAGAAGCTTCCAGCATTACCTGCAGCGCTGCCTGATGCGACAAGGCTGGCTTGTACACGCGCCGACTGCGCAACGCATCGTACACATCTCCCACGGCGACGATCCGCGCTGCCAACGGGATATCGGCCCCCGCCAACCGATCCGGGTACCCGGTCCCGTCCCAGCGCTCGTGGTGATGCCGCGCGATATCAATGGCCATCTGCAGAAAAGCCACTGCCTGACCGTGCTGCTTCAGCACTTCCCGCAACGTATCGCTGCCGATGACCGTATGCGTCTGCATGATAATGCGCTCGTCGGCGTCCAAGCGACCCTCTTTGAGCAGGATATGGTCGGGTAGTCCTACTTTGCCGATATCGTGGAGGGGGGCACAGCATTCCAGTGTCTCGATGAAATTTTGGTCAATTTGCCCACGGAAAGCAGGAAAACTCATGGCTTCTTCTGCCAGTCGGCGACTGAAGCGCTGCAGCCGCATCAGATGGGCGCCTGTCTCGGCGTCGCGATAGTCCACCAGCTTGGCCAATGCCAACACCAGCGCATTGCGTGCATGCACCAGATCGCTGTGCCGGGCATTGAGGTTTTCTTCGAGCTGCCGGTTGATGGCCAACAAGTGATGATTGAGCATCGTGGCCCGATCTTGGGCATCTTTGAGGCGCAGCGCCGCTTTGACGCGTGCCTGCAGTTGGAGGATGCTGAACGGCTTGGTGAGAAAATCGTCGGCACCGGCGAGCATCACCTGTGCCAGGTCATCGGCACTGACATGCCCGCTGAACACGATGATGCGCAAATGCGGCGTGGGAGGATTCTCGCGCAATCGCCGACACACGTCCAGCCCGGTCATGCCGCCCGGCATGGCCATATCCAGCAAGACCAGATCGAACGGCTTAGCGCCGACCAGGGCCAAAGCTTCGGGCCCGTTGCTCGCCTCCTCGCAGAACAAGCCCTCGGCTTGCAAGCCATGGCGACACAGCAACCGGATGGCCGGCTCGTCGTCCACGATGAGGATATTGTGTGCCCGTTTCCCTACGGTGGGCATAGCCGGCATGGCCGACTGTACCGCCGCCGCCGCGGGCAGGATATAGACCTGCTGCGACTCCGGCTTGATGAACGAGAACAGAGCTGCCATCACGGCTTGCGGCGTCGGATAACGATCGTCGGGATTGACCGCCATCAAACGGGTGACTACGGCTTCCAGTTCCGGTTTGACCTCGGGACGATAGGTGCGCACAGCCGGCGCCGCTTGCGTTTGCCGCGCTGCCAGGTCCTGCACCAAATTGCCTTTGGACGGAAAAGGCGTGCGCCCGGTCAAACACCAGAACAGCGTCGCCCCCAGGCCGTAAATGTCGGCACGAATGTCCACGGTACTGGCATCGCGTGCCTGCTCCGGAGCGATGTAATCCACCGTGCCCAGAATCGTCCCTGGCTCGGTTAGCCGATGCTCGAAATGCCTCACCAGGCCGAAATCCAACAATTTGGCTTGGTCCTCCGGCGTAATGATGATGTTGGAAGGCTTGATATCCCGGTGCACCAGATGGTGCTTGTGCGCCTCGTGCAAAGCGCTGGCGATCTGGTATGCATAGTCGCAGGCCTTGTGGATCGGCAGCGGTCCGTGCTGCTCGACCAGTCGTTCCAGGTCCTGCCCTTCGACGTACTCCATCACGTAATAATGCAGCCCGCCTTCGCCATCGGGGGCGATGACCTCCCCGGCATCCAAGGCGGTCACGATATTGGGATGCCGCAATCGGCTGACGGCCCGGATTTCTGCGTAGAAACGCGCCAGATCGCGCGCCGACTGCTGACTCTGGAACGGCAGCGCTTTGACGGCCACGATGCGCCGCATGCGCACATGCTCGGCACGAAAAACGATGCCCATACCGCCCGAGCCGAGCCGGTCCAAAATCCGATAATGATCGAGCACCAAACCGAAGGTCTTGCCGGCACTGATGCGGGCGGCCTGATACTCCGTGAGTAGCTGATACTGGACCAACGAGGGCAACAGGCTTTCTAATTCGTTGCACTTCTGCAGCTCGTGCTGTACTTCTAGCGGCAGCCGCTCCAGGTCTTCCGCTAAAACCAGCCGTTGGGCGACCAGGTCTGCCAACGGTCCCCGTTCGAGTTCCGCCCCATGTCCTGAAGTACCGGAAACGCTCGGCGATCGGGCCAGGCTCGCTCCTGCCACGCTTCCCCCTCCCCGTCTAGCGCCTGCGACCTATCGAGCTGTAGGTCTTGTTTCTGCCGGCAGGCAAGCACCCCGTTTACTGCACGGCTTCGCGCACTCGATGCGCTGCAAGCGCACCTTCCCCCTTGCGCTCCGCTTCCCGGCCTGAACCTTATGAGATGCACCCAGCAACTGTAGAACATAAACTGGCCGGAATCAAAAAGGGCTTGCTTGCATCCGATGACGTCTAGGGATATAAAACGCGTAATCTGTTCAGCAACAAAAGGCTTTTACAAAGGAGCGAAAAATGCAGCGCTATCTGATCCTGGCCGTGTCCGCAGTGCTCTGGACCGCAGGCGACCTGGCGGCGCAGGAGCTGGTCTGGAAACTGAACAAAGGCGACCGCTTTTTCGTTCACACTGCCGCAAAAACGCGGCAGTCCATGAAATTCATGGGCCAGGAGGTGCCCCAGGAGTTCGCCCAAAAAACCGTCACACGTGTGGACGTCAAGGAGAAAAGCCCGGAAACGATCGTCATCGCCTATACGACCGAGAAGATGGAAATAGATGCCGGCGCCGGCCTCGACCCCAAGCTTTTCAAGGCGCTCGAAGGCTTGACCGTCTCCGTGCATCTCGATCCCAAAACTTTCAAGGCCCGCAAGGTCGAAGGATACAAGGAACTGGTCGAAAAAGCCGCCGGTAACGACCCACTGCTGCAAAACGTCCTCCGCGTCGTGCTCACCGAAGACTTCTTCATGTCCAACGTCGAAAGCCAGTTCGGGTTTCTGCCCGCTGCGCCCGGCACGGTATCCAAGGGGCAGCGTTGGCAGCAAACAGGCTCCATCCCCATGGGGCCTTTGGGCAAGCTCGAAGTGACCAAAGAATTCACTTACGAGGGACCCGTGGACAAGGACGGCAAAACGCTCGACAAGATCAGCTACAAAATTACAAATAGCAAGTTCACGTTGCCAGCCAACAAGCAGGGTTTTGCCCCAGGCGTCGAATTCTCCAAAGCGGATTTGAAAGTTACCAGTGGGTCCGGCGTTTATTATTTCGACCGTGCTGCGGGTCGTTTGCTCAGCTCGGACGACAAGGTCGTTATGAGTGGCCAGATGGAAATCGAGGCCATGGGCAACAAGGTCGTCCTAGAAATCAAGAACGAAACCGAAGCCAGCACTACGGTCAAAGACACAAAGTAACGCCAGCGCTCGCTCCGGTTAGACAGCGGCGCGGCGCACGAGCGTCGCCTCTTCGTGACCGACCTCGGTCGGTGTACCCACCAGGCTGACGATGCGTTTCAGCTTCCCCGACCGCGGGTCGGGAGCCAGGTCGGGCACGATCTCTATGTCCACCCGAACCAGATCGGCGATGCCGAAATACTTCAAGCCGCGTTGCAAGACAGCGGTCAATTCCTCGCGGCTCACTTGCCGGCCAGGCGCCGGCGAGGCGCGCAACACGAACCGATTGCGTTCCGTCTGCACCAATTGGTACCACCCCACCGCTGGATATTCGTCCAGGCAGTCCACGAACACATACGGGTGCACGCGCCGCAGCCGATCGCCATCCCGGATCCATACGACTTCGTCCGTACGCCCCTCGACTTTGAGGATCAAAGGCAAAGGCGACCCGCACGGACAAGGTAGCGGACTCATCGTCACCACGTCGCCTAACTCGTAGCGAATGAATGGCTGCACATAGTTGTACAGGTTGGTGAGCAACACCTTTTCCCCAGGTTGTCCCGGCGGAACCGGACGATAATTGCGATCTACGACTTCCAGGATGGCCCAGTCCGCTTGCAGGTGCATGCCATAGCCGGCAGGACAACCGGTGGTCAGTGCCATGCACTCCCCGGCGGCGTAGTTGTTGGTCACCGGCAAACGGAAAGCCGCCTCGATGAGCCGTCGCGCTCCGTCAGAAAGCGGCTCGCTCATATTGATTACCTGCCGCAAGTGGCTCAGTTGCAATCGGCTGCTTAGCTGCTCGCGCGCTAGGATGTCGAGCACATTGGCATAGGCTAATAAAACCTGCGGCTGAAACCGGTTCAGCTCAGCGACCAGCTGCTCCAGCGGCTCGATGCGCGAGAACCACTTGCGCCGCACAAAATAGCGTGCCGCACGCGGCGCATAAGCCAACGCCGCTGCGCTCGGGTAAAAGCCGCGCCCGATGGTGATCACTGCCAGCCGCACTCGCTCGAAGAGCCGCTTGACGATGCTCCACCAAGTCGTTGGAAACACCGTGCCGCGGGTCATCTGCAAAGCAAACAGCAAGTTCATCATTTCCCGATCTTGGACGATGATTGCCTGCACTCCCTGGGTGCCCGAAGTGCGGCTGGGCGCAAATTCGCCCAGATACCACTCCCCCAGTCGCTCCGGATCGCCCATGAACTGCTCTAGCTCTTTCTTCTTGAGCCGCCGATCCGTCACAAAATCGTCAAAATGCACCATCATTTCCGTTTTGGTCACCGGAGGCAGGTCTTCCAGCCGAAAATCGTCAGGGTCTATGTGCGAATAGCGCATCGCATAAAAGGGCGAATTGGCTTTGGCATAGGCCACCAGATGCTTCAGCCGGCGTCGCTGCAACGTCAGGATGTCTTCCAGAGGCCAGCTCGCGACAACTTTTTCTCTCAGTCCTCTGTGCACCAATCGAACTGTCTGCCATATTCCCTGCCACATGATGGGGATCCCTGACGGAGCACCAGGATCGGGCACTGAGCTCTGTGCGGGAACAGCGGCTTTTCCGCGATTCAAGCCCTGGCTGGTTCCCGCCTCGATAGATACCTCGGACCGCCTGTTGCATCCTTTACATGCGTTTATCGGGCAGAGCAAGCCGAGGTCTCTATCATCAACTATGCCTACCCCAGTCAAGTGCTATCGGCTCGACCGATACATTCGACAAGCTTGGAAAACCCCGGAAGGCTTGTGGAAGCGTAGGTATGCCTAAGTGCCCAATCGGGAAGTTTGCCTAATCTGGCAAGGTGCGGGCAGAAAGATCGAACCACATCCGATTACCATCGGACAAAGATGGCAACCCGAGCCAATAAAGCACACGCGGGTCGTCATGGCGCAGATCGAAGATGATATCGGTGGCAGTGCCATTGAAGAAGTGAATACGTCCCTGGCTCCGTCGCCGCTCCAGGAACAAACGTCGGGTGCGCACCCCTGGGCCCAGACGCGTCAAAGGCGCTTCCAGACCGCTCACCGGATGAATGCCCAACTCGACAAGCAGATGCAAACGGCCTTGCATGCGTTTACCCAAGCCGATCAGCCGGCATCCTTGCTGACAGAATCGTTTCAAGCTCACTCCCACAGGCTCGCCATTGGGCCAAAAAATCCTGTAGCCCTCGTAACGGATCTTGTCTTTTTCGCCGTCTTGGGCCGGGTCGCGCTCGAAGCGAACCGTTAAATAGCGCGCTCCCGTCGGGCAAAGTCTGACAGGTTGACTGGAATAGGTCTCCTGCTGATGATAGGGCAGACAATAACAATAATCCGCAGACTGCGATTCCAGATGCGTCGGCCCAAGGTGTTCCATCACTTATCCCCGCTCGACTTTGACAACTGCAAACTGGCGCACCTTTTGCGGCGCACGCCTAGGTGCATAGCCTTGCCTGTCCCCAGGCTTGGTCCGATTTCCTCTGTCTGTCTCACGCAGCTCGATTGGGTTCTCCCCTTTCCCAGTAAAACGTCACAGGGGCGTACCGGGTACGCCCCTCACCGCGGGCTAATTGCCCCAGCTCTTCGCAGGTCAGAAATCCTTAACTTGAGAAAAGATACCGATTGCGCAAGGTAGTGGCAAGTAGCTAATATTAACAGCCGGGACGAACAGATGGGCTTATCACCTGAGTTAGCGGTAGGCTTCTTTCAGGTAGTCACTTCCCAGCGAGTCGGCCCGTCTTTATACTGCCCATCATCTGCGCCAAGGGCGCAGTTAGCTCATGGAAACAATCATCCTGTGCTAAACATCAATGTTGCGCCCACGCGACAGGCCCCGTTTAAAAAATGCAAGAGCATCCTCGAACATTTGTAACGACCTACGAATAAATGACTTGCGTCAATGGACATAAAAACGAAGCCCATTTGCACTGACACGGTGTCTGTTTTTCCATGATTTTCGTATAAAACTTGGCATAGCCATGCACCTGTCCGCTGTTTTGCAAGTGGGGCTGCGGCATAGCGTACTTATTGTGCAGATGTGCCATGATGACCCAAATTTTCATGAGTGAACTCGGCCCTGGCGTAAGGTTATTTACTAGGGCACGACTACCGATTAGGTGGGACAAAAAGGCAGTCGAACAAATTCAAGGCTAGGCGGATAAGATTGCCCGCGGTTAGTCTCGCCCAGCGTATTTTGGGTAGCTATGGCGAGCCAGAGAAACGATTTAGACGCACGAGATCGGCACTTTTGCCAACCTCACGCCCAGTGTGCGCTGATGCACGTTCAGCGCCTGGCGTTTGCCCGGGCTGTGGGCACCGCCGGTGAAGCTCGCGCCCAGGCTTACATCTCACAAGCCATGTCGGCCTTGGGACTGCATGTTGTCCAAGAGCCGTTCCCTATCTGCGTATGGCAAAGCGAGCTACTGACTCGGGCAGTCTATCTGCTGTGCGCAGTTTTGGCATTGGCTGCGGGTCTGTTGACCAGCCTGGAAAGGACCAGCCTACTGTGGGTAAGCGGCTTTTTATGGCTCTTGGCAGCGTTACTTGTGAACCGCCCGTTCCTATTGACTTGGCTTTTCAGTCCTTGCCAAAGATTTATGATCTGGTCTCACAACATAGTAGGTACGCGGAGATGCCAAAGCCAGCCCATAGCGCGCGTAATATTTATGGCCCATTACGATACCAAGTCGCAGTACCTACCCACGGGAATCCGCGTTGCTTTGGTAACTACGGCAACAATCTGCAGCGCTCTTTTGGGGGTAGTAGCCTGGCTAGCCTGCCTGGGTGTCCCCCTGAACCTACAAAGTCGCGCCACGTGGCAGCTAGTCACGCTGACGTGCGTATGCCTGGCCAGTTTGATCGCCAACGTAACCCGCAATCACAGTCCCGGCGTCCTCGACAACGGATCGGGGGTAGGCTTGCTTCTGGAACTGGCGCGCTGTTTTCGCCCGCCTGATACCGTGCCGGCAGAGGTTTGTTTCGTGGCGACAAGCGCCGAAGAGATCGGTCTACAAGGAGCTCGGGCCTTTTTGCTGTCGAGGCGGGACTGGCTGCGCCAAGTTCCTACCTTGATCATCAACCTGGAAAGCGTCGGGGCAGGCAAGAGAATTTTTCTGGCCGGCTCGCCTGTCGGCGTCAAGCTCGCTGAGGAAGTAGCTGCAGATCTAGAGCTGCGTTGTGCTCGACTCCACGTCCTCGGGGCCGGTATGGACCACGCGCCTTTCGTTCCCGCCGGCTTCCTCGCTCTCAGTTTGCTAGGCGATGTCGTGCGCTACTCTATGCACATGCATACGCACCGCGATAACCTGAGCATCCTTCAACCGCAAACTCTGGAACGCATAGGGCGGCTGGCCTGCGCACTTGCCTGGCGCTGGCTGGCTTGCCATGCGGAAAACACCGCCGAACACGCCGTCCGCACTCGCCCCTCCTGCTTGCCCCAGGTGCCTGTCTCGGACTAAACTTTGATGAAGCTCCCAGTCCGCGCCGAGGCTATGCCTGGGGATCCGGTATGCCAGCAAGGGAGTAACACTCATGACGGCTCCAGCCACCGACGCGCAAGTCTTGTTCCAACGACTGCTGGACAAACTGGCCCCGATAGGCCAGACACACGTCTTGCGGTTCTGGCACGAATTGTCCGACGAGCAACGTCGCTGTCTGGCCGCGCAAATCGAGCAACTAGACCTTGCTTGGCTGGCACAGATGCAGGAGCGCGGATTGCGCTCGCAGCTATCGGTTCCGCCCCCGGATTCGTGGCAGCCGCCCGAAGTCATCGGCCCTGCTCGCACTTTCGACCAATGGGAGTATCAAGAGCAAGTCGCCCAGCTCGGCGAAGCCAGCCTCAAGGCAGGAGAGGTGGCCATCTTACTGGTTGCCGGCGGGCAAGGGACCAGATTGGGCTGGCACGGTCCCAAGGGCACTTTTCCCATCGGCCCCATCTCCGGCAAATCCCTGTTCCAGATCCATGCAGAAAAGGTCCTCAAGCTCGCTCGCCGCTACGATGTTCCTTTGCCTTTGTGTATCATGACCAGTCCTGCCAACGACCAGCTAACGCGCGACTTTTTCCAGCAGCACCACTACTTCGGGCTTCCTCCCGAGCAAGTTCATTTCTTTGTGCAAGACGAGTTGCCTGTGGTGGAGTATCCCAGCGGGCGACTGCTGCTTGCAGATCGGCACCGTATCGCCACCAGTCCCAACGGCCATGGCGGTGTCCTGACCGCTTTGCAGAAGGCACACTTGCTCGACCGTCTGCACGCTCGGGGCATCCGCCGTATCTTCTACTTCCAGGTGGACAACCCCCTGGTGCGCATCGCCGACCCCTTTTTCATAGGCCACCATCTGGAACGCGGTGCCGAAATGTCCCTCAAAGTCGTGATCAAAAACGATCCGCTCGAGCGCGTCGGCAACGTGGTATGTGCCCAAGGACGCTATTACATCGTCGAGTACAGCGACTTGCCCGAAATGCTGGCCCGTCGGCGGCTGCCTTCCGGAGAGCTCCTTGTGCGTTATGGCAGCATTGCTATCCACCTATTCGAGCTGGAATTCCTGCGGCGTCTGTGCTCGCGCCCCGAGCCCCTGCCTTGCCATTGTGCCCTCAAAACGACTCCCTATCTCGATGAGCACGGGCAGTTGCGTCAGCCCCAAGCGCCTAACGCCGTCAAATTCGAGACGTTCATCTTCGATGCTCTGCCCGAAGCACAGCGCGTAGTGATCCTGGAAACCTCGCGCGCTGAAGAATTCGAGCCGCTCAAAAACGCCGCGGGGGAGAATTCACCGGCGACCGTACGCCAGGCTCTGACCCATCTTTATGCCGACTGGCTCAGCCAGGCAGGTGTCGCCGTGCCGCGCCGGCCCGATGGCTCCCCTGCTTTCCCTATCGAAATCAGTCCTCTATACGCTCTGGACGCTGAAGAGTTGCGCGACAAAGTCGCTCACTTGCACGATATCACAGGCCCACTCTATCTAGAAGATCGGACAGATCTGCAGGCCCCAGCCTCTCATGACCGCGACTCGAACACCGCCGACAAGACCCGGTTTCCCTGAGGGCTCCCTGCTATCCCCATCCGATTCTCCCCCTTCGGCCGGTCCCCGAGACGCGCAACCGAGGCGACTACACCGCACCTATCCATCCCACCGTCATCGCCCAAAGTCAGCCTATACAACCCCACCCGATGCCAGTCCCGATCACTCCTCCAGGGTCACGATCTCCCCGCCGGCGGGCGTCACCAAAGCCCAA
>PSKW01000002.1:0-633383 GCA_040289265.1 Gemmataceae bacterium
TTGGACCAGCCGTGCTTGTGCTGATAGAACTCAATGGCCTGGCGCAGCGGCTCTTGGCGTTCGACCTCGAAAAGCGGGAGTTGGTAGTAGCCCTCACCCGGCGCTTCGCGCCACCCTCTCCCTCTGGGAGAGGGCCGGGGTGAGGGAGATTTGCGTACCGCCTCGATGATGGTGCGCGGGTCGATGCGCTCGTGGACGTGCAGCGAGATGGTGGGCACCTCAAAGGACGTGTGCTCGGCCTTGCCGGCCCAGTCCAAGTACGGATCCTGAGCCTTCTGCAGGATATGGAGAGCGGCTTTCGCTTCTTCCAGCGTGGTAGCCGCCAGCCCGCGTTCAATGACCTCGCCCAACTCGTCCCGGACCTTTCTGCGATCGAAGTTGAGGCTCGGGGCCAGATGCGGGTCGTAGGCGTAGCGTTTCTTTTTCTGCCCCGCGTCCGGGTCGGTTTGGGGTGTTACCAACCCAACCGGAGGATTATTGACCCGCTCCTTATCACGGTGATCGTAGGATTCGATTGGGCGACGCTTTGGATCGGATGTTGTCCTCTTCGCCATGTCCATCCCTCACTTGAACAGCCGTCGCAGGACGCGCCCGGCTGCCCAACCGGCCGCCCGGCGCACGATGCCTTGCCCAATCTGTCCGCGGCATACCGCGTTCCGCCGGCCACGGCGGACGCGGAGAAAGCCCCTTCGCCGTGAGGCTCCGCAGTGTCCGCTTCACGGCGCGAGCGCTGTCAACGTCAACAGTATTACCATCTCGCTTGGAAATCGCAATACGGTTGACGTTGACAGGTCGTGGAGAGGGAAAAACGTCGGGTCGGTTGACCACGCCGCCCGGCGGCTCTCACGTGCTGGCTACCCGGACCAGCGACAGGATGCCGGCCCTGATCGGCTCCGGCAGACGCGGCCAGGCGTCGATGAGCGCGGCCAGTTCGGGAGGGATACTCTGGTCGGCTAAGGGGAGTGCGCCGGATTCTGCGCCGCCCGGCTCGGAAAGTGTGGGTTTCCGGGCAGATTCTCGCCGGGTTCGAATCCCGCCCTCTCCGCTCGTTGCCGACCGATTGTGCGGCGCCGCGGCTGTAGGCTGAGGAACAGTTGCTGCGCTGGCTGTGCCAACCTGATTCCAGCTTTCACGCGCAGCAGAATCCAACACGCGATCGGCTCCGTTGCCGTGGCGAAACCATAACGTAAGTCGGTGGGCTGGTAAGACGGTTGCTCAATCGTGGATTTTCGGGTTCAAGGAGGAGAAACGCTGCATGTCTCTGCTTATTCTCAGGCGAACGATTCCTGTCGCCGGCATCTTTGTGTTAGCGGTTGTCCTCATTGCCGAGCTACTTTATGGCAACGACCGCCTGGCCGTGCTGATTCACGGGCCGACCATCCTAATCGCCGATCCGAAAGGGAACACGACGGGAGAAGAGCCGCCAGCCGACATCGCCACATCGCTAATGACGAGCCTGCCAACTATAAAAGGCCCCGTCAGCACAGATACGCTAGATTCTCCGTCGCACGGCAATGTCGGCGCACAAGCAGGCAAATATCAGCCGGCCCGGGGGCCGCTGCGCGTGCACCCGGACAATCCCCGTTATTTCACTGATGGCACTCGCGGACCTGACAACTCTTTGAGGGCGGTGTATCTGACTGGCGCCCACACATGGAACAATCTCGTGGACATCGGACCCGGCGATCCGCCGGAACCGTTCGACTTCGACGAGTATCTCGCCTTTCTACAGCGACATAATCACAATTTCATCAGGCTGTGGACATGGGATTCGTCCACTTGGGATGTGCGGGCCAACGGCGAGCGAAGAAAGGAGCCGGTTCTGCGAGCGGCACCTTTGCCTTATGCGCGCACCGGACCGGGGGCAGCTGCGGATGGGAAGCCACGCTTCGATCTTACTCGTTTCCATGAGTCGTACTTCCGCAGATTGCGTGAACGTGTCGAGCATGCCGGGCAGCGCGGCATCTATGTGTCGGTCATGCTGTTCGAAGGCTGGGGGCTTTTCCATGCCAATCGGCGCAAGCCGGCCGCAGAGGGCTGGGCATGGAAAACGCATCCGTTTCATCCCGCTAACAATATCAACGGTCTCGATCCCAGCTTGAACACTTTGACAGGCGCCGTACACAGTCGCCGCTTTCCCGAAGTCAATCGTCTGCAGGAAGCCTACATCCGCAAGGTGGTGGAAACCGTGGGCGATCTCGACAACGTCCTTTATGAAGTCATCAACGAAGGAGGCGAAAAAGATTGGGATTGGTGGGTGGTTGACACCGTCCGCAAATACCAGAAAGCTCGAGGTAAAATCCACCCCATCGGTTTGACCGGCCACGGCGCCGAGCGGCTGCCCAGCATGTTAGCCAGCCCGGCAGATTGGGTCTCACCAGGACGACAGGACGGATTTGCCGAAGATCCGCCCGCATGGAATGAAAACAAAGTCAGCTTGCTGGACACCGATCACATCTGGGGAGTCGGTGGCGAACGCCAATGGGTGTGGAAAAGCTTCCTACGCGGACACAACCCTTTGTTCATGGATCCGTACGAGGGCGTAATCCTCGGCAGGAACGAGCCGCGTTGGGAGGCGATTCGCAAGGCTCTGGGGCAAACTCGCCGCTGGGCCGAACGCATCAACCTCGCTCGCATGAAGCCCTCCAATAAGCTATCGTCCACCGGTTACTGCCTGGCTCACCCAGGACACGAGTACCTCGTATATCAGCCTAAACCAGAAGCCTTCACCGTGCGACTGGCCGACGGAAAATACAAAGTCGAATGGTACGACCCGCTTTCGGAGCGAACCATCACAGGCACACCGGTTGCCGGCGGAGAGCAAAAATTCCAGCCGCCGTTTCCGGCAGAGGCGCTGCTGTATTTGGTGCGCCTAAAGTAGGCGGCTGAGGATACTTGAACTTAGGAAGCAATCGCATTTGCTGGGAAGGTGGTTCGAAGGCAACCGGCGTCGTGCAATAAAGCCTAGAAACCGAAAGAAGTTGAGGGGCTTAATTGGTCGTGTAAAACGGTCTGGAAGGATACGCTTTAGGCAATCCTTTCCTCGACTAACGCGCACTGCAGCCGCTAAGCAGAAATGTTATCTTCCCCTCCTTTGGGAACCCTAAGCACCTGCCTCAATAGGTCGTATTGGGGCTCAAAAAGTGAACCGCAGAGGACGCGGAGTACGCAGAGGACCGCTGAGAATTTCTCTGCGCACTCTCGCCGCGGGTGATCATATGCTTCGCATCGCTTGCACGGACGTAGAGAACCGCTGAAGATCTCTCTGCGCACTCTGCGTCCTCTGCGGTTAAAATCTCTGCTCCCTGCTTGCTGTTATGAACGACTATCCAAGAATTCGTTCACAAGCGAACAAAACATCACATAGTGGACTTAAGTTCACACAACCGATGCCCAGGCCGCTACAGAGTCTGCGAGAAATAGGGCGCACCAACGAATCTGGATAAGTTAAGTATGCTTTCCCAAGTGCTTATTTGGTAGCATCATGAGGAAAAACGGCACACAGAGCGGAAAACGCAATTGGAGGATAGGGGATTCGAACCCCTGACCTCGTGAATGCCATTCACGCGCTCTCCCAACTGAGCTAATCCCCCAACCCGGCGCAGGTTGTCAATCCAGCCGGGCTAAACGTGGGATCTTAACCATGGGCAGCCTATTCGATTCTTACGTCCCGATCGGCAGGCTGTCAACCCTCTCCGCAATCCATTACCCTTCTCTGCAGCATTAGCCCGCAAAACTAGGCGACAGAATAACCTCTCCCTCTGCCCCTCATCTGGCGCGTCGCTTCTAATTGCCCGTATCCAAACAAGCACTGTCTTACTTTGTCACCTACGGACTGTCTGCGCACACGAGACAACTAACCGACCCACATAGCAGGTGGAGGCGCCTCTTGACAAGCAGTGGAGCACACTCGGCAAGCACCCTGAGATCTGGCCAGCCAGCGAAGAGAACGCCGAAGGTGTCCATCACGAGCAAGCCTGGCGGCATGTAGAAAAGGACTCGTTGGCACTGTCACCCCTGCTTTGACGACCGATCGGTTCGTTCGCTAACGGCAGCCTCAGTGATCGGATGCTAAAGGACGGCAAAAAGCCGTTGGCCGAGGCTTGACCGACTTATGACGCGGGCTTAGGATCGAATAAGGGCGAAAAGGGCCGAGTACTCTGGTAGCCAGGAGGACATACATGAGCCGGTACCTAGCGGGGCTGTTGGCTGGAGCCTGTGGTCTGCTGGCGGCGATCCTAGTTTGTCAGGCGCCTATCCTGTCTGCCCAAGAAAAAGGCGCGGCTAAGAAGCCGGACAAACGTCAGGATTTGCCCAAACCTGAACGTTTCACCCAGCAAACCTTCGATCACGTAACGCTTGTCGGCGATTTCTATCCGGCTCCCAGTACGCGTGGAGGCGAGGCGCCGGTGGTCCTCCTGCTCCATGCAGCCTACTCCAGTCGCAAGAGTTGGGGGAAGTTCCCCGAACTGCTCCAGGAAGAGGGCTACGCCGTACTGGCATTCGACTTTCGCGCTCATGGTGATAGCACGGAAATAGATCCCAAAGAATACTGGAAAATCAATCCTTTGCGACGGGGAAACTATAACAACCCACCCAAAAAACTGGAACTGCGCGACCTGGGCAACTACCTCGAAGAGTGGCTCAAGCTGGGTAACGACATTTATGCCGCGAAGGATTGGCTCAACCTGAAGAACAACCAAGGGCTTTGCAACTCGTCCAACATCATCCTTGTCGGCGCTGAGCAAGGGGCGCTGTTGGGCCTGATGTGGGCCTATGTCTCTTTAGAGGATCGTGCGCGCTTTCGCGCCGATGGCAAACCAGAAATCGAAGACATCACCTGTGCCATTTGGCTGTCCATGCGACCGACCCTTGCCAATAAAAACCTTCCCAACCAGAATGTGGAGGTGTGGCTCAAAAGTGTGCGCGACAAGTTGCCGACGCTCGTCGTTTACGGTGAAGCGGACAAGCCTGCGGCTAACTTCTGGAAGCGCGCCTACGACTGGATCAAGCCCCCACGCAAGCGCGAACAATATGAATACACGCGACTGAAAGAGATCGAAAAAACTTCGCTCGCCGGTGCAAAACTGCTCAATCAAGACAACCTCGACACCGAAAAGTGGATACTCGAATACCTGAAGATGACTCGCTCTTTGCAATCGCAGCGAGTGTGGCGCCAACGCAAAGACACCGACCGTCAACAAACGCCTTTCCCCGCCAAGCTGCTCGGGCTATGAGGCGTGTGAAGCCTAGGGTTTCATACCCAGCCCCCGGTCCAATCATGCCCGTAAGGCATTTGCGCATGGCTACTGTCCGCGCGGGTGGAAGCGTCGGTGCACTGTTTTGAGGCGCTTGTGGTCTACGTGCGTGTATTGTTGAGTGGTGCCGATACTGCTGTGGCCGAGCAGCTCTTGGACCAGGCGCAGGTCGGCACCTCCTTCCAAAAGATGGGTGGCAAAGCTGTGACGCAAGACGTGCGGGCTTACTTTGCCACTGATACCGGCGCGGCGGGCGTAAAAGCGTATGATCAGCCAAACGCGTTCGCGGGTAAGTTTCCTGCCGCCACGGCTCACGAACACATAGGGACAATCGGGACGCGTACGCACTAGTTGCGGGCGTTGCTCCTGCAAATACTCTTGCAACGCCCGTGCGGCACTGTCGTTTATGGGCACGATACGCTCACGGTTGCCTTTGCCGATGCAGCGCAAAAACCCCTCGCGCAGATAAACGTCTTCCATGCGCAAACCGACAATTTCCGAAACCCTGGCGCCCGTGGCATAAAAAGTTTCCAGCAGGGCACGGTCGCGATAGTAAAACCGATCGCCCGGCTGAGGTGCCTGCAACAGGCTGGTCACGCGCTCGGGGCTCAATACCCGAGGCAATCTCTCCCAAAGCGCTGGCAAGGTCATAAGCTCCACGCTCTGCCCTACAGACTTGCCCTCCAGTTGTAAAAAGCGGTAGAAGCCTTTGACGGCAGCCACATGCCGGGCCACGGAAGGCGGTGCCAGGCCTTGTTCCCTCAAATAGCCGAGGAATTGGCTCCAGTCCGTCAACGATAGATGCAGATAATCGCGGCGTCCCGTGTGAGCCAGCCACTGTACAAAACGCCGCAAGTCGCGTGCGTAGGAGTGCACTGTATTGACGGCGACTTGTCTTTCCGAGCGCAAGTAATGAAGATACGCCGCCATTTCGCTCGACAATTGTTCCCACACAGGCGCTTCTCCCATTTCTCGGGGCCTCTGCCCTTGTTTCGGAAAATGGGCAGACTTGTCTTGAGCCGGCGGGGTGTTTCGGCATACCACACAGGCAACTCGGGCATAGCCGCAAGAGCTCGCCGAGCAGCAAGATAGGTCGCATACGATACGCCTCTGGGCGACGACTCATATGCATATCCACTGAGAGGCCTGCTCGTACTGGCCCAGTCACTCAGTGACGCCGGCCTAGCGACGAGCAAGTCGAGCACAACAGGAGGTGCAAACGCACATGTTGTCTTTAGCCGGTTCGCTACCGATAAACGATCTGCAGTCTGGTTCATGGTGGGTGCTTGCGCTGATCCCTATTCTGATAGCCGTCAACATGTTTTTTGTGGCGACGGAGTTTGCTCTGGTGGCGGTGCGTCGCAGTCAAGTGGAAGAAATGGTGCAAAAAGGACTGCGCGGGGCGCGTTTGCTCGACAAAGCCACCAGGCAGCTCGACCGCTACATTGCGGCAATCCAACTGGGTATCACCGGCAACAACATTGCCCTGGGATGGATTGCCGAGCCAGCGCTGACCTCGTTCATCGTGCCGGTCCTTGTCGTGGTGGGAATGCCTGCCACCGCCGCCTCTCGCACGCTCGGCTTTGTACTGGCATATCTGCTGGTGACGGGCGTACTGGTGGTGATCGGGGAACTGGTACCCAAGACCATCGTGTTGCAGCAGCCACAGGCTTTTGCCTTGCGCCTGATTTGGCCGCTGGAGCTGTTCACGCGGGCTACGCGCCCCCTGGTACTGGCTCTCAACGGACTGGCGCGCGTCGTCCTGCGGCTGCTCGGCTACCGTCAGCTGTCCCCCACGCACATGGCCCACTCTGTCGAGGAACTCATGATCATCGTCGAGGAAGTAGAAGAAGCGGGTTTGTTGTCGGAAGAACAGGCCGAATACGTGCAAAACGTGTTCCGGCTAGCGAAGAAGACCGTGCGTGAGTGCATGGTTCCCAAGGAAAAAATGGCGGCCATCGAGTTGCACACGCCTCCGGAACAGGTCCTGGAAATCGTGCGACAAGGAGCTCATACGCGCATGCCGGTCTACGACGGCACGCTCGACAACATCGTGGGGATCGTCAACACCAAAGACCTGTTTTATCTTTTCAGCGTGCGTGGGGTGGTGGTCATCGAGGATGCGCTTTATCCACCTTTGTTCCTCAAACCGGAGCAGCCGATCGCGGACGGACTGCGGCTCTTCCGCCGGGCGCACCGGCCGATGGCTTTGGTGCGCGACGACGAAGGCCATATCCTGGGGCTGATCACTTTGGAAGACATCCTCGAAGAGATCGTCGGTGACATCGAGGACGAACACGATCGGCCGCTACGCAGGGTACGCTGGCGCGCGCCTCGTGCCGCATTGATCGTACCGGGGGCCCAGCCGACTGTCAAAGCCAAGGAGACGCGGCCCCAAGACGCCGCACCTCGGCCACCCTCAGGCGACACGATGGGCTCGAGCGCGTCCCAACAATGAGTAGACGGCTGCCAAACGTCGTGCACTGCATTCCCAGGTAAAATGCTGCCGCACCCGGGAGCGCAAATCCGGGGTCGTCGGCGTCTGCAACGCTCGCCGGATGGCCTCGGCTATCGAGTTTGGGGATGTCGGATCGGCGTACCAGGCTAGCGCGCCGGCATACTCGGCAGCACCACCCCGATCTGTCATCACGATACGCGCCCCGCAACACCCGGCCTCCAGGCCGCTAAGCCCGGTCGTTTCGTACCAACTACACAGTGCGTGCACACGCGAATGCATGTACAGCAGGTGCACCTGGGCACGGGCCAGTGCACCCAAGAGTACCGTTTTGCCAGAGGCGTACCGCTGGCACAGCCGACGATAGCCAAGATGACGAGGATTGTCCGGCCCGGCCAGGACCACGCGCAAATCGGTGTCGGCGAGCGCCTGCAACAAACGATGCTGCCCCTTCTGCGGGTCGAAACGGGCGACACAGGCGACATCCACAGTTCGCTCGGTGTTCCGACATAGCCGGTCGAGAAACTGTCTCTTGTCTCGTTCGTCCTTGCTCGATGTCCGCTGCTTGCACGCCGACAGCGGGAGTACCGGCGCTTCCTCGAAAGCCCAAAGTTTCTGGTCATCGGACCAAAAGCGTGCGTCCACACCGGCATATACGACTTCTACAGGCACTCGCGGGAAATGCCGCAAAAGCTGGTCGGCTTCTGCCCGACTGTTGACGATGGCCAAGTCCATCGTGCGCAGGAATTGCTCAGCCAAACGTTTCCAGGAGTAGATGAGCTCGTGCCACAACGTACATCCCATCGCTGACGCTGAAAAGCAGCCAGCCAGCGCTTTGACTCGTCCACGCAAGCCGGCGGGCAAACGGCCGTAAATCCAACCGCTAAGGTTCGGCCGTCCATAGCGGTCGTACTCTTCCGTCGGCCAAAAAAGGGGCGTCGTCACCGTCCAGACCCGAGCTTTCCGACACCGGTGGGCGTAGCGCAAGTACGAAGCAGCACGACCCAGATTGTGAAAATGGACGATGTCGTAAGACGCAGGATCAGGCCAAGGCGGCGGCCGCACATCTACTGAAAAACCGAGGTGACGCAGCCAGCAGGTCCAACGACTGAGCAGTATTAGGTCGCCGCCTGTGTTAGCTTGCCAGTCGGCCCTCAACGGTACTAGTATGCGCATCTTCGAATCTATCTGCTTGGCCAGTAATAGGTTCGAGAAATCTGCTCGCCACTACCTAGTGAAACTTCCCAATCCTAAATCTGCTGTACCAGGCTGTCCAGATCGGATGCGGCATCCAATCTGTTTTGGAGATAGGTAAGTTTGCAAACTGCAAAGTTTTAGAAACATTCTAGGGGCTGCAGCCGCTTCGCCAAAAAGACATTCAAACTGGAAGTACTTATAGGATAATCGCTTGCGAAATTCTCCAATTTCCTCGCGGAAAGTCGGCGCGATGTTTGTGCGATGTGATATACTTTCGTAACCACGTGCTGTAAAGGCATCCCGTTCTTGGCTCCCCACCGATATTACGGAAGGTCTTCATGTCCTGGCACAGGTATCGCGAAGCATTCTTGTTCTGTGTGTGCGCCGCAATCCTGGCGGCAACTGGATTCGGTAACGCCATGGTTCAGGCAGGTCCGATTTACTCGGGGAAGCTCAAGCTTCCGCCTCTGGGCCTCGGCGAAGGCGAAATAGTTGTTGGAGGTGGCTCAACGAATCAACAGAATTGGTCCAACGGTATCCTCGAGTGGACTGTATCCCAGGACTCCTCCGGGCTCTGGCATTACCAATACACATTCGATATCGCACCTGACACGAAGCCAGCGGTCAGCCACATAATCTTCGAGGTATCGGCAAATTTGCTGGTGAACGAAATCCTGAACGCGACTATGACAGATGGTGCTGGTAACATCGCCTCGGTCAGTCCTACTCTTGGGGATTTCGGACCCTCTGGGCCATCCACCCCTGGCATTCCCGGCACTTTGCATGGAATAAAATTCGAGCGGCCTGAGAGCCTTACGGCAGGAACCAAGATCATAGTGAGCTTCGATACTTTTCGCTCGCCGGTCTGGGGCGATTTCTATGCCAAAGGCGGAGCTCAAGCTTTTGCCTACAACAAGGGATTTACCAACCCGGACTTCGACCCTAGTGATCCGCCCAGCAATGGCTCGCTTTTAGACCATCTTTTGGTGCCAGATACCGTTTCGACTGTCATTCCTGAGCCGGCGAGTCTGTTGTTGGCGAGTATCGGCGCGGGAATTTGGTTCCTTTGCCGGCGTCGGCCATGGCGGGTGGAAATGTGCTAGGCTGTCGTCCTGAAGCCACCGGGGCCAGATGCTGACCGCGTGACCTGTCCGAGCGAACTGTGTTCCATGTCTGGGCGCAGGATCACCTGCGCCTTTTTTCTTTTCCTAAAACACACACAAACGGCAGAGGAAAAGCATGATGGCGAGCATCGTCGGGCCGGAAGGATTGGAACAGGCAGCGGAAACACTGCGGCGCGGGGGGCTGGTCGCCTTTCCGACGGAAACGGTGTATGGACTGGGAGCCTGTGTCTGGGACGAGCGCGCCATCGCACGGATCTTCGAGGTCAAAGGAAGGCCACGGTTCGATCCGCTGATTGTGCATGTGTCCAACGAAGCGATGCGACAGGCATGTGTGGCCGAATGGCCTGAGCGAGCGCAACAATTGGCAGACCGTTTCTGGCCCGGTCCGCTGACTCTGGTGGTCGTCAAGTCGGCACAAGTGCCCGATCTGGTCACGGCTGGATTGCCCACCGTGGCGCTGCGCATGCCGGCGCATCCCTTGGCGCTGGCACTGATCGAAAAAACTGGGGCGCCTATCGCGGCGCCCAGTGCTAACCGCTTCGGCCGTCCCAGTCCCACCTGTGCCGAACATGTGGTCCGGCAATTGGGCGGCGATATAGACCTTATTCTCGATGGCGGCCCGTGCACGGTCGGCGTCGAATCCACGGTGCTGTCGCTGGTGGATACGCCCCCCGCTGTGCTGCGCCCCGGTGGCGTTCCACTAGAAGCCCTAGAACAGATCCTTGGGCCGGTCCAAAAGAGCTGGACAGCAGCAGAACCTTCCGGCCTGCCCAAGTCTCCGGGTCAACTGCCACGTCACTATGCTCCGCGCACCCCGTTACAGATCGTGACCGATCCCCATCCCATCCCGGGGCGAAGGACAGGGCTACTGGCTTTCACCATGCCGCGCGATACCGAGGGCTTCGCTCATGTGGAAGTGTTATCGGCGCGCGGGGATTTGCGCGAGGCCGCCGCGCGCTTGTTCGCTGCGCTGCACCGGCTGGACGAAGCCGACCTGGACATCATCTTGGCGCAGCCGGTGCCCGAGATGGGCCTAGGCGTGGCCATCATGGATCGGTTGCGTCGGGCAGCTCACATGCCGCAGTCATGAGCTGTGCCAGCGTTCGCTGGGCGAGTCGCTCCTGTCCAGCATCGAGCAAGTCGAGTACACGGGCCAAGCCTGTGACCAAGTCGCTCGTGAAAGGCACCGCCGTGCCAGGAGGGGGCTCTGCGGGTACGAGCACGTTGACAATACCCTGCAAAAGGTCCGCGATGCCGGCGCCGGACAGCGCCGAAACGCGAAAAGACGCCCAGCCGGGACCGGCTGCAGGATCCAGATCTATCTTGTTGCGTACGACTAGGGCCCGCGATGCCCATGCCGCTGGCACAGGCGGACCGTCGGCATCTATCACCCACAGGCACATGTCGCTCCGCCCGGCTTCCTGACAGGTCCGCATCATGCCCTCTCGTTCCAAAGGATCGGCTGAGTCCAATCGCAATCCGGCGCTATCTACGAAGCGCACAGGCCAGCCGCGCAAGGCTGTTTCGCCCGATACCAAATCGCGCGTGGTGCCTGGGAGGGGGGATGTAATAGCGCGCTGATAGCCGAGAAGAGCATTCAGAAGCGTGCTTTTGCCTGTATTGGGCGGCCCCGCCAAAAGCACGGTCCAAGGCTCCGTCAAGTGCTGTCCGACAGGCGCCCAGTGCAGCAACTCAGCCACTCGGCGACGTGCATCAGCCGTTCGACCTTGGACCAGAGCGGTGGCGATCGAGTCCAAGGCGTGCTCCAGGGCGCCTTGATACTGATCCAACAGTACCGTGGCAGTGCGGAGCGTGCGCGCCCGGGGTAGAGCCACCAAAGCCTGGGCCTGCCAAGGCGAAGAGGCTGTACGACGCAGCCACTGTGTCCAGGTGACCAATCCAGCGCCTGCCATCTCGAGTCGGTCCATAAGGAGTCGGACGAGCACAGGGGCGCCGTGGCAGTGTAACTCGACCAGTGGCCAGTCCTTGTACAAAGAGGCGTACAACAAAACCTTTTCATCTACTGGATCCGCCAGACGTACCCAACGGCGCAGCGGCGCAGACCGAGCAAAGTCGGGCAATTTCTGCTGGCCGTGGAGCAGCCGGCACGCTAAAGACCAGGCCTCGGGCCCCCAAATGCCGATGACGGCAATAGCCGCTACTCCCGGGGGAGTCAGTACAGCCGCCACGGTCAGGGCATCTCCTGCAGATGTGTCCCCCAAAGACGCAGCCCCTCCAAAGTCATTTCCGGCCAGATAATTGGCTGCAGTTCTTGCAGTCCGTGAGCCATCAACTCGGCGTATCCGCCTGTCACGAAAGTGACCCTGGGACCCTCGGCCTGATATGCCTGGGCGAGACGCAGGACGCCGCCCACGAGAGCATAATAGATGCCGGCAGCCACAGCCCGCTCTGTGTTGTTGCCCGGCACACAGGCAGGCGGTCGCTCGACGTACACCAAGGGGAGCAGTGCTGTGCCCTCGGACAGGGCGCGAGCCATAAGCCGGGGACCTGGCAAAATAGCCCCGCCGGCAAAGACGCCTTCTGAAGTAAGCCAATCTACCGTAACTGCGGAGCCGGCATCCACGATCAGAGCAGGCCGATCAGGGGGTCGCCGTGCGTTCGCCGCCAGGGCATCGAGCACGCGATCTATACCCAGCCGCTCGGGCTGCTCGATAGCCAGCCGAAGAGGTGGCTGATCCCGTGGAGACAGGACGCGAAACTGGTCGCCTCGAGCACGAAGCCAGGCCGTCAACAGGCCAGTTGTCTGCGGACGAACACTGGCAATGAGCCAGCGCGCCGGCTGTGGCAAGTCCAGCGACTCGGCTTGTTTATTCCAGGACGCTTCATCTTCCAAGGGCAAGCGCGCCGTGGCCACGACCCCACGATCCGCGCAGCGTCCCCATTTCATGACTGTGTTGCCGATGTCCACCACGACATCCGGCGTCATACAGCTCCCTCGTCGGCCGATACCGGTTGTGCGACGACATCTTCGTGGGCTGGCAACCGTTGCAATGTATGCAATATCTGTTTGACGAGGTCAGCCAGCCCCTCCCCGGTAACAGCAGAGATGCCCAGGACTTTGCATTGCAGTTCTTTTTCCAGGCGCTGTCGTACCGACTCGGCACCTTCGAGGTCCATCTTGCTCACAACGACCAACTCAGGCTTGTGCGCCAGCTGCGCACTGTAAAGGGCCAGTTCCTGACGGAGCACTCGATAATTGTGCAACGGATCGCTGCCATCTGCCGGAAAAGGCTCGACCAAATGGAGCAAAAGGCGCGTACGCTCCACATGACGCAGGAACTCGTGGCCCAGACCTATGCCCGCATGAGCCCCTTCGATCAGTCCCGGGAGATCGGCCATGACGAAGGCGTGCTCCCGGTTGACTACGACGGCGCCGAGATTGGGATAACGGGTGGTGAAAGGGTAATCGGCGATCTGCGGCGTCGCGTGACTGAGCCTACTGAGCAGGGTGGACTTGCCGGCATTGGGTAAGCCCAAAAGCCCGACATCGGCGATAAGTTTGAGTTCGAGGACGATCCAGCGCTCCTCGCCTGGCTTACCCTTTTCGGCATGACGAGGTGCCTGGTTGGTGGCAGAGGCAAACGCTTTGTTGCCGCGTCCCCCTGTGCCGCCGTAAGCGACCACCACTTGGTCACCTGGCCGAACGAGATCCTTGAGGATATGGCCGCGGTCCCGATCTCGGACGATCGTTCCGGGAGGCACTGGAATGATCAGGTCCGCGCCATTGCGGCCGTGGCGATTGTTGCCGCTGCCTGGCTGTCCCTTTTCAGCACGCCAATGTTTGCGATGGACAATTTGCGCCAGACTGTCGGTGCCTGGGACAGCACGCACGATGACACTGCCTCCGTTGCCCCCGTCGCCACCGTCGGGACCACCTTTGGGGACATATTTTTCACGGCGGAAGCTCACGCAACCGTGGCCCCCGTCGCCGCCTTTGACATAGATCTCTACCCGATCTACGAACATATCGTGGCAGGTTCACCTGTCCATGCGCCGGATTGCAGGTGCCAATTGCCCGCTCCTGCACTGCCTGTTTACGGTGAGTTCTAGCCGCCTAACGGGCACTGGGTCCATCTTGCAAGGGTATCCTAGTTTTAGCCCGCGCCGGCTTCGCTCGAGAGCACAAGCACCTGCGCTTTTTGGGACTGACCGGATGGGCGCCCATCATCCCCGAACATCCCAGAGTAGGCCGATAAAAAAAGGGTGACCAGCGCGGCCACCCCTCGTTCGGTCACCGAACGGGCCTCTTGTCAAACAGCCTTAGGCATGACATTGACCCGGCGGCCATCGCGGTCGAAATAGACGATCCCATCTACGAGGGCAAACAAGGTATCGTCGCGCGCTCGCTGGACGTTACGCCCTGGATGCCATTTGGTACCCCGTTGCCGGACGATAATGCCACCGGCGCGGATCTCCTGCCCGCCGAACACCTTGACGCCTAGCCGCTGGCTATTGGAGTCGCGCCCATTGCGCGTCGAACCTTGTCCCTTTTTGTGCGCCATATGCTTCGCTCCTCGAAAAGTTACTTTGGGTCGTAGTCCATGCCACACTCTACTTTCGGCGATCCGCTGCCAGGGCCGTGGGGGAACGCTACCCCACAGCTCCGACTCTCGGTCGCAATAATTCTATCGTGCTCGCCGACATCGGGCCAGAGCCGGGCGCCGGCCGCGCGGGCGGCTCGGGCTGGGCCAAATCTTACAGCTGCACGCGGTTATTGCTCGAGTCAGCTAGCAGGGAGTCGTTTCGAAAGGGCGCAGATATAGGACTATCGCAACAAGGGGTGGTATCGTTTGCGTTCGTTCAAGGATTGCCCATAGGCGCCGGGAGGTTCGCTTAGGGACCCTGGTGTGGCTTTTGCAGCGGAAGCTCTTGAGTGCCATAAACCCACTCGTATCGCACGAAACGCACCTGTTCAGAAGCGAATTTGAATTCGTCGCCAAGACGCTTGAATTGCAAGCGCAGTGCCTTGCGACGCACGATCGGGCGGCCATCGGGCCCGTCAATCATACGCCAGCCGTCCGAAAGGCCGTAAACGTAGATGCTATAGTTGAAGCACTTAGCCGGGATGTCGTCCCACATGGCGACGCCGGTAATCAATTTGGGAAAGGCAATGCGTTGGCCCTTGTTATCGAACTGCTTGATAAACGGGATGGGCGCCTGGGTAATGCTGACTGAATTTTTGATGTCCAGAAGGTTGGTTGGGTCCTCGACGCTCTGGATTTTAGTCTGTGCCTTGGGGATGACCAGGTCCATATGGCTAGTCATGGTGTCGTGACAGACCCACACGAACTCGGGGACAAAAAGACGCGGCTCGCCCGTGTCATTGCTGACCTGGTACCAGAGATACCAGACATGGCGCAGCCCGCGGCCGGGGACGTTCACAGTAACGACACGCGGGTCTTTGAAGCGGAAGTCAAGGGTCCAAATAGGTGGCACATCTTCCGGCGCCTCTTTTCGATCAATGGCACGCTCGCCAAAACGCTCCGGCAGGCTTTGGGCGTAACAATAACATGCAAAGGCACTCAGGATGAGCGTAACAAGTGCCAATGCTGCCACTGGAGCACTCAGTACCTTTCGACAGGCCGGCATGTTCACTCCTGTGAGTCCTGTCACTGCAAGAGTCTCCCTAGCCCTTACTGCAAAGATTTCGCGAGGTTTTTCGACAACTCGCTTACATGGCGCCTCGCCTGCACGCGCATGGGATCATCCAACGCCACTTCATCAATGTTTTGCAAGCGAAGGACTTACAGCATCGAGCGAGCATTCCTTTGACTGGCTATAAGCTACGGACTGTCACGAGTCAAGATCTATTGACGTCAAAATGGCAAAACAGAGCGCCTGTCCAGTGTGGTCCTGGCTCACTCCCGCGTCAGAGCCATAAACTGCTCACGCAACATGCGGGTTATTGGCCCAGGTACGCCGGCGCCGATCGGTCGGCCGTCACACTTGACTACAGGAACGATTTCCGCCGCCGTGCCAGTCAAAAAGCACTCGTCTGCCGAAAACACGTCGTGGCGCGTAAGTGCAATCTCCTGCACTTCGATGCCGCTTTTGCGAGCTAGCTCGATCACTGTGTTGCGGGTGATACCTTCTAGGATGCCGGCGTCCAAAGGCGGAGTCCGCAACAGGCCCCGCTTGACCAGAAAGATGTTATCTCCGGTACACTCGGCTATTTCGCCTTTATGGTTGAGCATGAGTGCCTCTTGGCAGCCGGCACGGACGGCCTCTAACTTGGCCAGGATATTGTTGAGGTAGTTGAGCGACTTGATACGCGGATTGAGTGCAGCCGGGTGATTGCGGATAGTGGCGGCGGTGCAGATCTCCAAGCCTTTTTCGTAATACTCGCTGGGATAGAGGGCAATGGTGTCGGTGATAATGATCACCTGGGGATTGCTGGTTTTTCGCGGATCGAGGCCGAGATACCCGGCGCCGCGGGTTACTACTGCCCGGATATAGGCGTCACGCAACTTGTTGGCTTGCAAAGTCATGTGGATGGCGTCGGCGAATTGTTGTTTGCTGAGCGGGATTTCCAGACAAATATGCCGGGCGCTTTCGTAGAGCCGATCGAGGTGTTCCTGGAGTTTAAAAACTTTACCGTTGTAACAGCGGATTCCCTCGAAAACGCCGTCGCCGTAAAGAAAGCCATGGTCGTAGACGCTGATCTTGGCCTCGTCCTGCTCGTACAGTGTGCCGCTGATATACACCTTCATGACGGGTATGCCCCCAAGGATGCTGGGACTTTAGGCACAGTACGCCCCGGCACCGGTTCCAGGCGGCCATCCGCCATACGCAACATGCGGTGCGCTTGTTTAGCGAGTTCCCAGTTATGGGTCACCATGATGATAGTCAAAGTGTTTTCACGGTTCAAGTCATGCAGCAAATGCATGATCTGCGTGGCGGCATCGGCATCGAGGTTGCCCGTTGGCTCATCCGCCAAAAGGAGCTGCGGGCCGGTAAGAAGCGCGCGGGCAATGGCAGCACGCTGCATTTCACCGCCGCTCAGCTCCTGAGGATAATGGTACCGTCGAGCAGCCAGCCCGCACCGTTCTAACAAAGAAAGGGCTTGTCGCCGCCAGTGCCGGCGTCGGTGCCACCATTGCCACAGACTATAGCGGATCATGACCGGCGCCAGCACATTTTCCAACACCGTCAGTTCAGGCAACAGGTGGTAAAACTGGAACACAAAGCCGAAGGCCGTATTGCGCAGCCGATCCCGGTCGGTGACGGATAGCCGATCCACCCGCTGGCCGGCATAAATAATGGCGCCCGCATCTGGCACATCCAAGGCGCCCAACAAGTGCAGGAGCGTGCTTTTGCCAGATCCCGATGCCCCAACTATGGCTAAGAACTCTCCTTTTTCCACCTGCAGGTTCAGTCCGCGCAACACGGAAACTGTAGTGTCCCCCTTACGATAGGCTTTGTACAGCCCTTCCACGCGAACCAACGTGCCGATCTGGCTAGTCAGGTCAGGCAAGGCGTATCTCCCATTATCGGTACACGGTCACGCTCTCGTTCCTAGCGCAGTCAGCCTCTTATTCATAGCGCAACGCCCGCACTGGCTGGAGCGCAGCCGCGCGCAAGGCGGGAAAAACACTAGCGCCCACGGCAATGGCTAGAGCCCCCAAATTGACCAAAAGCACACTGTGCATCTGCAGGTCGGTCGGAATCCGATCGAAATAATACACGTCGCGGGGAAACACTTCTTGACCTGTCCAACGGGCTAGCCATTGCTCCAGCTCATTGATGTAGACGGTGATAGCGACGCCCAAGACGGTACCCAGACCTGCGCCGACCAGTCCCAACGCCAATCCATAACTCAAAAAGATACCCATAACGCCTCGACTGGAAGCGCCCAGGGCTTTGAGGATGCCGATGTCGCGCGTTTTTTCCACCACGATCATGAAGAAAATGGCCAGGATGCCGAACCCGGCCACGGCAATGATCAAAAACAGCAGGATGTTGAGAATCCCCCGTTCGATCGAAATGGCTGCCAGCAAAGGCCCCTGCTTGTCTTCCCAGGTTTGCACTGCATAGAGTGCCGGGTGGAAATGCTGGCGCAACAGCTCCACAGCCTGGCGGGCATCGCCATCGTAGTCGCGTAAACGGATGTGCAAACTGGTGGCTCGGTTGGGCATAGCCCGCAATCTTTGCACATCGCGGATGTCCACAAAAACCAGGCTCGCATCGTACTCGCTCATTTCACAACGGAAAAGGTCGGAAATGACGAAGCTGGCTGTCACCGGACGCGGGTAACCTTGCGTGCCGTCGTGGCCCGGCAGGTCGCTGCGTGTCACCATGGTGAGCTGCACGGAGTCACCGGGTACGAGCAGAAAAACGTCTTTATGCTGGTCCGTGGCACGGGCCTGGGGATTGCGATAGGTGGCGATACCATAGCCCAGAACGGCCGTGAAAGGCGACGATGCCTCGGTCGCCGCGGGCGGTTCCGGAGGCGGAAGCCCGCTCGGTGCCTGGTACGATTGCGACTCCGTGTCGTCGGCTATCCAGTCGCGCAAGCGCTCATAGCGCTCTCGCGCCGCCCCTAGCAGACGGAAGCACTCTTCCGGATTCGACTGAAAATAGGGATTGAGCAAATGCCTGGCAAAGTCACTGGTCTGAGCGTGCGACGAGGTGTCTATGCCGATAAGCCGTACCGGTCGTGTAATCACTTCTCCGACATGTTGGTAGCGAAACTGGAGCATGGCGAAAGTCTCGATGACTGGCGTCACGGCGACGATGCGGTCGCCCAGCAACTGCTGGACCCGCGCTATCTTCTCTTCTACGCCAGGAAAGCCATCGTGCGAACGTGCTTCGACGAGGATGTCAGCCTGGATGCCGCGCAGACGCTGGCGCAGCTTCGTAGCAAAGCCCTCCATCACACTGTTGACGACGATCAGCGTAGCCACACCGAGCATGACGCTGACGATGCAGGCCAACGCCAGATAGCGCGTGCGCAAGTAGCGCCAGCAAAGCAGCCATTTGTACATCGGCTCCGACCCCCGTTTCTTTGTGTCCGTCAGCCGGACGGCTCGGGACGAAGCAAGGGAAACAGGATCACGTCGCGGATCGTATGGCTCCCGGTCAACACCATGGCTAAGCGGTCTATACCGATACCCAGTCCCCCGGCAGGTGGCATGCCGTATTTGAGCGCGCGAATAAAATCACGATCCATACGCGCCATGGACTCTTCTTCGGGCAAGCCCGCCAACTGCGTGCGGAAAGTCATTTCCTGGGTGATCGGATCGTTCAGCTCCGTATAGGCATTGGCCAACTCCATCCCCTGGATGTACAGTTCGAACCGTTCGGCGATGTGCGGACGATCCCGCTTACGTTTGGTCAAGGGACATAGCGACGCCGGATAGTCGTAAACGAACACCGGGCCTGTCAAATGCTCCTCGACCTTTGCCTCGAACAAGTAGTGGACGACCACGTCCGGATGCATGCCGGTGGGATCGAGTCCTGCCTGCCGTGCGGCACGGGCGACAGCGTCCTGGTCGTGCATAGGCACGCCGACGTAGCGCTCGAATGCCTCGGCGTAGGGCACCCGCTGCCAAGGCGGCGTAAAATCCAGCTCCAGACCGTCGCTGTGCCAACGGAGTCCCACTCCCAATCGCTCTAGGCAATGCACGATCAGCCGTTCGGTCAAGTCCATCATGGTACCGTAGTCGCCGTACGCCTCGTAGAGTTCCAGCATCGTGAATTCGGGATTGTGACGCGCGCTGATCCCTTCGTTGCGGAACACGCGGCCGATTTCGTACACCTTCTCGAAACCGGCGACCAAGAGCCTCTTGAGGTGCAATTCCAGCGCAATGCGCAAATACAGGTCTATGTCCAAGGCGTTGTGATGAGTGACGAAAGGCCGTGCTGCCGCTCCGCCGGCGACGGCGTGCAGGACCGGCGTCTCTACCTCCAGGTAGCCGGCAGCGTTGAGAAAATCGCGGATGGCCTGCACCAGTGCTATGCGCTGCAATGCACGCCGCCGCACTTCAGGATCGTACATCAGATCCAGATACCGGTGCCGCAAGGCGAACTCGATGTCTTCGATGCCGCTCCATTTGTCGGGATGGGGCAAAAGCGACTTGGTCAGAAAGTGCAACCGGGTGGCAAAGATGGTCAGTTCGCCTGTCCGGGTGGCTCCGAAGTGCCCATCCACACCGATCAAGTCTCCCAAGTCGAACAACTCCGACAGGATCCAGTCGTTTTCCCCGACTTGCTGACGGCCGATCAGCACTTGGATGCGGCCACTGTGATCGGCAAGGTCCAGGAAGCGGATCTTGCCCATCCGGCGCATGGCCATAATGCGCCCGGCAGCGCGCACCGCCGGTCCCGCAAAAGGATCTTCTGCGGAAGGCACAGGCAACTGACGGATCCCGGCTATAGGCGTGCGCCCATCGAAGCGGCCGCCCCACGGATCCAACCCTAACTGCGCTATGCGCTCCAGTTTCTGTCGTCGGTCTGCTTCCAATTTTTCCTGTGGCGTCACCTGCAGCAGTCCCTCCCCAATTAGCGAGCCGATTGTATCGGCCCCTGGAACGGCGTCAATCACAAGACGCATCGGTTGTGCAATGTGCCGCCTGCCTGAAACGCGGCCACTCCGCGACCACATTGCCGCTCAGAATCAGTGCGCCTCCCAAGAGCAAAGGCACAGTCAATCGCTCCAGCCCAAGACCTGCCGATAGGACGCTGGCAAAAACAGGCTCGAGCAAATAAATAAGTGCCGCCCGTGCGGGAGGCAAAAGCGGTTGATACACATTCATCAGGTGAAACGCTGACACTGTGGGGAAAACCACCAGAAGTGCCAAACACACCACCGTTTCGAGCCGCAGCATTGCATGCCCTACAGTGTCCAGCCACTCGCCCCAGCCTGTGCTCCAGTGCACCAGCGCAACGGTCAGGATCCAGGCAGAGGCTGCCGTGGTTAGGAGCAGTCCGCTGGTAAAATAGGATGGGCGCAGCCTTTGTCCGTAATGATCGAGTTGCAAGATCTGTACCGCAAAAAGCACGGAGGCCATCACTGTGAGTAGTTCGCCTGTGCCGAAAACGTCAGCGACACGGTTCCAGCCCGCCCAGGGCTGAGCCAGAACAACCGTTCCTGCCAGTCCTAATACCAAACCTGACCACACTTCCCGGGTTGCTCGCTTCCCACGCCATAGCCAATCGAGTACCGGTACCCAGAGACTGCCTAGACTCGTCAAAAACGCCGACATAGCCGGCGTCGTCCAGGCCAGCCCGATCACTTGCAGCGTAGAGGCTGCAAAATAGGTGGCCCCGAGAATCGTACCGGCGAACTGTTCAGCCGCCGTCGCTCGTAGCAAGACCCTGGGAAAACACAGTACCATGAGCGCCCACCCGGCGAGATAGCGCACAGCCACCAAGGTCAAACTGGCCAGCAAAGGCTCATCGAGCCGAGCCATCGCCGTATCTTGCCAGATTTTGATCAGTGGGAAAGACAAGCCCCAGAAGAACGTAACCAGAACCAACATCGTGGCGGCACGTCGTAGATTTCGGGACGCTTTGCCTGGCATGGTCCTATAGTCCTACGATAAGCGCCTGGTGCTGTCGGGCAAGCCGGGCCATACGTCTGGCCCGGCAGGCGACGTGCCAGGCCTCTTCTTGCTTTGCACCTTGGTTAGACGTATTATCTGGACGGCCATGCCATCTGCCAGCGCAAGCTACGCATTGTGGTGACCGCAAGACGACCGCAGCCGGGCGCCAACGGGTCACGCTCCTGCGACGCACGCGCTGCGACTGGAAGCTGTGTGTCGGGTCGTCTGTATCCTAGTCGCCGGTAGCCTGGCATTCCCTGCTTGCCAACAGCAAGGGACGGACGCCGTTTCAGCGGCAGCCGGCCAATGGTTTGTGGACGTTACCGATCGCGTCGGTTTGCATTTTCAGCACGATGCCGGCACGACGGGTGACTATTTCATGCCGCAGATCATGGGTTCGGGCGGGGCGGTTCTCGATTTCGATAACGACGGCCGTTTGGACGTCTATTTGGTTCACAACGCCGGTCCCCAGTCAGGATCGCGCAACCAGCTTTTCCACCACGAGCCAGATGGCTCCTTCCGCGATGTATCTGCTGGCTCTGGTTTGGATGTCGCTGGATACTGCATGGGGGTGGCGGTAGCGGATGTCAATAATGACGGGTGGGTAGACGTATTGCTGCTGGAATACGGGCGCGTGCGTCTGTTTCTCAACCAGGGGATGGGCAAGTTCAGCGACATAACCGAATCAGCCGGGCTCGGCAACCCAGCCTGGGCCTCTTCTGCAGCCTTTTTCGACTACGATCGGGATGGATGGCTCGATCTGGTCATAGTGAACTATTTGCACTACGATCCTGCCGTTCGCTGCACGACTGCCGGAGGAAGGCCGGACTATTGCCATCCCAGCGTTTTTCCCGGGACGATAGCACGACTGTACCGCAACGCAACTGGCAAACAGGGTGCCCCGGTGCGCTTTGCAGACGTAACTCTGAGTGCCGGGCTGGGGCGTCTGCCCGGCCGGGGGTTGGGAGTCACCTGTGCCGATTTCGATGGCGACGACTGGCCGGACATTTTCGTGGCCAATGACTCTCAGGCCAATCGTTTGTGGCTCAACCGAGGCAACGGCACCTTTGCCGAAGAGGCAGTCCAGCGGGGTGTAGCCTTTGACGGCGTCGGCCAAGCCCGCGCCAATATGGGAGTCGCGCTGGGCGATGTAAATCGCGACGGCCTTTTCGACATCTTCGTCACCCATTTGACCGAAGAGTTTCACACCCTGTGGGTGCAGAGGCCGGCGGGCATTTATCGCGACAGGACGGCCGCCTGCGGCATAACCGCCGGCCGCTGGCGCGGTACCGGCTTTGGGACGGTCCTGTGCGACTTCGACCACGATGGCTGGCTCGATCTGGCTTTGGTCAATGGGCGCGTCACGCAACGCAAGACCGGTGAACGGGGCATCCACTTTTGGGACATCTATGCCGAACGCAACCAGCTGTTCCGTGGTCGGCCCAACGGCTCGTTCCAGGATATTTCCCAGGAACAGCCGAATTGGAGCGGACGACCGGGTGTGTATCGTGGCCTGATATGCGCGGACTTGGACAACGACGGCCGACCCGACCTACTGGTCACACAAGTCGCTGGTCCGGCGCGCGTTTTTCGCAATGTCGCGACACCGACCGGCCACTGGCTGCGAGTAAGCTCACTGGTGCCGGAGCAACGCCGCCGTGCTTACGGTACCGTCGTCACAGTTCACGCTGGCGGTCAACGCTGGGTGGGGCTGTGCCAGCCTGGGTTTAGTTATCAGGTCAGCAACGACCCTCGCGTGCATTTCGGGCTGGGAGATGTCAGCGTGGTGGATTTTATCGAAGTACTTTGGCCTGATGGAAGTCGAGAGCGATTTGCCGGCGCCGTGGACCGGGAAGTAGTCGTAGAATACGGACGCGGTCAGCGCATAACCCGGGAGCCTACTTCGAGGCGATCGCGTCCAGGATCCATCGCCTCCTTGCGGCCATGAAACGTTCAGTCTGGATTATCGGCCTGTTGGCAATGATCGCCGCCATCTACGGGTGGTGGCACTGGTACCGCACCCCCCAGTTCCCGACTGGCAATGGCAGGGATTGGACGAGCGCGCACAGCACGAGCTGACCACGGCACGCCAGGCTGTCGTCCGCACGCCGCGCTCGGCAGCCGCCTGGGGTAAGCTGGGCATGGCCCTGTTTGCCCACGACCTCGCTCAGGAGGCCCTCTACTGCTTCGTCCAGGCGCAGCAACTCGATGCTCATGAGGTGCGCTGGCCTTATTTCGAAGCTTTGATTTGGCTTTTCGAGGCACCGGACCGAGCTATTGCCCCGCTGCGCAGGGCACTAGCGATCGAACCGGACGACTTGACCATTGCGCTGCGGCTGGCCGAAACGTTGCTCCTCATGGATCGTCTGGCCGAGGCAGAAGAGTACTTCGAGCGGGTGCTGCGACTGATGCCAGGCAATCCACGGGCCTTGCTGGGCCAGGCGCAGATAGCGTTGCGGCGAGAACAGTGGTCCGATGCTATCGGACTGGCACAGCGGGTGGAGCAGCATCCTTTGTGCCGCCGCGGCCGCACTGGCCGAGGCTTATCTGCGCACGGGGCAGAAAGACCTGGCGGCCCGTTATCAGCGGCAGACGTTGCAGCTTCCTCCCGATCCTCCCTGGCCCGACCCTTACATCGCCGAGGCAGAACTGTTGCAGCGGGGCTTGCAGGCGCGTTTGCGTCGGGCCGAGCGATACCTCGAGCAGGACCGACTCCAGGACGCCCTGTGGCTTTTGACCGAGTTACAGCAGGATTATCCCGATTGCGTAGACGTACTGCTGCCACTGGCCAAGGCCCTGTTCCTGGCGGGTAGAGCCGCCCAGGCCGCAGATACAGCGCAAAAAATTGTGGCCTCGGCGCCTGACCATGCCGAGGCGCACTTCGTTCTGGGCAATGCTTACTATGCGCTCGGACGTCACGCCCTGGCTGCCGACCACTATCGGCGCACCTTGACGGTGCGTCCCGACCATGCCGTAGCTCATTTCAACCTGGCGCGTGTCCTGCTCGACTTGGGAGACAGCGACCGGGCCGCGGAACGCGCCGAAGCCGCAGTGCGTTTGCGCCCAGCCTGGCCAGAGGCGCATCGTTTCTTGGCCGAATTGTATCTGCAAAAAGGCGATCGGGCCGCAGCGCGCGCGCATATCGAGGCGCTCTTGCAACTGAATCCCGAAGACGATCAGGCGCATCACTTGCAGCGCCGACTGCAGTCGCCTGCGCCGGCCGACAGTCCACCCGTCCGCTGACTGCTCGGCAGGCACCGCTCGACGCTCGCGGCAAGTATCCGGTCAGGGTCCGCCGACGATCTGATATTGCGCTCGAGAACCGATACTAGGCACCACTTCGGCGCGCAAGGTGGGTCGCTGACGACGTCGGGTGTCTACCAGGATCGTCAGCCGATTCTTGCCGGGCTTGAGCTGCAGTGGTACTTCGCCGGCGCTGGGCAGCGGCTTTTCGTCCAGCCACAAACGCAGACCACCGGCATCGTCCAGTCGCAGCGAAACGGTACCAGGAACCCGAGCTTCCAGTTCGGCTTGCAAATAGAAACTGGTTGCCCCCTGAGCCACGATCTCGTGCAGCGGCACGTCGCCGTTGGCCAATGCGTAAAGCGCCGGCCAGCTTGCTTCGGGATGAAGCAAAGCCGACGGCAGGATAGACGCGCTGTTACCCGCTGCAGGTTCGGCACGCAGCCAGTGCCAGCGCCGGATCACCGGCTCCAACCGCATAGCATAGGGGCCGGGTTTGCCCAACTCCGACAGAAAACGCACCAGATCCACTAGTTCGCTGCGCGTCATGAACTGCTCCAGGCCTTTGGGCATGAGCGAGGGCCCTTTGTTGCGTTCTTCGATGTCGGCCTTGGCGATGATCCGCACCTGACCGTTGGCATCTTTGAGGACTAAACGCTGGGCGCTGTCCTCGACGAGGATGCCATGAAAGATGCCGCCGTCGGCAGTAGCCACCAAAACTGTTTCGTACTGCTCCTTGATAGATTCGTCGGGATTGAGGATGGACCGCAAGATATAGTCCACGGGCGAATTGCTGCCGATATCGCGCAGGTCGGGCCCGATGTTGCCCCCTGCGCCGGCGAGACTATGGCACTTGAGACAACCTAGATCGGTGCGCCGGAAGACCTGCTCGCCGCGGGCGGCGTTGCCGCGTGTCAGCACTTCCTGTACCAAGGCCTTCAGCTCTGCCTCGCTGGGAGGCTGCGGGTTGAGCGAGATGCCGGCGGCTTTGCTGAGCGCCTGGACCAAATCGGCATCGGACCGACCGCTGGTGTTCATATAGCGTAGCGCCAGCTTACCCACGTCGCGCGGCAGGCTCTGCCGATCCAAAGCTTTGGCCAAGTGCTGAGCACCGCCGCGCATCTCGAGAAACGCAGCTATGACCGGCGCCGGATCGTCCTGATCGGTAGCCTTTTGCAGGACTTCCACGGCACGTCGGGCAGCCGCTTCTGGCTGGACGCGCGCCAGTGCAGCTACTGCGTACAAGCGCACGCGCATCGGCTGTGCTGTATCGGTCAGCCGCTCTACGTACGCCTGCCCTTGCGCACCCAGACGGACCAATGCCTCCAGGGCTGCCTGGCGTAGCGCATCCGGAGTGTCGAGGGCTCGGGCGCGCGCGTATAGTGTCTCGAGCGCAGCGTGCACCTTCCACAAACCGACCAGCCGGGCCGCCAGGGCCTGTATGTGTACATCGGGATCGGCGAGCAACTCGACGATCCGCTCGCGCGATCGGCCGGGGTGCACACGGCGCGTTTGCGCCACCTCTGCCAAAGCCGTCAGCGCAGCCACCCGCACATCGCGCGGCCAGACGTCCTGTTGCAGGACGCGCATCAAGACGCCTTCCAGGTCTTCGGCCTTTCCCTGCTGGCAGATGACTTGCACAGCAGGGGCCTGGTGTTCTGCCGGCAACCGAGACAGACGCGTCAAATCAGGCAAGGGCCCCAAAGTGGCCATGGTTTCGCGGAAGGTATATTCGAGGTAATAATCGAGCGGATGAGCTAGCGCTTCCAACGCCACTCCCTGTGCCGCCGGCCCCCCGAAAAAGCTCAAAGCGCGTATTGCCTCCAGGCGCACGCGCGGATGAGGATCGTGGACCAGCGTACGGAGCAACTCCAACGGCTCGGCGACCCGGTCGCGCCAATAACACAGCACGCGCGTCGCCGCTGCTCGCGCCCGACCGTCCTGCGCCCGCAAGAGCTTGCGCAGCAAGTTTTCGTGCACATAATCGTGGTGCTGACACACCCACAACGCCTCCAGCAAATGATGTTCATACAGGGGATCTTTGGCGTCCAGCTGGCCTATCCAGCGGTCCAGCTCGCGCACCACCGCCTCGGTATCGCGCTGCCTAAGTTCCAGTTTGGCCTGCTCGCGCACATAGGCTTCGGGCTCTTTGAGCAAATCGAGCAGGCTGGCGATGGGTGCGCCCGCGATCCGAGGCGGCCGGAGCAATGGCTTGTGCTTGTAGGTGACGCGCCAAATACGTCCGTGCGTCCGGTCGCGATTCGGATCGCGGATCGAGTGTTGCATGTGCCCGACGAGCGGATTGTACCAATCGCACAGGTACAGAGCGCCATCCGGTCCAAAGAGGATATCGGTAGGCCGAACATTCGGGTCGCGCGAGCGCAGCAAAAACGGCATGGGATCGGCCACGAATCCCGAGCCGTCTTCGCGGAACTTGTAGCGCAGCACCCCCTGGAAGCCGATGCAATTGTTGAGCAGATAGTCTCCCTGCATGTCGTCGGGAAAGTGTCGGCTGGCGACAATCGCGCACCCGCACGTCGGCCGCCATTGCTTGTGCAAAAACTCGCGCATCTGCGGATGCTTGTACGGATAAATCACACGCCCAGAAAAGGCGGCGGCAAAATAATTGGCGCCACCCGATGCATCGGCGATGAAGTTCTGCCCCCAATAGTCCCAGCACTGCCCCCAAGGATTGGCGAACGGATAGGAAACGAAGATGTCCAGCTTCTGCGTGCGCGGCTCGTAGCGGAATACGGCTGCGTTTTTCACCCTCTGCGGACCGTACGGCGTTTCGACCTGCGTGTGATGGAACGTCCCTTCCATGAAGTACAGGTCGCCGCCCGGCCCCCATCGGAAGGCACTGATGGCATGGTGCGAGTCGGCCGAATCGAATCCATGCAGGACGATCTCTCGATAGTCCGCCCGGTCGTCACCGTCGGTGTCCTTGAGAAACAGCAAATTGGGCTGCTGAGCGACATAGACGCCGCCGTCCCCTAGAGCCAAACCAGTGGGCAGATACAAACGGTCGGCGAACACGGTGCACTTGTCGGCTCTGCCGTCGCCGTCCTGGTCTTCCAAGATGAGGATCTTGTCGTTGACTTCCTCCCCGGGCAGGTACTGCGGGTAGCTAGGCATGGTGCAGACCCATAGGCGTCCGCGGGCATCGAATGCGAACTGACACGGCTTTTTCAGGTCGGGAAACTCGCGCTCGGAAGCGAACAAGGTGACCTCGAATCCCGGAGCGACCTCGAACAAACGCTGACTTTCTTCGGGGCTGGTGAGCACGATCTTGCCCTGATAATTGCTTGGGATTTGTGGCAGTTCCCCAGTGTCGCGGTCATCGGGTTTGTCGGGCACCGGCTTGCCTTGGGCGACCTGCCAAATCCGCCGATCACGGTTGGCGATCATCTTGCGCAGTTTCTGGAATTCGGCAGGAAAATTGACCACGCCGAAAGGCTCTTTGCGCCCGCCGTAAATGTAATACCCGTTGACAGCGCGATAATCGTAAAAGAAGAGCCGGTTTTTTTCTAGGATTTCTCTGCGCAAACGAGCCAGATCTATCGGATCCGGCAGAGGCGGACGCGGCCCGAAAAGTCCTTCGTCCAAAAGCGGAGCGACCACGCTGTACCCATAGTCGGTCAGATGGATGCCGTTGAAGGTCAGCTTTTTCTGGCTGCGCGCCATCCATTCGCGAGTAGGATGGAAAAGATCCACGAAGACGATGCCGTGCCGCTCGGCAGCCTGGTGCATGACCCGTGTGTACAGCTCCAGCCGCGCGTTGTTTTCGGAGCCATCGGGCAACGAACGGTGGCCGAGGTTTTCATGGGCGATCGGCGACACCAATGCCAGCTGTGGCGCCGAACGGCCGTTGTACTTCGTAGTCGTCGTCTCTCGGATGAATCGTTCCAGGTCCTCCTCGAATTTTTTCAGCCCTGCCTGCCCGGCGAACGACTCGTTAAAACCAAAAAAAGCGATCACGATGTCCGGCTTGTGATCGAACAGCGTGTGCCCATGCTGGTCGAAATTCAAGGACCTGGGCCGCAAATAAAGTTCGTCCGCCGACCAACCCAGATTGCGCACCACTAGTTCATGGTCGGGGAAGCGGCTGTGCAACAACGTTTCCCAATGGCCGAAATACTGCTCGCGTTCAGCCAGCGTATTGCCTATGAGCACGATCCGATTACCGCGAGCAACCTGCAAGTAGCGCCGCGGTTTGCGCTGTTCGGATGTACTGACGACCGGCGCCCCTTTTTTGCTTTGTTCTGCTTCAGCGGGCCAGCTCTGCCCCAGAGAGAGCACGTACAACCCGCACAGCGTGCTCGCCAGCCAAAACGAACTCATCCCCCTCGCCACTGCAGGGTGCCTCATGTCCTCACCTCGACAAATATGCGGGGAAAAGCCACGATCTCGGCGGGTCCTCGCGGTCGAGCCGCATCCGTTCGCAGGTAGGGCAACGCCGCTGGTGTAACCAAAGTCCTCGTGCGCTTCGGCCGCTCGGGCGATCCGGCATATCCAGCGGCTATCTCCACGAGGCACACCGGCCACCGCGTTAGCACTTTATTCTAGCTAGATGCCGCCTGGTCCATCAACCTGCCTAAGTAAAAAATCCCGATGCCGCAGGCCGACAAAAGCAGCGATTGTTTGAGGTCCAAACCGTGCCGTGCATCGGCCATTTCTGCTAGATTGCCGGCGATCGCTACGGGCACGAGCACCAGACCGATGAGCTGCAAAGAGCGGCCGAGCAAACGCCGCACCGTCGTCTCCTTTTCCTTTTCTCCTCCGCGCCTGTCTACAGAATCGTACAACGCATCATGGCCGCGGTTGTGCGGGCACCGCCCATCCTCTAGCATAGAACCGCTCTCGGACATTGCACAGCAAATGGGTAGGTCTTGACATTGCACAGCAAATGGGTAGGTCTTAGAACAGTGATGCCGAAGGTGTTTTGCAGTATCAGCCAGTGCGCAATGCCACGACTTTCGCCTCACGCTGCCGGTGCCTCGCCCCGGATATGTGCCGGAGGATGTACGCAGTGGTAACGGACAAGCAAACGCGTGCCGATCGGTCCGGCGGTGCAGTGATTTCGGCCCAGGAACGATATGTCCCTCTGTGGCGAGCTTTCCGCTATCTCCTTTCTGTGTTGCCCACGGCTGTGGTGTTCGCTTTGTTGGTCGTCTTGTTTTGGTGGGGCCACCATCATCGCTGGACGATGCCCAGGTGGGCACAGATCGTCGGCCAGGAGGAAGCGCAAACGGATGACTGGTGCGCGGAGCACGGTGTTCCGGAATCGGTGTGCGTCGAATGCCAGCCCGAGCAGTTTCCACCGCCGCCGAGCTTCGGCTGGTGCTCCGAGCACGGCATTCCGGACTGTCCCTTGGAGCATCCCGAGGTAGCTCAGCTGGCAACTGTGACGCCGCCCACGGACCGCGAACGGGCGCGCGTGCGCCGCGCCCTCGAACTCAAAGAACGACCGGTCAACCATCCCGAGTGTCAGCTCCGCAGGCGGCGCCTGCAATTTGCCTCTCAGGAGGCCTTTGCCAGAAGCGGTATCGAGCTGGCAGTGGTACAGCGAGGGCCAGTTGTCGAAGCTCTGGAGGCGAGCGGAGAAGTGACTTACGATCCGACTCGGGTCACACGCGTGGCGGCGCGCACCCCGGCCACCGTACGGCACGTCTACCGTTCTTTGGGTGACCAGGTAGCGCGCGGCGAAATCTTGGCTCTGCTGGATGCTGCAGAAGTGGGCAGATCCAAAGCCGAATTGGTGCAGGCTTTGGTCCAGGTCCAGCTGCGCAAAGCCCAACTCGAGCGCTTGCGGTCCACGCCTACGCTGAGTACCAAGCAACAACTCCAGGAAGCTGAAGCGGCCCTGCACGAAGCACAGGCGCGGGTTCTCTTGGCACAGCAGTCCCTGATCAATCTCGGGCTGGTTGTGCCACAAGAGCTGCTGCAGGACCGCTCGCCGGACGCCGTCATGGCGCTTTTGAAACTGGCCGGGCTGCCGCCCGCTCTGGCGTCCTCTTTGGATCCTCGGACGATCTCCACCAATCTGTTGCCGGTCGCTGCACCGATCGAGGGCACGATCATAGCGCGCGAGATCAGCCAGGGCGAAACAGTAGAATCCACGCGCACTCTGTTCGTCGTCGCCGATACCTCCCATATGTGGCTCAACTTGAACGTACGGGCCGAAGACGCAGCCGACGTGCACATCGGCCAGCGCGTGTTTTTCCGCCCGGACGGCAGCAAGGAGGAATTCACAGGCACACTCTTTTGGATCGACACCAGCTTGGACGAAAAAACGCGGACACTCAAGGTGCGGGCACAACTGGACAACCGACACGGGTGTCTGCGAGACCACATGTTCGGACAGGGACGTATTCTGCTGCGTCACGACGAAAACGCCACGCTCGTCCCCAACGAGGCTGTGCACTGGGAAGGGTGCTGTTTCGTCGTTTTCGTGCGCGACAGGGATTGGGAGTCGCTGCACGGCGCCCGCGTCTTCCACGTGCGCAAAGTCCGGCCCGGAGCCGTCAGCGGCCCGCGCCGCGAGATCATCGCTGGCCTTTTGCCCGGCGAGGTCGTAGCGGCTCGCGGCAGCACGATCCTGCTCGCCCAATTGCTGCGTCACAAGATGGGCGCAGGGTGAGTGGATGGTAGAGACTAGCCATCGGTGCGATGGCAGAACACGGCACGCACCCGCACGGCACTACGATGCTGACTTGGATCATAGACTTCTCGTTGCGTCATCGGCTCCTGGTCATTGCCGTGGTAGCCACGGCAGCAGCGGTAGGGGCCTTTTCCCTGCTGCATTTGGACATAGATGCCTTTCCGGATACAGCACCTGTCCAAGTACAAATCAACACCCTAGCTCCTGCCTTGAGTCCGGAAGAAATCGAGCAGCAAATCACCTGGCGCATCGAGCAGGCACTCGGTGCCTTGCCGTCGGTCGTCTCCCTGCGCTCGCAGTCGCAATACGGGCTGTCGCAGGTGGTGCTGACTTTCGCCGACGGAACGGACATTTATTTCGCCAGGCAGCTGATCAGCGAGCGATTGGCCAGCGTGGAACTGCCGCCAGGCATCGAGCGCCCACGGCTCGGCCCTGTATCTACCGGCTTGGGCGAGATCTTCCACTACCTGCTCGTGTGCAAAGACGGGAGCCTGGACGATCTACCGGAAGAAGAACGCAGGCAACGGCTCATCGAGTTGCGCACCCTGCACGATTGGGTAGTCCGACCGCAACTGCTCACTGTCCCTGGCGTCGCCGAGGTCAGCAGCTGGGGCGGGTACGAAAAGCAATACCAGATCCTTTTCGACCCCCACCGGCTCATCCGTCATGGCTTGACCCTAGAAGACCTGGTCCAGGCCGTGCAGAAAAACATCCACAACGTGGGTGGCGGCACGGTCCAGGAGCAGTCCTCCATGATCCTCGTCCAAGCGGTAGGACGTCCCGAAACGTTGGAACACATCGAAAACATCCTCATCACGACCCACGCCGGTCAGCCGATCCGCGTGCGCGACGTCGCCGAGGTACGCACCGGCACAGCGGTGCGTCTGGGCGCAGTCACGGCTAATGGCCGAGGAGAGGCGGTACTCGGCTTGGCTTTTTTGCGCATGGGCGAAAACGCCCACCGAGTCGCGCGCGCTCTGCGTGACAAGCTGGCGGCCATCGGTCCGACACTGCCGCCACATGTGGACGTACGCATCGTCTACGACCGTGTCGAGCTGATAGATTACGTCATCGAAACCGTACGCAGCAATCTGTTCGAAGGCGGTCTATTGGTCATCGCCGTGCTTTTTGCCTTCCTGGGCCATCTGCGGGCCGCCGCCATCGTGGCCCTGGCGATCCCGCTTTCCATGCTGTTTGCGTTTTCCGGCATGCTCCGTTTCGGCATCGCGGCAAGTTTGCTCAGTCTCGGTGCCATTGATTTCGGCATGATCGTAGATAGTTCGGTCGTCCTGGTGGAAAACTGTGTGCGCCAGTTGTCGCACAGACCGGAGGCAGATGGGCCGGCGTCTGCTGCGGAAAACCGGACCGATCCGGTGTCGGAGCGACTGCGGATCATCCGCGATGCCGCCGTCGAGGTGCGCAAGCCGACTCTCTTCGGCGAGCTCATCATCATCGTCGTCTATCTCCCCATCCTCACCCTGGAAGGCGTGGAGGGTAAACTGTTCCGACCGATGGCGCTCACGGTCATTTTCGCCCTGTGTGGATCGCTGGTCTTGTCCATGACGCTCATGCCTGTTTTGGCGAGTCTGCTTTTGTCCCGCCGGATGAGCCCGCGGATGCCTTTACTGATGCGCTTGGCCCATCTGATCCACGCCCCAGTGTTGCGCGTATGCATGCGCTATCCAGGAACCGTACTGGCTCTTACGGCGGGTATCCTTTTCGTCGCGTTCGTGATGATCGCGCCCCATCTGGGCGCCGAATTCGTTCCGCGCTTGTCCGAGGGGACCATCGGTATCAATGTCGTGCGCATCCCGGGCACCACCCTAGAGGAGTCCGTGCGCTACAACACGCAGATGGAAAAACTCATAGGGCAGCTTTTTCCCGACGAGGTACGCGATGTCTGGAGCCGGGCGGGCACTGCCGATATCGCTACCGATCCGATGGGCGTCGAGCTGACCGATGTGTACATCACCCTACAGCCGCGGCACCGCTGGAAGCGTGCCCGCACCCAGGAGGAGTTGACCGAACTTCTAGAAAAAGAGTTGCGCGTCCTGCCGGGGCAGCGTCTGGCTTTCACCCAGCCGATCGAGATGCGGCTGGAAGAAATGAGCAGCGGGGTGCGTGCCGACGTTGCCGTGAAACTCTTCGGTGACGACCTGGATGTGCTGCGCGACAAGGCCCGGCACATCGAAGAAATACTGCGTGGCATCCCCGGCAGCGCTGACGTCGGCGTCCAACAAAGGACCGGGCAGCCCGTGTTGCAGATTCGCGTCGCTCGCGAGCGCATCGCCCGCTCCGGAGTGCCCGCGCAGTCGGTGCTGGACTATGTGGAAACAGTCAGCGGCAAAGCGCTGGGAGATATTTTCGAGGGGCAGATGCGTTTCCCGTTAGTCCTGCGCTTGAGCGACTCCTGGCGTCGCAGCCCGACGACCCTCGGCGCTTTGGTCGTCCCTACGCCCGCCGGCGAGCAGATTCCTCTGGTACGCCTGGCCGACCTGCGCATCGCAGAAACGCCTTCGGTGATTACCCGCGAATGGGGCCAGCGCTGCCTGTATGTATCGTGCAACGTGCGTCGGCGGGATCTGGTCGGTTTCGTCCAGGAGGTGCAGCGCGCCTTGCGCTCGCACCTAGTTTTGCCCAACGCCCGCTACCGCTGGGAAATAGCCGGGGACTATGAGCACTATATCAACGCACGCTACCGGCTCATGCTCGTCGTCCCCCTGGCCATCGGTTTGATTTTTACCCTGCTCTACATCACGTACGGCAATGTCCTGGACGCTTTGCGGGTTATGACCGGTGTGCCGTTGAGCTGGGTCGGCGGAATCGTCGCCTTGTGGCTGCGCGATATGCCCTTCTCCATCTCCGCGGCCATCGGTTTTATCGCCATGTCCGGAGTGAGCATCCTCGACGACATGATTTTGGTCTCATATATTCGGCAGTTGCGGCGGGGCGGTCTGCCGCGCGACGAGGCTGTACGCCTTGCCGCAGTCACCCGTTTGCGTCCTGTACTCATGACCACTTTGGTCGCTAGTCTGGGCTTTTTGCCCATGGCCATAAGCACCGGCGTCGGTGCCGAAGTCCAGCGTCCACTGGCTACAGTCGTCATCGGCGGCGTCGTCGCCGCCATGCTCATGTCGTTGCTGGTTATCCGCGTGCTCTACCTGGTCTTCGATAAACTCGCCGAATTCATCGCCCGGTTCTGCGAGCGTTATTTGCATATATCCGGCCGCCGATTGTATTGGCTCCTCGGCGAGTATCGGGATCGCACCCCCGAGTCACATACGGCTACCGGATCGACATCCGACCCAGCGCTGATTGCGCTTCGCAACCTTGGCGACAGCGACTAATCTTTACTGTGACGCCGGATCTTGTGTAAACTGTAGCATAGAGTCGGTGGGCCATACATGTGCCGGCAGTCGGGGCTGTATATGGGCAAAACGCGCTCTATCTCGACGGTCGTCTATGAACTCCTTCTAGCTTCGACTGGAAGTCTAATTTTCAAGCTGGCAGTGGCTCTTTTCGTGGCTCTGCTTTTGCTATGTACATACCTGGGGGCCGGCGGGTGAATTACTGTCGTTACCCATCAGTGAATTTCGCGAGCGGCCCGTACCTGCCTTGGGCTGGTGGCTTTTCATTAGCTCGATAGGCATCGTCGTAGTGTACGGCATCGCTCTGGCGCTGCGTAAGCACTACCTGGAGGCGGGAGTAAGCGCGGTTTTACTCATCTTGCTGCTCATCGTCGCGGCGACACCGACCTACGACCTTGGTCACGAACTGTGTTCCTGCGCGTTATTGGCTCTGGCCTATATGTATACCGCGATCATGATCGTGGCCGGCGTGGCACTCGCAGACTGGCCCCGCTTCGTCGCTTATCTGCCCCTGGCTACGCCTTTCTTCCTGACACAATAGCCGCCTCTTTCCTTGGCTACGGTGTCTGGCAAAAAGCGATGGTGCTTTATTTCCTTCTGTGCGCCGTGCTGCGGCATCATGTGGTCGTACACGGCAAGGCAAGTGACCAGATTTGCCAGCGCCGCCATAGTTCAGCAGGCGTGGCGCCACGCAAACGGATTTACCGTTTACAGGCTGAACGACCCTGGCGCCGTATGGCTTGAAAACCAGCGCCCGAGCCTGGCTTTGATTTTGAAAAAATTTTTCGATTCTCCTCTTGACTCTCTCTCTTTGTACATTGGAATTAAAGGATAGGTATGCCCACGTGTCAGGGCGGCTACGGTCTTCGCTGGCATCTTCGAGCAGGAGGGCAAGTCATGAGCAGGCGGGTAGTACAACTTGGTGCGGTGGTGGCGGCAGCAGCGCTAGCTCTATGCGGGCTACTGTGGCTGCTCACAGACAAACAGGTGCAAGCTCAGGAGACGGGTACTTATCCCCCGCCGAGCAGCTCGATTGTGGTCCAGTTCATCGCTACCAGTTACACAGTCAACGAAACCGATGGATTCGTCGAGCTGACGGTAGCCTTGAACCAACCGAGCCAGTCAGTCGTGACAGTGGATTTTACGACTGTGGATGGTATCGCCACGGGAACCAGTAGCCCGGACAGTCCTGGAGATTACGAGTCGGCTAGCGGCACGATCCAGTTCGCTCCTGGCCAGACGACACAGGTCATTAGAGTGACCATAGTGGACGACCTGTGCGTCGAACCGACGGAGGATTTCCAAGTCCAGCTGTCCAACGCTCAGGGTGCGACCTTGGGGGCTGATTCCAGTGCTACGATTTACATTCTGGACAACGATTGAAAACTGCCCTCGACGTAGCATGCGGGAACCAAAGAGTGTAACACGGCGCGAATCGCTTCGCGCCGACTAGGCTGCGCTGCTTTCCGAGGCAAGCGAATCCTCAGAAATTCTACTGGCCGACCGAGCAGGACAATTTATGAACGGCAAGCTCGAGTTTTCGACGGGTGTTTTGCTCTTACACTATTCGATCTTCGCCCTGCTTTTCGCAGATACCAGTGAATTGTACGCGCCTCCGCTCTGGTGCGCTTACTGCGACACAACTAGGCCATTTCCATGCCCTGCACAAATGACAAACGTATTACCTGGGTTCGATTGCACCAATTGTGCCGATCGGCTTTACTGCTTGTGCATGGGGACCAATATTCCCACATTTTGCTGGGAGACTCCCCAATGCCCAGGCAGATGGTGGCCTAGGATACCTCCGGGATACAGTACATGGCTCTGCTTCTGCCAGAATACCTACGTTTGCACATGTTAGTGCTCGACGGAAAAGCACAAGCGAGGATGCACCATGACTTTCTCGGCGTGCGGTACGAGTCTGTTCATGTATATCATGGCCTTTACCGTCGCCTATCTGCAAGAGTCTAACATCCCAAAGCTCTTCGAGGATGTCCAAGGGACTACGGAAGATTTCAGCAGCACAAAGCGTCTCAGTAAACCCATAGATCCTACAACGTTCGAGGATGTCCAAAGGATTGCGGAAAGTCTCAGGTCCGATGCAGCGAAAACAGGACAGCGCGTCGCGCGGATCGAATGGAAAATGAAAGCCGAGAAGTCCGATGCCCTTTTCATCCCTTTCCACCGAGACCACCAACTTCGTTACGGCAGTGCATCCTCGCCGCGGATCTTCAGAGACGTCGTAACGGGTGGGAAGATATATGAGTTGGACGGCCCTTTGGAGCCGCTGACAAAAGACCCGCCTAGTGTCCAGAACAACTTTGGGTTCAACCGCGGCGTCATCGCCGATCCCGCGAAACGGAAACCTTTCTGCGCTAAGTCGCTCGAACATATTTTACTCCTCACGCCAGAGGCAGAAAAGACCCTCACTGAGTTCCTGAAATCAGCTGTTGCGGTTTATGTCTACACCTCCGGCTCCGATCCGGCAGACATCGTGCTAGAAATGACCACACTTGTAACCGACATGCACAATCGGCAACGACCGGCATACACCAAAGTGGTCTTGGACAGTCAGCGCAACTACATGATCAAACGCGTACAAGGAAAACGTGGCTCTGGCAAGGACCGTGATCGGGTGGATTATCTGGTAGAAGTACGGGAATGGAAGCTGTTGCCCTGCGGCCTCCATTTCCCGGTTCTGATCCTAAGCTATACCCTCGCGGGAGGTGAAATAGGGGAGTTCACAACAAGAACAACAGTCAAGCAGCCGGCAGGACTGCGCGACGAGGACTTCGCCTTTACATTTCCCGAAGGCACATTGGTCAGGAACGCAGACACCGACGAATTTTACATTTGGGGCAAAGATGGCCCGGCGAGAACCTTTTCGTCTCGTGAAGAGTTCAGCGCCTGGCAGCGAGCGCAAATCGAGGGCTCGTTTCGGCAGCGGCTTTTTACCGGCTTTGTGCTGGGCAACGGCCTTCTTTTGGCGCTCGTGACCTTGGCCATCTGCTGGAAATGGCGGCAAGCTTTGAGGTCCAGACTGCGGAGCATATACAGCTCCCTAGCAGGCTACTGGCAGTAGGTTCGACCGATTGGTCTCGGTGTGTCCAAGTAACTGGTCCGGTGCCATGCGGCCACCCAACCTCTTTCAGCGCGTCCGGTGGACAGTTATTGTCGGCTACCTTTTGTGTGCCGCCGCCGTGCTCAAAGGCTACGAGATCGCCAACGAAGAATTGGCAGGCACTAGCCTGTTCACATCACGGTGGTTTCTTATGGCAATCGTTCTCTACGAGCTAATACTCGGATTGTGGGCGATCTCCGGATTCTATGTACGAGAGGTCCGCTGGTTGCTCCTGCTAACTTTTATCGGGTTGTTTCAGGCTTCTTTATACACTGCACTCGCCGGCTACCCAAGCTGTGGCTGTCTGGGCCGAGTACATATTTCTCCATGGTGGACAACCTTGCTCGACGGTGGTATAATCTTTGCGCTCATCCTCTGGAGTCCCGCAAGGGGATCGCTATGTATAGTAGATCGTACTCATCTTTTTGCATTTCACGGCGTCACTGCCTTCGTCGTTGTTTTACTAGCAGGCACCGCTATGCTTTTATATAGTCCAACCGGGGTAATGCCGTCGCTGCGTTCGGATCCCCAGCTGGCCCAAAGAATATCAATCAGCATCGAAAAAGCCAGCCCGGCTAAGGTGCTGGAGGAAATGCGCCGGCTCGCCGGTGTGCAGCTGCTAGTGGCTCCAGAACTGGAAAAGAGTTGGTTGGAACGTACGACCAATATCAGGATGGTCGCCGTGCCCATTTGGTCTCTTATGGAATGGCTGGTGCAAGCGAACGAGAAACCTTGTCGCTGGGTAAAGAAGGAAGATGGGTACGAGTTGGTGCCCGCCGCACCTCTTGGTCGCTATTCTCCGTGGGTTACAATAGCCGCACTCATTTTCGGCACTGGGGCGGTTTCTCTGTTCAAAGCGAAAGCTACCGCTTAGAAAACGGCACCGGCGCGACCCGGCAATACCTAAGTGACCCCGACGGGATTCGAACCCGTGTTACGGCCTTGAAAGGGCCGTGTCCTAGGCCTCTAGACGACGGGGCCACAGCGCTGCGCGAACAGGCAGGCGCGGCTATGCTAGCGCCGTCGCGCGCGTTCGTCAAGAACAGCAGGGAATGCGACTGCGTGTTCGGTCGGCGTGACCGAGGACAGCACATGCACCGCGGCGTGTCTCCATTGTAAAGGCAGTCCGTCAATCCTAGCCCCGCGCTAGAATGGTATCTGCCCGATTCGGCTTGCACCCTGAATTTCCGGCTGACGGGCCCGGTGATCGAGAAGGATCACTGCCAGTCCCGAGGCGCTTCGGCTGCTGGCAGTGCCAACCACTTCACCTGGTCGGCAACGAGATCGAGCAAGACGAAACCGGGTTGCGCCGTCCGATACAGCGCGCCGGGATTGATGACGCGCGTTTTGCCGACACGTTCTTCGCTGGCCCGATGCGTGTGTCCGAAAAAAACATAATCGTACAAGCCCTTGTGCACCGTTTGCCGGAGCACCGAGTTGTCGTGACCGTGCAGAAAAGCGAGCCGTTTTTCGGAAGCGACCAGCTCGCCGAACGAACCGTGAAGCACGCCGCCGCACGCCTCGATGACTGGGCGGATGACTCGCTCCGGCGGATCGCAATTGCCCAGAACAAAATGCATAGGGTACGTGCAAAGCTGGCACGCCGCGGCTTCGGTATCTATATCGCCGCAGTGAATCACTAGCGCTGGCCGATATGCTTCCAGCAGTTCGAGAGTCGTCGCGATACGCAACGAATCGCCGTGGGTATCGCTCAACACAGCAACGATCATAACGTTCTCCGCAACGATTCGGTCTCGGTCGAGCGCGTTTGCAGTGTGGCGCCGGGCATGAAGTTCTTATAATGATGCTGGCCACGGTCGAAGGCAAGGGGAGGAAGATGCAGCGGGCAGTGCTGGTCACAGCGAGCGTGCTGGCAGTGTTGGCCAGCTCCACGCGCGGAGCCTTGGGGGGAGTGCACTACAGCGGCGAGCGCTATGCCGAACTCCCGTCGGCCTGGCGCGGCTTGATCGCCGACTTGCGAGCGCTGCGGGGGATCGGATGGACGCAGCCCGGCGTCGCCGAGTCGCCGTTGCGCAAAAGTTACTATGAAACGGCGGTGCGTTTGGAGGCAGCAGCCAGAGACAGACCGTTGAGCGCCGACGAGGTAAGCGACTTGGGCGCACTCTGGCTGAGGCTGGGAAACGCGCCCAAAGCAGTTCACATCTTGCGCGAGGGGCAGCGAAAATATCCGCGGCATTTCGCTATTTTGGCCAATCTGGGAAGTGCCTGGCAAAAGACTGGCGACCTATCTCAGGCAGCAGAAGCGTTGCGGCAAGCTGTGGCACTGGCACCGGAGCGCTGGCGCAAATACGAAGAATACCACCTACGGTTGGTAACTCTGCGTATGCGCGAGCCGCCGGGCACTGTCGCGCTGGACGATCTGTTCGGTGTGCGCTTCGTTGCCGACCGCGGACAGTACCGAGCGGGGCAGCTGGCGGCTAGCGAGCGCAAGAAATTGCCTGCCGACGCCGTAGCCATCGCCCAGCAACTTGCTTTGTGGATGCCGGACGACGCCCGGCTGATATGGCTTATGGCTGAACTGGCAAACGCCCAAGGCGATCTGCGCGCAGCCAGCGATTTGTTCGACATGTGTGTCGGGCAGTACGCTTTGGCAGCGCCGGAGGCTCGGAGTCATCGCGCCATCGTCAAGCAGGCTTTGACACAAGCTGAAAAACAACTCCCAGGCCCGACCACCGCCAAGGCCGAGCATCAAGCCCATGTCGGTCTTTCCGTGCGCAGCACCAGACCTCTCGTCATCCGACGACTGGACCTCAGTCAATTGCCACCGGTTACCAAATCGGGAGACAATGCCCTGCCCTGGCCCCTGCTCATGGAAACCAGCCTCGACAGAGAGTTCCGGCCACGTTTCCATCCCCGTCTCAAAGAGCTCGACGGGCTGCGGGTATCCATCACCGGTTTTATGCAACCGCTTACAGACGATTTGGAGATGAATTCGTTTATGCTGATCGAATATCCGACAGGGTGCTGGTATTGCGAGGCGCCGGAGATTACCGCCATCGTTTTAGTCGAGCTGCCGGAAGACAAAAACATCACTTACACACGCAACATGGTCAAAATAGTCGGCACCCTGAAGCTAAACGATCGCGATCCGGAAGACTTTTTGTACACCATTCGCGACGCACGAGTATCAGAAGTGGATTAGGACACGTCTGGGCGGTCACAGCGACATGAAAACAGCTGGGCAGATTCGGTGCCGAGCGGCGTACGCCAGTCGAGCATAAAAAGAACGACTCTGCGTAGAATGGGTACGGGATCCCGATAGCTGCAGCGTGCACATGTGGGGAAATGATCACGAGCGCTGCGGCGCCGTACAGCGCGAGCAAAGCAAACTGAGCTTGACCGGAATCGGCGCGAGCATCAATCTGTGCCGTGAGCATTCGACTGGAAGCAGGTCATTTTATCGGCATGCGAAAAGCAGCAGCCTGAAGGGACTAGTCTATGCCATTGACAATCGAGCAAAGGCAAGAACAGGTGCGACAAGCCGAAGAGATCCTGTTTCGTCCGGACGAAAGTATCGGCTTTGCACGGGCGCTGTTTTTCGGGCATTTCCAGGCGGAAGCGGTTTTTCCCTATCCCCGGCTGGATCCGGAGGAGGCGCAAGTCTTGGCGTCGCTTTTGGACGGCGTGCGCCGCTTCGCTGAGGAGGAAATAGATCCGTTCGCCATAGATCGCGAGGCGGATATTCCGCGCAAAGTTATACGCGGGCTGGGTCAATTAGGCATTCTGGGCATGACGGTGCCGCGTGCTTATGGCGGCCTGGGATTGTCGCAAAAGGCTTACAGCCGGGTCATGGAGATCATCGGCGCACGCGATGCCTCTGTAGCCGTATTCATCAATGCACACCACAGCATCGGCTTGCGGGGCATTGTGCTAGCTGGCAGCGAGGCCCAAAAGCAGCATTGGCTGCCCCGGCTGTGCCGCGGGGAAGCGCTGGCGGCTTTTGCTTTGACCGAACCAGAGGCGGGCTCGGATGCCGCCAATGTGCAAACCAGTGCCACGCCTACAGAAGACGGACAGCATTACGTCGTGAACGGAGAAAAGAGGTACATCACCAATGGAGCGATAGCCGACGTGCTGACGGTGATGGCGCGCACGCCTGTGCCAGGCAAGGAAACGACGCAAGTAACGGCGTTTTTGGTCACGCCGGACATGCCCGGGTTCGAAGTGGTCGAGGCGCGTATGCCCAAGTGCGGCATTCGCGGCACGGCCACAGCGCGTTTGCGTTTTCGCAACATGCGGGTGCCGGCGGCGAACCTCCTCGGGGAGTTGGGCAAAGGCCTGAAATTGGCTTTGAGCGTCATTGACTATGGGCGCACCACCTTCGGTGCCAGCTGCACCGGTGCTGCCAAAGTATGCGTGCGCGCCGCCACCCAACATGCACGCACGCGCAAACAATTCGGCCAGACGCTCGGCGAATTCGAAATGGTCAAAGAAAAGCTCGCCTGGATGGCCGCCCACAGCCTAGCCATGGAAGCCATGACCTTTCATTGCGCCCATCTGATCGACACGGGGGCACCGGACTACATGGTGGAAACGGCCATGCTCAAGGTGTTCGCATCGGAAGCCCTATGGCGCATCGTCAACGACACCATCCAGATTTTCGGCGGCCAGGCTTACTTCAGCAACGAGCCGTACGAGCGCATGATGCGCGATGCGCGCATCAACCTGATCGGCGAAGGAGCCAACGACGTGCTCCGCGCCTTCATCGCTTTGGTCGGCATCCGCAACGTGGGTCTGAGCCTCAAAGGCGTACTGGACGCCTTGTATCGGCCTTGGGGCCAGTTAGGCACGCTGTGGCGCTTCGGTCGTCGGCAAATCAGGCAATACCTGTGGGCGCCCGCCGTGCCCGTACGATCGGGCGCGTTGCAAGCTGAAGCCAGCGACTTGGGTCGTCGGGTACAAGAATTCGGTCGTGCCGTCGAAGCGGTGCTGCGCCGTTATCGCGAAGAAACGCTCGAGCGTCAATACGTGCAAAAAAGACTGGCCGATGCAGCCATAGACCTGTATGCCTCGGCGTGCGTCCTGTCGCGACTCGATGCCCTCTTGACCGAAGCCTCTTCCCAACCGCCGGCTCAGCACGATCACATGCTCTCGATCGGCCGGTATTTTCTCCGTCTGGCCAGCCGTCGCATCGGCACAAGGCTGGCGCAATTATGGGACAACGAAGACCAAAAAGCCACTCAGGTCGCCGATGCGCTGCAGGCGGCTAACGTAAGTACCCTGTTCGATCCCGGGTCGTGAAAAGACCGACGCGCCGACGCCGCACTGGCCGGGTGTAGCTTGCTCCGGGCCAAGGTAAGCTACAGTCTCGCGGTCCACTTGTCAGCGGCGGGGAAACGATCGCGAGAGCCGTTCCAGACAGCACTTGTTGGGCCCCCGCGCAGGGACTTAGCAGCCAGCTCCTCTTGGCGCCGCAATGGCAAGACTGCCTGGGATCTGGTGCATGTCTATTACGAAATCCTTCCCGGCGGCAAGCTCGTGCAGCCGAGCGGCAAGAACCTCGTGCGTAGCGTCGAGTGGATACCGAACTAAATAGGAAAAAGCTGCACATTTCCATCGGGCCTGAAGACTACTTTTCCGCGGCGCCAACGCACAGGCGGAGTCCGGCCACATGCCAGCTCGAGCATGACGCCCGCCAGGTTGCTCATACTGAGGGTACGCAAGCCGATGTAAGAAGTAGTCAGCCGGGGATTGAGTTCGATAATACAGTCCTGGCTGCCATCGGATGCCTCGCCCAGGACCAGATCCACACCCAGATAGCCGCACAACTTTCCTGCAAGGTGTGCGGCAAGCCGATGGGCCAAGTCGGTCGCCCGGCGGGCGTAAGGCTCGGCTACGGGGATCTCGCCGCCCCGATAAGACAGATCCTCGTCCAAGTATTGCCAGGCGGGCAAGCAAACGACGTATCCTTGCGGACCGCCTAGAAGGGCTATGCTTGCCGGACGCCCAGGCGCCCACGCCTGTACGAGCAGCCGCTTTCTATCCAGTTGGCATGTTTCCAATGTGTCCGCCAATGCTCGCCCGTCGCGACACTTGACGATCCCCAAAGAGCCGGCGCCGTCTCGTGGCTTGATGACCATGGGATGGGTCGCGGCACACATCGCGACCTGTGCTGACGCTACAGCCCCCTTGGTCATCTCGCGGTATACCTCATCGGCGAGCCAGGTTTTCGGCGTCGGTAAACCATGGGCACTGAGCCAGCGATACGTTCGCCACTTGTCTGCGGAGATAGCCAACAGGTCGGATTGGGGCCCGATAATGCGCGCCGCGGATCGAGCAGCCCACTCGTATCGCTGCTCAAGAATACCGTCGCACTCTGGGGCGATAATTATGGTCCAATCCGCCTGAGCCGCCTGCTTTTCGAAAGCGACTGCTTCATCGCCGCCGTGAGCGTCCAAAGTGAGGACTTCGACAGCCGGTAAGCTAGCGCAGTCGCTGGCCAAGGCATCGCGCATAGCGCGTCCTTCACGCCGGAAGCAGTCCGGCAGCGGCATCTGCAACGGTTGCGCACATGCATACTCGTAAACAAATACTCGCATAGCAGGTTCTTGTGCGATCCGGCTGCGGCGAGCGCATGTTGCGGCTGTCGGCGCAGATGTCTTGCCCTCGCAGCTTTTTTCACCCTATGCCGTACAGGATTTGTAGAACAGTGGCCATAGCGGTAGTATCCTTGCAAAAAGAGGAGCCGGCTTGCGAGCGAGATAAAGGAGCGAGAGGACTACACGATGCCAACGGCACAGGAAGCATACGAAGAGCTCGCGCACCGCGAGCGCGAGCGGCACTTGCTGGCGTCGAGTGCGGCAGTGTTAAGCTGGGACGAGCGGACTTACATGCCGTCCCGCGGAGCTGCGCTGCGCGCCGACCAATTGGCATTGCTGGCGCGCTTGGTGCACGAACGTCTCACCGACCCGCGCGTAGGCGAGCTACTGGACATTTTGCAAGACAGCGACTTGGCCAGGGGCGACACGCCCCAAGCTGCCAATATCCGAGCCTGGCGACACGACTACCGGCGGGCAGTCCGGTTGCCCAAAAAACTCGTCGAGGAGTTGGCACGCGCCACGACACTGGGCCAGCAGGCATGGCAGGAAGCGCGCCAACGGGCCGATTTTGCCCTCTTCCGGCCGCACTTGGAAAAAATCGTCCGGCTGAAGCGCGAAGAGGCACAAGCACTTCACGAGCAGGGTTCCCTCTACGATGCATTGCTCGACGAGTACGAGCCGGGCATGACTGTGGAACAGCTGACGCGCGTGTTGGGCGAGCTCCGCAGGCAATTGGTACCCCTCTTGCAGCACATACTCGCCAGCCGACGAGGCTGTCCGCAAATCCTGCAACGTCATTATCCGGTGGACCGCCAGGAAGAAATCGGCCGGCAGGTGGCTACAGCGATCGGCTTCGATTTTTCTGCGGGACGTCTGGATCGCACGGTCCATCCCTTTTGCAGCGGCATCGGGCCCGGGGACGTCCGTCTGACTACGCGCTACCATCCGCGTCATTTCGGGCAAGCGTTTTTCGGCGTTTTGCACGAGGCCGGTCACGGGCTGTACGAGCAAGGACTGAGCGCTGAGGCTTTTGGCACGCCGATAGGCCAGGCGTGCTCGCTGGGCATCCACGAATCGCAATCGCGTTTGTGGGAGAATTTCGTGGGCCGCAGTCGGCCATTTTGGGAATACTTTTATCCTGCGGTCCGCGAAGCTTTTCCCGAAGCACTAGGCACAGTCGCGCTCGACGAGTTCCTCCTGGCCGTCAATTATGTGGAGCGTAGTCTCATTCGTGTCGAGGCCGATGAAGTCACTTACAACTTGCATATCCTGCTGCGTTTCGAGTTGGAACAGGCCTTGCTGACCCAGGATTTGCCCGTGGCGGATTTGCCCGCCGCCTGGAACCATATCTTGTACGACCTCCTAGAGTTACGCCCTGAAAACGATGCCGCAGGCTGTTTGCAAGACATTCATTGGAGCGCCGGACTGTTCGGCTATTTCCCAACCTATACCCTGGGCAATTTGTACGCGGCGCAGTTCATGGAAAAAGCACATGCCGACATACCTTCCCTCAAAGACCACATCCGCCACGGCCGCTTCGAACCGCTACTGGATTGGCTACGAGAGCACATCCACCGGCATGGTCGCCGGTATCTGCCTGGCGAGCTGTGCCGCAGAATCACCGGACGCGAGCTTTCGGCCGAGCCGTTTTTGCGCTACCTGCGGAGCAAGTACGCCGAGCTATACGGCCTGGGACATGCTTAGCGCGTAGGCGCGATCTCGACAGAAATAGCGGCAATTTGCGTGGCCAGCTGAGCAGCTAGCTGGGCATTGGCGACGATGAGTTGCCGATTGAGATCCAACAGCCTTTGTCCGGCGATCCCAGCCAAAGCGGCAAGCCATGCTGGGGTGGCTTGCGGTCCGCTGGGCAAGGTGGCTAGCACTGGTTGTGCTCGACGCATCAATTCCTGCCACTCCTCGGCGCTGTAGGCCAACGTGTGCGGCGGCAGTTGCACCACGAGGACACCTCGACCACCCAAACGCCAATGCAAGGCAATCGCCTGGGCCAGCATTTCCAGACTCTCGAACGTGTGGCCCAGCCGAATACCACTGGTGCGCATATAAAAGGCCGGCATTTCCTCGGTGCGCCATCCCAGGACCGGCACGGAAAGTGTCTCCAAAAACTCCCAAGTTTGATGCAAGTCGAGAAAACTTTTGGGACCACAACACACGACCACCAGCGGAACCCTGGACAGTTCGCTGAGATCTGCAGAGATATCCCAGGTACCTGCCTGGTAGGGATGTGCACCGCCGATGCCCCCTGTGGCCATCACCCGGACATGCCCCAAGCGTCCGGCGATCCGCAAAGTACCGGCGACGGTAGTCCCAGCCCAGGCACCTAGAGACGCCAGCGCCGCGATGTCCCGCGCACTCGCCTTGTGACTCTGCGTTTGTGCCAGCTCGGCCAACTGTTCGGGCAATAGACCCACCTGGATACGGCCCGCGATCAAGGCGATCGTCGCCGGAACTGCCCCGGCATCTCGGACCGCCTGCTCGGCTTCCAAGGCGGTGCGGTAATTGACCGGCCAAGGTAGCCCGTGGGTGATGTAGGCAGACTCCAGAGCCACTAGCGGACGCCGCTGCGTAATGGCCTGGCCCGTCTCGGCGGTTAGCTCAATAGCCATCTGGCTGAACGTTCCTGTACCGGGCACGCCCCCACGCTCAGACACCGGTGCAAATCCATTCGCCTTCAATCACTTATGCTTTCTGGCGCACCGATACGACTTTTGCTGCCGCTCCCCAGCGGCGCCATACCCAGAGAGCCAGTCCAGCAACCAGAAGCCCCACGCTTACGTACTGCGAAAGCGTTAGGTTGCCTGCATAGCGTTCGTTGTCCAGTCGCAAGAACTCGACCAGGAAGCGGTCCAAGCCGTAGGTCATCATCAACATGCCGGCCACTTCTCCAGGTCGGCGCCGGAACGGGTAATAAGCGCTGAGGAGGAAGAAAAGTATTAGCCCATCCAGCGACATATACAGTTGCGTAGGGTGGACGGCTACGCTCGGCTTCGGAAGTATTTCCAAAGTGCTTTGCTTTTCGGCGCCGTCTTCGGAACGTGCGACAGTCATTTCCAAGCTCTCTTGAGGAGGTAAATTTTCCAGCACCTGAAAAAGCTGCCACAGGTTGTCCACTGGCACCGGCTTGTCCGCAACCCCGCGCGCTAAGCGTACAGCGACGATACGATCCTTAGGCCGTAGTCCGGCATGCCAAGCCGGGGCATCCTTTTCCACCCACTGCACGCGCACAGAGGCCCTTCCCCTGTCGGCCGTCTCGGCGACTTGAAAGCCATAGGCGGTCTGGTATCCCAGCGCCACGACAGCTCGGTGCGGTGGGCTCTGCCCGGGAAACGATACGCCCCAGGGAAAAGTCCCGGGTTCGACGGGCAGGCCGTAACAACACCCTGTCAAAAAGCAGCCCAGCCGTCCAAAAAACAGACCAAGGCCCACCGAAGGACTGATCACATCGGCAAAGGCGAGCGTACTCAGTCCCCGGCGTCTGTAGACGAGCACATAAGCAAGCAGGTAGCCCAGCAAGCCCCCAGCGACAGCCCCGTACAGGACCAAGCCACCTTGCCACAATTTGTAAAAATCCCGCCAGGTCTGGCCAGGAACCGGCTCGGCGATCATGGAAAGCAGCCGACCGCCGAAAATCCCGCCCACGAAAATCCACAGCGCTAAATCGAGCACCGCCTCGCGTCCTATGCCTTCGCGTGCGGCACGTCTGCCAGCCACCCAACTGCACACGACAAAGGCTATGAACAACATGACACCGTAGCCGAACACCGGCCAATCCAAACCGGGAATGCGAAAAAGCACTTGGCGCATCGGATCTGTCCTGTTGCCTCCCGCGGGCAAATGGTCGTGCCGGTCCGTCAGGGCACACTCAGCTGATCGAGGACCTCGCTCACAATGCGATCAGGCGTCCACTCTTGCGCCTCGGCCTCGTACGTCAGAATGAGCCGATGACGCATCACATCGGCAGCCACTTCTTTGATGTCTTGAGGCGTAACGTACAGTCGGCCCGAGAAAAGAGCCTGCACGCGGCTGGCTAGCGCCAGAGCGATAGTACCGCGCGGACTGACACCGTACTGCACCAAACCATGCAGCTTCAGTCCATAAGCCTCCGGCTGGCGCGTCGCCCGGGCAATGTCCACAATGTACTTGCGGATTCGCGCATCCACGTATACGCCATCCACTAGTTTACGCACCTGCAGGATATCGGCAGCCGACCAAATCGGGTTCAGGGTCAACTCCGGCGCCGTCACAGCCATGCGCTCGACGATGCGTATTTCTTCCTCTTCGCTCGGGTAATCCACCAACAGCTTCATGAAAAAACGATCTACCTGTGCCTCGGGTAGCGGGTAAGTTCCTTCCTGCTCGATGGGATTCTGGGTGGCGATCACCAAAAAAGGGTCGGGCAAATGCAAGGTCTCGTCGCCTAACGTCACCTGGTGCTCCTGCATAGCCTCGAGCAGAGCACTTTGCACTTTGGCAGGTGCTCGATTGATCTCGTCCGCTAGTACTAGATGGGCAAAGATCGGGCCGCGCCGCACACTGAACGATCCTGTCTGCGGCTGAAAAACTTGCGTGCCTAGCACATCGGCCGGTAGCAAGTCCGGCGTAAACTGAATGCGTGCAAACTTCAACTGTAACACGCCGGCAACACACTTGGCCAGCAAAGTCTTTGCCAAACCAGGTACCCCTTCCAGTAAGAGGTGCCCTCCGCTCAGCAAACCCATCAGCATTCGCTGTACCAGCCTCTTTTGCCCTACGATAACTTTTTCGATCTCAGCATAAAGTGCAGCAAGCTGTTCAGAAATGACCTGGACTTGCTGTTCAGCAGTTCCTAATTTTTCGTGCATGCAGAAGATCTCCCGGCGGCTGTCCGTTTTCCTCGGCTAAATTGCATTAGATGTCTATGTTAGGCGTACAGGCCTGGATGGACCTGCTCCCCCACGACGCGTCCAGGTAGCAGTGCCCTGTGCGCTCAGGGTCGAGCCCATGAAGAGCGAAAGCTACACGAGTCGCTCGAGGCCGCCCTGCATGTGCGCGATCGCATAAGCTGTGCGCCATCAGATATGGAGATGCTAGGACTATGAGCGATCCAGGCAGGTACGGAGGCCAAACGGTCAAACTGCATCTGCTCAATTCATTCCTCGAAGCCACTGCGATCGGCGAGGGGCAAATTGTGGTCCACCGTTTTCCCTTCGTCATCGGTCGTGCTCATAACTCGGATTACCGGTTGGACTTAGCTTTTATATCGAGGCACCACTGCACTATTTTTTGCCATGGCGGCCGCGTCTGGGTGCGCGACCTGGAATCGTTCAATGGGACATACATCAACGGCGAGCGAGTTACCGAACCGCGGCCTCTTCGCGACGGCGATACGTTGAGTCTCGGGCCTTTGAACTTTCGCGTCGCCATCGCTTTGGGCAGTAGCACCGAGCTACCTATTATCCGGTCTTGACGACACACGTCAATTGTTGTCCTGCGCTACGAAACGCGCGCGCCAAAGTCACCACCGGTCGTCACGCCGGCGCAGCGGCTGGCGAAGCCGGACAGGATGGCGCACCCGATCCACTCAACGAATGAGATTGAGTCGCCAAGCGAATGCAGGTATGATGGGCAGAACCTGAACGTTCGCCTGAGCTTGTTCGTTCCCCCAGCGCGCAGGATTATGATAGCTAGTGGGGTCGAGAAGCTGGCTACGGCCGAAATGTGACGGGCGCCGTGCCACTTCGCGATGCGGTCCACCGGTGAAACGACGGAGCCGAACCGATGCCGAGACGGAATTTGATCTGGATTCTGGCGACGGTGACTTTTTGCGTGCTCACCTGGGCGATGGTACAAAGCAGCGGGATGCCGCCTCGCGGTCCACTCCAGGTCGCACGATTGCTACCTGGGTACGAACAGGACTACGAAAACTTGTCGCTGTTTCTCGATATTTTGCAATATGTGGAGCGCAATTATGTACGACCGCTGGATGCAAAGGCGCGCCGCAAGTTTTTCGAAGACGCCATCCAAGGCGGTCTGCAAGGGCTCGACGAGCATTCTTCGTTCATCAACGAAAAGGAACTGCGCATCTTCCAGCGGCAAAACGAGGGCGAATACACAGGTATCGGCATCCAAATCACCGTCCACCGCGAGACCAAACGTTTGGTGGTCGTCACCCCTATCGTGGGTACCCCCGCATACCATGCCGGTATCAAACCCGACGACGAGATCCTGAAAATAGACGGAGCGTCCACCGAAGGTATGAGCGCAGAGGACGCAGTCGAGCGCATCCAAGGCCCCCCTGGAACGCAAGTTACCCTCACCATCCGGCATCGTGGCGAACCTATGGAACGAGACATCAGACTGACGCGCAGTCGGATCGAAGTGGAAACGGTCCTCGGAGACCGGCGTCGTGCCGACGGCCAATGGGATTTTTTGCTCGACAAAGACGCAGGCATAGGCTATGTGCGCGTGGTCCAGTTCAGTCGCCGCACTGCTGAGGAGTTGGAAGCCGTCTTGCAAAGACTCAGCAACTCCGGCCTGCGGGCACTGATCGTGGATTTGCGGGACAACCCAGGGGGACTGCTGGACGTTGCCGTCAAAATCGCCGACCTTTTTCTGGAGCACGGCACGATCGTTACGGTCCAGGGACGTGCCGAAGAGTCGCAACGGGTATTCGAAGCCCACCAACCGGGCACTTATTTGACGCCGGCACAGCGCTATCCCATGGCGGTTTTGATCAATCGCTCCAGTGCCAGTGCCAGCGAGATCGTCGCCGCCGCTTTGCAGGACCACAAACGGGCCGTAATCTTAGGCGAGCGCAGCTTCGGCAAAGGCAGCGTGCAAAACCTGATCTCCCTAGAGCGCGGTAAAAGTGCGCTCAAGCTGACCGTGGCTCGGTACTTGCGTCCCAGTGGCAAAAACATTCATCGCTTCGCCGACAGCCGTGACGACGATGACTGGGGTGTTCGTCCTGACATCGAGATGCGGCTGGCCGACCGCGAGTGGCGCGACTATTGGGAAGCCCGCCGAGAACGCGATATCATCCGCGACGAAAGCCAAGTGCTCCTGGAAGGCATGGCCTCGCTGAATCTGACGCTAGCCCCGATAACGCAGCCGGCAATGCCTCTCGTGCTGGGCGGATCGCAAGTCTTGCTGACTCAATTTTGGACCGGAGCGGCGCTCATGCCACGCGATTACCGCGGCCAGCCCCGACTGGTGCCGCGCGTCTTCCGCGACAAAGTCCTGGAACGGGCCATGCAGGAGCTTTACGAGAAGCTCAAAGCCGGGTGACATCGCCAAAAGTCCTTCCTAATGGACTTTGCTCGGTCTCCTTGCCGGCCAAGTCGGTTCATTTTAATGAAAAGTTAAATTGCCCCTGCTATACTCTAGTCGGACACGAGCTGCCGCTCGAATGGCGCCCTGCGTCAGTCTGGGTGTGCCTAGAATGAGCGATAGGCCCTTTTTATGCCCGCCGAACGGGGACTAAGCTCGCTGCCATCTCCGGTCGAGGGAGGAGACGGTCATGTGGCGCTGCTTGCTTTTGCTGTTTGCTTTTAGCTGGATCTGCGGATGCGCTGACGGGCGTGCGGCACCAGCGCCTGCGAAAGATCGGTCTCCCGAGACCCTGCAGGCCGACGCCATGATGCCGGAAAGAGCTGTGGGCGCTGGTATTGTGCCACGCCCGACGAGCGAGGCACGCGCCGACAGCAAACGTGGGGCTGTCCGATCCAATGGCAAGAGCGCAGAGCCGTACGATCCTGCCTCTTCCGCCGCTGCCGGTTCTTCTTCTCCACGTGAAAAGACTACAAGGTCCGACGCGCCATCCCCAGGCGGGACGGAGCAAACACACACTGCGCCGCAGCAGTCGCTAGGTGGGTCGCACCAGAGCGACGAGCTCGCCGATACTTCTGGGCTGCTAGCTCAAAATCGCGACGACCGCCGGCGACGCGACCGGTCTGCTGAAAACAATCAACAGCAAGGCAATGAACAACGACGACCTAATTTCATGTTTCGTCCGAGGCGAACCGGGGGCACAGACGGATCGTCTCGCAACGGCTCCGGCAACGCCCCGGCGGCCGAGGGCAACGGTAGCGCCGCCGGATCGGCCTTGCCTGGTGCTGTGCCGTTTTCTCCAGGCACAGGCCCACTCGGCAACGCCGAGGGAGACGAACGCGTGCCGCGGCACTTCAAACCGCGGACTCTCCCCGCGGGACTGCCGTCGTGGTTTGCCGAGCGCGATCGCGACAAGGACGGGCAACTCGGCATGTACGAATGGCCGGCAGATCAGTACGCCGAGTTCGAAAAATACGACCGCAACCACGATGGCTTTGTGACGGCCGAGGAAGTACTCAAAGTGCTGCGCCCGCAGGTAGCAACCAACACGGCGGGACCCAGTACCAACACCGGCACTGCCTCGACGACATCCGGCAACTCTAGCGGTGGTACACCGGCAGGCCAGGCTAACACCGGGGCAGGTGCTTTGACGGGGCAGCCGGCTAATAGTTTCGGCGGCCTAACACCGGGTAATCCTGGATCGGTAGGCTTTTCTGGCTTTTTCGGACCTGGTATGGGTCAGCCTGCACCTATGGACGATCAAACTGTGCGCAACATGGTGCAAAGTCTCATCCTGGCGCGTTACGACCGCAATCGCGACAATCGTCTGGATCCCGAAGAAATCCAGGCCACGCGCCAACTGCGGTTCGACTGGCGCCGCTGGGACACGAACCAGGATGGCTACCTCGACCTCAATGAGCTTATGGTATACTGGCGCAATCGGAGCAACTTCGGCTTCGGTTTCGCCCAGGGTACATCGGGCTTCGGCGGACCAGGCCAGACGCCTGGTTTTGGTGGCTCGGGCCAAAATCCTGGTTTCGGCGCACCAGGGGGCCGGTTCCCAGGACGCGGAGGTGGCTTCGGAGGTTTCGGTGGCTTTCCTGGCAGCGGGTTCGCCGGACCGGGCGGCTTGCCTCCTGGCACTGGCGATCCTCAGGATCGCGCCCGAGATATGTTCCAGCGCTTCGATACCAACGGCGACGGTCGTATCACTCCCGACGAGCTGCCAGGCTTTTTCAGCAGCCGCTTCCAACAATGGGACACCAATAAGGATGGCACCCTCGACCTCCAGGAGTTTACCCAAGGCATGCAAAACATGCGCATGAACTTCGGTCGCGGGGGCTTTGGAAGAGGTCCTTGAGTGGGCGCTAGAGGGCTCGAACCTCTGACCTCTACGATGTCAACGTAGCGCTCTGGCCAACTGAGCTAAGCGCCCTTGGTCATCTCAAACATTAGACCCGCGCTTGCACTTCGTCAAGAGCAGCGGCTGCAGACCTACGACACCGGCGAACTGCACCGTTCAGCCCTGTGAGCAGGTCTCAGACTCGCAAACAACTCGACCTAGATAAGCCAGGCTCGAGCAGCATCCTCTGGCAATCCGATCCTGGCTTTTTCCATTCTATGCTGCTGCCTATGCCTCGTGCCTATACTCTATCCCGAGGACGTGCCTCGTTTGGCCCCAGCGACCGAACTGCGATGTGTATCGCAGCCCCAAAGGGTGCAGTGGCGATCCACAAATGCGAGTGCCTAAGTCAGGAGGCCGATGTGTCGAACAAGCCGCAAACGATCCCAGACAGCGACCCGGAAAGCGCAGTACAGTGGCTACGCCAGGCGCGTTATGTCACGGTGCTGACCGGCGCCGGAGTGTCCGCGGAAAGCGGCGTGCCCACTTTCCGCGGCGGCGGGGGATTGTGGGAAGGATACCGCATCGAGGACGTGGCTTCTCCGGAAGGATTTGCTCGCAATCCGCGGCTGGTTTGGGAGTTTTACAACGGGCGCCGAGCACGCTTGGCGCAGGTCCAACCCAATGCCGGCCATATCGCCTTAGCTACAATGGAAAAACATCTCGGCAGGCAGCGATTTGCTCTGGTCACGCAGAACGTGGACGGGTTGCATCAACGTGCCGGCAGTACCGACGTCATCGAATTACACGGGAGCTTGTTGCGCACCCGCTGTACCGGCTGCGGCAGGTGCGAAGACCGCAATTTCGAGACCTTACCGGACTTGCCGCGCTGCCAGCATTGCGGTGCCCTTTTACGTCCGGACGTGGTCTGGTTTCATGAAATGTTGCCCGCAGATGCTTGGGAGCGGGCGGAACAAGCTACCCGGCGCGCCGATTTGTTTTTCTCCATCGGCACCAGTGCAGTAGTCTACCCGGCGGCGGCCTTGATTTATCTCGCCCATGAACGGGGCGCTCGCGTCATCGAGATCAATATCGAGCGCACCGAGGCCAGCGCCGTCGCCGATTTGGGCTTCTACGCACCTTCGGGCCAGGTACTGCCCCTTTTGATCGAGCGCGCCTTCGGCACCGCCGCCGACATGAAGGCCCCAAACCAGACAGAGGCTCAACCATGAGCACAGCGCAGGACAGTGCCGAGCGCTATCTGGCGATCAAGGTAGTCATGATGCCGCGCGATACCAACTCGCAGGGCACCATTTTCGGCGGCGTGCTCCTGAGTTATCTCGACCAAGCTGGAGCCGTGGGCGCTCGACACGAAATCGTCCGCCGTGGGGGGCGTCTGTGTCCCTTGGTGACCGTCGCTATGAAGCAGGTGGAGTTCCATCAGCCTGTACTCGTCGGCGATCTCGTCAGTTTCTGGACGCGACTCGTTCGTATCGGCCGTACGTCCATCACCATGCACGTCAACGTCGAAAGCGAGCGCAATGGCCAAACCCTGGGCGTGACCGAAGCGGAAGTCACGTACGTGGCGGTTACCGATACTGCTGAGGGGCGCCGGCCTGTCCCTATTTTTCCCTGAAGCCATTCGGCCGGAGCGTATCGGGTCCGACCGGACCAACGACGATGCCGTCCTACCCGTCGAGCCGACTGGCCTGCTACCGTCAGAGTCACTCCTGCTGGCGTGCATCCTGGGTACTTGGTAGTAGCACCCTACACGCCCTCCGGCGCACCCGCTAGTAATGTCTCAAGGCCGCCGCAGAGGGCTTTTGTGAGCTTCCGAGCGAGCGCCGCCGTTTCCGGGATAGAGGCAACGACATGGGGCGCCGGGTCACAGTGCTCATGATGATCATGGTGTCGCTGGGTGTGTCAGCAGCCGGGGAGCGTTCCGATCCGGCTCCCTATCGGTCAGGCAGATCGGTGGTGATGGCGCGCCACGGGATGGTGGCAACCAGTCATCCCCTGGCTGTGCAAATCGGCCTGGACGTCCTCAAACGCGGCGGCAATGCCGTGGATGCTGCCGTGGCTACCAGTGCTGCCATGGGCTTGTTGGAGCCGATGTCCTGCGGTATAGGAGGCGACCTGTACGCCCTGGTTTGGGATGCCAAGACCGGAAAACTGTACGGCTTGAACGCCAGCGGGCGTGCCCCCTATGCCGCCACCCGAGAGTATTTCTTGCAGCGGGGCATGAAGCAGATCCCCACCACAGGGCCATTGAGTTGGTCCGTGCCCGGTTGTGTAGACGGCTGGGCCCAACTCCTCGAGCGTTTCGGCAGCAAAAGCTTGAAAGAGCTTCTGGAGCCGAGTATCCGCTATGCCGAGGAAGGCGTCCCGGTGCCTGAAGTGATCGCCGGCTACTGGCGGGCCGCAGAAAAGACCTTGTCGCGTCACCCAGGCACGGCGCGCACCTATCTACCTCAGGGGCGTGCGCCACGGCCCGGCGAGGTTTTCCGCAATCCCTACCTGGCCCGGACTTATCGTCTGTTGGCCGAGCAAGGCCGCGACGCCTTTTACCGCGGACGCATCGCCGCGGAGATCGTAGCCTTTTCGCGCAGTGCAGGCGGCCTTTTCTCCATGAAAGACTTCCAGGAGCACACGTCCACTTGGGTAGATCCTGTGGCCACGACGTACCGTGGTTACGAAATCTACGAGTTGCCTCCGCCCGGACAGGGTATCAGCGTTTTGCAAATGCTCAATATCCTCGAGGGTTACGACCTGGCACGCTGGGGTTTTCATGCGCCGGACTATTGGCACGTCCTGATCGAAACCAAAAAGCTGGTTTATGCCGACCGCGCGCGTTATTATGCCGATCCACAATTCGCCCAGGTACCAGTCAGCCAACTGATCTCCAAAGACTATGCCGATCGGCGGCGACGCTCGATCCGCATGGACCGTTGCCTGGAAGAAGTAGCGCCGGGCCAATTTGCCGACAGCTCCGACACCATCTACCTGTGCGTGGTTGACGAGCAGCGCAATTGCGTGTCCCTGATTCAAAGCAATTATTTCGGTTTCGGTTCCGGCCTGGTTCCCGGCGAGCTGGGCTTCGTTCTGCAAAACCGCGGGGCACTGTTCGCGCTCGACGAGCATCACCCCAACCGACTGGAGCCCGGCAAACGACCGTTCCACACCATCATTCCTGCCATGGCACTCAAACAAGGAAAACCCTGGCTGGTTTTCGGCGTCATGGGCGGAGACATGCAACCCCAGGGCCAAGTGCAGGTGCTAGTCAATCTGATAGACTTCGGCATGAATGTCCAGCAAGCGGGAGAGGCGCCGCGCATCGAACATCGAGGCTCTGCGACGCCTACCGGGTTGCCCCCTGAGCCCAAAGGAGGCACGGTTCTCGCCGAGCGAGGATTGCCGGAAGCTATCGTCGCCGAACTGCGCCGGCGCGGGCATCGAGTCGTGCACACAGGCACGAATGGTGGCGGTTATCAGGCCATCCTGATAGACCAGGCCACCGGCGTACTGCATGGTGCTTCCGAGCCGCGCAAAGACGGTTGCGCCGCCGGGTATTGATGCGCCGGTCGTATCGGGATCTGGAATACCATGTTGCCCTTTTGCGATTATCAACTTTTCTTCGACGATGTAGAGGTTGGTCAACAGTGGGAATCCCTGGGACGGACGGTCACGGAAGCGGACATCGTGCACTTCGCCGGCTTGAGCGGCGATTTCAATCCCATCCATGTGGACTACGAATTCGCCCGCAAGACGCTTTTCAAAAAGCCGATCGCCCACGGGCTTCTGGGCATGGCCATTACTAGCGGCCTAGGACTCAACAGCCCACCCATGCGTACTTTGGCGCTCATCCGCATCGAGTCGTGGGAATTCCTCGAGCCGATCTTCGTCGGCGACACGGTCCGTGTGCGTACCAAGGTGCTTGCCAAAGAGCCACGCGCCCGCGGGCGTCGCGGCCTCATCACCTGGCAACGCGAATTGATCAATCAGCACGGCATAGTCGTCCAGCGCGGGGTAAGCGTCACGCTCGTCGAGGGACGCGCTGCCGCGCAATCCGACAATTCAGACAGCCAGTAGACTGGCGGCGCGCTTTCTCGACTTGAAGCCGAACGAAACACTGACCTGCGATATCACTTTGCCCTGAGCCTGGCGGGTTGAACAGCCTGTATTTCCTATGTGCGTTGCGTACTCGCCTGGCAGGATCTACAAAAGGGAGAGTCTCGAAGGGTCAGGACCACGCCGAGAGAACAAAAAGTAACCGCAGAGGACGCAGAGAACGCAGAGAACGGGGAGAGACCAGGATGAGGGTTTTTCTCCTCTGCGTTTCTCTGCGCTCTCGGCGGTAGGTGCTTTCGTCCAACTTCCGGCGCTCCCTGGTACGCTGGCTGGGCCGTTCGATTTCTCTGCGCTCTCGGCGGTAGGTGTCTTCGTCTAACCGTGCTTTCAAAAAGCATTGAGCACCTGCAAGGGACAACAAAATGGCCGAGTCCCAAGCTACTCCTGTCGGTCCCGATGCCGTGCCGGCGCCTTTTCTCAGTGCCGGCTGTCAGCGCGCCCACACGTTGCCGCCTCGATGCCCGCCCTGCGGCGGCGTCGCGTCCCTCAGTCGCCGACTATTTTAAGCGGGATATCGGCGGCATACTTGCCGAAAACGATCACCGTGAGCTTGGTCTGCTTGTCCTGGATTTCGCTGGCCGAGACATCCAGGGGCAGCGAGCTCTCGCGTTTGTCGCTACGGAAAGGAAAAGCCGCCAGGGGCTGCTTCTGCTTGCTCAGTATCAGCAACTTCCAGGTATTGTCGCTGTCCCGATGCACGGTCAGGTACAAGACTGTCACCTCGCGCTCGACGCCTGAGCTGTCGGTAAACCGGCTTTTGAGCAGGCGTTCTTCGGCAATCGGCTCTTTGCCGGCGACGATCTGTAAACGATGCAGAAAAAGGTACCCGATCGGCGCCCCCTCGGGCTGTTGGACCCCGTCCAGTTTCCCTTCCTGGAGGTCTTTGCGAGGAATCACCATAAGGCCTGCGCCCTGGATATACAGCCCAGTGGCCTTGCTACAGTCGCCTTCGCATTTCACAGGCTGCGGCAATTTGCCGCTCAGTTCCAAAAGCAGCCGTGAAATTTCTTCGACACGGTCGGGCGGAATCGGCTGAAAAACCTGTCCCCGCGTCGGGCCAGCCCAACAAAGAAACGCCCCCATACCTGCTAGCAGTACTGCAGTCCGCGTCATGTTTTCTCCTCCGTTTCCTGAACGGCCCTGCAAGAACCTCAGTATGCGATGCCCTTTTCGGGGTAAGGTGCACCGGTCCCAGTACCAACGTTGCGTCGGCTGTCGGCAGGATGCCAGCACTTCCAGCTCTGGCTATTGGCGCCGGCAGGATGCTGGTGCTCCCCCGCTTTCCGAGCAAACCGCATCACCCCAGTCACAACGTGGCTGATTATACACGAGCAAGCCGAGAAAATACAAAAAAGCCGGCGGGGACTGGCCTCCCCGCCGGCTCCTCGCGATTGCCAACGCGCCTGGCGTCAATGATTGAGGATGAACTCGTTGCTGTTGAGCAGGGCCCACAAGATATCCTGGCACGCCTGGTCAGGCGGCAATTTGCTCACGATTTTGTTGGCTACAGCTAATTCCGCGGCTTCGGGCGGCCGGGATAGAGCAGCCAGGAACAAGTAGTGCACGCGTCGCGAAGGCGGCAGCGTCAAGGCACGCTGGACGGTACTTCCTGGACGTGCCTTGATGGCATCGTTGAGCTCTCGGCCGTTCATCAGCATGAGCGCCTGGATGATCGTGCCGTTGTAGGTCACCTCGTTGCCTTCGTCGTCGCCGAAGTTGACCGTGAACGTGCGCAACCAAGTTTCGCGCATCTTGAGGTATTCCGTCTCGCTGGCCTTGGTCTTTTCCGCATTGGTGGCGACGAAAATAGAATCCACTAGCTGCTCCGGAGACATTGCCTTGAGCAACATACGGGCGAAGAAAGGTTCGGCATCTTGTTTGGCGTTGCTTTTGTTGGCCGCGCTGGTCAGTTGGTAGGGCAAGGAATTGCAAATCCAAGTGACCAGACGTTTGAGATCGTAACCCGAAGCCGCGAAATCGCGTGCCAGCCGGTCGAGCAACTCCGGGTGGGAAACGGGATTGTGTTCGCCGAAATCGTCAACCGGCTTGGTGAAACCACGGCCCATAAAATGCGCCCACATGCGATTGACGATGGCTTTGGCAAAAAACTCGTCTTTGATCAGCAATCGCGCCAGCTCTTCGCGGCGTTTGAGCTGGGGGCTGACCTTCGTCCCATCGAAGTATGTCGGCATGGCGGGCAACAGCAAACCGTTGCGCTTCTCGAAGAGGATCACGCCACTGGGATTGAGGCTCATGTCATCGTTCAAGGTGTAATAGACGCCTGCATTTTGCCGCCCGTTGGCTTGCAACACCGGCGGATCGCGCGTCACTTGCCGGAAAAAGGCGTTGATCCCCCAAAATTCGGGCTGCTTGCGCTCCGTGAGGAATGGATGATCGTGGCACTGCGTACACTGTGTCTGAATCCCCAAGAACAACCGTGTGGTGCGCGACGTGATGGGTACCATTTCAAAATGACCGGCCTCGCCGCGCTTTTCGCCGGGAACTTGCTCCCCGCAATGAGCCAAGATGAAATTGACCGCGCCGTTTTCGTCCGCTCTGCCGCTCGCCGTCAGGAGCTCGTACACCATGCGGTCGTAAGGTTTGTTAGCAGCAAAACACTCTTTGAGCCACTGATGCATCTTGCCGCGATCTATCCCCGGCTGGTTGGTACGCGTCAGCAGCCATACGGTCCACAGGTTGGCCCAGTTCTCCGCGTAATCGTCCTGATGCAGCAAATGCTGCACGATCTTGGGACGCGGCCAATTGACCATCCGGTTGATTTCGTCCACAGTGGGAATGCGGCCCACAATATCCAGGAAAACCCTGCGCAAAAACTCGTGCTTGGAAGCGACCGGCGACGGAGTCAAGCCATTGGCTTGCCATTGTTCACGAATTTTTTCGTTGATGAATTCGATCACCAAGGAGTCCACGACGTCACCGGAAGTGGGCGGCGCCGGCGGATCTGCCGATAAACCGAGCAGAGGTATCGTCCCCAATGCGACAGCCAAGCCAAGAAGTATCGGTCGCGTCATCTGCTCCTCCTCACTGCCTCGATCGAGCCAGCCGTACGCCAGTACGAGCACCTGATGCAAGCTACCTATGGTTTCAGTAAGGGCCATCGTCCCTGCTACCGATGCGTGCACCGGTCCGACCAGCTAGGCAGATACCGGCAGACGATGTCTCCTGCCGGTTCCTGACCTACGCCGGCCAGGGCTGCACCCTTGCCCGCCCCAACGGGTTGACGGCAACATCCCTGCCGCGCTCGTGACACATACAGCCGTTAGCCCATTTTGTTAGACCTTCATCCCTTTCTTGCAGTTCCGCACGGCCCCAGAGCCAATGCACGGAGAACCAGCACGGCGAACAGTTGGCCCCGATTGTACAGGCGTCGTCGGACAGACGCCTGCCACTGATGCTTCAAGCGCTAACGAAACAGTCGTTGCCGCCGATCGGCTCATGTCCGACGCACTCCCGACCGCCGCCGAATGGACTCGGTCATCGCCGCCGGCGGTTAGGCGACGTGGGTCCCAGGAAGTAACGCTCTATTATGCGCAAAAAACGCTCGAAAGCGCCCGTCAATCCTCCCTGCTCGCTTTCCGGCAGCGAAGACAATGAGCGCGACCTTTCCGGCGATTGTTCGCTGCACAGTTCGGCAGCTAAATCCGTATCCTCCAAGGCATGCAAGCGTTGATCCAACTGTTCGTCGAGATCAGCTGTCGTATCGCATCGCTGCGAACAGATGCGAAATCCGCCTTCGCTGGTAAAAGTCACCACCGGCTGCGTCATGCGCAGACGGGCCGTGGCCAATCTGCGCCGACCCCAATAGAGTCTAAATTCGCCGAGGTCTGGGCTATCTTGGACGACGCCCGGCGCAACCAGCACCGGCTGGCCCAGGTAATACACTCGGTAAGCAAAACTCCGCTGCTGCACTGTTCCGTTCAGCTTGGCGATCTTGATCTCCAAATCACCGGCAAATGCCACCCGATCGAGCGTCGAAGACAGCAAAAAAGCCGGTCCCACCCACGCTTCAGTGGGCAGTTCCCTCACAGGCATGGTTACAGGTACGATTCGATCACCGACGCTCATTACCACCTGGCTGGATGTCACCCGCAGCGACTCCGTCAATCGGCGGCGCGAGATAATCTCCAGCGTGCAGCCCGCTAGGATCCGATCGCCCGCCAACAGACGCGCATGCCAGGTCCCCAGCCGGCGCGTGCGGACAGGAACGGGAATTTGAAACGTCACATCCTGACTGCCCAGGTCTCGCTCGTTCCAGACAATGCGATAACACCGCTCCAGGTCCCCTTCCGGCCAGGTGATCTCGACGAACGTCGGTACCGACCGCAGGAAAGCGGCGGCATCGGGCCCTGCCAGCAGTCCCCGCAACACGACCTTTTCTGGAAAATCGGCTGCCCCGACCGTATCGTTCCAGCACCTTTCTTGGACAACGCCTCGATCCTTGGCCTCGCAATATGCTGGCAGCCGACCGACCGCTCCAGCAGACGACTGCGTCCGTGGCCGGGTGGTCCGCAAGAGCTTGCAGACGGGCCACAACTCGTTCTGGAAAACCACACAAAAGCCGAATTCCTCGACACGCATACGCGGGGCAGCTGCTTTGCTCGAGCCTTTAACGCAAGGCTTTCCTCATGGGCGCCAACTGTATAACTCGGACTGTCCCCCTCCAGTGAGCCGCTGCAAACCGGCCGATCGTCACGCCCGCCCATCGGCGACTGTTCGACAGAGGTTGCACGACTTATGAAATTGTACGATCGCCCCAGCAATCGGACCAACCTATCCCCAAGCGGATTTCGGGAGCCGAGGGCATGCTCAAGCCGTTACCAAGTCTAGCGGGGAAAGGCGGCCGTGGGTTCAGCGAGGCGACGAGCGATAGGCGGCCCAGTGGCCACATGGGCACCGCTCACCCCGGGTGCTCGAGCCGGCTCAAGGCCTCATGCAGCGCCCGGTCCAAATCGTCCGCGCGGGCCGGCATCTCGCTCTGGCTCGGCGGTCCACACAGCAGACAAGTCTCCAGCCGCGGAACGCAAAAACGATGCACGCGAGGAGCCTCGTCGAAGATGCCATCCACTTTTTGCAATGCGACCAGAAGCGTCGTGGAGCAGCGATCGGCGCTAGGATCCAAAAGTTGCAGTGTCAGCAGAGCATGCCACGAAGCGATAGCGAAGATAGCGGCTTTATTGGCCGGAATGCGCAACGCTGCCTGCGCGCCGGCCGGATCGGCATAGTCGGTGCGTGGTTTTTCGGCTTCCACCGAACGCTGCAAATAACTTGCCACGCACCCGTAACAAGGCCCGTCGGGCACGAAGCGATGGACGAATCCGCCGATGCCGCCGCTGAGGACTTCGCCCAGGGTCCAGGGTTTCCGCTGCCGACGCATCAAGCTATCGAAACAAAACTTGGCTGCTTCGTTATCCACTGCGCAAACGCCCAGATCGGCTTCGGCGACACGCTCTGCCAGATCCGCTTGGATCTGCGGGTCGAGAATATCCCACGGGAGCGTTTCCACAAGCAGATCCGCACGGCGTTCGTGAAGCCATTGCGCTGCCAGCTGTACTTTGAGCCGCCCCGCGCAGGTGGCCGGGAAATAGTGCCGCTCGGCATTGTGGGGCTTGAAGACATCGGGCTCGATGAGCGTCAGCTTGTGGATACGCGGGTCATGCGCGAGCAGATCGAGGACCACCATGCCGCCGCTGCCAGCTCCTACCTGGATGACGTGGGCCACGAGACGTTTCCCCTCCCCTCGTGCAGGCCTTGTCCCCTCATCGGGCTTCCGGCAAAGGCCACTGTCGCGTCACGTACCACACCTCGTAACAAGCGAGCCAGCGCCAGGCTGCCTGAACCGCAAAAACACAGGTGTGTTTTGCAGGATCCCAGCGACTGGTAGCAGACAAACTCCCCGTGCGCCACAGGCATAATGTCTGCCCCGACAGCAAATGCGGACACGGTTCCAAAGGAGTCAAAACCACTGTTTCCGGCGGGGTCACAGGATAATTGCTGTACAGACGGGTTTCCAAGTCGTAGTCATTGTGCGCCGGACGTAGACGGTAGCGCAACAACAAACCGTCCGCGTAGCGGACGACGCGAATACGATAGGCTGGTTCGCGCGTGGCATTGTATTTTTCAATGGCCGGCAACTCGACAGTGAGCAGCCGCTTTTTGCCCTCCTGCGAGTCGAGAAGTCCCACGCCGCAATCCCCCGCACGAACGTGGCACTGACCGACGGTGTAGCACGTCGCAGACTACCACAGAGCGGCACGAACCGGGGTTTGCCATCCCTTGCGCACCCGGCGTCGCCCCTCGAGTCCAGTGCCCGGCCTCGACCTTTACGCGTAATGGCAGGGAATGGATTTGATCGCCGAAATCACTTCCTCTTCGCGTACGTCGTCTGCGGTGCCGACGAAGCGCGTCGTGCGCGGGTCCATGACGATCGCGCGTCCTTCTTCGGCATTGGCTCGCAGCGCTGTCAAGAGCTGTCGGCGCTCGGTGTCATTGAGCGGTCGAAAATCCATTGCTCGCCCTCCTTACTTTGACCACCAACCGTTGACCATACACTACTCCGAGCCGGCGGCAGCGTCTTGGACCGTGCTTTTTCAGACCCGCGCCGGCGGTTCTAATCGGGTGTCAGCGCGGCTAAAATATTATATACAGCGCGATCTATCCGCAGCTCGTCGGTATCGGCGGCTAGCCAATCCCGTCCACGGGCCAAAAAATATTGCGGCCGCTCACCACCTGTCAGACGTACTTTCAATTCGCCTGCCTCGTCAGGCAGTCGCATGCTGACCAGCACCGCTTCCGACGTAAGCTCGAAGCGCACATGGCGCAGTTGCTGGCACAAACGCTCGATGCGTTCGGCGTGTTGCTCTATGGTAGACAGATGCGGGCGCAACGGCGTGGCCCAATCAGGACCGGGCAAGATCTGCAAGGGCAAAGGCCGATAGTTGGCATCGCCACGAGCCAAAGCGTACCAATCGAAGCGCACATCTCCATAACACAAAATGTGCGCCTCGGGCTGCGTGGCTATGTCCTCGCTGCCATCGGTACGCTCCGCCTCGATATGCGTCCCGATGCCAAAGATACCCTCCTGACCACGCAACTGCCGCACCCAATCGGCATCCCCTTCGTAATCCCCACTGCTGGGATGATGCAAGGCGCCGGGATGGGTGTGTACGATACCGATCAAATCGAGATCGCGATGAAACTGTTTGAGGATCCGGTAAAAAACCGCATGGCTGGGGCCGTGGATGCGCACATGAGCGACTCCGGCATCGCTCCGAGCTCCAGCAGGCAATGCTGCCAAGGCGAGCGCCTGCTCTTGCTGACGTCTTCCCAATAGGATCCAGGCTGTTTCCAAATGACCGCGACCGCTGCGCAAATGCTCCTGATACCCTTCCAAAAGGGTGCGGCATAGCCGGTCACTGAGCACTACCTGGCGCAGACGCCGCAGCGACGCCGCGTCCACGGCGTGGCAGGCGGACGTGGAGCTCTCTGCCAGGTGCTCCTGATTCTGCCACACTTGTGGCACGGTCACTCTGGCATCGGAGCGTACCAGATGTCGGTACCAACTTCGCAGACGCTGCAACATGGTGTTACGTTCGGTTGCCGACGGAGCCTCGACGAGCCAGGAATTAACAGGCGCCTAAGAACACGACACTCCCAGCAGGTGCACATACTAACGGCGATTGTACCCGAGCAAAAAGCGGGTGTCAATCGCTTATCTGTTTTTTTGTTCAGGGGCGACCCGCCGCAGCGCTCGGAGGCTAGTTTCCAGAATCAACTGCCCAGCCTGCGGAACCAGTTTACTACTGCGTGCCGTGCGCGGTTCATAGCCGCCTGCAACGAATGCCTGTGCCGTGGGCACATAACCGACCCATTCGTTGGCCAGGGTAACTACCCAGGTTCTGGCGAAAGGGGAGCATTTTTTGATGCGCAGCCCGTATTCGCAAAAATACTCCGCGCCGTTGCTGACCACGCCCAGGGGCCCGATGCGCAATGCCTGTACCTCGCACGACACCGAGGGCGTCTGCTGCCGCATACGCGCCACGAGCTCCCTTTCGCGAGCGTACACCGGTTCGATGTTCGCGCCGCTGCCCAAGCCGTATGGCGGCCGCTCGCGATCCACGTCTGGATCGGGTCGAATCGGCACAGGGATCTCTTCGCTGTGCACAGCCAATGGCACAGCGCGCATCCAGTCCATGCGGCCGATAGTGCGCACCGTTTCCGCGGCCAACTTGCTACCCATCATGTCCGCATGTTCGGGCCCGAACTCGCGGGCGATGGACATATTGTCCACCTGGGTGACATCGCCGCATGGTCCTAACAAAAAGCAGACAGGCAACTTCATGCCGTACCGCGCTTGCAGATGCTTGCGCAGGTAGCCGGCATAATCCGGAGAGAAAAGGTCGCCACCCACCACCGTGCTGTGGCAAGCGTAACAGACCACCACCCCCATGAGCTGGCCCGAGCGGTCGCGGGCTGCCAGCACGCCTAAATCCGGGTCGGTCGGACCTGCCGGGTGGACGATGTCGCCGTGGTGAGGTGTCCCAGGTTTGCCAGGATGGGTGATCTCCCGCCCGTCGCGCATAAGAAATCGCCGATTGAACAAAATGCTTTCCTCACGGCCCGTGCCGACCCCTATTTCGGCGTCGTGCAAACTCTGCCAAGCCTCGGTGACGGCACCGACAATACCTTGTACGAGCATCTCCAGATATACCGGGTCGGCATCGCAGCCCAAGCAGTCGGCGACTGGCCCTCCCGAATGGGTGTGACTGGCACCGATAAGTACGTGCTCTTCGGGTATACGTGTACTCTGCCGAATCCCTCGGCGCGCCGCCGCCACCGTGTCTTTGGTGACAAACAGCGTGTCAATCCCCACGACAGCTAGCGCCTTGTCCCCGTCGAAGAGAACACACGCCACGGCCAAGAGCGGATCGCGCACCCCTTTGCCCACGCGCTTGAAAAAGCCGCCGGGCATTTGCATGCCCGGCTTGGGCGAAATATCCCGTACGCCAAAGCCCACCTGCACCATGTGTACCTCCCCTCCGTTGCCCTCGAGCAGCCTGCCCTTGCACCGTGCGCTTGGATGGAACGTAGTATATGCAGGCGCTGACCGAGCCCCGCAGAACGATCAGCCACGGTCTACCGTCTATTGATAGGAACAATGCTCCGGTACATCGAGAAAACCGCCGTACGAGGCTGCCACGAACCCTGTTATCGGGCCAGCCTGGTGCAGATCGAAGAGCGACTCCTCTGGCGCCGGACGTGTTTTGGCGCTACAGTGTGAACAGAGCGGATGCGGGCAAAGGACAACACGAGAGATTTTTCCTATGCCTCCAGAGCACAGCGTAGTCCCTGCCAGCGATGCGAGTTTGATCCGAAGCTATCTGGCCGGCGATCGCCACGCCTTGGACCAACTGCTGAGGCGTTACGAAGAGCCGTTGTATCTCTTTTTGCTGGGCCTGTTGCGCGACCGGGACAGTGCCCAGGATGCCTTGCAGGAAACATTCGTAGCCGCCTTGGAACAGGTACACAGGGTAGATCCCGACCACTTCCGCGGATGGGCCTTTACGGTTGCGTTTCATCAAGCCATGCTGGCGCGCCGACGGGGCAAGATCGAAGCGCGTGCCCTGCACGCTTTTGCCGGCCATTTAGCGGGCCAGGCCGCCACGGCACCGGATCCTGCACACCTGGTCGAGAGCGCCGAGATGCAGGCCCTGTGTCGGCACCAAATAGCTCTTTTACCCGAAACCGAACGCCGCGCCGTCTGTTTAAGATACTTCGAGGGACTCAAGTTTCGGGAGATAGCGCGCAAGCTCGGGTGTCCGCTGGGCACCGCATTGGCGCGACTCCATAGCGGCCTGAAACGTTTGCGTTCGTCGAGAGGCTGGTCCCATGAGTAACAAGCACTCCAGCAGTCCCAGTTCCGGCGACCGATTTTGTGCCTGGCTGTACCTCCAGAACGAGCTGAGCGACAGCCAGCGTCAGGCGTTCGAAGAGCGTCTGTCCAAAGACCAGAATGCCCGGGAGGCACTGGTGGAGGTGATGCGCCGTCTGCATTCGTGGCCGCCGCCCCCTTCTCTCCGGCCCGATCCCAGGTGCCGGGAGCACGCGCTGGTCCGGTTGCTCGAATTGCGCAGGCACTCGGTTTCAAGTATCTCTTGGCTGCGGCAGACGGGCATGACCATAGTCAGTTTCCTTACGGGAGCGGCCTGCGCGTTCCTGGTCCTTGTCGGTGTGGGTAATCTCTCGGTGCCGACACGTTCCGCAAGCAGCTCCGAAGATCGTCCCCCCGCTAGGGCGCCTGTTTTCCCACAACCATCCATCGTTCACGCTCCTAGCCCTGCTGCGGACAACATGGAGATCATCTACTGCGAGTTGACCAATAATGCCCGACTGGCGCGTTTCCGTGCAGAAGAGCGCGCGCGTCGAGACAAATGGGAACCGCAGCACGCTCCCCTGCGTGTTCAGCCGTTGTCGAAACCCGATGCGCCCAGAGGGCGTGTCATGTGACCCCCAAACCGCCCCTGCTCATTTGGAAAGGGCTGCTATGTGCTGGTTGCCGGTGTCGTGGACTGCCTATGGACGGGATACCTGCCAGATGTGTTTGCGGAACCACTGTAAAAAAGTGGGCAGACTCGTCTGGCCTCTGGCCGCCCTGACGATCGCAATTTTCTTGAACTCGGCAGGGCCCCCTGTCGTGCGGGCCTCAGACCGTCAGCTGCCCCCGGCGACTTACCGCCGCCCGATTTTGACCGAAGAACGCGAAGCGGCGGCCATGCACTTTGTCAAAAAGCACATACCCGATCTGGTCCCGATCTTGCAAAACCTCAAAAACCGCGACGCCAACAAGTACGCCGAAGAGATGCTGGAGATCTTTCAAGTCACGGAATGGTTCGCCGAGTTGCAGGCTACCGACGAAAAACGTTACGAGCTCGAGCTAGAGATCTGGAAGACCGAGCATTTGGCCAGCGTCCTGGTTGCCAAACTCGCAGCCGAAAAGGACAACGCCACCGACGAGTCGCGCAAGCAACTGCAGACCTTCGCACAAAGGCTCGTGGATCTGGAAATCCAAGTCCTGCGGCATCGAGTCGAAGTCCTGGAAAAGGAGCTCAGCGAAACCCGTGAAGAAATGAACCGTATGGAGGACCATCGCGCCGATCTAGTCAAGGAACGCTTCAACGGCTTTTTCGAACAAATCAAACGCTGGCAAATGAAGTGAACGACGACGAGCTGGGCGACCGTCTTTTTTGGTAGACCGTCTTTTTTGGCATCCGCTCGGTTCGCCCGCGCCTTTTTTGTGGCACCGCAGGCCCTGTTTTCCACTACGGATCTTCGGCAACGACCTGTCCCGCGCCGGTGCTCGGATGTTGCTCGCCCCAGAAGTCGGCTAGAAGCGGCCGGCCAGTGCGTCTGCCTTGCGGATCCACAACATCCACGCGGACTACGACGGGCACTTTGGGTTGCCAGCCCGCTTTGCGAGGTGGTTCGCTGGGTTTGCGCAGCAGTTGCAGGGCAAAGCGACCGCCCGCTTGAGGCACCGTGAAACGCACCACGCGCTCGTAGGTGACGAAAAGCGGCTCGTCCTCGAGAACGACCGGCGGCTCCGCAGACAAAGCCGCCAGCTCGAATGCATCTGCGGGCAAAGCGCTGGCTGCAGGATCTCGCTGCCGCAATACCCGCAGGGCGAGCGGCATCGTCGGAACATCTGCTGCATCCGTTTTCGGGGCAAGCTTGGCCTGGCGCCATTGTAAGGTCACCTGGATCACGACGTTGCCGGCGAGGTCGGCTCGCACCGTCTTGCCTGCCGCGTCGTAGGATAGCCAGGCCAAAAAGTTGATATCCGGGCGTCGTCCCGTCGCCCGGCCCCATTCCAGGACAGCATCTTCGTCTATGTCCGCCACGATCCCGCGCCAAACCTGGCGCTCGTCCAAGGGCAGGAGCTGGAACCAAGTGCCCTGCCGCACCAGCTCCAACGGGTAGTACCCTATTCGCCCGTACGGCTCGGACAAAAGAGGATGGCTAAAAGGCCAGTAGCTGCCGATCACCACTGTCGTGGTACCCCGGAGCGCCTGCAATTGCCGGTAGAAGTCCAGGAGCCGACCCTGACGCTGACCAAAAGCAACTTGCTGGGCATCGTGCTCTTTTTGTTTTTTGAAATACTCTTGCAAGCGTTTGCGACCTAAGTCATCGTCGCGGAACATATCCAAAACGAATTTCCTTTCCAGTCGCAATTCGAAATTCCCCTGCTGCAAACGCTGCTGCTGGCGGCGCAACTGCTCTTCCAAAAGTCTGCTAGCAGGCGTGCCCCACAGTTTGCCTTGTGTCGCACGCCCTACCTGTTCCAATTGCCACAGTCCGAATCGAGGCACGCGCACCAATAATAACTCGCGCGGCTGCCACACTCCTTGGACCAGCAAGGCTAGTTGTCTGCCTTGTCCCTGGTCCTCTTCGGGTAGGGGACGCACATCCGGATGCAATTCCACAGTAGCATCCACCACCTGAGTTTTGGCGGGAAGCTCTTTGCCGATATGCGCCGTCACGCCGGCAAATTCCGTGCCCACAAGCACCAGCCGATCTACCGGCGCCATGACCCCAGGCCGCAGCGGTGTAGCTGTTCCGCGCAGTCCGGTCCCTAGGAGCCTCGCACCTAATGCATCGGGGCTGTGCGGGTCGGGCAACAACAAAGGCGGCTGCGGCAAGCGGACGCTCGCCACCTCCGGCTGACTGGCCAACAGTTTCACGTCTTCGGGTACGATGCGAGCGAACACCAGTCTTCCCAGCCAGCCCAATACAGTTAGCGAAGGTACCCGACTGGTCAGCCCGACATGCCACCCGATCTCATAAGGCGCCCGCTCCTGAGTTAACACGATCTCGATTTCCAGTGGCTCTTTTTGCGGAACCTGGACCAGACCAGCCAGCACACGGCTCAAATCTGGGGCGATTCGCGTCGGCTCATCCTGCACCGCCGGTGCCGGCGCAGGAACAGCGCCGCCTTCCGGTACGACCCGTGCCAGTTTTATCGCGGTCCTCTCCCCTGCCAGCCGGTCCGATGCCCCATCTGCGCCGGACTTTCCCGGAGCGTCTCTTGCTACGGCAAAGGGCCGTGCCAGGGCTTTGGCAGGCACCCATCCCAGCCAGCGCCGGTACTGGCGGTGGTCCGCTCCCGGCGATTCCACACTTCCCAGATCCGTCAGTTGGGCGCGCACCGCATGGTACAGGTCCCTCTGCTTCTGTGCCGGCCCAGCATCGTTCAAGAAAAGTTCGACCATCATCATCTCGTCGCCGTCCGGCAAGTCCACATCCGCCGGCCACGCCAGGATATAACCGACGTATTGCAAGCGGGCTATTTCTCCCAGCCGGCTGCTCGGAACGATACCTCGCAGCTCCGTCGCAAAAAAGTCCTCGGCCGGCAAAGCAGCTTCTTGGACGAAGTCCGCTCTCTTCAAACGTTCCTTCAGCGCTCGCATCAAAAGGACCCGGCGCGTGCGGTCTGCGTCTATCTGGACCTGGAAGCGTATCCGCATCGGCCTCTCGACCGTCGGCGCCTTGTTTTGGCCCTGAGCAGCTGTGTTCGGCTCACACAGACCGATCTCCGAAGCACCAGATGCCATCAGCAGCATCGCAACGGCTAGCCGATAAACAAGTGCCAGTTTCGTCGGCCGCCAAGATGCACAACGGGTGGCTGCCGTGGCTAGCCCTTTCCTTGTTCGCTGGTGCATAGTGCTCGTCCTCTGGCTACGAAGACTCGCCTGCGCCGAATCGGCGGCTTTATTTCGTCTCCCAATACTGCACGCTCATCACTTCGATCTGGATGCGCCCCAAGACGCGCACTACCGGCAAAAGTGGCGTCAGCGTCTGGACATCGTTCCAGTGATGATCCGCAAGCTTGATATGGGTGATGCCGACTTGGTCGAGGCCTAACGTGGGGTCCATAGCATGCCACCGACCGTACACCCACACCTCGAGCCACATGTGATAACCAAAAGCGCGCCGAGACGGCACATAGACCAGCCCGACGACGGGGCGTGCCGGGATGCCACTCGCCCGGCACATGGCCGCAGCCAGAATGGCATGCTCGGTGCAGTCCCCTTCCAGTCGGCGGGCAACTTCGTCGGCTGTGGCAAAAGCCTCGCTGAAGTTTTTGTCGCGGATATGTTCATTGACCCAGGCAGCGATACGACGTGCCTTGGCCCATGGTTCTGTCTCTCGGCCCACGGCTTGGCTGGCAAGTTTGCGGACCTGGGGACTGTCGGCGCGCACGTAATGGTTGCTTTTCAGGTACGGCGCCAGTTCCGCCGGTGCCGCACCCTCCTGGTCCTCGTGCGGCACAGCGGCCTGTTTGACCACGAGCTCCACCGTGTCGCCGCGGATACGACGCACATATTGGCGCTCGTCCTGTGGGAAAATCTTTTCTAGATCGTCCAGATCGCGTACCTGGATAGCGTAGACCGCCTGGATGGCTCGATCCGGCTGCCGGATCGTCTGCTTGACGCGAATCAATTGGCCCAGCCCGACATCTACCCGCGCTTGCACAGGCCGCGTCGCCACTTCGCGCGTGGTCCGGTAAGTGACCAATGTCCCCAAACCTGGCAACTCCTGTTGCCCCTTGCGCACTTCACCTTGCCGATCTATCCAAAGAACCGCCGCAGGCAGGTGGATATCCTCCACTTTCTGGGTACGTTGGACCACACGCACCAACCGGCTTTTTTGTCCATCCAAAAGGCCTACCTCTTCCTCGCCGATTACCTCCAGTTCACTGGTCAAAATGGTATGAAAGACTGGCTCGTACCGACGATAAGTAACCTTCTCCCCTGCCTTCAACGATAACCTTTTGTACAAAAGTTCCTGCTGGTACAGTCCCAGGGCCTTAGGATCCCAGGCAATCGGCTTTTCGATCGCCGGCTGATCGCCCACGCGCAAAGTCGCCAGCAATCTGTTGTTCTCTACCTTGCCCTTCAGCACCAACCGCTGATCTTTGCTGAGGGTTTGCCACATGATGACGGCAAGTACTTTGCCTTCCAATGTTTCATGGTTTCCCACGACGAATTGTTGGTGAAGCCGCTGGCCAAAACGAGCGATAGTCAAATCGAATTCGTTCACCGCCTCGATAACGACCCTTTCTCCAACCTGCAACTGTTTGTAGACAGAGTGTATATATCCGACATGACTGCCCTCTAGATAAGCAGCGTCCCAGGTATCCTTCAAAAGCTGTTCCGTTACTTGCGGCTGAGAACCAGAAGCCTGCAAGAGAAATGCCATGAGCAATGCATAAGAGAGCAAATCACCACCTCCCTAGCATGGCACTTCTGACAAAGAAGACGAGCGATCGTCAGACGCCCAAGCCTTTCTCTCGAGTTGGACCGATTGCCCTTCACAACCGGTCTCTCGGGGCAGTGTGGCGTATTTGCCGCCACCGCCATCCGAACACATCAGAGAGTGCGTTGAGTGCTCGATCGCTCTCGTCAAACTTATGAACACCCAGCAATCGTACCCTATATGGCGAGACAACGCTACTGCTTAGGCTGGTGAAAACGGTGCGCCAGTCCTGAAAAATGAAAGTAATTTACTGTCCGAACCGAATTTGTCGGATATATCACCAACTTTGCCACAAAGCGTAAAAGGTCGGTCAGGCCTACTCTAATGCCTGCGGCACCATTTTAAGGTAAAGGCAAATCGGTGAACTCAAAAGGTACCGTATGATTCGCGGTGATCCACTCGTTGAGCACAAAGGTGAACGATTTCGGTCGTTCACGCTGAAAGATGGCCGCCAGGCCGATGTTTTCCAACGGACCAGTCCGCCGAGCGAAGGTCACCTGTACAGTCACACTTTCCGGTCCGTAATTTACGTAGTTATTAATGCTGTGACCATAGACATTGCCCAAGTTGTCTCGTAACTCGATCCTTTGCAAAATACTCCCTGGCCAAGAATAGTCGTTCACATCATCGCCTTTTCCAGCCCCTTTTTGACGAGCACGGCTTATCGTAAGCTCAGCACTCACCTCGACTCCATTGCTGGTGGCGGACTCCACAGTCACCACGACGCCACTTTCCCTGTATGTTTTCTTTTTCGCGTTGGTGAAATCTTCGATGATAACGAGAGGTCGAGATGCAACACGCACCGTGACTGGTATATAGCCTTTGATCACTTTCAAAAGCCTACCCCCAGTCGCGAGCAAATTGACTCGCAGCATCATAGAGCTGCGTAAGGATTGAGCACCATAATAATAACTTATATTCGACGTGTTGTATGCGCCTGGCGCAAGAACGAGAGACCGTCCTTTCTCATCGGTAGCTTCGGTTACGACGACAGCCGGAGCTGACAAGAGAGGTATTCTGGGCTCCGAGCGAATGACGACGACGGCGGACAGGGATTCACGAAGAACCATATCGCCCATGAGAGGGATCGTGACGAACATGTTAGGCTGCGAATAGGGCATAAAATCGAAATAAGGGTGCAGACCCATGCCGTCGAAATCAATCCGCCGCGAGTATTCGATGCCACGAACAGAAACGCGAAAAGGTCCGTTGCAGAAGTGATATCCCGTGGATCGGTCGTTCCGGAGCAGTACCAGGGGCACCTGGAGTGTATCGTTGGAAAAGTAATAATTCTCGTCTTGCAGGCAATAGCCGGCCAGTTCACACACGCGTGTCAGAGCGAGCCAAAAGGGGACTTTTTCCAGGTCCAGGGAAATGTTGCGCTGTCCTGGCTGGCCGCCGGACAAGATATTGAATTTGACATTGCTTTGCTTTTGCAACTCCAGAAGTACATCCGAGGCGGGCTTGTTTTTGCATCGTAGGGTAACCAGGGTAGGTGACAAAACCGACCGGCGATCCAGTCCGCTTACGAGGTTCTGGAGCAGCCGGCGCACTTCTGGGTCGGATTCGCTGTCCAGCGCCCGTCGCAGGACTGGCAGACCTTGCGCTCCGATGCGCTCGATCGCTCGGAAAGCAATGACCCGCTTGCCATAATCGCGATCGCCCAGCTGCCTGATGAGCGCGGGTAACATTTCCAAGGAAGCATTCGGTTCCGGCTGAGTTTCGCCCTCGGAGCCCAATGACTCGCTAGGGATCTGCTGCGTTCGGTTGTCGGGCCGTCCTGAATCCGTTGCGCGAAGGGTCACCGAGGCCAACCCGATCATCACAGCCACCAACAGGCATGGACCGATTCTTTGCGCAGGCTGCCTCATCGTCGCATTACCCCCGAACCAAGCCGACTGTCTCGTGAGCCCTATTTCTTGACTATAGCCTGACGCGGATACAATTACAACCGTTGCCATGTTTTTTTTGAGGGCCGTATCCGAAGCAGCTACCTGAACCGTCGTAGGTCCGCACAACGGGACCACCGGGACACTTCCGCGAGCCGGACACCGAGTTCGGGGGTATATCACCGTGAGGCCAAAGCCACGGGTTTTGATCACGCTAGGCGACGTCGCCGGGATCGGGCCGGAGATTGTTGTTCGAGCTTGGCACGACCCGTACCTGCACACCTTGTGCGTGCCTGTTGTCGTGGGCGACGTAGAGACAGTACGGCGCACTGCCGAGCACCTGGGTGTAGCGATACAGGTCACCGCAGTCGGATCGGTGCCGCCAGCCGATCTAGGCGCCGACATTGTTCCCTGCATCCAGGGCACGGACGTGGCTTTGCACGAGATAGTACTGGGCCGAGTTTCTCCGTTCGCCGGTCGGGCAGCATACGACTTTATCGTGCGTGCGGTCGAGTTGATCCAAGGCGGTCAGGCACAGGCTCTGGTCACCCTGCCCATCCACAAGCGAGCCCTGCATCTGGCCGGCATTTCCGAGCCAGGACACACGGAAATTCTGGCGCGTCTGACCGGATGCCACCGTTATGCCATGATGCTCTATTACCAGCGCCTGGGGATCACCCACGTGACCTTGCACATGGCGCTGCGCGACGCTTTGCAGGCGCTGTCCATAGATAGCATCGTGGAAAAGGCCGAGTTGTCAGCGACGTGCCTGGCACAACTGCTCGACAAAGCCGTGCCGGAACTGGCCGTTTGCGCTCTCAACCCACATGCCGGCGAAGAAGGCCTTTTCGGGGACGAAGAAGCACGCTATATTCGACCCGCCGTAGAGCTGGCCCAACGACGCGGATTGGCGATTTCCGGTCCATGGCCGGCCGATACGCTGTTTTACCGCGCGTTCGCTGGCGCCTACGACGGAGTGATCGCCATGTACCACGATCAGGGACACATCCCCATGAAATTGCGCGCAGGCTACCGTGCCGTCAATATCACGCTCGGGCTGCCCTTGATTCGCACCAGTGTGGCGCACGGCACGGCCTACGATGTGGCAGGGCAAGGCGTGGCCGACCCGATGGGATTCGTCCATGCCGTCGAAGTGGCCGCCCGGCTAGCCAGCGCACAAGCTGGGTAAAACGGTCATGAAGACCTGCATGTACCTAGTACGACACGGAGCGACAGCTGCCAATTTAGCCCAGCCCAACTTTTTGCAAGGGCAAACGCTCGATCTCGATCTGGCGCCGCTGGGCGTGCGTCAGGCCTTGCTGACCAGCGAATACCTGGCCCTACAACCCATCCGCGCCGTCTATTGCAGTCCCATGAAAAGAGCGGTCCAGACGGCGCGCATTCTGGCCCAGCCTCGTCAGCTGCCCACGGATATCGTCGCTGAGCTTACCGAGTGCCATGTCGGTCGTTGGGAGGGGCTGACCTGGGAACAGATCATGCAGCAGGATCCCGAATACTACAATCTTTTTCAAGCAGATCCCGCCCATTATGGCTACCCCGGCGGGGAATCGTTCGCGGAGGTACTGGTGCGAGTCACGAACGCCGTCCATCGGCTGCTCGCAACCCACGCGGGAGAGACTATCTTGGTCGTCTCCCATCACATTGTGTTGCGCGTCTACCTGGCTTCCGTCCTCGGTCTCGAGCCACAGCTATCGCGGCGGATCAAGTTGGACAACTGTAGCATTTCGTGCATCTGCAGCGAGAACGGCGAGACATACGTGGTGACGGTCAATTCTGGGCTGCATCTGAATGGCTGCGGGTGCTGACAGCGACCCGGTGCCAACGCAATCGGCTACTTACCTGGAGCCGGGGACGATGCCCCAGCCGCCTCCTGCCGCTGACGGCGCTCGCGCAGGACCTTCCGACGGGCTTCCACCATGCTTTTGGGATCGCCTTCCAGCACGGTCTTCTGCTCTTGCTCGCTCAGCCGCACCTGAAACAACGTGTCGTCCAACGAGGCGGCGGGGAGATCGCTCGGTTCCATTTCCAAGGCCGCGAGCAATTCATCCGGACCATCGGGTCGAGTATAGCCGAACCATTCGATGCGATAGGGCCAGCACGAGGAAGCGGCGATCCATGTCGGGTGACGGTGTAGGTACACACGGCATAAGCGTGGCACGTAGACGAACTGCGCTCCGCGTTTATGCCACTGCTCTGCCAGATCTACAGCGCCGCGTTCATCGCCTTTACTTTTGGGGGCGATGACGTCCAGTGTTTTTTGCGACCATTGACCCTCGACGACGAAGACGGGAATCCAGGAACGCCCCTTGAACCCAAGCCAACCGGCTTCGACGCGGGTAAAGACCAGATGGTCCAGCAAGTCGTCCAAAGTGGCCTCGATCGCACGAAAACCTTGTTCAGCGGCCAACTCCTGGCGGATTTGCAGATCTATCTCGTCCGCCCGCTCCACAGGAATGGCATCCTCCATAGCCTTCAGGCTCCAGCGTGTTACCGTTTTGTTGGTGGGATTCTCTTCGATGCGCCAGACTGTTTGACCGTCGCAGACGAGGGTTATTTTGCCCTGGGCCAGCGCCACATCGGCGCTCAATTCAAAGCGCACGCGATTGCCGCGGGCGCGTACGTACCGGCCCGTGACGGAAAAACGCAGTCCGCGACTCTGGATGTGCTGCTCGATGATCGCCTGCAAAACCGGCGCGGCGGCGATGTGCCATTTGGCCCACTGCATCAGCGCCCTTGCCCGACCGTCGGCGGACTTACTATTGACCGCGGCAGCCGCCGGCGTACCTGGGGCTTGCTCTGCCGCGCTGGCCGGTTTTGGGGTCTGTGCAGATCGGTCCTGAGCGATGGTCCCCTGCTGGCAAAAGAAAAAGAGAGCAGCGAGGGCGAATAAAAGAGCCAATGTGGCCAAGAGAGGACGAGCAGCACAAGTGCAGACGGCGCGTAGCAGCTCTTTTTGGGAATGCATAGCTGGATGCATAGGCAACCTCTTCCGAATTTGCCGAAAGAACGAGACCAGGAATGCCGACAACATAGGCAGGGCGCAGTTGCCCACCCATGCCGTACGCATTCTATGGAAAAGGCAGACACGAGGCTGCGCCGATACCGAGGGGATGGCCAAGACCCACAGGGGATAAGGGGGAAGCGATGAAGCGAGCTGCGGGACTGTTGCTGACACTGATCGGGGCAGGCGGATGCGTAGCGACCGGGGTGGATTTTCCGCCGGTGGGCCAATGCGGACCGATGTGCGGCCCGCCTATGCCCCCCGTGCTACGCGGTGCCATCGGCCCTTACGGTGAGCCAGTCACGGCGGTTCCACCGGTGGGCCCCCATGCTCCAGGCGCCGTCGCCGGTGTCGGCCCGGAAGTGCCTTTCGCCAGTCCGGCATCCCGCGGTGTACCCATGGTGCCGCCAAATCCGGTCACTGGCGGTCCAGGTATGGGTCCCGGACAAGCGATGATCATCCCCATGGGTGGACCTGGCCCTCTGCCTCCCGCGGCGCCGAGTGTCGTTCCCGCCTCGTTTGCCAATCCGGCGCCAGCTCAGCACGCCGCTTTGTTGCAGCGCTCGCAGGTTCGCTTCGTCGGGCCTAAAGGGGCAAAGGTGGGTTGGTATGTGGCTGGACAACCGGACAAGGACGGCCGTCCCGTGCTCATGCCCGCCCAACTCGATATCCCCGGTCGTTACAACTTCTTGCAAGGGGCCATCTATCGTCTGAAACTTTCCAATATCCCTGGTCGCCCTGGCTTAGAACTTTACCCGACCATCGAAGTGGTACCAGCCAATGCCAAAACGGAGGCTTTCCTGGCACACAATTACATTCCCGTGGAATTTACCGAGGAAGATTTAGACCAGGTGGCCAGTGGCAATTTCATCACCAAGGTAATTTATCTGCCGGACGCGCAGTATCAAAGCCCGACCGGCGCTGGGCCCGAGGAGTTGGTCTCCACAAGACTGGAACCTGGTGTGGATCCGGTGGCCGAGGCGCATCGGCGCGGTCATATTCTGCTGGTGGTCCGGGTCGGTGGCATAGACCTGGAGGTAGCCAATGCACCTGCCATAACAGCCCCGGGACCGTATGGGCCGCCGCAGAGCATGATGCCGCCTATTCTTCCTGGCATGGCGGCGCCGCGACCGCTGGCTAACCCGAGCTTGCCGCCCGGCGCCCCTCAGGTGGCTGTACCCGCCGTCTATCCGAGCGGCCCGATGGTACCCGCAAAGCCAGGCACCTTGCCTGGTTCCGACGGCAACGCTGTCCAGCAGTCTGGACAGTCGCCTGATTCCGCCACTCGGGATACTGGCACAGACACCTCGGCTACGGGGCCACATATGTACATCCCCACCAAGCGCCAAGGAGATAAAGAGCCGACGAGCAAAACCCAACGTGGGCTCCTAAATAGACTGTTCGAATAGTATCGCCGACTGGGTACGGCCTTAACGCCGGTCAGCCAAAAAATAGGGGCGCCACCATGCAGGCTTTGCGTCACCTGGTCCGCATCCGCAAGCGCGGCCCAAAGAGCGATGGCTGCGGCCCAGGCACGGAAAGAGACTCGGGCAGCATTGCGGCGGCGCCCTTGCCTGTGCACGTCCTGTTATGCTGGCTGTTCCTGTTAACCTTTCCCATGCACCGCGCCCCAGGCGCGGCTCGGGGACCCGAGTTGGTACAGGCTCCTTTGCTTTATGTGCGGCTGCAGGCACCGGAGGGTAGCTCGATTCAGCTGGCTACGAGCCAGGGAGCGAGGCAATACGATACGCCGGCCGTCGTAGCCCTGCGGCCCGGATATGGGTACCACATTTCGATCTTTGCTCTGCGCTCCGGCAAAGTGCGTGTCGAGGCTCATGGGACTTTGACGGTCTTGGATACCCTGCTGGTGCCGGTACGAACGTCGGCAATATCTTTTCCGGCGCCCCTACCGATCACCGACGAGGACCTGGATGCCGCAGAGTCGAACCAGTTGGTTACCAAAGTAGTCGTCGTAGAAACTGCAAGGCCCGGTTGGCCTGGCACTTCCACCGTAGCGCAACCGGCAGTGCTGGAAGTGCCGCCGGCCGAAGATTTGGAAGAGCGCGCACGGCGCTGGGGCCGACCGTTACTGATCCTGCGGCTCGGGCAGCGGCAGCCTGAGCCACGCGATCCACACGTCTACCCCTCAGCTTGTCCCTTCGGGACTTGCAAGCAGCAGAACCATATACGTACGCAAGCCGGACATGGGTCTACCTGGCCCTATCGGCCTGGGCTGCCTGCGTCGAGCCGAACGGTCTTCAATAGGCCCGCAGATCCTGAGGAGAATCTGATCCGCGACGGCGGCGACTTCGGACAGCCTGTGCGGCTCACGCCCCAGGGTGCATCCGACGGACTCGAGCCAGGCGACGCCGTGATCGAGTATCGGTCCTCGCAGCAAGTGGGTAAGAGTATTGTGCCGGCCAATCCCGTTTTCATCTGGTCCCCTCGTTTTCTGATTTTCCAGCAAATGCTGGGATTCGATGCACTGACGGGCACCGATGAGGCGGGACATATGCAAAGCGCCCAAGCACGCGCCGCCCTAGTCGCCCGTGACGATCTGCGACAAGTCAGACAACGGGACGACGTGCACCAGGCTCATGTCCGCTCGCACCTGCACGCCAATATCGGCCGTAGCTATGCAGGGCGCATCGAAGAAATCAATACGCTCGACGCCGTGCATATCGAGGTCGGCTCCTTCGCATATTGGGGCAGCGAGCGTTTCGTGCTCGTCAAAGACGAGCAAAAAAAGCGCATGGTGCAGCAAATCGCTGGGGCGCGAGCATTGTCCCGACGTGCCGCAATTGCCGGCGTCCACGAAGACATCGGCATTCAAGCCGTCGGCCGCGTGGAGGGGATGGGCACGATACAGGCCGCCGTTCAGACTTCAGAAGCCGTCTCTCTCGACCGCAACGAGCCGGTCCGTGTCCCTGAAAAGCCCTTGCAGATCCTCAAATGGGCGTCCAAGGAAACTGCGCAGCCAGGGGACATCGTTACCTTTTTCATTCGCTACAGCAATCTGGGCGGACAACCGATCCACGACATTGCCATTACCGATAGCCTCAGCGGACGACTCGAGTATATCCCCTGTAGCGCTGCATCCGATCGCGAGGCGATATTTGCAACACAGACCAACGAAGAGGGGTCGGTGATTCTCCGCTGGGAAATAAGAGACCCGCTGCCGCCGAAGGCACACGGTGTAGTGCGTTACCAGGTGCGCGTCCGCTGAGGCACCCCGAGCGCACTCGCTGAAAACCAGTCCGCTAAGCGACGAACACGAGGCTACCTTTTTTCGCGCGGGTCGTCTTGTCGCCATAGAACCGAGCAGCCGATCCATCGGCTCCGGTCAAAGCGGATGCCTGAGTGCCGGGCGAGCAAGGGACCGAAAGATCGCTCGGTCAGATGGCGAGAAGTACACGGTGCGGAGATTGTCGTCACCCTGTAGGCTGTGTGGGCCCCCTCAGGAGCGCACCGAGGAGCTGGTTTGCCCGATCAAGTAGGCCCGCAAGTCGCAGCAAATCTGGCCGCACAATTCGCGCCAGTTGGCGAGGGGCAGATTGCCTTCGTAATGCAAGACCACGCGCACGGAAAGCAGATTGGGGCGGTCCGGATCGCGGCGGGCCAAATAAATCTCCATCAGGATCGGCTCGTGACTGCCGCGTCGCAAGAACCAGGAGCGGCGCGCAGGGCTCACTTCGTAGGTGCTCCCTTTTTGGCCGAGGCGCAGGACGACTTTGCCAGGACTGTTTTCGACGACGCGCCCGCCGCTGTCGGCAATGAAGCCATGCAGTTTGTATGCAGCTACTGCCGGTGGCAGCCATGCTTCGATATCGAAGAGAAAGGCCTCGGGATCCAACTCGCCGGAACCGGGGAGGCCCACATCGGCCGGCGTACTAGAAGTGTGCGAAACAGCGACATCGCAATCACGAGCCTTGTCCCCGTCGCCGGCTTGGTCGCGCAAAGCCCGCTGATAGCGCCGGCACAGTTCCTGAGCGCTGCCCGGACGGTCTTCCGGTCGCTTGGCCAGACAAGCACGCACGACCTCCTCGACCGCCGGCGGTATCCAAATGCCTTGGCCGCACATGGCCGGGACCGGATCGTGCACGTGCGCCAGAAAAAGTTCCATGCTCGATGGCCGTTCGAAAGGCAATCTGCCGGTCAGGAGTTCGTACACGATGACGCCGAGGCTATACAAATCGCTGCGATGGTCGGCAGCTTCCCCACGCGCCTGTTCGGGACTGATATAAGCGGGTGTCCCCACAGCGAATTCCGAACCTTGCCCAGTGGGATGGGTGTCCTTGGCCTTGCGTCGCGGAATCAATTTGGCCAGCCCAAAATCGGTCACCTTGACTTTCTCATACGGCGTGTCTGCGCTGAGAATCAGTACATTGGCTGGCTTCAGATCACGATGGACGATGCCCAAATCGTGCGCCGCTTGCAGCACTTCACACAGCTGGCCCAGTAATACGCCTACGCGCGAGGGACTTAGCCGTCCATTGCGTTTACGGACCACTTCCAGGGTCTCGCCGCGCACATATTCCATAATGAGACAGGGACCGACGTTCTCGTCCACGGCGGCGTCGTAGAGGGCTACGGCATAAGGATGCTGGAAATTGGCCATGAATTGCATCTCCTGACGGAAGCGCTCCTGGAATTGCGGATCGGTCAGCAGATGCTCGTGCATCACTTTGATAACCACCTGCCGGCCTAGGTCCAATTGCCGTGCGAGGTATACTTTTCCCATGCCGCCTTCGCCCAGCAGGCGCAGCAATTCGTATCGGCCCAACAATACTCGCGTATTGGTCACGGTTCTGGCTCACGACTGGGACAATGCGTCACCGAATCCGTGCTGGTTTTGCTCCTTTCTGCGCTTCTTTTCGACCCTGGCAAAAGCTTAGTCCACAAATGACGGTCGTGCGTGTCCACAGGAGAAGATTTCTCGGCATTCCAGGCGGCACAGGCCCATGCGACTTACCGCCCCGACAAAAAGGATCGGGGCTAGGCAAAAAGTGCATCAGAATTCGTCCATTTTTCGCGTGACAACGACGGCGGCGAGCAGTATAATGCAAGCTGGTTGCAGCCGGTGGGCCTGCCTGTCGAGATGCTGCTACGGCTGGCCCGCTTTAGCGCTGGCTTTTTGCGACCCGCTAATTACGATCCTATTTCGGGGATCGCCTACCTGATAGATTGTGCCTGCCTCAGGAACCGCACAAGGAGCATAGGGGGGCTATCGTCATGCTGACCATTTATGGAGCCAGGCAGAGGGAATTCTGTGACGGACTGACACGCAGATCGTTTTTGCGTATCGGCAGTCTGGCACTCGGGGGCCTTTGTTTGCCGGACCTTTTGCGTGCTGAAGCGCGTGCCGGTATCGGGCATTCCCACAAAGCGATCATCATGGTTTTTTTGCCCGGGGGTCCGCCTCATTTGGATATGTTCGACCTCAAGCCGGAGGCCCCGGCGGAGATACGCGGTCCTTTCAAGCCTATCCGTACCAATGTGCCGGGGATCGAAATCTGCGAGCACATGCCGCGGCTGGCGGCGATGGCCGACAAGCTGATCTTCATCCGCACCATCGTCGGTGCGCGAGACGAGCATGCTTCGGACCAATGTCTCTGTGGCTACCCGATGAGCATCGCCCGTCGGCAAAAGCGGCCTGCGCTGGGGGCTGTGTTGTCCAAGCTTCTGGGCCCGGTGGACAAAAGCGTACCGCCTTTTGTCGGATTGGCGCCGACCATGGGACATCGCCCCTGGGCCAATCCAGGCGATCCAGGATACCTCGGCCGCCCGCATGCACCCTTTCAGCCCATGGGACCGGGCTTGGCCGATATGCAACTCGAGGGCGTTACTCTCGACCGACTCGCGGACCGCAAGGTGCTTTTGCGCGCCTTCGATCGGATGCGGCGCGACATAGATGCCACCGGCGATATCGAGGGTATGGACGCTTTCACGCAACGTGCTCTCGACGTGCTCACCTCCAATAAACTCCTCCACGCCCTCGACATCGAAAAAGAAGATCCGCGCATTCGCGAACGCTACGGTCGCGGCTCATTGAAAAACGTGGACGACGGCGGACCGTGCTACAACGAACACTTCCTGATGGCTCGCAGGCTCGTCGAGGCAGGTGTCCGCTGCGTGACACTGGCCTTCGGCCGCTGGGATTACCATGGCAACAACTTCGGTCAATGCAAAGAGCGGCTGCCCAAACTCGACCAGGCCTTGTCTGCGCTCATCCTCGACCTGCACGAACGCGGCCTGGACAAGGATGTGTCGGTAGTTGTCTGGGGCGAATTCGGGCGCACGCCTCGCATCAACAAGAGCGCCGGCCGCGATCACTGGCCTCAGGTGTCCTGCGCTCTCTTGGCCGGAGGCGGCATGCGCACCGGCCAGGTTATCGGCCAGACCAATCGCTACGGTGAGGTCCCAAAAGAGCGTCCTGTGCACTTCCAACACGTTTTCGCTACCCTGTACCATAACCTAGGTATTGATCCAGGCACTACCCTGCTGGATCATAATGGCCGCCCCATGTACCTCGTGGACGATCGCGAATTGATCAGAGAAGTGCTGTAGGGCAACTTTCGGCTAACGCATCCGGGCTGGTTACTGGAGACCGGGAACACACGCCTGCCACCGAACAGCGCGCCAATACGGTACACTTTGCTGCTTTTTTGGCGGCGTAAGATTATGGAGCAGGCACGCTCATTGCTTTGCTCTACACTAAATTGCCAGTAGACTTCCGCCGGACGTGTGCAAGTTGCTTTTACGTAATAACTTAGAAACCGCTGGCTAAACGACACATACCTTGTGCATTTTGGCAAGCTGTTTGCTTATCTTCGCATAGCCTCTCCTCAGCACCACGATCCGCATCGCGCCCGGCCATGGGCCGTGAACTAAAAACAGACGAATTGCCCAAGGAGCACAGGGATAACTGGAGCGGCCAAGGTTAGCAGACGCCAGGATGAAGTATGCCGAAAAGAATGCACCGAGATAACCCTGCAGTGCGTCATGCAACGGAGCGAGCAGCGGCCTTCTCGGATGGCGGCGAGGTCATTGAATTGCCTCTTCTGTTGACTCGCGACGAGATGCAGATAGTCAAGCATCTGGCCCGTAACGACGGTGTCAACATCGGCACTTGGCTCCGACGCGCCATACGATCTGCGTTGTACCGACGCTTTCATCTCGGCTAGTGCCGGACCGATTGGCCGAACCTGGGGGGTCCGGCGTGGCAAAACGACATTGGCAGCCGAATCCAAAACTAATCGAACTCGATGACCGCTATGACGTGCGACTGGAGGGCACGAACAGGTAGGCAGCCGCTGACCGTTGATAGGCCGTAAGCATTGCCCGCCGACTACCGAGGGAGGAGAGTGCAACGACCCGTGTGAAGAACAAAGTCCGAGGAAGACGGCACAATCATGGTGACTCCTTCCCCAGACCCAGAGCGCTGCACTCTCAGCTACCCTCGACCCCCTTACTGCCGACCCTCATGTACGGATGACGACGCGTGTCGTGCATCACGGTGTATTCCCCCAGGGACCGGCGCCATGAGCTACCGGTCCCTGGTCCACAATTAGCTCCACTGCGAAGCTCCCGACCAGGTAGCCGACCCAGAAACCACCTGGCGGACCCCTGTCGCTTCTGCCCAGGAGGGCAGGGCAGTGCTGGCTTCCCGCATTTCCAGCACGCAGTAGAGCCGTCTACTGACTCGTTCGTTTTTCGGTGTGTGCCCTTGCTGGTCGTTTGCCTTATTGCCGGGCGTCCGTATACCGTTGGGCGCATGGCATGTCAAGCTCTGAAAAATTCTCTTGCCGCTGCTTTTCCACGGACAGCCCAAGACGTTGGTCGGAGCCGACTCGAGCCTCAGGCAGCCTCGGCCAGAGCTGCGGAACTGGCAAGCGGTTTGAAACCTTTGAATACGAGATAGCGGCCACAAAACCTTTCCAGCCAGCGAGGAGGAATCCAGCGCCAGGGTCGGGGCAGGTCTTTGCGTTTCAAGTGCCGCCGATAGACTTTAGGCCGCGCGAAAGCCTGGAACAAACGCAGCAACTCGCGACGCGAGAACAGAAGCGGCTCTGCTCGCCGGCGTGCGGTGAACCACGGCGAGCGAATCGTTTCCTCGTGTGCCTTTTCACGACCTCTGCCGAAAAGCGGCCGCGCCGGCAGCACAGCCAGGATCTTGCCCCCTGGCTTGAGGATACGTTGCACTTCGTGCAGGATCGGCTGCTCCCGAGGCATTTCGTGCAGCAATCCTTCAATGCAGACCACGTCGGCGCTTTCGCTAGCCACTGGCAAGCAGGTCGGATCGGCATGAAAACAGCGTGCCGTCAGCCCGCGCAGCTCGAAGTTACGGCGCACCAACGCCGCCTGGGCACCGGCTGGGCAGCAGGCAATGACCCGTGCTCCCTTTTGCGCATACTGGACCCAATCGGTCCCCAATCCATCACCCAAGCCCACGACTACCTCGCCTGCGTGACGATCGAATTCCAAAAGCTGCCTCAGCCAGCGCGCCTGCCGTCTGAGCCGAATTGCCTCGATCGTCAAATACCATTGCAGGCTATAAGGTTCGGCCGGCGTATCGGGCGCAGGCGCCATCGCCTCCCAATAAAACAGTCTATCGGGAAAGCTAATGCTCTGGACTGGACCGGAAGCGGCGAGCGCATACTGCGAGCGCGAAAAGACACGTAGCCACCTGTGCGCTGGCAGACCCCAACTTCCCATCTTGCGCAGACTTCCCTTCCGGCGAACACTACGGCTCCTCGGCCGACTCCATCGCCAACTGGCCCCATACCTTACACCCGCTTCGCGGTCAAGCGCTGTTTCGAGCAGAAGACTGGAACAACCTCGGGAACTGTAACGCTTTTCGTCAAGCCGGCGCGTCGCCGACTCGGCGCTATTTCAAAACCGGTTTGCGACCGACGATAACTTGATTCATCAGCCGACGCCAAGGGGTTAACTGCTTTGCCAGTGCATCGGCGTGCCTTGCAGCCGGCAGTCGGGAGACATCCATGTCCACATACAACTGTTGATGCCAGTCCGCACGGAAATCCGGATTGGGGCGGTTCTCCTGCGCTGCGATAGCCTTGCGCCAGGCGCGTAGCTGAGCCAGCAAGTTGGCAGCAATGTCCGGGTATCTGCTGGCCAGATTGTTTTCCTCGCCGGGATCGCTTTCTAGGTCGTAAAGCTCCACTGCCTGGTCTTCATAGTTCTCGATGAGCTTCCAGCGCCCAGCACGAACTGCTCCCGCCGGTCTACTGCCCTGATTGGTGTAGTGCGGAAAATGCCAATAGAGAGTACGCGGCGGCAGCTGGTGCCCCTCCAGCAAAAGCGGGAGCAAACTGATCCCATCAGCTTGCAAAGAACCTCGCGAGAGGCCCAAACCATCGGGACCAGTGCCTGCGCAACACAACTCGACGAGCGTCGGCAACCAATCTTGATGGACGACCGGCGTCTGTTCCACCCCGTAAGCGACGTGCTGCGGCCAGTAGACGATCAGAGGAATCCGCAGGCCGCCTTCGTAAACAAACCCTTTGCCGCCTCGAAACGGCCGATTGTGAGTGGCCGGGGTTTGTGCTCCTTCCAAGACGTGCAATCCCCCGTTGTCACTCGTAAAGATCACGAGCGTCCGCTCTGCCAATCCAAGCATGTGCAAACGGTCCAGGAGCATTCCGACGGTCTCGTCCAGTGTTTGCATCATGGCTGCATAGACCGGATTGAAAGCATCGCGGCAGGCGGCCACCTTTTCTGCCTGCGCTGCCAAGGGGATATGCGGTGTATTATGGCACAGATACACAAAAAAGGGCTGATCCCGATGTTTCTCGATAAACGCCAGGGCCCGGCGAGTAAGGTCGAATTCACCTTTGCCCCCTTCGCTTGGCGAGGGTACCGTATTGGCTTGCCCAGGCTCGTAAACAGCAAATCCCTGCTCCAATGGAGAGTACCCTTTGCCGCCCAGGTGCCATTTACCGAAGCAGGCGCACAAGTATCCGACCTCTCGGAGGTACTCGGCCAGGGTTTTTTCTTCCAGTGGCAACGCACCATAGATGACCGGCTGCAACAGTTTTTGCGAAGGCGCATCGGGCCTGCCAGGAAGATAGGTGGTCAAATGCAGACGCGCCGGATGCTTGCCGGTCATGATGGCCGCCCGCGATGGCGAACAAATCGGCTGGGCACAATAGGCCTGAGTGAAACGACGCCCACGACGCGCCATCTCGTCGAGCCGCGGTGTACGATGATCTGCCCGTCCATAGCAATGCAGGTCCGAAATCCCCAAATCGTCCGCCAGAATAAAGACGACATTGGGCCTCCAAGGCCGACGGGCCTCGCCTGCGCTTTGGCCCAGAACCAACGAGGCAGGTACAGCCGACAAAACGGACACTATGGTAAGCCGCATGCCGCTTCGCATCATGAACGCTCTCCAACAACTAGGGATTTCAGCTTTCGACCGCGGCGCCGTTTGTCTCGGTTGCAAATAACGGCCATCGTGAAGCAGGCCTCGCCTCCCTGCCCCGTCCGAGCCCCGCTCTTCTCGCCACCCAAGAGGGCGGAGCCAGGCGAAATACTCGCATGGACTGCCCCGCGGTATAATACCAGCGGGCCGATGTCCGTACAACTTTGCGGACCGCCTTTTCCTGGCGGCAAGCGACAGTACAGAGCAACGGTCCAAGCCGAAGACTATAACTCCGGTGTCACTCTGGACAGGTATCGGCGCCGGGCCAGACGTAATGGACGTGTAGCGGAACCGATTGCTAGGCATTGGGTAAACGACCGACTCGACGATGCGTCCTATCCTGCGCAGCCATTGGCGACTCCTGATAGCGCTGGGTCTTTTGACCATCCCCGTCCTCACTCTATGCGCAGCCGGCCTATGGTACTTGTACGCGAACGGGTTATGGGGATATGTCTGGTGGCCGTTGGCGCTGTCCTTGGCTCTAGCATGGTGGCTCTTATGGCGCTGGCAAAAGAGAGATTTGCTTTTGCCCTCGCCGCGGCCCGCAGCAAGCCCGACTTGGTCGGACCCCGACCGGCAGGCGTGGCAAACAGTCGAGGCCTGGGCTGCTCGTGCGCAACAAGTGTCCGAGGAGCGTTTGCGTGACATGCAGTTTTACGTAGACCAAGCTCAGCGCCTGGCCGTCGAGCTGGCGCGCCATTATCGTCCCCACGCGCAAGATCCCATTGATTCGCTCACGGTACCGGAAATCCTGGCTGTCATCGAGCTTGCCGCAAGCGATCTCTGGCAACTGGTTGACGAATACGTTCCAGGCAGCCATGTGCTCACTGTAAAACACTGGAAGGGCCTAGGCAAAGCTGCTCAGTGGTACCAGCGGGCCAGCAACGTTTATTGGGCTGTATCGGCTATGGTCGCGCCGATGCAGACTGCCACACGGTACCTCGCCTGGCAGGCAGGACTGGGGCGTCCTTGGCAACTGCTCAAAGAAAACCTGCTGACCTGGTTTTACACGGCATTTGTCTATCGTGTCGGATGGTACCTCATTGAACTGTACAGCGGTCGGCTCCGCGAGGGAGCACGCGCGTATCGGCAGCGAACGAGCACTAGTGAAGCGCGACTACCAGAGTCCAAAGCGGATCCTGCGACGCCAAAGAATGGCCCTTGCCTTGCGGAGCAGGAATCGAGCGATAACGCCCAGGACCTGAGCACCGATCGAAACAAAGGATCCGCGGAACTGAGTTGGCCCTGGCGCAAAACCTGGCGCCAAATTGGACGTGCATGTAGTAGAATAGTACGCCTGGTATGGCGTAAAACCTCCTGACATGGTCTATCAGTCGGCGAAAATACCAGTAGCATACCAAACGCCATTGCGTCCGCGTGCCAAGTCGTATCCGAAATAGCGATGATAACGGCTAACGGCGGACCAATGACCCGGCGATTGCCGCCAGGCGTCCACACAAGAGAACGCTGCCTCTAGCACATTCTCGCCGCCTACCCAATGACCCCAAGATTCGGCAACTACTTCCGACGCACTGCCTGGCGCTATGCCGACTTTCTCTTGAAACATCCTAGACGCTGTCAAAAGATCGGCGTGATGTTGCATTTGCTCGCGAGCTTGCTTTTGACTGTGGTTGAAAGCATGTTCTACAAATACCGGATGCAATTGCCCCATAATACTTTGCGGCCTTTCAGGATGCACTGCAAGGGCATAAATCATACTCCTTTGAGTAAGTGAACCATCCGGCAAATCGAGGAGAATGCAGATCTCTTCCGGCCCAATCCTGGGTACCCATGCATAACGGCTCGGTACGTCAGGTAGCACAGAAACCACATGCTGAAAGTGTGGGGATGCTTCGTCCTTCAAGCTAACGATCAAAAGTCCTGGTTTACCGCCCATCTCTTGAAACGCCTCATGTTGCAAAAGTTCTGATGTCCCAAGTTTGTAATCCACAGGGATTTTCAGGCAAACGTACCGCCTTGTGCGAACCAAGACATAGGGGTGATTGACAGCCGCCTCCAGTCGCTTTTTCTCATCAAAAACATAGATCAGCAGATCTTTTTTAGATTCGATGGCTCGATGAACTGCGGCTTCGTAATCAGTTAGCCAAGTCGGGGTCAACAGTCCCAGGACAATGCCAAAAAGCTGCAATGGCATAAAGGCTCCTTTCTAGCGGCACAATGTTCGTTAATATGGAGTAATTATCACTATGGACGCAGAATCTCTTGGCAAGCTGCAAGAGAAGGCCGGCGTAAATTGCCAAGTTGACCCGTTTTGACAGGTAGTTCATTGTCCGCTTATGCGGGCTTTGCTGCAAGCCGATGATTGGCTAAAGAGGCGCCAAGGGATGAGCTTTGGACTTGCTGCTGACTTGTACAGGCCTGCTGATAGTTGTGCTGGCCGTATCTGATGCGCTCAGAAGTACTTGCAGACCTCCGACAGCTTTCCAACGCGCTCCCGAACCGACCCGTCCTTAAGAGATGATGGAGACTATTTATGAGCCTTATGCGAAATAAACGCAAGCATTTGAACTGGCTAACTGTGCTCACCTCAGGTCCGATGGCGTTTTTAGTCAGTCTGGCACTCACGGCGGCCTGTTTATCTTTTGTCTCCTACTCATTCGCTCCAGATTCACTTGTTTATCGCTATCTGTGTGGACATCCGGTCGAATATGCTGAGACGTGGATGTTTTTCTGGGCGCTGACTACCCTCGGAGCGAGAGCTGTGCGACTGGCCAAGGAATTGAAAACAGTACCGGCGACGACTCTCCATAGCGATTGCCTCGGCGAGTTGCCTGACTCTCTTTTTCGTCGAAGACTGGAAAAGGTTTTGGCCTATTGCTCCAGTGAGCCTGACCAACAAAGCCTGGAATTGCGGTTACAGGAATTAGCTCAGTCGGACCAAGAGGAACTCGATCAACAGCGCGGGCTGCTACGCTTTTTGATTTGGGCTATACCCATACTGGGTTTTCTCGGCACCGTCCTGGGCATCACGGAAGCGATCGAGCATGTCTCTCCAGAGCAACTGGCACAGTCTATCAACGCGGTGACCGCCGGGCTGGCAGTTGCTTTCGACACCACGGCTCTTGCTCTGGCGTATTCCATTGCGCTCATGTTCTTCAGCTTCGCGCTCGACCGGAGCGAATATCGCCTGCTAGCGACGATAGATGCCGCTGTCCGACGCGTGGCTTGCGATTCGTACCGGCAAGCGGCACCCGGGCATGTTCCGTGGTCCGATTTAGTGCACAGGCTGCGCGACCTTTTCGACCGGCAAGGAGTCCAATGGGAGGCAACGAATCGGTCGCTATTGAATGCTTGGGACAAACAAGCGAAACTGTGGGCCGATCACTGGCAAAGCCAGATGCAGGCGGCGGCCGATGCCTGGTCCACTCGACTGCACCAGGAAATACAGACGGCGGCCGAGCGCATAACAGCCGCTTTGCACAATTCCCTGGAGCCTGTCGCCTGCCATCTTGCAGAATACGTGCAGGGTTTGGATCGCTCGTGCAACTTGCTCAGCGAGCACATCGGCGCATTGCGGCACATGGCTGTGCAAACGCATCACTTGGCCGAAGCAGAACAACGACTGCGCGAAAACTTGGAACTGCTGAGCGTGACCCAGACCTTGGAACAAACGCTCCAGGCTCTGGCCGCCGCCGTCCATGTACTGAGCGCGCGTAGCGCTCCTACTTCCGGTACGCGCAAGCCGTTTTCCGGTCCGCTCGATCAGGGTCAGGCGGCATGAGACGCCAACAGCCTCAAGTGGCCCTATTTCCTTTTCTGTCGGTCCTTTTGTGTACCCTCGGCGCCTTGATTTTTCTCCTGATCGTCCTCGACTCCAAGCTTCGACTAGTGCCCAAAGAGCTGGCGCCGGACGAACGGACTCTTGTCCGCTCATCCGATCGTACCGAAGATGCGCCGGAGCTGCCGACGATTCAAGATGCACCGGAAGTCGCAACTGTGTTGCACGAGCTCGGCGGCTGGTTGCAAGCGCTTACCGGCTGCCTGAAAAGCGCGGAGCACTTGGCAAGCAGTGTGCGAGAAGAGATGCACGTTCGCGAGCACGAACTGCGCTCGAACGCCAGCGACCTCGATGCGATTGCCGCACAGTTACACAGTCGCATTGTGGAGCAGCGTGCGGCGATCGAAGAATACCGCCGGCGTGCCGCCGCATTGCTGCGACAGCTCGGGCAAGCGGAACAAGTGCAGCGCGCTTTAGAAGCCTTCGAGCAAGAGATACGAACTAGGTCGGCAGCCGCGCCGCCCGTTTATGTTGTCATTCCCTATCGCGGCAAGCTGGGGGCGCCGAGGGTACCGGTCGTACTCGAATGCCGCGACCATCAGGTTCGCTTTCTTCCCCAGGGTCCGCGTTACGACCTTAAAGAACTCCTCGAGGGGCGTACCTGGCTGGCACATCTGGAAAGTCGTATGCGCTCCACGCCAGGCAATGCCTATGTGCTCCTATTCGTACGGCCTAGTGGTATCGCCGCTTACTACGCAGTGTTGCGCATTCTGCAAGAGCTACCGATCGAGATCGGCTACGACTTGATAGACGAAGACACGGAATTGGAACTGGCGACTGTTCCTAACGACTTGGCCAGTACGCAAGACAAGGCACCCGCAAGTCCACCGGCGATGCGTCCAGGCACATCCGGCGATGCGCAGTCGGCCGGTGCATCCGTTGCGGCAGAGGGGCCATGGCACAACCCAGGGCCACGACCGGCGCTTGTGGCAGGCGGCCAGCGGAGTACGAGTACTTCCAGAGGATCTTCTCGATCCTTCGCGAACCTGCCTGATGATGGCCGCTTGATCGTCGTCTGTGCCGCGCAGTGGATCGAAGTCCGTGTGCCTGGTGGGCCAGCCAAGCGCATCCCGATTGCGGCAGGAAACGTCGGCGACAAAGAGCTAGGCGCAGCCATCGCCGAGCTGACGTCCCTGCGCCAGACGCGAGCCAGCCGATTGCGTATCCATTACGCCATCCAGGCCGACGCTCTGCGTACTTATTACGCGATATCGGCGGCGCTGGCCCACCTGCACGCCGAGGAGAGTTACGAGATCGTCCAAGAGGATGCACATGCTTCCCCATGAGCCTGACGCAGATTGGGGTCGTTTTTATTGGCACGTGCAGGCCCGCTGTGTGGGCTGCCCCGCTGACTCGACAAAAGAGAGGCGTTCAGTCGGCCTACGCGCCCCGGCGGTGACGATAACCTGGAGACGAGCATGAGGCTCAAAACGAATAAGTCGTCGCAGCCTTTTGGCTCCGATTCTTTTTTGGACACTATTGCCAATTTGGTGGGCATCGTGATCATTCTCATCGTCCTGCTCGGCGAGCGCCTGGGCCGCTTGCCTGAAATCCACCGTCCGGGCGCGAAGCACGCGCACTGGCACATCCAGCCGGCTCCATACGCTCGGAAACCGGAAACTACGCCAGAAGCGATATCGTTCTTGGCCCATTGTGTGGCCGGCGTGGCCCATACGAGCCACCACCTGGCTGCTTTTGTTATGACGCTGCCCCGATTGGTTGCCGAAGCGACCGCGGCTCGTCAGGCGCTCGAACAGATGTTTGTGGAAAGGGGCCGGCAGCTGGCAGCCCATGGTGTGCGGGAGCGCGCCCAAGAAGAATGGACACGACAAGAGCCTGAGCTGGCATATTGGCTCGCCGAAGTGCACGCCTACGAGGGCCGTCTGCGGCACTTGCGCTTGATGATCGAAGAGAAAGAGCAAACTCTTGCCGAGGCAGCTCCGCTGCGCTCGCGCATAGCGCTGCCGGCCCAGTTGCCGGTCAGCAAGCCGGTCCATAACGAGGAGCGCTTTTGGACCTGTCTAGAAGGGCGGGTCAATTATGTGCCCCTGGCAGAACTGCTGGCGGAGTTACCGCGCGCCGCCTCGGAAAAGGCCTCGGAGTTACGCACGCGCTGGACGTGCCAAGGCACGCTGGGTCCTGTGCACCAGTGGCTGCTGCATTTCACGCTGGCGCGCGAGCGCAGCAGCCTCGACACCCTTTTCGGCGACTTGCCGCCTGTCGAGGGCCGGGACTTTCGCTATCGCTTGACCGCGTGGCGGCTCGAGCCCCTGGCGCCGCAGCGCGGCGAAACGCTGGCCGAAGCTTTGCATCCAGGCTCGCGTTTCCGCACTCAGGTGGAAGCATTGGATCCTGAGCGCACGACCCTAACCTTGATCGTTTATCCCGACAGCTTTGCACTGTATCGGGGACTGCGCGATTGGCTGCAAGCGACAGGATTTTTGGTGGCGGCGCGCCCCTTGCCGCATGGTGTCCCCATCGCCGGGTCCCCGCAGGGAACTGTTGCGCGCGGCCAGTAAGTGCCTAACTCCCCTTTGCAATTCCCACGCTTCGACCGTAACATAGAAGTAAAGGTGTCGGGCGCGTAGATGTACCTGGGACCGACCCCATAAAGGTCGAGGCAGCGTACCGAAGCGTAGCAGGCTGCCGTTTGGCAGCCTGACGCTCGCTCAGACGCAAGGTCCGGATGGGAACAGGGAGAGGAAGCATGGCCGCAAAAGAAAAGCACTTCGAGGGTGGGGGTGAACCAGGCGCACCTCGCGGTCTGCAGGCCATGGCCTCGGAAAGTCAATTGGATTTCGAGATCCGGTTTTTGCAGGGCCTAATGCGCCGTCATCCGCACTACGTAGACGTTTTGCGTCTTTTGGGCCACCATTTGACCCAAAAAAGACGGTATCGCGAAGGTTTGCAAATTGACTCTCGGCTGGTGCAGCTACGACCACGGGATCCTGTGGCTCATTACAACTTGGCCTGCAGTTACGCCTTGCTGGGTCAGACCGATGAGGCTATCGAGGCATTACGTCGAGCCATCGAATTGGGCTACCGCGATTTCAAACACCTTAAACAGGACCGGGACCTGGACTCCATCCGCAACGACCCACGTTTTCGACAATTGCTGCGGCATTACGGCGTGAGATCTTGAAAGCCGTAGCGCTGATGCCGGCGGCGCCGCTCGGGCTCTCCATGCGTTTTTCGCGACGGTTTGACGTCCCGCAGAAAAACTAAGCGCTGGCCGACCTCAAGAAGAGGAAGTCTGCTCCGGCGTCTGAGGCACGGTTGCTTGCGCAGGGCGTGCATCGCCGGCAGAACTAGACTCCACGGACTGGTCCTGATGCGGCTGTGCAGTCTTGCGGTCCGATGGCTCGCGCTCCTGGGCGGTAGTCGTCTTACCGCCTCCCTGAGAAGGGAGGGTGAAAAGCTGCCCGGGGGGCGCGCCCGAGCCCATGCCGCCTTTGAGTTCGCGTCTGGCGGCGGGTGTTTCAGTGCGCGTCTCGGCGGCTTCCTCGGCACCTTTCTGCCACTGTGCCCGTTTGCGACTGAGGCCGATTTTGCGCTCAGCTGGGTCTACGCGCAACACTTTCACCTCGATCATGTCACCGACTTTCACCACCTCTTCAGGACTTTCCACCTTGTGATCAGCCAGTTCGGAGATGTGCAACAGTCCTTCTAGACCAGGCTCTAGCTCGACAAATACGCCGAAGTTAGTGAGTTTGGTGACCTTGCCTTGTACGACCTGCCCGGGCTGGTAACGCACGGGGATGTCACTTTCCCACGGGTCGGTGGCCAGTTGTTTCAGACCCAAACTGATACGTCTACGCTGCGGGTCCACGCTGAGGACCACACATTTGATGCGCTGCCCCTTTTGCAGTACTTCGCTGGGATGATTGATCTTCCTGACCCAGCTGAGGTCGTGGATGTGGAGCAAGCCGTCCACGCCTTCTTCCAGCTCGATAAAGGCGCCGAAATTGGTGATATTGCGTACCACGCCCTCGACGACTTTGCCGGGGGCGTATTTCTGCACCGCCACTTCCCAGGGATTGGGCTGGCATTGCTTCAGACCCAGGGAGATTTCCTGTTTGTCTTTGTTGATGGCCAGGACCTGCACTTCGACTTTGTCGCCGACACTGACGACCTCGCTGGGATGGTTGACGCGACGCGTCCAGCTCATTTCACTGATATGCACCAGTCCTTCGACTCCCGGCTCCAGTCGCACGAAGGCACCATAGGGCATAATGTTGACTATTTCGCCCGTATGCCGACTGCCAATCGGGTATTTTTGTTCGATATTCTCCCAGGGGCTGGGAGTCTTTTGCTTGAGGCCGAGGGCTATTTTTTCTTTTTCTTTGTCTACGGAGATGACGTAGACTTCGATTTCCTGATCCACCTGCACGACTTCGCTCGGGTGCTGGATACGGCTCCAGGACATGTCGGTGATGTGCAGCAATCCGTCAATGCCGCCGAGATCCACGAAAGCACCGAATTCGGCGATGTTTTTGACGATGCCTTTGCGGATCTGCCCTGGAGCGAGCTCCTCGAGCAGTCGGCGTTTTCTTTCCTCGCGCTCGTCTTCCAAGAGCTTGCGGCGGCTGACAACGATATTGCGGCGTGCTTCGTCTATTTTGAGGATCTTGCAGCGGATCTCCTTGCCGACCCATTCTCCCACATCGGCCGGTCGGCGCAGGTCTACCTGACTGGCCGGCAAAAACACCGGCACGCCGATATTGACCAACAAGCCTCCTTTGATTTTGCGGGTAACGACGCCGGTGACGACGTCCCCTTCCTTGTGTTCGCGGATGATTTTGGCCCACTCTTCTTGCCGGCGGGCCTTATGGTAACTCAAAACGACGCAGCCGGTCGCATCTTCTACCGATTCCAAAAGGACATGGATGCGGTCGCCTGGCTTGGGCGGAACGATCTGCCCGGTCGCTTCGTCTTTCCACTCCCGCAGAGGGATCACCCCTTCGCTCTTGTACCCGATATCCACGACCACCTCGTCGCCGCGGACTTCGCGGACGATGCCAGGAACAATACGGTTGGGCTCGAATTCCTGATCTTGCTCGACGTAAATACGGGGAAGAGCTTCTTCAGGCGGGGCCCCGGTCTCGGATTGGATCAATTGGTCTATTTCCTGATCGGAAACGTCGAACATTCGAACCAGATTGCGATTCGGCATGCGGCGATCTCAGCTTCGAACACCCATTGTGCAGAAAACCTATGGCTGCCCAGCGACGAACCGACCGCCGGTTCGTTCCTGTCCTCACTGGAGCACACGCTATTATAAGTGGACACAGAAAAAGGACTAGTGCAGACCATGGATGGGCAGAAAAAAAGAAATGGGCTGGAAAATGACGCCGCTAAGGGGTATACTTAAGGCAAGTTGGGGACTGCTGCGCAGGGCAGCAGTCATTTGCAGACTGTAAGGATCGTCTTAGTGTGCTGGATCGTGTGTGGGATAGTCCGAGAACAGGTAGCCGCCGGACGCTCGTACCCTCATGTCTTTTGCGAGCCTTTCTTCGGAGCCATTCACGACCTGCTCGTATGAAAGGGTATGCTCTGCATCTGTATTCGATCCGGTTACTCTGACGCTAGATATGGCTGGAAAGGAAGGTGATCCGCGCGAGTAGGCCAGTGATATGACGCAAGGGAAATACCCTCTGGCGCGGTCCGGAAGTCCGATGTGGTCTTTTTGGATTGGCGTGCGAGGTGGTAAGGTAAGGGAGTCGGCGAGAAGCCAAGGCTTTCTCGGTTAGGTCACTAGGAACGGCCTGGATCCGGTGCCGATTCGGGCACGCGCCGGCACAACGAGCGATGCCGGAGAGTTCTGAAAAGACGTTCGCCGAGGCACCTGAAAGGTAAGAGTTTGAGTAGAGTTACCATGAATATCTTTGTGGGAAATCTGGTTTGGGACGCCACCTCGGACGATCTGTATGCCCTGTTTCAACAGCACGGGGCTGTCAGCCGCGCCCAGGTTATCATTGATCGAGAAACCGGGCGGTCGCGGGGATTCGGCTTTGTAGAAATGGAAGACGAAGAAGAAGGACGCAAGGCCATTGAGGCCCTCAACGGCTCGGAATTCAAGGGACGCACGCTGACCGTCAACGAGGCACGACCTCGGGAAACGCGTGGCGGCGGCGGACGTCATCAGGGCCGGGGCGGCCATCGGCCACGTCGCTACTAATCGTTCCCTGACCGCAAGATCAACTCGCCCAGTTGCTCCAAAAACCGTATAATTCCAGCGAGGAGCGACGCAGTTCGCTCCTCGCTTTGCTTTGTTCCGCGGAGCTTACCCGAGGAGGTGCATGATGGCCAAAGAACAGCCTTTGCAAGTCGAAGGCAAGGTCAAAGAGGCGCTAGCCAACACACAATTTCGCGTCGAGCTGCCCAATGGGCACGAGGTCATCGCTCATGTCGCCGGTCGGATGCGCAAGAATTTTATCCGCATCATTCCCGGCGATACAGTGACCGTGGAGCTATCCCCGTACGATCTAAAACGGGGACGGATCGTGTATCGCGTGCGCTAAATACCCGCTGGCCCGCCTCTTCGACCCTTCCTGCTTCTGCTGACGACGCCACTTATCCAAAGAGCTCGGAAACCGGTTGCAAAGCGCGTGTGCTCAGGCGCCCGCCGACATATTGTGGGGCCGAACGCAGACCCAGAGCTGCCAAGACGGTGTCAGCGACACGCCAGGCTGGAACTGGGTCGTCGGCAGGTTCCATGGCCGAACGGTCGCTGCGGCCGACGACCACTCCGGGACGCACAGGACCACCGAAGAAAGCCACCGACCAACAGCGCGTCCAGTGATCGCGTCCCCCCCGGCGATTGAGCCGCGGCGTGCGTCCGAACTCGCCCACTAAAGCGACCAGCGTACGCGACCACAGGCCCCGCTGCTGCAGATCGTCCATGAGCGCAGCTACCGCCTGGTCCAGCACAGGACACAAAAAGCGCCGATAGTCTTCGAGGGTGCTAGAGAGCGGTCCGCCATCGGCATGGCAGTCCCAGGTCACCCTTTCGTACACTGTGTCGAACATGTTGACTGTGACAAAGCGTACGCCGTGCTCGACCAGCCGGCGCGCCAGAAGACAGCTCTGACCGAACAGGTTGATGCCGTAAGCGCGTCGCAGGGCTTCGGGCTCCTGTGCCAACAGGAAAGCGCGTCGGGCCCCGTCGGACAAAAGTCGTGCGCAAGCCTCTTGGGTAGCTCGGTCTATCGAGCCCAGTGCGGCCATATGCTCTACCTGTCGGTCCCAGTCGGAGACTTCCTCGGTCGGCCCAGCTGCCAAAAGCGCTTCCTCTGCCGAGCGACGGCCCCAGCAGCGATCGAACAATTGACGCACAGCTTGTGGCTCGGGAAGCAGTGCAAACGGCTCGGCGTCGGGGCCAAGTAGGCCAGCGCTCTGTCCATGATCCACGGCCACGCCCGTGTTGTCTATCGGCCCAGGGATCTGTACCCAACTAGGCGTACCCGCCGGGTTGGAGCCCCAGGTGTGCGTGGCCCAAGCGCCCAGGCTGGGCAACGCCTGCCCCTCGGCCACGAACGCACCGGTCTGTAGCAATTGCTGCCCCGTCTCGTGGATAGGCGACTCGTCGTGGTACACGGTGCGAATCAGCCCCAACCGATGGGCACGTGCCGCCAACCGCGGCAAAAGCTCAGAGAACAAAACGCTCGGTACTGTGGTACGTATCGCCCGAAAAGGTCCCCGCACACTCTCGGGAGCATCGGGCTTCGGATCGAAGGTTTCCAGATGACTCGGGCCGCCTACCAACACCAACACGATGCAATTCATATCCGACGGGTGTGTTTCCGCGGCACGCAAGGCATCGGCCAAGCACCAGCGCATGCCCAAGGCCGAAACGGTGCCAATGCGCAAAAAGTCGCGCCGACTCAATCCGGTACACTCACGAATCGCTCGACTTGTCTGTAGCGTGAACATCCGCTGCCCTCCCTAGTCCGCTATACCTCACCGCATGTACGCCGGCAGGCCAGAAAATCCGCCTGGCCTCGTCCGCAGTCATTGTCGCCGATTATCCTAATACCTGCGGCAGGCGCTTCAACTGAAAATCTGCGCCTTTTCCCCGCGCTGCAAAATAGCTACCCCTGACTACGGAAGCCCCGAGCGCCACCCCAGCAGTCCAACATAGAACCACGTGGCTGCAGCGCGATGCGCCTTGGGGGTGCCGACCGATGGCCGATGCCGACACGAAAAGCAGCTACGGAATATCCTGCATATGGCCCAGGGAGGTAGGGTGGAGAATAAACCGATGCCGGAACTCCGTATAGACCTCAACGCTGACTTGGGCGAAGGGATGCCCTGGGACCGAGCGCTGTTGCAATGCGTGACCAGCGCCAACATAGCTTGCGGTTATCATGCTGGCGACGCCGTGACCATGATGGAAACGGTGACCGAGGCACTGGCGCACGGCGTGCAGATCGGGGCACACCTCAGCTTGCCCGATCGGGAGCATTTCGGTCGCCGGGAGCTGCACTTGCCCCCGCAGCACATCTTCGCCGACTGTCTGTATCAGATCGGGGCGTTACGCGAGCTGTGTCAAGCGCTCGGCGCCGTGCTCGTCTACGTCAAGCCACATGGAGCGCTGTACAATATGGCATGCCGCGACGAGGCTGTGGCGCTGCCGGTGGTGCAAGCGTGCCAAAAAGCATCCCTGGCGGTTATGGGTTTGCCCCACTCGGCTCTGGCAAAAGTAGCCGAACGCATGGGCGTACCGTTCATCGGCGAGGGATTTGTGGACCGCCGATACGGTCCGGATGGGCATTTGCTCCCTCGCAGCCTGCCAGGTGCGGTCCTTGAATCCCCGGAAGAAGCGGCGACACAAGCCTTGAGTTTGGCTCGCTCCGGAACTGTGCGCAGTCTGTGCATCCATGGGGACCATCCCCAAGCGGTGGCGATCGCCCAAGAGGTGAGAAAGCGCCTGGAGTCCGAAGCCGGTATCGTGGTCAGAGCCTTTGACCTGCCTGCGGGTGTGCTGAGCCGCATTGCTACGGAAAGCGGTCATCGGTCATGAGCCTGCGTGTGTTGGCGCCGGGTGCTTTCACTTTGCTCGTAGACAGAGGCCGACCTGGCTGGCGCTCGCTGGGTATACCTGCCGGCGGCGCCGCCGATTTGACGAGCTTTCGCTTAGCCAATGCGCTAGTCGGTAACGATCCCGATGCCCCGGCGCTGGAAATCGGTCTGGCTGGCCCCGTCCTCGAAGCTTCCGCAGACCATACGTGCGTGCTCCTGGGCGACCCTTTCGACATACGCCACAACGATCAGCCAATAAGCTGCGGAGAAACGATCCGACTGCGACGCGGACACCGACTGCACATCGGCATACCGGCGCACGGCGTGCGTGCCTATCTGGCGGTGCGCGGTGGATTTCGAGCCCCGCGCTATTTGGGTAGCGTGTGCACAGGCGTCCCTGTTAAAACCGATGCACAGCTTGTGTGTAGCCCCGGACTGCTGGCACGCCGGTGGATTGTCGAGCCACTCCCCTTGCCGGTCGGGCAGTCGGGCCCGCTACGCGTCCTGCGCGATGGCAGCACTACAGACGCTGAGTGGAACATGTTCTTGGCCAGCACCTTCCGCATCAGTGCGACTAGCGATCGCCGCGGACTGCGGCTGGAAGGCCCCACTTTTACACCGCCCGATGAAGAACTGCTGTCGGAGCCGGTCACGGTCGGCACCGTGCAAGTCACGCGTGCCGGGCAGCTCATCATTCTGGGGGTGGACGGTCCGACCATAGGAGGCTATCGGCGGCTCGGGTACATCATCCACGCCGATCTGGATCGGCTGGCACACCTTGGTCCTGGGGAAACGGTGACTTTCGCAGAAGTGAGCCTGGACGTCGCCCACAGCTTGTGGCGCCGACAGGTGGAAGCGCTCAACGAGTGGCTGGTTCGGCTCCGCTGGTCACCTTGCCTGGAGCGCTGAGCTTGTGCATGTTCGTGGATGGAACTGTGGTCTAGCGCGGATCGAGCGCACAAAATGAGCCGTCCGCCAATGCCCGTTGCTAGCCGCGCCGCAATTCCAGCACGGCTACCTCGGGCCGAACACGGTAGCGCAAGCGAAAACTATAGCCGACGCCACGGTGTACATAGAGCTGGCAGCCGCGGTGCCGACATAGGCCGGCAGCTATGGGCCGGTAACGGCGAGCTAAGAAAAGCGGTCCCACATGGCGCAAGTGGACCTGTCCGCCGTGCGTATGGCCGCTCAGGACCAGATCGCAGCGCGTGCTTTCTCCGAGCCGTTCGATGACCCGCGGATTGTGGGCCAGCAAGACCGCAGGCACGCTCCCGGGCAGACGCCCAAAGGCGCGAGGCACATCGCACTGGCCGCTCCATAGATCGTCCACGCCGACGATAGCGAGTTGCTGGCCGTGCCGCTGCAAAAGACGCCAGCTGTTGCGCAACACGGTGATGCCGCGTCGCCAAAGTGCCGTCTCGATCGCCAGGTGCAAGCGCCGCCGCGCCCGAATGCGCCATGCGTGCCGCACCGAAAAATCATGGTTGCCGAGTACGGCATAGATGCCCTCATGCGCCCGCAAACGGCCGAGCATTTCTGCCATAGGCTCGATATAGCGATACCCGGCGTGGACGAAGTCGCCGGTCAAAGCGATCAGATCCGGGCGCTGCCGATTGGCCAGTTCCACACTTTCTGCGAGCAGTGCAGCAGGCACACGCCGGCCGGCGTGAAAATCGGACAAATGCACGATCCGCAATCCGTCGAAGGCGCTGGGCAACCGCGGCAGAAACACCGTTGTCCGAGTCACCTCCAGCCAATGCGGTTCGATCCGGCGGGCGTACGTGTAGCAAGCCCACAGATGGCCCAGCCACGCTGCCAAGCGCCGGCGCTTGACGTCGAGCGCCGAGTCAGCTTGCCGCTTGCGTGTCCACTTGTCCCATCGCATGCCCAAAGCGAAACCTCGCCAGCTCGGCAGGAGTTCCCGAAACCATTGCTATAGAAACGCTCTCGATAACAGCCGGGGCAGGGAGAAGCCCTGCCCCGCACCGTATCCCGAATCAATTCTAGACATGCCCGATCGAGAGGAAGGGCGACTACTCATCGTCGTCGTAATCGTAGTCTTCGTCTTCCTCCTCGTCGTAATCTTCGTCTTCCTCCTCGAATTCTTCTTCCTCGTAATCCTCGTCAATATCTTCGTCTTCTTCGTCGAAGTCTTCCTCGAATTCTTCTTCTTCGTCGAAATCTTCTTCGTCGTAGTCCTCGTCCTCGAAATCCTCGTCTTCGAAATCTTCGTCCTCGTCGAGCTCTTCCTCCTCTTCTTCCTCTTCGTACTCTTCTTCGTCTTCCTCTTCTTTCTCTTCTTCGTCCTCGTCCTTGCGACGGCGCGGGGCCGCGTAGGGCGACGGAGCGTAGCCACCGAGCGGCTGCGACACAGGCTCTTCCACCAGCAATGCCAAAACCTGTGCCCAGCGCTCCCACTGGATCTGCGTCAGCATAAAAGTACCCTCGTGAGTCGTCCTCGGACCATGGGGACCGGCATGACGTGTCGCCGGCTCGTTCGCTCGACACTGGCAGACAAACCGATCCCTGCCCTGGTTACCGTTCTCTGTTGCTTTGACAACCTGGACGCACCGAGCGCGTAGACCCTGTTTCAACCTGGGCCAAGTGCCCGACGGCGTCAGTGACTTCTTCGGCCCAACGTCATGGGCTGGACAGAACCCCCACCCGCCCTTTGTGCTTTGTTCGTACCTTTCCCCCTCCCCAGGCCCTTCTTTGCCTGCCCGTTTGCCTTGGTGCCGTTCGCTCGACTTTCTCGGGCTACCTAGTAAAGCCTCAGAAACTTGTCAAGCCGCGATAAATGCTCACTACTCACCTACTTGCTCATGCGGCATGAGCAGGCTGATTGTTGCGTTTTACGACCGCAGGCGCCCAGGGGCTAGTCCTTGCCACGACCGCGTCACAAAGCTGCCGTTTAAGGCCTTGCACCCGGGCCAATCCAAGCGCTGACCACCGGAAAGCGCCTGCCCTAGTCGCTCCATGTACGAGCTCTGTGTACTATATTTGCCCAGGGAGATCGGGCCAGAGTTTGGCTCGTCTGGGTTACTGCGATTGCTACGAGGGCCATGCACTGCGGACAAGGGTAGCATGGGCGGCGCGTCCAGCGGCAAAACTGGGCTTGATTGAAAGACGGCGCCTGGAAACTATAATACGAGTTCCCCATCGGTAGTGGGTGCGATAGGCTGCGGCAATCGAAAAAGTTGAGGAGCAAGGCGATGTCCGAAGCGCGCACGACGGAGACGAGTACTCCTTGGCAAGAGCAAGACTGGCGGCGATTGTTTCCGTGGACGATTCTGTTCCGCGCCAGTCGTATTGCACTGGATCCGCGCAAGCTACTTCTGGCGGCTCTTGCGCTAGTCGCCTTGAGCTTCTGGTGGGGCCTTTTGGCACTCGTTTTCGTGCCTAACCGACCCCAGGATCCAAGCTCCAAAGAATATCGCGATTGGTACAACACCTGGGCGCAAAAAGTCCAACTAGGTACCTGGCCAGGATATGCAGACGACCGTGGACAGAACCCCTATCTGGTGGTGAGCGAGGCACCGGGCCGTTTGTGGACCTACGACTTTTGGCGCACCCAAGGGCCGGTGTTGATGGAGCCGTTCCGCCACATCCTGCGCCCGGTGACCATGTTTTTCGAGACCTCGCCTTGGCAACGTGACTGGTGGTTCTTGTTGTTCGGTCTGTTAGGCTCGCTGGCTATCTGGGGATTCTTTGCGGGGGCCATCACCAGGCTCGCGTGCATCGAGTTTGCCAAACGAGACCGCATCGGCTTTAAAGAGGGATTGCTTTTTGCCTGCAAGCGGTATCTGCATTTCCTGGGGGCGCCTGTTTTTCCCATAGTCGGCGTCGGCGTGATGGTCGTGGTCATGGTCTTGGGAGCCTTCTTCATCCTGATCGTTCCTTGGCTCGGCGACGTCTTGGGCGGTCTTTTGGGCTTCCTGCCCCTTCTCGGCGGTCTGCTCATGGTGCTTCTGCTAGCCGTGTATTTGGCCTGGCCGCTCATGTATGCCTCGATCAGCACCGAGGGAGGCGATACTCTAGATGCATTGAGTCGCTCGTACGCTTATCTTTTCAGCAGACCCTGGCGTTATCTCTTCTACTGGATGGTGGCGCTGGTGTACGGGACTCTGGTGGTTTTCGTCGCCGTGCTGGCCGTGTCTTTGATCGCCTACCTGTCCAAGTGGGCATTGGACAAGGCTTGGTTCCCGCAATTCCGTTACGAGGGTAACCCGGTGGCGAATCTCTACTATTTCGCGCCGACTTCATACGAATGGGACCGGCTGCTCATGGGCAGCGATCTGACGACGCCGGAAGCACGTGAGCGTCTCTGGGAAAACATGAGTCCTGCTGCCAAATTGGGGGCCGTCCTCAACGGCATCTGGCTCCACGGTTTGTTCTTGCTTATGATCGGCTACGCGTACAGCTATTTCTGGAGCGTCAGCACGGGCGTGTATCTCCTCATGCGCCAGGCCGTAGACGAAACGGACCTCGAAGAAGTTTATCAGGAGGAGGAAGAAGAAAGTGCCGCGGAGAGCACCGGTATGACCACCATGCCCTTGACCCAGCCGGAGTCAGCATCTCCACCGGGACCGGAGGCAGTGGCTGCCGAATCGCAGCCCAGCCAAGGCGCCGGTCAGCCGCCTTCCCCTCCGGCAACGTCTCCATGAAGCAGCCGGCGACACAGCGCCCTGTGTGTTTGCTATGCCTGCACCGCGAGGCACACGGGCCTGCCTCGGAGCAGGCATCGCTTCCATCGAAACAGACTCGCAGGTGAACTCACGGAGGGGTTATGGCCTGGCCTATCGCCATGTACAGCGCTCCCTGGGCCTCTTTGTCGCTGGAAGAAGTTGCCCGACGCGCCAGCGAGTGGGGCTACCAGGCTCTGGAGTTGGCCGCTTGGACCCAACATCTCGATCTCCAGGCTGCGATCTCTGAGCCTGATGCTGTGGAGTCTCTGCGGGCGATCCTCGAACAATACGACTTGCAGGCCGTCGCTATCCACGTCGGCTGGGCGCCCCTGGCGCTCGCAGAAACGGCACCGGGTGCAGAGGTGCGGCGGCTCTGGCCTCAGTTCCTGGCCCAAAGCGAAGCGCCTGCCCTGCAGGCGCAGCAGACTTTGTGCGACGCCGTGACCCTGGCCGCTCATCTGCAAGCCGGGACAGTAGTCGGTTGGACTTTGGCGCCTCCCTTGTGGATGCTCGAAGTTGCCGATACGTGTTCGCTGCTGCGCGACTTTTATGCACGTCAGGCGCCCTTATGGCAGCCCGTCTTACAACGGTGCCGAGAACAAAGCGTGCGTCTGGCCCTGGTCCCTCAGCCAGGGCAATTGGTGTGGGACTTGTTTTCCGCGGAGTTGCTCCTGCATACCTGGGATGTGGGCGATGAACTGGCTTTTGCTCTCGACCCCACCCAACTTTTCTGGCAGGGGGTGGATCCCGCCGAATTCGTCCGCTCGTTCAGCGAGAGAATTGCGCACGTATATGTGCGCGACATAGCTATGCAGATCAACGGTCGGCGCAGTGTGGTATGTCAAGTGTGGCCGCCTGGAGATAAACGACGCGGCTGGGATTACCGCTGCCCGGGGCGCGGCGCCGTGGATTGGGAAGCCTTGATCCGGGCTCTGCACTCCATCCAGTATCGCGGCCCGTTATCCGTGTACTGGTGCGATCCAGTTATCGGCCCTGAATTTGGCTTGCAAGAAGCGTGTCAGTTCGCGCACCGGCTGAACTTCCCGACGGTCCCGACAGCCGATGCCTCCTTCGAGCTGGACCAATCGCGAGCGACAACGTAACCGAGCATGCTTGTGGTTTTACTGCTATCCGCGCAGTGATCGGTCGCCGTGCCGATCGAGCGAGTGTGGCCTGGGCGGCTGGTTTGCCAGCCTGCCGAGCGGCTGAACATACGTCACGCTAGAGTCACCCGCCCATGGGAAGTCGGCTGGCCGCAATAGCTCGTCGGCAGCGGAACAGCCCCATACGGGCCAACCATGCAGGCGGCTCCTCAGCGCCAGGCTAGTTTGTCCTCGGCGGCATACTGCTTGTACCATGCCTGAGTAATGGCCCAAGGCTCCTTAACGCCCACGATGGTCAGCGGACGGGGAGCCAAAAGCCCGAGCACTTCGGGGATATCGGTGTACCTGAGGACGCCCAAAAAGTGCGGCCCCTGAAGGTGACTGGCCGGCGGTTCGACCACGGTGACGGCTCCGATGGCCGACTCCCATAGAGCTGCATAAGCTGCCAAGATGCCTGCCTGGCCACGTCCCAATGCCGTGACCGTTCTCCCAGCGCGGTCGTTCTCGTGCAGCCAGCGCGCGACAGCCTGGACATCGTATACGCGCCCCGCGTCTACGGTGCGTCCCAACAGAGCGTGGGCCCGCTCTACGTAATTCGGAGGCGATTTGCGCGTCCATTCCAGTCCCTTGCCACCCCGCGGGACCAGCAGCCATACATCGTCTTCGGCAGCGACCGATTCTTTTGCCCACCTGGGCACTGCTTCGATAGGCTCGTCCGCGTCGAGGACGATGAGCTTGAGAGCACCTGTTCCGGCCGCTGCGGAAGCGTGGCGCACATGCACTTGGATCGGATCGTCGGTGACCAAGAGGATGCCCGGCCCGAAAGCACGCGGCGAACTTGCCGCCGGGACAGTTTCCGGCCAGTCGCGAAAGACACGCTGGCGCAAGGTCGTCATCACCTGCTCCCGACGAGCGCGCGCTTCTCCAGTCGAGCCCGGCGGCTGCAAGCGGACACGTTGGACAAACGACTCGTCAATGCGGCCATTGATTGCATCCCGCGGCAGATCTTTGTCTTCCGCAAAGACACGCAATTGCGGACCAGGAATGACCGCAGGTGGAGTTTCGTAGACCTCGCTTGTGTCCTTTTTCAAGTGCATATTGATCCAGCGGTAGGCCATCAGCCGCAACGGCACATTGTCCACGTGACCTCCAGGCGTGACACCGATATCGAAAAGCTTTTCCGGTTTGTCCGTGTATAGACGGTACAACTGCTCCAGGCGGCGTCGTATTCGTTCGTTGCCTGCCATGGGAAAGATCGGGTCATATCCCGAGTTGAGGAAAAGCAGAGGCCGCGGCGCCACCAAGGCGGCGATTGTGGTCCACTCCCAGCGATAGACATTGACCAAAAACATACAATCGCAGTGGCCGTTGATGACGCGGTCCACGACATATGTATGCAGGTCGCTCATGCCGCTGACCGGGACGGCGACCCGGACCCGTTCATCCGCTGCCGCCACCCAAAGCGTGGCTGCCCCTCCCCCGCTACGCCCGGTCACTGCCAAGCGTGTGCCATCCACTTCCGGACGGGTGAGGAGGTAATCAATGGCGCGGATGGCGTTCCAGCACTCGACTCCGGCCGGCGTATAAGCCAAGGAGTGCCACCACCACCGCGCATGATTGTAGGTTCCGTGATGGATGCCTGGTATCTCGCCCAGCTGCAAGGAATCGAGCACCAGGCACGCATAGCCGTGCTTCGCGAACCATATGCCGTGGTGCTGATAGGCTGTTTTGTTGCCGTCTCGTCCGCGATGGGAATGACCACACAGGTACAAGACCGCCGGCACTTTGCCCGCCACCTGCCGTGGCAAGTACAAATTGGCCGTTACATACAAGCGCGGGCGACTTTGGAAATGCACCTTTTCGACCACGAAGTCGGCGCATTCCAGCCTACCGGTAACGGTCGCTTGCAGCGGCGTGCGCTCCGGGAGCGGCCACAGCCCGAGCATGTCCAGGTACTGCTGGTACAGCGTGGCGCGCTTTTTCTCCCAGTCCTCGCGCGTGACGACGTCGTCGAGAAAGCTACGCTCCAGTCGTGTCGTCTCGCGACAGAGCCAAGCGTAGATCATTTCGTCGCCGGAGGTCACCGACGGCTGCAAGCCTACCAGCAACGCCGCCAAGGGATGCCACCACGCTGTCATCGTCCCCACTCCATCTTGTCCCGGGCCAAGGCACCGATAAGCTCAAGCGGTCAGGCCCTCCCATTCGGGCGGCGGCTCCGCAGGTCTGCGTGCCAGCCACCAGGCCCAGATAGTATGCCCCAGCCACACGGCTCCCCAGGAGGCAGTCAAAGCAAAACCCGCTTGCCGGGCCCCGCCCCATTGAAAACCATATTCTTCTTGAAGCAAAATTGCCAAAGTCAACGTCCCAGCCAGGACGAAAACAGTGCCACTGAGGATCAGCCGCAGCAAGACGAAGGCGCGGCGCAAATGGCTCAACACCCTGTCGTTCGTCGCGCAAACCAGAGAGACTTCGAAAACGATCACCAGGATTGCACCGGACAAGGTCAGAGCCCATCCTGTCCGTTGTGCTCGCGTCAGAGCCAGGAGCGCGGATCTCCCCTGCGGATTGCCCGACGCATAGGCGAGCCAGTCTGCCAGCAAAGTGACTGCGCCGGCGCAAGCCAGGAACTGGGCCAAACTGGCCAGCCAGTGCAGGCCTAGTTTGATTTCCACGTGAGGATCGGGCAGCCGACACTCGCTGCTGATACGCTTGGCATGCCCATACAAAGCAGGCAAAAGGAGGAGCACAACGAGCGCCGCCGCGACGCTCGTCCAAAAACCCCATCCGGCTCCGCTGCGCGTCCCAAAAAGCGCTTGCACTGCTTCCATCATGTCCATGCTGTGCATGCCTCCTTCTGGACCGCCGGGCAATCTCAGCGATACCCGATCACATCGGCACTCTCAGCGATACCCGATCACTTCCCAGTATTCCAGCCAATTGTAAAGCCACGGATGGCGCCAGGGGTTGTAAACTGGATACGTGGCACTCAGCACCGACCATGCTAAAACGATCCAGGCCACACCACGCAGCCACCTATGTCGCGCGATCCGATCCAGAAGCGGTACCATAACCACGAGCCACAACGGCGTGAGCCAAAATGTCCAGCGCGGCCCGCTGGTCCAACCCCCGTAATTGCGAGTCTTCATTAAGTAAAAACCGATCACCACCACCGTCACGACCACAATGGCTGCCGTCAACATGCGCATGTAGCCTCGACCCAAGTTCCAAAAAAAACCTGCCAAAGTAAAGGCAAAAACAGGCGTCAAAGACAACACTCCGTGGTGTCCGAGCACAAAGTGAAATGCGTAAACTGGGAGAGGCTCCTGGGCGCCGTCTATGCCACGGGGGCGAATCCAGTGACTCCCTTCGTATTGGTACCATTCGGACTGCAGTTTTCCGTAGGCCGGAGTCCATTCGCCTATAGCCAGATAATTCACGAGCAGCAAAGCGGCCACGGGCAAGATCGCACCGGGTACGTAAAAGGCGACAGTGCGCATCGGCGAGCGAGTCATCAAAAGCACTGCCAACGCTGTGGCCCAAGCCGCCGACGGCAACTCGTTGGCCACCATCCATCCCGCCCACAGCCCCGAAACCAAATAGAGCCACCCAGCTTGACGACCGTCGTACAAGATGCGCATCGCCGGATACAAAGAGAACACCACGGCGCAGGTCGCCACCACATGATTGTTCAGGCTCACCAAAAAAGTACTCACAAAAGTACCGAAACTGGCAAAAGCCAAAGCATAAACCCAGGCCCAAGCGGTGAGGCAAAAGCGCGCTGCCAGCTTGGCCAACACCACCAGATAAATCACGAAGGGCACCACATTGACCGTCACCAGTATCGTGCGCACGACCTCGAAAGTATCCCGGGCGATATCCCAGCCGAAAAGTTTTTGCAGCAGCCAGTATTCCCCAGCCAGTACGGTGGGCAATAAAGGCGGCTTGCTGGAAAAGAACTCCTTGGTCTTGGGATGCAGCACTTTGTCAATAGCGCCCCACCCGTCCTCGGCGACTATGCCGGTGTCTCGGTAGCGGCGGCCGGTTTGTGGGTCCGGCTCGTCCAGGAACTGCCGCTTGCCTATGGCAAAGGTGCCGTGATCTACCAAGGCTCGGATAGTGGCCCAGCGTGAACGATCGTTGGCGCCGAACGTCGGCATGGGCCGCGGGCGCGTCTGGGGCCAGCGTGACCGCTCGTCCGCCGGATCATTAGGATCTGCAAATAGGGACGGCTCGTACACGCGCTGGACCGCCAGCACGCGCGCCAGCGCCATGGCCCCGGCAAGCAGGATCAACAAAGCGACCACCTGACCCGCCGACAGGGACTCATCAGTCTGTGCCAACTGGTTGGACATCGTATCCGACTCCCGCACTGACTCTCTCCTCGAACCCTTGGCTATACCTGCTCTTATGCTGGAGCATCCAGCACCGGACGATATTTGTGCGCAGGCGGCTCCAAGCATCGGCGCCCCGCGTGCAGTCCGCTGCGGGGGGCGGCGCAAGCCAACGGCAGCCAATCATTCGAACAATTTGCTCACCGATTCGTTATAATGGATCCGTTTGATCGCTTCGCCGAGCAAAGGGGCCACGCTGAGCACGCGCAGGTTGGGCAGTTGTTTTTCGGGCGGCACGGGGATGGTATCGGTCACGATGACTTGCGTAATGGGGGCGTCGCGCAGCCGCTCCACAGCGGGTCCGCACAAGACGGGATGCGTAACGCACACGTAGACCTCCCGAGCACCGTTGTACCGGGCCACATTGGCGGCACCGACGATACTGCTGCCGGTGCTGATCATATCGTCGAACACCAAAGCGATGCGACCGCGCAAAGGCTCGCCGATGAGATTGGCTTGCCGCGTTTCCGTGGCCGTAGACCGTCTTTTGTCCACGATGGCCAGTCCTCCGCCCAGCTTTTGTTGATGCAAAATGGCCTGCTTGATGCGGCCTTCGTCGGGGCTCAGGATGACCACGTCGTGCATGGGCAAATCGAGACTGCGGATGTAGTCGTTGATCACCGGCGCCGCCAGGAGATGGTCCACGGGTATGTCGAAAAAGCCCTGAATCTGCGCAGCGTGGAGATCCACGGTGAGCACCCGATTGGCACCGGCTATGGTCAATAAATTGGCAACCAGTTTGGCCGTGATCGGCACACGACCTACGTCCTTACGGTCCTGGCGGGCATATCCGTAATAGGGCAACACCGCCGTGATACGTGCCGCGCTCGCCCGACGAAAACTGTCCAACATAATCAACAGTTCCATGAGGTTGTCGTTGACCGGCGGACAGGTCGGTTGCACCACGAAGACGTCGCGGCCGCGTACGTCTTCCTCGATACGCACGGAGATTTCGCCGTCGGGGAAATTGCCCAACGTGATGCGGCCCAGCGGGATGTCCAGGTAGTGGCAAATCGCCTCGGCCAAGGGGAGATTGGCGCGTCCACTGAAGACTTTGAGCTCGTAGTTACTGCTCATCGAAGTTGCACCTCGAGACGCTTGCTGGCATCCGATCGTGACGGCGTCCCTGCGGGCCCCAAGCTGTCGGAAAGCCCGCTGACTTGGCTGGCAAACCGCAGGCGATCCTCGCGCACGCGCCCGGGGGTTCAGCCAGCGGCTTCCAAGCGCCGCGGCGCTCTTGCGCCGGCAAGCTCTTCGGCATCTACGATGTCATAGCTATAGCCCTGCTCCGTCAAAAACAGCTGCCGATGCTGGGCAAAGTCCATCTCCCGACTGTCGCGCGTCACCAGTGTGACAAACCGGGCACGACGCCCGTCCGCTTTGGGCCGCAATATCCGTCCTAGCCGCTGCGCCTCCTCCTGACGCGAGCCGAACGTCCCCGACACTTGAATCAATACGCTGGCATCGGGCAAGTCAATGGCGAAGTTGCCTACTTTGGATAGGATCAAGCGCTGCAAAATCCCGCGCCGGAAGTCCTCGTAAAGCTTTTCCCGTTCCTCGGTCGGCGTGCTTCCGGTGATCATGGGAAAACCGAAGCGCTGATGGATCGCTCGCAACTGCCGAAGATACTGGCCAATGATCAACACGCTCTCGTCGGCGAACAGGTCGAGCAGCCGAGCGATGGCATCCAGCTTGTGCGGATTCTCGCTGGCCAAACGGAACTTGTGCCGCCATTCGGCGACCGCGTATTCCATGCGCAGCTCCGCGGGCAAAGGCAATCGTACCTCGATACACTGTGCCTCGGCGATCCATCCGCGCCCCTCCAGATCCTTCCAGGGCACGTCAAATTTTTTAGGCCCGATCAGGCAGAATACATCCCCCTCGCGACCGTCTTCGCGTACCAATGTGGCGGTCAGCCCCAACCGACGACGTGCCTGGATTTCAGCCGTGATGCGGAATACAGGCGCCGGCAAGAGGTGCACTTCGTCGTAAATGATCAGTCCCCACGGGTGCTGATCGAGTAGCGCAAAATGGGGAAAAGCACCGGTCCGCTCCGGCCGATACGTCAGGATTTGGTAGGTCGCCAGCGTCACTGGAGCAACTTGCTTGCTTTCGCCCGTATATTCGGCGATTTGCGATTCGCTCAGGGTGGTCTTGTCGAGCAATTCGCGTCGCCACTGTTTGACGGCATTGATACTGGTGGTGAGAATGAGGGTGGATTGCTGGAGATAGCTCATCACCACCAACCCGACGATCGTCTTACCGGCGCCGCAAGGCAGGACGACAATCCCGCTGCCCCCTTGGACAGACCCGGCGGCATAGAACGCTTCCGCCGCTTGTCGCTGATAGTCGCGCACGTGCAAAGGCTTGCCCTGGCGTGTCACCGACCTCAAGGCAAACGATAAGGGCTGGCCATCAACGTATCCGCCTCGGTCGTCAACGGGGTATCCAAAATGCAACAGCGCTTGCTTGAGCACACCGCGATAGGCAGCAGGCACACGAACCCGGGCCGGACCGACGCGCTCGCCCAGCCACTGTTTGATTTTCTCCTGGCGCGCGATCTCCTCCAATAACAGACTCTCTTGTGCCTCCAGAAGTAGCTGCGGCCCGTCGGCAATCAGCCTGAGCTTTCCATACCGACCGACTGTTTCCTCGATTTCTCGACATAAAGCGACCGGCAGGGCATAACGGCTGTACTTTTGCAAAGCCGCGATCATCTGTTCGGCGGTCATGCCCCCCGCCGCCGCGCTCCATAGCGACAGCGATGTGATCCGATAAAAATGAAAATGCTCCGGGCTCTTGACCAGTTCGGCGAATGGTGCGATGGCATCGCGAGCCTCCCGAAAGCGCGGATGTTGCACCTCCAGCAAAATCGTACGATCCGCCTGAACGATCAATGGTCCCTGGTTATCCATCGTCGGTCCCTGGTTTGTCCAAGTGCCAAAAGGTCTATGGCCGTTCCTAGGCCCACTGAATCACCAGGCATCAGTACATCCTAATCATCCGGCGCGGCGTTGGCAGATGGCTTGTCGGTGTGGATGGTTCGTCTCCACGAACCGCCATGCGCAGAGAAACAAAAAAGGAGGCCCCTGAGGACCTCCTAAAGTTTAGCAGATTGTTGGTCGCAGCGGAGCAGCCTAAGACGCAACTACTTAGCGGCTACCAGTTTCCGAGGAAAAATCGAAGCTAACGTGCGTCTTCTGCCCCGCGCGAACGAGCGCCTGGCGAGTCAAAGACCGGATTTCCCCGCCACGGACCACTTCGGCGGTCAGGACATAGACATAATCCTTGCCAGGCTGCAACTCCGGGCTGGCGAAGATGCGGGCGCTGCCCCGAGATACGGTGGGCATGCCGTCAATGGTCAGCTTGGCATCTTCGGGCAGACTAACGATGATCTCTGCGGGAGCAGGAGCCTCAGCCTTGGGCTTTTCTGCCTTCTCTTTTGGAGGTACCGGAACTTTCTCCGGCTTTTTCTCCTCCTTCTTTTCGGGCTTCTTTTCTTCCTTGTTGTACTCGACTACCACGCCATGACAATGTCCCCGACGAAGTCTGCTAAAAAGACCGCCGTGGCAAGCGTAGCGGTCACGCTTGGCGAACAAGCCGCCATGGCAGCCGTGTCGTTCGCGTTTGGCGAACAAGCCGCCGTGGCAATGCCCACGCTTGACCGCGCCATGGCATGCAGCGCTTTCTTTGGCTGCTCCGTGGCAAGCCGCACCACCCTCGTGAGCCGCTGGAGCAGCGTTGGCGCTCAGCGCCACCATCAACACGATGCTGTACATACCTCTGACCTCCTCCTCGAACGCCGATTCCTCGAAGACGTCCTAACTTTGCCCTCAAACCCTACTTTTCGGGCCGTCCGACCCATTCACGTTCTGCCAGGCAGGCCCTTGGATCCTTTTCCAAGGGGGCTACGAAGATACTATGTCCTGGAAAGACGAGTGTCAACGAAGAAATGCGAAGATTTGGAAAAATACACCAAGGTCACAAGCTGCATAGAATGAATCGATTGAAAAAACTGTAACGTCTTACCCTGGGCAATCGCCCAGCGCTATTTTTTGCCACCCGCGGCGCAACAGTTCCGGCCGCAAATCGCCGGCCAAAAAGACCGATCCGGTGATGACGATCGTTTCCTCTTGCCAGCGATTAGCCAAAGCCCACTCTATCGCTTCTACCGGATCGTAAATGACAGCTGCCGGAGATCGGTCGAAACTCTGCCAGATATTGGCGAGCGCCTCCGGTTTGGCCCAGCGAGGACTGCTGCGGTAGTTAGTGAATACTGCCCTCTGGAAGTGGCCGCTCAGTGCCTGGATGATCCCCCGCAAATCCTTGTCTCGCGAGCAGGCCAAGAGCAACATGCGGCGGCCTGCCGACAAGCTTTCTCTCAACGTGTGCACCAGAGTTTCCATGGACGCCTGATTGTGTGCGCAGTCCAGCACCAGCAGTTGACCATGTCTTTGAAACACCTCGATGCGTGCCGGCCAGTACACATGGCGCAATCCCTGCGCGATAGCCCGATCGGCGATCGGCACACCTCGGCTGCGCAGAACCGCCACGGTGGCCAGGGCTACAGCTGCGTTAGCCGCTTGATGTTCGCCCAGCAAGCCTACCGGCATCCAGTCCCATTTCTGTCCCCCCACCCGGAAGCGTGCCCGCGGTGCATACGCCGACTCTGCTGTCACCCGACCCGGCTCGTATTCATAATCGAAATCTTGCCGAAGCTGCAGTATAGGAGCACGGCGCTGCCGAGCCACCGTCTCGATTACGCGCCGCGGGCCCTCTTGAGTGACCCCGGAGACAGCGGGCACACTGGGCTTGATAATGCCGGCCTTTTCGAAGGCAATTTTTTCCAAGGTGTCGCCTAATTGCTGGGTGTGATCCAGACTGATGCTGGTGACCACGGACACTACGGGGTGGCAAACGTTGGTGGCGTCGAAACGCCCGCCCAGGCCGACCTCGACGACTGCCCAATCCACCCGCCGACGATGAAAATGCAGCAACCCCAAAGCGGTGCTCACTTCGAAGAACGTGGGAGGAGGCCAGCCTTTGTGTACCAGTCGCTGGACGGCGCTTTCGATATCCGCCATACAAGCGGTAACCTCCGCCGGGGCAATCGGCGAGCCGTTTACTTGGCAGCGTTCCTCGACGCGTACCAGATGCGGTGAGGTGAACAGCCCGGTACGATAGCCTGCCGCCTGGAGGATGCTTTGCAGAAAAGCGCACGTCGAGCCTTTTCCCTTGCTGCCGGCGACATGGAGGATGCGCAAACGCCGCTCCGGGTGGCCCAATTCGGCCAGCAGAGCGCGCATACGATCCAACCTCAGCACGCGGGCATCCGCTGGCATTCCGCGCTGCTCGTAATTGACATGCTTGTACCAATAGGCTATGGCTTCTTCGTAGGTGCGGACTGGCATGCCCTGAGTATACGCCAGACCGGTAGCCCCGGCTACGATCATGCGCTAACCGGCCTATTGGTCTTGAAGACAACTCGGTCGTGTCCTATCATCCGGTTTGGGGGGACGTTGTGCTGGAGCCGGGAGGGGTCTGCTCGAGTCCAGTCCGTCTCCACAGTGGCTATCGGACGGTTCGTCTGCTCCTTGTCTCGAACCATCCGGCGTCACCTGGCTGCGGGCTTTCTTTGCAAGCTCCGTGACCTACAATACAGAAAGCCCATACAGTGTACCGAATTATGCGGGGATAGACTATGCACATGCGAGATGTGGTGATCGGCATCGGGGGCGCAGCCGGCGACGGCGTTGCTAGCGCGGGGAATACGCTGGCGCTGTCGGTGGCCCGCCAGGGACTAGGCGTCTTCGCTTACAACAGCTATCAATCCGTGGTGCGAGGCGGCCATTCTTGGCTGCGTCTGCGTATTGCCGAACACAAGCCGCTCAACCATGGCGATCAGGTCCATGCCGTTATCGCTCTGAACCAAGATACCCTGGACCGGCACATGCAGGAGCTGACTGCCGGCGGTGCGGTGATTTACAACACTGCCAAGGTCAAGCCAGCTTACGATCCACCGGTAGGCGTGCAACTGTGTCCCCTGCCGGTACCGGACCTGACGCCGGCCTATCGCGAGCTGCCGGTAATGCAGAATACAGTGGCCATCGGTGCCCTATTGCGCATGCTCGGCATGGGCTACGAGGGGCTGGAGTCGGTCCTGCAATCTACGTTCGCCAAAAAGCCGCAAGTGGTCAAAACCAACCTCGAGGCTGCTCGTGCTGGGTATGAATACGCCGCCCAACATTTTCAACCTCTGAGCAGGCAGTTACGGCCTGTGCCCGATCGCAAGTGGGCGCTAGTCACGGGGAACGAATTGTTCGGCATGGGTGCTGCCGCCGCGGGGTGCAAGTTTTATTGTGCCTATCCTATGACGCCGGCGACGCATATCCTGGAATGGTTCGCGCCCCACGCCAAAGAGTTGGGCATAGTGGTGCGCCAGGTGGAAGACGAATTAGCAGTCATCAATATGACCATCGGTGCCAGCCATATGGGCGTGCGGGCCATGTGCGGCACGTCCGGAGGTGGCTTTTCGCTCATGACCGAAGCCGTGGGTATGTCGGGCATGATCGAGACGCCTCTGGTCGTCATCAACGTGCAGCGCGCTGGCCCGTCCACCGGTGTGCCCACGAAAACAGAGCAGGCCGATCTCAACCAGGCCTTGGGCGCCAGTCAAGGGGATTTCCCGCGCATCGTTCTGGCCCCCATCAACATCCCGGACTGCTTTGTCACTCCAGGGCTAGCTTTTAACTTGGCGGAAAGGTTCCAGTGCCCTGTAATCATCCTTTCTGACCTGCTGCTCAGCGAAAGCAACGAGACCGTGGATCCCGAATGGCTGATGCAGCCTATCGAAATAGACCGTGGCGAGACCATTTTTGCCGCCGACGGGCGCGACGGCGAAACTTACTTACGCTATAAGGACACGCCATCGGGCATCTCGCCGCGTGCCATCCCTGGTTTGCCCGACCACCTGTATGTCGCCGCCACCGACGAACACGACGAGGACGGCGTACTGATCAGCGACGTTTTTACCGATCCGGTGCGTCGTAAGAAGATGGTAGACAAGCGGGCCCGCAAAATGGAGGGCGTATTGCCATACCTGCCTCCGCCCTATTTCGAGGGTCCCAAAGACGCCGATGTGACCCTGGTCGGATGGGGCTCGACCTGGGGCGTCTTGGTCGAAGCCGCCGAACGTCTGCGTCAACAGGGTATCAGTACCAACCACTTGCAAATCAAGTGCCTGGTACCTTTCCAGAGCGAAATCGTCGGCACGATCCTCCAAAACAGCCGGCGGATCATAATCGTGGAAAACAACAAAAGCGGCCAGTTCGCGCGACACTTGCGCGCGGAAACCGGCATCGAGGCGCATGGCCACGTGCGCAAATACGACGGTGAACCCTTCGAGCCAAAACATGTGGTCGCCGCCGTGCAAACAATTTTGCGCACCGGCCAAAAGATAGTCGAATGCCTCTCGGAAGAGCCGGGGTGGCAAACCGAACATCCGAGCGGTGCCTCCGGCGATTGGCCGGGGCGCAAGGTAACCGTCGGCAAGCATTATGCGCTGGCCACCGGTAGCCGCGAGCATACGCATTGAGTGGCGCGTGCCGGGAGCAGCTAGCATGGGTTGGTTGTTGTCTTCTGTCGGAGGCTTGATCGCAGTGGCTGCTGTTGTGGCCCTGATGCTTGTGCTCGTCCTGTTCGGCCAGGGAAAGGGGAAGTGATAGGTAATCTGTCGCTGCTGGTCAGCAGCGCTTCGTGTACCGAGACGAACCATTGAACGGCACGAGTATGACGACCGCACGTGCTTCAGGCGGTCATCGGTATTGCGGGAACTGGGCGATTGCCAGCCTGTGCGCAATAGGATGACGAGCAGCCGAGAAAATTCGTTGAGAAAGGAGAGGCAAGCAATATGTCTACGGTTACAGCTCCGGTAAAAAAGCCCGATGTGAAAGACTATCGTGCCGAGGTCCCGCCGGACTGGTGCCCTGGTTGCGGCGACTTCGGAGTGCTCAATGCGCTGTTCCAAGCGTGCGCCGAATTGGGCCTCAAATCCCATGAGATTCTTGTGGTGTCGGGCATCGGCTGCTCGTCCAATCTACCTGGCTTCATCAAGGCATACGGCATCCACAGTCTCCACGGTCGGGCAATTCCCGTAGCTACGGGCGCCAAGCTCGCCAATCACGATATGACCGTGATCGTGACAGGCGGCGACGGCGACGGCTACGGCATCGGCCTGAGCCACTTCATCCATGCCATCCGCCGCAATATCAACATCACGTACATCGTAATGAACAACGAAATCTATGGCTTGACCACCGGGCAGGTATCGCCGACGAGCGAGCCAGGGGTCAAAACGAAAACGACACCTTTCGGCAACCTGGAAGGGATGCTCAATCCCATCGCCCTGGCACTAGCGGCCGGATGTGGGTACGTCGCCCGCGGTTTCAGCGGCCAGCCTAAGCATCTGAGCCAGCTCTACAAAGAAGGCATCCAGTACCCAGGCTTCGCTCTCATAGATGTTTTCAGCCCATGTGTTACTTTCAACAAACAAAACACCTACGATTGGTTCCGCAAGCGCGTTTATAAGTTGGAAGACGTGCAGCACGATCCGGAGAACTGGCACGCCGCCATGGACAAAGCGCTGGAATGGGGCGAAAAGATCCCCATCGGCCTTTTCTATCGTAACCCTACTCCCAGGCCGTCCTTGGAACTTCAAGACCCGGCTTTGCAGTCCGGTGTGCCTTTGGTCCGTCATCCGGTGGGGCTGGGCCTCGATATCCGCCGCAAATTGATCGAAGAATTCATGTAAAACGGCCCCAGCGGCGTCGGCCCCGGCGTCGTATCTACTCGGTTGCCATGGAATGCCTCGCTGTCGAGGCACAGTGACGAGTACCTAAACCACCCAGGGCTCGCTCCATGAAAGGACCGCTTTGGCGTATCCGCTACGATGCCAGCAGGTGCTGGGAGTGTCCCGTCTGTCGGCGCAAGGCTTATACGTCCGGCGATGTGGTCGCCCGCCAGTGCGAATGCCTTTCACAGCGGCCGCTGCCGCAACCTGTATGGATGCGGTTGATCGAGCCCCCCAGACGCAAATCCGCCTCGGCAGCTCCGCTCGCCGTTCAGGTCGGCACCCGTCCCGCAGTGGCGGGCGATAATGTGACAGGCTCTACTCCGGTCGCGACTCCGCAAACCACGCCGCAACCCGTGCAGACCTTGCCAAGGCCCCAAAAAGAAGACAACAACCTTTCCCAACCCTCCGGCGGAGATGCCCCATTTGCCGATGGGATCTTCTGACGCTTTTGACACAGCAAGCATGTGCCGCTCGGATAACCTTGGCCGGACCGGTTCCGGGCAGCTAAGTCTTGCGGCCAACCAAGAAGCAGGTAAAAGGCCTAAACCGCTGTCGTGGCTGGGTTCTAGCGATCCTGAATCGTTAGCCTTTACTTTTGCTGGATCTGCTGAGTCGCACGGTAAGCCATCTACCAACAATGGTTACGGAAAATTGGAGCTGCAAAGAAGCGGACGAGAGCGCTTTGACGACTGCAGTCGAGTGCCGAAGAGAGGACTCGAACCTCCACGGGCTTATCGCCCACCAGGTCCTGAACCTGGCGCGTCTGCCAATTCCGCCACTTCGGCAACCAGGCCTATGACTCTGACCAGATAGTGATCAGAGCGCTCTTCGAGGCCCATGGATATTATTTACCCGCCCTATCGCAGCCGTCAAGCATTTGTTGGCTTTCGGGTCGTTCAGCAACGAGGAGCCGATCCTCGGTGAGTCAGGTGTACAAAAGTCGGCGGGGTATCTTGCAAAGTAGCCGTCCGTCGTGCTAAGCTACACGTCTATGCGAGCACTGCCCATACTTCCCGTAACGGTCATCGGCAGTTGGTCGTTCCCCGGCTGGTATGCGCGGCTATGCGAAGAGGCCACGCATCATCCCGATTGCTACGGTCCGGACGATCTGGAAGAAGCACTGCAGGACGCGGTCCGATTGGCTCTCGATGATCAGTTACAGGCCGGCGCCGATATCGTCACGGACGGGGAAATGCAGCGGGTGGACTTCAATCTAGGCTTTTACGACTACCTGACTGGGCTAGTCCGGTTGCCGGTGCGACGACGCTGGGGCCCCCCTGCACACGATCAGCGTCCGAAGTACCGCTGTGTAGCTCCTTTGGCGGCGCCGAACGGGTTGGGTGTCGTGCGCGAGTTTCGCCGACTGCGCAATCTGACCGACGTACCGGTGAAAGTACCCATACCAGGCCCTTTTACCCTGGCCGGCTGTATCGAAGGTGACGAAGTTTATCGCACACGCCTGGAAGTAACCGAAGCACTCATTCCGATCGTCAATCGGGAAATGCGCGAACTGGTAGCCTTGGGGGCCGATTTTATCCAGCTCGACGAGCCCAGTTTTGCCTGCCACCCTGACGATCCCGACGTGTTCGTGGACATCGTGCGGCGTACCGTGGCCGACGTTGCCGCCAAGATCAGCTTGCATATGTGCTTCGGCAATTACCGTGCGCGCGCCGTCGGCCACCGCAGTTACCGACCTATCTTTGCACACATGGTGCGTGCCCCGGTGCATCAGCTGGCTCTGGAATTTGCCAGTCGGGAAATGAGCGAAACCGAATTGGCCCGAGAAATCCCGGCCCCAATGGAATTGGCCGTAGGCCTAGTGGACGTGAAAAACACCTGGGTCGAGCCGCCGGAATTGGTCGCCGAGCGTTTGCGGCTGGTATTGCGTTATATCGAGCCAGAGCGTGTGCAAGTCACACCGGATTGTGGCTTTTCGCAGACGCCACGCTTTATCGCCCGGCAAAAGCTCATGTCACTGGTCGAAGGAACCCGACTGGTGCGCCGAGAACTGGGACATGCCAGCTAAGCAGAGAAGCGCGCCGGCACGCGGACCAGACCGCCGGCAGCTATAATGACTTTGTCGCCAGCGAACCCTTGGCGCTCTTTGAAGCCGGCGAGGATCGGTGCGGGCGACAAGAGGAACAGGCATGAGCGAGTTGACGCACGAGTGTGGCGTGGCGGCAATTTATCATCTGGCCGATCGCGGGCGCTCGCCTCTTCTACCCGAGGGAGTAGAGCCCGACCAAGCCACGCGACTCATACCGCGCATGCTGCTCGACTTGCAAAATCGCGGGCAACTGGCTGCTGGCATCACCAGCTATCATCCGCACCGTGGCCGCCTGTTGCATACCTACAAGGAAATCGGCACCGTCATCGAAGCCCTGCGCCTCAATCACCGAGGCAAATACGAAAGCATCATGCGCGAACTCGCCGGCTGGGCCGGTATCGGCCACGTGCGCTATGCCACGTGCGGTCGCGACGATCGCAGTTATGCCCAACCCTTCGAGCGCCACCACGGGCAGAAGTGGAAATGGTTCGCTTTTGCCTTCAATGGCCAGCTGGCTAACTATATGCAGCTGCGCGACGAAATCCTAGCAGTGCGCAACTACCACCTCATCCGCGACACCGATACCGAAGTGATCATGCATTGCCTGAGTTACGAACTGCGCGGCGAAGAACCGGTGGACTTGGTGGAGGTGTTTCGGCGTCTGAGCCAGCGCTTCGACGGAGCCTACAACATCGTCTACCTCGATGCCATGGGGGCCATGGCTGTGGTGCGCGATCCGCAGGGCTTTCGCCCCCTGTGTTATGCCCTCGAAGGCCCTCTGTTCGCAGCAGCCAGCGAAAGTGTGGCCCTGCAGAATCTGGGCTTTACGGACATCCGCGCGGTCGAACCCGGAGAAATGGTGCTCGTGCAGAATCAGCAGGTGCGGGTGGTGCGCTACGCCGAGAGGCGCACGCCCAGCCATTGCTTTTTCGAGTGGATTTACTTCGCCAACGTAGCCAGTTCGCTGGATAAACGCAGTGTGTACCTGGCACGCGCCCAGCTCGGCCGCGAGTTGGCTTGGCAAGAGCGCCGACTCAACATCGTACCCCTCGACGAACAAACCATCGTGGTCCCTGTTCCGGATACCGGCAAGGCTGCTGCCGACGCTATGGCTTACGAACTGGGATTGCGCTCGGTCGAGGGCCTGATGCGCAATCGCTACGTCGGACGTACCTTCATCGAAGGGGAAAACCGTGCCAACCGTGCCCGCATGAAGTACACGCCTCTACGCGAAGTCTTGGAAGGCAAGCGCGTGCTGTTGGTCGAAGACACCATCGTGCGAAGCACGACCATGAAAACGCTCATCGGCGAGTTGCGCCAGCGCGGCGGTGCGCGCGAAATCCATGTGCGCGTCGCCTGCCCGCCCATCATCGCCCCGTGCTTTTACGGCATAGATATGTCCACGATCAGCGAGCTTTTTGCACCTCGGTTCATGAAAGGGACTCGTCCGACAGCAGCCGAACAACAGGCCATGGCCCAGGAGTTGGGGGCCGACAGCTTGTTTTACCTCCCCGTGGAAGCCGTAGCGCGCTGCATCGGTATCGAAGCGCACAAGCTCTGCCGCGCCTGCATCACCGGCCAGTACCCCACGCCCACAGGAGCGCAATTGTACCGTCTCGCCTGTGCCCATGCCGGCCAGGAAAACGGCCGGACCTACGAAATGCCTTCTGCAGGCGCTGCCCCGAAGGAGCGTGCCCGCTGAAGAGCATGGCGCGACCCGGACCGCCATAGGACAACACGCGCCTGGCCCGTAGCACCGCGACTAAAGTGCCGAGCGGCGAGGAAAGACGCGCCCTGTGCCCAAAGCTACCGCCAGCTGCGATGGCCCGAGTCGGCACAGGGCCGACTGAGCTTTTCGGGCCAGACAGGAAAGATTCCCGGCGCACCGAGTACCGAGGCAGTTACTGTTGCCCCCGGCGACGGAGTGCGTCGCGCAGACGTGCGGCAGTTTCGTAATCTTCGTTCGCCACAGCAATGGCCAGTCTCTCGCGCAAGGTCGTCTCGATGCCGTGCAACTGCCGGATATCCCGATCTATACGCCGCAATTGCCGCACCATGCCGTCTTCTTCCATGCGCTCTTCCAACCCGTGCTCGGCAAAAAAGGCGCGGATCTTTTCCAGACCCTGGTCAATTTCGTCCAGGGCCCGCTCTGGATCGTCCTTTTCCAAAGCCAGCGCGGCCGCCGCCTGGGTGCGATGGAACAGCACAAAGCCGCGGTATTGCTCGTGCGACAGAGTGTACTCCTCGCTCGGGGAGTATTGGCGCACAAAATCCATGAACGCCAAGGTGTGATCGGCATCGGCTATGGCACGCTGAAAATTGCGCAAGGCCAGCCAACACAGACGCCGGTGGTAATATTGGACGAATTCGCGATCGGCCTCGACGCATTGCTCTTCGGTGAGTTTGAAGGCACGTTCGGCGCGCTGGCACAAGTCCGCCTGATGGCGCAGGTAGTCCAGATAAGTGGGAAAACCGTGCGGACGGGTGCCATCGGGACGTCCCGACAGTTCCATCTGCAACACACCCAGGTCCACACGCATTTGCAAGACCTGTCTGCCATCCGAAGCATCCACGAGTCGGGCCTGGACGATGCCTGGCTTGTACTCCCAGCCCCACAATGCCCGATCTATGTCCTGGCTCATGCCATGTTCCCTCTGCGCATCGCGCGCGGCACGGAGCACGTCTACTTAATCATAACCCGTGCCGCAAGGGGAGGGCAAGTGAGTCGCACGCGTGCCGGTAAAGCCAGCCAACGAAGGACCTGCCTCGGAAGTGCACAAAAATCGGCAAAGAAATCGGAAAGGCGATGCGTCGGTAATCTGGGAAGAATGTGCCGCCACGACCCCGCTGTCGGCACGATCGGCGCACTTTACTCGACGGAGCTATCCATCGAGCTGATGCGATTGGCAGGTATCGTCCAGTTTTCCAAGGTGTGGTCGCCGTCGAGGGTGAACTGCATAAGGTACGCATCTTCGCCGGTATCGGCAAAATGATCCCGCAGCACCCGCACGGCGTAAAAACCCTGAGCACGCAAAAACAGCTGGGCCGGCAGATTGGTTTCGCGTACGTGCGCGCTGATGCGCGTGCGCCGATGACTGGTCAATTTGCCTACCAGTTTTTGCAGCAATTGCGAGCCGATGCCGCGGCGGCGATAATGCGGATGTACCGCCAAGTCGAGCAGCCGTAATTCCGTGCGGTGCAGTTCGTAGACCATATAGCCCAGGATGCGGTCGCCCAGTTCGGCGACCATGCCGATGCAATTGCGCTGCCGCAGATGCCGCAAAAAGTCTTCTTCCGTCCAGGGATGCTCGAAGCTGGTTTGCTCGATCTGGAATACCTCGGGCATATCACGGCGGATCATCCAACGGATGTGGACGCGCACCAATTCTTGCTCCGTGTGATGCCCCGGCATGTGGACTCCTTCCTGCCCGTGTGCGGGGGTCCGAAGAACGCTCAGGACCCCGACTGTTTACCCCCTCGCTCTCTGCCTGGCCCTACTGCTCACTCTGCGTTGCCGGCCGTCTCGGGCTAGTTTAACGCCATCGCCTGGATCGCCACTTCGTCGAACACACCCGCGTTGCCCTTTATTGGTATCGTCCGCGATAAAGCTCTACGGGGTATTTTTCGGCGTTTTTGCGGAGTTTGTTCAGTGTCGCCTGTGCCAAATCCACACCGAGCACGTTGGCCAGTGCTAAAAGATAACAGGCGACATCGGCCATTTCCTCGGCGATGGCCTGTCGTTTTGCTGCCTCCTGCGCCATCTTGCGCGATTCTTCCAGGTCTACCCAAAGAAAATGCTCCATCAATTCGGCAGCCTCGACCATCAAACCCATGACCAGGTTTTTCGGACTGTGGAACTTGTGCCAATCCCGCTCGTCTACGAAAGCAGCAACCTGTGCCTTCAAGTCAGCCACCGTCACATGAGCATCGGTCATAGATATTCCTCGCACGGACTCCACAAAACAGGCCACGATCCGCCTGGATGTCATGGTATGGAGGGTGCCCCACAAGTGACCGATGCGTCTTTCTTCCCCCGTCGTCGGCGGAGCGGACTTGCCCCGTATATAGGCGCAGGGGAAGTTCCTGTCAACCGACACCTGCAAAAACAGACCTATACCGGCCCGATGACCTTCCCTACTCGCAACGGTACAGGTGCTTTCTGGCACCTGGTCTGGAGTGAAAACCGCCGGGACGATAGGATGAGTAATAATGGCCGAATGGCAGAGGATCGGGACCGGCTATGGCTGCTAAAAAGAGCGAAGGGGGCGAAAAACTGATTTGCACCAATCGTCGGGCGTTCCGCAACTACCACATCCTCGACCGATTGGAGTGCGGCATTGCACTCATGGGCACCGAGGTCAAGAGCCTGCGCGAGTCCGGGGCCAACATTGACGACGCCTACGCGCGTGTGACGGACGGTGAGGTGTGGCTCGTCAACGCCGATATTCCCCCATATTCGCTGGGCCATCAGCTCAATCACGAACCCAAACGCAAGAGGAAACTCTTGCTACACCGCGCGGAGATCGCCAAATTCGCCGCCAAGGCGACGCAACGCGGTATGACCTTGATCCCGTTGCGCATGTATTTCAAGCGCGGCAAAGCGAAAGTAGAACTCGCTGTCGCCCGCGGCAAACACCTGTACGACAAGCGCCAGGAGCTGAAAAAAGCCGAAGCCCGACAGGAAATCGAACGCGCCCTCAGACGCAGGCGCTAGTCATGCCGACGCCCACGCGTCACGGAGGACCGCTGTGGACATCGTCGCTTTGGTGGAGTCGGAGCGACATGTGTGCTGCCGCTATCGGCTTTTGGCCTTGGCACCATGGTGGCAGCAAGCAGGCTATCGGTTGCGGCTGCGGCCCGTTCCCAAAAACTGGGTGGCACGCCGACGGGTATGGGTCGAACTTGCCGCAGCCGACGCAGTGATCCTGCAGCGGCGCTTGTTTTCCTGGTTCTGGCTCAGTCGTTTGCGTCGGCGTGCGCGCCGCTTGTTTTTCGACTTCGACGACGCGGTTTTTTTACGCGACTCGTACAGTCGCCGCGGACTTCTCAGCCGGCAACGTTTGCGCCGCTTCGCTGCCACGGTACGCGCTGCCGATGTGGTCGTCGCCGGCAATCCTTTCTTGGCTGCTGCGGCACGCCGTTATGCCACGTCCGCGCAGGTCCATATCGTCCCCACCTGTGTGGATCCGCAACGGTATCGGCTGGCCTCACAAGACCAGTGCCCGGATGAAATACGGCTGGTCTGGATCGGCTCGCACAGTACTGTGCGCTGTTTCCAGATGTGCCGAGAATTGATGGAACGTATCGGCCAGGCGCTCCCTCACGCCCGGCTGTACGTGATTTGCGATCGTTTTCCCCAATTCGACCACTTGCCGGTGATCCCCGTCCCCTGGTCCGAGAGTTCGGAAGTAGAGTACCTCGCCCGAGCACATATTGGCATCAGCTGGCTGCCCGATGACGACTGGAGCCGAGGCAAATGCGGGCTCAAAATCCTGCAATACTTGGCGGCTGGTCTGCCCGTGGTGGCCAATCCGGTAGGCGAACAAGCGCGCTTGGTGCGCCCAGGCGTCCAGGGCTTTCTCGCTGACCATCCACAGCACTGGATCGAGGCACTGACCCTGCTGGCGCAACGGCCCGACTTGCGACGACACATGGGCCTACAAGGCCGCAAGCTGGTCGAAGCCAGCTACAGCACAAAGGAAGGTGCAGAGCGATGGCTGCGAATCTTCCGCCACGCCGCCTCGTGGCGACCGGCAGCGTGACATGGGCTCGACCGGCCATGGACTACGCCCCGGCATCCAAGGCCGAGCAGCTCTGGATGCACCTGAACAGTCACGGCGAGCACTGGCTGGTACGTAGCGATATAGCCCATGTCTTGCCTATTCCCTTGGCTGAATATCTGCAAAACGGCCGGACCGACACGGTGCAGGCAGTCAAGGAGACCCCCTATCGCTCGGTGTACCGGTTGCACCTTGCCGAGGACAGGTGGTATGTCAAACTGTACCGCCCGACACGGTGGCTACATTGCCTGCGGGCGTTCCTGGGCTGCGATCCTGCGCACCATGAGTTCGTCACGGCACTTCGGCTCGAAAACCGGGGTGTCCCGGTACCGCCTGCATTGGCATGGGGCCGTTTGCCGGATGGGACCACGTTGATCGTCTCGGCGGCTCTGAATCCTGCGGAAACGCTGGCAGACCTCCTGAGAAAACGCGCCGCCTCTGAAACAGATGCAGCGGCCCCTTTCCGAAACAGGATCATCGAACAGACGGCCCGTTTGGTCGCTCGGCTGCACGACCTCGGTCTTTGCCACCACGATTTGCACGCGGACAACCTCTTGATCTGGTACAGTCCCGAAGGCGCCCAGGTGGTGCTTTTGGACTTCCGCGAAGTGAAGCGCCGCACCATGAACACCTGTCGCACTCGGGCCAATTTGGCGTTGCTGGGGCAAAGCGTGGCTTTGCTTACGCACAAAACCGAGAGAAGACGCTTTCTGGAGGCTTATCGGCACCATCGTCGTACTTTGAGCATCGCACGCACGGATGTTTTTCGCTGGGCGCGCGCCATCGAACGTGCCATGCGCAAGGGGTGTGTGCGCTATTGGCGCCGGGCTAATAAGCGTTACATCAGCCCGTCACGACGCGTTTATCGCCTCCAACTTGGTCATTGGCATCTCTGGGCTGCCTCGACGTTACCCCGATCGGTAGCCCACGCGTGCCTGCAGATAGCACAAAACGGACAGCTTTTCCCAAGTTGCCGACTCATCAAATCGAGCGCCAGTGGTACGACTGCCGAAGTACAAATGCCAGGCTGGCATAAACCAGTGATAGTCAAAAGCTTCGGCCGAGGCAAAAGCTTTTGGTCTCGACTAGGCCGACGCTACCAGAGCTTGGCTCGCCGGGCTTGGCTGGCAGGCTGGCAATTGCTCGAAGCACAATTGCCCACTGCCAAACCCCTGGCCCTGATCGAACGCCGCTCTTGGCTGGGAGTTTCCGCCAGTTTTCTGGTTCTCGAAAAGCTGGAAGACGCCGTAACCTTGCGCGAATATGCCGAGCAAATGAACGAAAAGCACCTGCTGCGCCAACTAGGCTGTTCCATAGCGCGCTTGCTTCGACTGGCACACGAGCGCGGATTCAGCCATCCCGACCTCAAAGCGAGCAATATACTCGTCCAATACCGGTCCGCTGGCCCACGCATTTTTTTTGTAGATGTTACCCACGTGCGACTAGGCTGCCTGAGCCTAGCTCGACGGGCTAGGGATTTGGCTCGGCTGTACGTTAGCTTCCGCGGAGATCGCCGACTGGGGCGTGCCGATTGGCTGCGCTTCCTTTTTACCTACTTAGGCACTCATAAACCAGCGTGGAAAGCCTTGTGGCGGCGTATCCACACTCTGGCTGCACGAAAAGTGCAACGCAACTTACGAAGAAACCGCCCCCTCTCGTGAAACCTTACCCGGCACACACAAAGCGGCGGTGCCAGTCGGGAGCAAAACCGATTATCCTTCTGGACACGCAACATAGCTGACGATAATGATAAGGGTAAGTGTACGCCCTACCGGCGGGGCTTGCCGGGACCCTGAAGCAGGTGCCCGGACCAACGTGTCGAGACGTCAACGGGGACTCGAGCGCACGCGGGGGTTAGGGTTTGCCGGATAGACCCCTCGTAGCGAAACGAAAGGAAATCGTATGACTCATGTCGTCACCGCGCCGTGCTATGATTGCAAATACACCGACTGCTGTGTCGTCTGTCCCGTCGAGTGCTTTTATCAAGACGACGTGATGCTGTATATAGATCCGGTGGATTGCATAGACTGTGAAGCCTGCGTCCCCGAGTGCCCAGTAGAAGCGATTTTCGCCGAGGCCAATGTCCCGGCTCAGTGGCAGAGCTATATCCAGCTCAATGCCGAAAAATCCGCAGAGTTGAAAGCGCAAGGCGGACCCGCCCACATCACCGAAAAGCATGATCCGAAAGAAGGGCCGCAGTGCGTCGGACGCAAGAAATAGTCTTTACCAGCCTGGATCCATAGCCACAGGCTAGAGACGTACAGGGTCGGAGAACTCGCCAAGACCGGCTGTCGGGTTTTCGCTGCTGTATCGTGGTTCATAGGCACGCTGTAAACGAAGCAGCGACGCAGCGCTAGGGGCCACATAACGAACGGTGCACTAGCGCCGCCGGCGCAATTTCGGCTCTTGTCCAGGGGCAGGCGTCATGGATTTCTGAGCCCCGCCTCCAGGGGGCAGCTTTTTCATGTTGCGCCTCAGGCCCCTGCGACGGACTGCCCGAAAAGAGCTGGTTACTCTGGTGCACCTTTTTCGAACCAGCGGGCCAGGTGATGGACCAGATTCTTCATGACGAAACCCTTCTCCGGGCAAACTTGCGGCGCTATGCCCAAAAGCTCGGTCAGTCGCGCAGCCACCACAGGGCCCACCGCCGCTATACACGTTCGGGCCAACCCCTGCCGCAATTGTTGCTCTTTGCCTATACCTCGGGCCATCGCCACCAGCTGATCCACCTGGGGGGAACTGGTAAAGACAATCGCTTCCAGGTGGAATAAGACCCTGCCGCTATCCGCATCGAGGACGGTCTTTTTCTCCACCGGACTGAGCAGGTCAATGAGCGCGGCGACACGTTCTGGATTGGTCGCCGGTTCGTAGACATAAGGCATGACCGGCAATCCGACAGCACCTGAACTCGCAAGCCAGTCAGCCAATTCAGGATTGGCGGCGCCGTAGAGCGTATAGCCGACGGTCTTCCCCTGCAGTGGCTCCTGGGCCAGTGCGGCAATGACTCCGGCTGTGGTGGGCATAGGGGCTGTCATATCGGGTGTCAGCCCCAATTCTCTGAGCGCCCGGACTGGCTTGGGACCGCGTGTTATTTTGCGCACTTTGCGCAGACTATCCAAAAACGATGGCATGAGTCCTTCTTGCTCAGCCACCCGTGCCAGCCTGCGTAGGGCCTCGCCGGTCATGAGAATGAGCCAATCCATACGCCCCGCGAGCAAGGACTCGAGCCACTTTTTGACATGGTCCCGGTCGGAATGATCCTGGATCGCTATCAAGGGGCAACGAAATACGCAAGCCCCCTGCTCTTGCAAGAGCTGCACCAGTTCGTCCAGCTCCCGTGTCTCTACGACAGCCACATGCCGATCGGCTAACGGACGCCGTGTCATTTCCTCGAATTCTCTACGGGTTCATGCCCAAGGCAAAAAGCCGTCCTATGGCTCGAGATCGCCGGGCAGATCCACTCAGACCGGGCGACGCACCCGCCGCGAGCAGCTGGTGTCAGTGCACCCCTATGGACGCCTGCGATGCCCTGGCAATCGGGGTTAGGTTCTCTGCCAACTCGATGGCGCGCATCAGTCCGCGCGCTTTATTGAGTGTCTCTTCGTATTCCCGCTCGGGGATGCTGTCGTAAACGATCCCGGCACCTGCCTGGAGATGACACTGGTTGCCCTTCATGACCAAGGTGCGCAATGCGATGCACGTATCCATATTGCCGCTGAAGTCTATATATCCCACGGCGCCGGCATAGGGTCCACGGCGATGCGGCTCGAGTTCGTCTATGATCTCCATGGCTCGGACTTTCGGGGCGCCGGTCACTGTGCCCGCCGGCAAACAGGCGCGCAAAGCATCGAACGCATTGCATTCTGGGCGCAGCCGGCCGGTCACATTGCTCGTGATATGCATCACATGGCTGTACCTTTCCACCACCATCACATCGCTCACCTGCACGGTACCGAACCGGGCTATGCGCCCGATGTCGTTGCGGCCCAAGTCCACCAGCATAATGTGTTCGGCCCGCTCTTTTGGATCGGCCAGCAGCTCCCGCTCCAGCAGACGATCCTCTTCTTCGGTACGACCGCGTCGTCGAGTTCCGGCTAGCGGCCGGATGGTGACCAAGTCGCCTTCGACGCGCACCATGATCTCCGGCGAAGCACCTACCAGATACAGGTCGCCGTGTCGCAGAAAGAACATAAAAGGACTGGGATTGACTATGCGGAGCGTCCGGTAGATATCGAAGGGGCGCGCTTGGCTTTCTCGTTCCAAACGCTGACTGATCACTACCTGGAAGATATCCCCAGCCCGGATGTACTCTTTGCACTTTTCCACGGCTGCCAGAAATCGCTCGCGGGGAAAATTGCTGCGCCATAAGCGACTTCCGTCTGCGCAATCCACCGCGGCGGGCACGTCTATCGGCGCCAGGTCACTAGGCGACCGCTCCAATTGCTCCACCAAACGATCCACCCGTGCACAAGCTTGGCGATATGCCGCCCGCAGATCGCTCTTGTCCTTTGCGTGCGCCTGGGCGACCACATAAACCGTCTTGAAAATGTGGTCGAAGATGATCATCGCGTCATAAAAGCCAAAAGACAAATCGGGCAGATGCCTGTCGTCCGGGGGAGGCGCCGGCAGCCGTTCGGTGTAGCGCACCGCATCGTAGGCCGCGTAGCCCACGGCGCCTCCGGTAAATCGGGGCAAGCCCGTTAGATGAGGCGCACGATAGCGCGTTATCAGCTCTTCCAATAGCTTCAGCGGGTCGGCATGCTCGAGCGCCTGCGTTGCTGCCGGTATTTCGTCTTGCCAATATTGGACTTCGACGCGGTGTCCGTAGGCTTGGCAGGTCATGAAAGGCCGCGTCCCCAAAAAACTATAGCGCCCGATGCGCTCCCCGCCGATCACGCTCTCGAACAGAAAACCCCACTCGCCCGGATGCAAAGCGCGGAAAGCGCTGACCGGCGTGAGGCTGTCCGCCATCAATCGGCGATATACCGGCACGCACGTGTGTTCCGCCGCCAGGCGTGCGAAATCCTCGAAGTCTGGTTGATACCCCATACGTTGCCCCTGCTCGAAAATCACCGGCCGATGTCTGCTCTGGTTATGATACGACTTGCCGGGATCGTTCGGATCGGGGCACCGTCCTGGCCGACCGATCGTGCGGGGACGCTGCAGGCTCGTCCACGTGCAATTTCCGCAGCCCTGTGCAGCGCCGGCACGCATTGACCACGTTGCCTGTGGCTCTACAATCTCGGCTGAGCGCGGCAAGCAGAAAGGATGGGACGATGGCGGAAAAACTGGTCATCATCGGATCCGGACCAGCGGGGTGGACGGCGGCGATTTATGCAGCACGCGCCAATTTGCAGCCGCTCGTCTTCGAGGGAGCCATCAGCGAGGAAAACCGCCTCAAAGGTACCTTGCCTCTGGGCCAGCTGGCTTTGACGACCGAAGTCGAGAATTATCCGGGCTTTCCGCACGTGCTGCCACAGGCTCTAGCAGAGTTTGCTCGCTCGGCACTGCCCGAAGAGCGTTTTCAGCTTCTGGAGCACTGGTACACCGGCAAGCACGCCGTCGCCAAACGCTCGATCTACGGTCCAGAATTGATGGAATTCATGCGGCAGCAGGCACTGCATTTCGGCACGCGCGTCGTTACCGACGATATCGTCGCTGTGGATTTTCGAAGGCACCCTTTTGTTTTGCGCAGCGGCGCTGGGCAGGTCGTCGAGACCCTGGCTGTGATCGTGGCCACAGGCGCCAGGGCCAATTACCTGGGTCTGCCATCGGAAGAGCGCTTCAAAAACAATGGCGTGTCGGCGTGCGCTGTGTGCGACGGCGCTTTGCCGCGTTTTCGCAATCGTCCGCTGGCCGTGGTCGGCGGCGGAGACTCTGCCGTCGAAGAAAGCACCTACCTGGCCAAATTCGCCAGCCGCGTCTACGTCGTCCACCGACGCGATCAGCTGCGAGCCAGCAAAATCATGCAGGCCAGATTGTTCAACAATCCTAAAATCGAAGTGCGTTGGAACCGCGTCGTCGAGGAAATTCTGGGCAACGACCGCGATGGCGTGACCGGCGTGCGCTTGCGCAGCACGGTGGACGACAGCCGCGAAGACCTAGCGGTCAGCGGAGTCTTTCTCGCCATCGGCCATACGCCCAATACCGATTTCCTCCAAGGACAAGTGCAGCTGGACGAAAAGGGCTACATCGTCTGGACCGAGCCACACCGCACGACTACGAGCGTGCCCGGGGTATTTGCTGCCGGCGATGTCGCCGACAGCCGCTATCGCCAGGCTGTCACCGCTGCCGGTACCGGATGCATGGCTGCCCTGGACGCCGAACGTTGGTTAGCCGAACAACACCTGGATTGACCGCTACCGGACAGGCATGCTTCCCCGAGCGGCATCAGGCCCAGCACGACCAGTCGGCCCAAAAAAAACGTACCATGCCCGCAAGTTCGCCCATGAAGCAGTGGCTCACGAAAGGAGATCGTCATGCGCCGCTGGATCATTATCATCGGCTTGCTCGGCACGACCTGCTTCTCCCTGTGTGCCGACCGAGGGCCGGCCGAAGTTACCCTGGTGGCAGTCCAAAAGATCTGGGACCGTGCACCGCACAACGCCTTTACCGATCTGATCCGTTGGCGTGACCGCTGGTATTGCGTTTTCCGCGAAGGCACTGGCCACGCCGCCGGCGCGGGTATTATCCGTGTCCTCGTCTCGGAAGACGGCCACCGCTGGCAGTCCTGCGCCGCGATCGGCCTAGACAACGTAGATCTGCGTGACCCCAAACTTTCGATCACACCCCACGGACATCTCATGCTCGTGGCAGGCGCCGCCGTCCCTGCCAGCCGCAATCCGCTGACCGACCACTATTCGTGCGTCTGTTTTTCCAAAGACGGCAGCACGTGGACGCCTCCCCACAAGGTACTCGACAGCTGGCACTGGCTGTGGCGCGTAACCTGGCACAAAGGTATTGCCTACGGCGTTGCCTACGTACACCCACCAGGACAGCGATACCGGGCATTTCTCGCCAAAAGCGGCGACGGCCGCCAGTGGGAGAAAGTCACCGATTTCGAGCCGGTCAACTGCACCGAAGCCAGTTTGGCTTTTGCCCATGACACGATGTACTGCTTGCAACGACGGGACGGGACGCCTAACTCCGCCTTGCTCGGGGTCAGCCACCCCCCTTATCTCCAGTGGCAGTGGCACGATTTGGGTCTGTATTTCGGTGGCCCGCACCTGATCCGACTGCCCACCGGCGACTGGTGGGCCTGCGGCCGCCGCATGGCCCAAGGCAAACCTTCCACGGTCCTCGCCCGCCTCGATGTGCAGCGGGGCACGCTCGCGCCTGCCCTGACGCTTCCCTCCGGCGGCGATACCAGCTACCCGGGCTTGGTCTGGCATAACGGCGAGCTGTGGATCAGTTACTATAGCTCTCACGAAGGCAAAACGAGCATCTACTTGGCACGTGTGAAACTATAAAAGCTGCCGGCTTATATTGCAAGACACTACTTGGACACTAGCCCTGAAGCCAACTGGACTCGACGCCGGCGTCTCCAGGATTTTATAATAGATTGCCTTAACCGAGTGCCTCAAGATACGAAAGGATTCCTCAGGCCTGTGTATGGGTCGCCGAGCTCCTCTATACGCAACAGACGCGTGTCGTCTTTACTTTGTGGGTCCGGTAGATTGTGAGCTTCTATATAACGTATATTCGCAATCTGCTCGGGCGAGAAATTGCCATTGGGCAAGAGATACTCGAGCCAATTAGATTTCCTACCTTTGCCTTGGCGCGAGTTTTGTGAGTAACATACCAGTACAAGCAGATCGCGGGCCCGTGTCACTGCCACATACAACTGCCGGCGCGAGTCTTTCTCCCGAAGGCTTTTGTCAATATCATGCCACTTTTGGTAGCCGGGCGTATCGCGGTATCGAGAGGGCCTGCGCGCTCCTGCGCCTTCTCCCGCATCCGCTGGTAGCTTGCCGACCAGTCCTAATTGCCGATCGAAGACGATAGCGTCGCTGACCGTTTTACCCTGGCCGGCAGAATAACAATCTACGAGGATAACGACAGAAAACTCCAATCCCTTGGCGCCGTGAATAGTCAGCAGCTGGACGGCGGTGCAAACATCGGATCCGACGCGGGGTCTGGCGTACCTGGTAGCCAGCCGCTGCTGCACGAACGGAATAGCCGCGCCCAGGGTCAAGCCGCGGCGATCGGCTTCGCAAGCCAGCTCGAGGACGTCGGCCAAAACCTGCCAGCGCCGCAAGGGCATGCGCCGCGTGGCGCTCAACGCCCACTGCCCGCTCGCGTCATAATACAGCCGAATCAGGCTTGCCAGCGGTACGCGATCGCGCTTTTGTTCAGCCTTTAGGTACAGTTCTCGCAACCAGTCCGGCAGCCGATCCACGAGCCCGGAGGAATCATCCGCAGGATGGTCCAGAGCCTCAGCCCATTGGGCATCGGTCCAACCGACGAGAGGATGCCGCAAAAGCTCCGCCCAGGCGAGACGGTCCTGCGGATCGTGCAGCACGCGCAGAAAAGCTAATAGCTCCTGGACATCGGCCAGCTCGTGCGGCTCCTGCCCGCGCGCCGCCACACAGGGGATCCGCAGCCGCTCGAGCTCTTCCACATAAATGTCCATGATGGATTTTGCCGCTGGCATCAGGATAGCGATGTCGCCGAACTGACGGATCCTGGGTAGGTCCTTCGCTTGGCACTCGTCCGCGCTTCCCATTCGGTTAGACGCAGAGCCAGGCGTCTGCTCGTCCGTGAGCCAAGCGATCAGGCGCGCGACGTCTCTAGCCTCCGTCCTTCGGCGCACGCCTGCAGTACCCCCAGCAGGTTCCTGACGATAAAGGCACCACACTGCATGTCGGCCATCGTGCGACGAACGATGCGGTTGCAAAGGCGCAACTATCGGCGAGGCACATTCTCGAAACAAACGGGGGGTCAAGTCATTGACGAAGTTTATAATCCCAGGCACCGAGCGAAAATTGGTGGTCAAACACCATAACCGTCCTTCTCGCTCTGCCTGTTCGACGCGCCGTTCAAAAAGGTCACTTTGAGCGCCGCGGAAACCATAGAGGGCTTGCTTGACATCCCCGACGAGCACCAGCATAGGACCGTCTGGGCTGTGACATAGTGATTCCAGCAGTTGCATCTGTTGTTCATCGGTATCTTGCGCCTCGTCAACGATTATAAGCTTGAAAAGCCGGCGGTACGTCTGCGCTATATCCGCGTGGTGCCGTATTAAAAGCGTTGCGTTCACGATCAACGAATCATAATCCATGCGTCCCCGCCTGAGGCGATCGTAATGCCAGCCTGTAGCTTCCAAAAGAGCGGCAAAAGATCGGCCGATCGTGCTGTCCGTACCCCAGTTTTCCTCGAGCTTGTCGTACAAGACACTTTTGTCGCGGCCGATTGCCCTCCATGCACAAAAGGCTTTGATCAAGGATGCACTCAGGGAACTTTCCGATGCATTGCCGGAGGACTCCCAAGGGTAATGCGCCAGCGTCCGCGCAAAAAGCTCGTGTTCCTGCGGCGAAAGTTCCAAGAGCGCCAGCTCGACAGCGCGGCGCACCAATCGGTCGGCTTCGGCCTCGTCGAGGATGTCGGCATTTAGGTCTATCCCTGCCTCGCGCGGGTGCGAGTGCACGAGCCGGCGAGCGAAATGGTGGATGGTACCGATCCAGGCCCGATCCCATGCGCGCAGCAGGTGCTGCGGCTGCCGGTCGGCCAAGGCCGCCTGACGCACTCGATCGCGGATCTCGCGAGCAGCCGCCCGCGTGAAGGTGATGCACACTATCTGATCGGGCCGAGCCATCCCCTGAGCCACGGCCTGCCTGGCCAGGCAACAGCACAAGGCCGTCTTGCCCGTCCCAGCCCCTGCGGATATCACCGCTGGGCTGTGCCGAGCCGACACTTCCTCGACAATGCGTTGGCACTCCTCGCTCACTTCGGAACGCGTCACGACGACCCCTCTATTTCGCCAGCAGATGCGCCGGCTTGTGCCGCATCGCCGGCACCGCCTGGCCGATGCTGGTCAATCCGACAAACCGCACCGAAAAAACACCGACGACACTCATCCGGCGACGCCGGCTCTACCGGAAAACGCCCGGCACTGAGTCCTTCGTGCAGTTTGCACAGATGCTCGCGTATGCGCTCGTCGTCCCCTGCCGAATAGGCAATTTCTTGCACCTCTCCCTCGTGCAAGTAGACGTACTGGCCGCGGATGCGGCTTTCGATAGTCGGCCAGTCGCTGGGCAATCCCAGTCTGTCGCGCAACCTTGTCCCTTCCTTCCAGGCGGTAGCCAGGGCCAGCCGATAGAGATACACCTGCTGCTCGATGCCTTGGGCAAAGAGTTTGTCCAGTCCGTTGCGCTTTCGGCCAGTTTTGTAATCTACGATCCGCAAGGCGTCGCCGTTGGCTGCCACATCTATGCGGTCAATCCGTGCGGACAAGCGGAGCTTGCGGGTGTCGTCGAGCCGGATAACGACGTCGTCGAGGCCGAGTTCGACGTGGCGTATACGCCATTGATCCTCGTCCTGCTTTGCCAGCTCCAAGGCGCGCCGCAAACGAGCCACGACCCATTCCCATTCGCGGACGCGCCAGAAATCGCCGCCCCAGAAGGCGCCTTGCCAGAACTCGTCGAAACACGCGCGGGCAAGCTGCTCCAGGTGTTCCCAATCGTGACGTTCAAGCTGGCTGACTCTAGCGCCGTAGCACTGGAGAATTCGATGGATCAACGCACCGAAGCGCTTGCGTCTTCCACCTTCCGCGTCTTCGAGCCAATGCTCCTGGAGCAGTCGAGCTACCAGATATCGGAAAGGACATCTCGCATATTCCTGCGGCTCGCGCGAGTCAATGGCATAGGCGTCTTGCACTTCTTTTTCCCGAAGCATTTGCAGCCGGGCTGCTGACCCCAAATGACCCATCCACGGCGAAGGATGTTTGCGCCTGAGTGCCTCGTCCCGGCATCGTTCGATAGCCGCACCCCGTAGCCAGCGCTGCGTCGCGGGATCGGACCAATGTTCTCGCAGCTTTTCGATGCTCAGCTGCCGTTCACTCTGCAAGTCCACCGATTGCCATCCATCCGGCACCGCGCCGGCGACTACGTTGCCAGGCTGGGTAGTAACGAGCGCTAGCCGAGCCTGGAACTCGTCCTCGGTGCGGCAGTCCGGCAAAGGCGGCACCAGTCGGGAATAAGTATGCGTAAACTGAACGCCTCGGACTGCAGCTGGGCACAGCGTGCGCTCTTCGGGCGCCGGCTCTTCTGGCTCTTTGAGCGCGGTTTTCAAGACAAAGAACAGCTCTCCCGGACCGAACTCTCGATCGGCGTCCTCCGCCACCGGAGCAGTCAGCACCAGGCACTCGGAGGGCGCCAGCAACCCGGCCCACCGCGCCCGCTCCTCGGCCTCGAGCCGGTCAGCGCCCCAAGACGAATCGGCAAGTGCAGACAGTTGCTCCCGTGTGGCCGCGGAGAGCAGTGCCACCGCATGGTCCGGTGCCGGATTGCCCCAAGCGTCTACCCCGTGTCCATAGCGGTCGTGCCAGCCTGGGGCATACAACACCTCAGGCTCGAGGGAAACGGCTTCGGCTAAACCAACCACCCGCACTACAGGCCCCTGCTCTCTTGGCCGAGTCTGCGCACACGGGTGAGCCAACCCGTGCAGTTCCTGGAAATACTCCACCCATTGCTCCCAAGTGCCCCCTGCCAGACCACACGCCTGCCAGGCTCGACCGGCTGTCTCGATTGCCTGTCGTAGGATGGCCCACTCGCGCTCGAGTGTCACTACGATCGCGGAGCAGCCGGAATCGCACACGGCGCGTATCGGTTTTGTCAACTTGTCGAGCACGCGGCAGATATCCTCTGCTGAAACAGGAGCGTGAAGGGCCGTTTGCACGCCCCCAGGCCGCTGTACGTTGGGCAACACTTCGACCAAAGCGCGACAGAAACTGTCCACTTCCTCCGCGGCTTGTACGGCATGGGAGCCGCCGAGCTTTTCGATTCGTTGCCAACGCTGGGGCAAAAGATGAATCGGCGAGACCTTGTCGTCCACGTACCGAACGTGGTGCAAGAACCGCTTCATGCGCGCCAGGGAAACATTACTGAGCACAGCAGGCGGAAAAAACGGGCTACCTAGGACCTGCAAAAGCTGCTCCAACGGCCAGTTTTCCTTGGCTGCCTCGATGACGGCTCGCGCATGTCGGCAAACCGGGCTGCGCGCAAAAGGCAAAGCCAGATTCGACTCCCACGTTATGCGCAAGCGGTCCAATTGGTCGGCCAACAAAGGAAGATAGCTGGCGGCATCGCGCACGGCGATAGCCATTGTCGAGCCGGGCTTACGTTCGGCCCTCCGGGCGACGTCGCGCGCGATCCAATTGGCCTCGAGCAATCCGCTGGCTGCGGCGATCAACTTCACAGTGCCATCGCAGGGGAGTTCGGTCGGGATTTCGGGCCAACAGTCCTGCAGCATACGCAACGCCGTATCGGTCGGCGCTCTCGGCAACGCACGCGGATACGTGAGCACGAGCCGACCGGCAAATCGGGCTTGCAGCCCCTGGAGCCATGGTGCATTGAGCGACCACAGGGATACGTTTTCCTGTAGTCCAGCACTGGCAGGCGGCATAGACAGGAACACTTCTGCCGACCATCCGCGGCTCAAAGCCGCCTCCACTAGTTCCCGCTCCCAGATGCCAGGCTCGAGATGCCGGCAATCAACTGCCAAGCGGGAAACGTCTGCCAGCGCCTGGGGAAGAACATGGCCATCGCGAAGAAGCTCGACCAATTGCCATGCAATCTGCCACGGGGTGGCAAACCGTGCGGCCGCCATTTGCAATAGTCGAGCCAGCTCTTTGCTATCGGGCTGAGACCATTCTGTGGCCAGCTTTTGCCACCCAATTCCTGATCGCTGAATTTGCACAAGCAGGCCAGCTAGAGCACGGCGCCACGTCGGATGGTCGGCAACGCCCGCGAACCAGTCCAGTTCGCCTTTTTCCCTGGCTTGCACGATCGTCACTTGCAGCGCCCAAATACTACCGAGAGGACTCAGTATCGGCGGCGTGGCAGAAGTAGGGGAAGCGGCTGATCCGAGCGCCTGCAAGCTCGCCAGGACAGCGGGTACAGTCAGTCCTTCGGCCGTAGTCAGTGGAACGAGCCGTACCCGTAATTGCTCCCCATCCTTTTCCACCCATGGCCAGTACACGGCTTCGACTCCTAGCCGGCGTATGCGGCAAGAACCCGCTAACTGCTCCATTCGGCGGCGTCAGCTATCCAATGCCGCTATTGTAGCTGGCATGTGTGGCGCTGAAGAGACGTCTAGCGTCCGTTCGACGGATGCAATCAGGAAGCCCCTCCGGCGATGGTCGGGGTACGAAGCAGCGGCGCTATGCTCGTGCCCGCCGCCGACATGGACAAGCGGTGTTTTTTGCGACCGCCGCGGGATGAAACGCGGGACGTGCACCCATTTGGCGAGCCGTTCCGAATCACCTAGATAGTCGCGCGCGGCGGATCACCCGAGGTACAAGGCGCGGGCAGGCAGGTTGTGTTCACGGGGTACGAGAAGCGGCGCCGGCTTCCGCGAGCAAGGCGGCGACCAAGGCAGGGACCGTCTCGAACAAATCGCCGAGCACGGGGTAGACTCGCGGTCTGGGTTGGCGCCGATTGAGGGTCATAATAGGCGCTTCCGGATCGCGATTGAAAGCGACAATCACGGTGTTGGGATCTATGTAATTGAGGTGCTGCGGGGCGCCACTGATGCCGATGGCCAAAAGGATGCGCGGGCGCACAGCCTGACCGGACTGGCCGATCTGCCGGTCCGGAGGCAAGAGGTGAAGCTCTTCGGTGACTTTGCGCGAGCCGCCTATAGCCAGGCCGCGCACACCGAGAGCACGCAAGGCTTTTTCCAATGGTTCAATCACCTGCTCGTATCCATCGCGGTTGCCGATGCCGTAGCCGACGTCAATGATAAAGTCGGCGTCGGCCAAACGGGTGACACCGGACTCGAGTCGGAGCGCTTCCAAAAGACGGGCCATGGAGGCGACGTCCCATCGGGCCAAAGCCGTGCGCCAGACGTACCACTTTCCGGCGGCAGCGGCGCTAGGGGTATAGGGGATCGCTTGAGCGTCTTCGGCCAGACCGAGCCAGCAGGGTGCGCCGGGGCTGGCCTGCAATCGGTGCCGACAGCGCAGCCGACCGCGTCCGAACACGGCGATCGCCTCGGCGCCGGCTCCTCGGTCCAGCTGACGCAAGCGCAGCGCCAAGAGGCCGCCGCCGTGCTCTTCGCGCCATCTGCTGAGGACGGACTCGGCCCAGGTTTCGGCGATCACCCAACGCGCGTGCGGCATCCTGGGCAGCACCAGCGACTGAGCCATGGCGAGCAACCAGTCAGTTTGATCGAGCATCTCGGCAGGCGTCGGGACCAGAAGGGCACGCTCTATGCCTGCCAGAGCCAGAGCCTGCGCCACATGCGCCCAGGTCGCTTCGTCCTGCCTGGCGAAGACCCAAGCCCAGACAGAGCTCGGCTGCTGGGCGAGGGCATGGATCCAAGAAAAAGCTGCTTGCGCACCCGGACCGAGACGCCCTGCACTGTCAGCGCGCACAATGGCCACTGCCTGAGCATCGGCAAGAAGTTGGGCATCTTCCACTTCTTCCGTGGCCCAGGGGGCAGCGACCGCGCTGCCATCGGTGGGCAGCGCCGTACCTTCAGCGGGCCCGAGGCCCAATGCGCAGCGAATCAATCGGGCCGCCTCTTCGGGACCGACGTGCGCGACGGCGGGTACTTGTTCGTCCTTGGCGACTTCCTGACCGGCGAGCCAACGCATCGGCCAGATCGGCTCGTCGGCGGGCCAATCAACGAGCACCACGCGTCCGGGATCGGCGGATTGAAAGGCCTCGATACGAAAATCGCGCAAGGGCACGTCGCGCTCGAGGGCTACGAAGGCCGGGAGCGGTTTGTCCCCGCGCCGCGCCCCGTGCCGGCCGAGACAGAGTCGGCGCGTTTGTTCGGTCACAGTAAGGACCAATTCTTCTGCGACCCCGGCGGACGGGATGCGCAAGATCCCAGCCAATGCTGTGGTCAGGCAGCCGTGTTTTTGCGAGCCGGCACCGGCACCTCCGACCAGCACATCTATCGGCTCGTGTTCTTGGCGCAGACGACGCGCCAGGAGGCAAGCCATTTGTTCCGGCGGCACCGTGTCGCTGGGCAAGACCAGCATATACACTTTGTGGACGCCGCAGGCCAGGAGCTCGCGTGCCAGGTGTGTACCGCGCGGGGGCATAGCACAAGCTACGTACACGCTCACCCGGTCGGGAGCCGCATCACGGATGCGCAATGCCTGTTCCAGTGCGGACATACTAGACCTGGTGAAAGCAACGTAATAATCCAAGAGCTCGCCATCGCACACAGCCGGCTGAGGGGCTGCACCCCACTCCGGCTCGAGCACCGTCAGGATCCGGACCGGTGCTTCGGTTCGATTTTCCATGCCGATGTCGCGAGCAGCGGCGTGGGAACGGAGCAAGCGTGCGCCTGCGGCTATGACCGGGTGGTAATATCCTTGCTCGAGACGCTGCAAAGCGGCGCCCCAGGCTTGCAGGCGGCGTTCCACTTCGCCGAGGCACAGCGCACACGCCTCGTCCAGCAAGTCCAGCGTCCGGCGGTATGTGTGCACGACTTCGGCCGGATCGCTCTGTGCCTGCAGACGCCTTCGCAACCAAGCATGGCGTGCACAAACGCTGTCGGCCGCTTTGAGCCAGGCTATTGCCTCGGCCAGCAAAAAGCCGTCGGGCTGCAGGTTCGGATTTTGCCAGAGCTCGGCACCCAGTCGAGTCTGCGCTTCCGCCAGGCAGCGGACGCACGCCTGGCACAGCTCATCAAGCTGGGCGATCCAGGACCGGAACTGCTCCCGACCGGTCTCTGCTGCCCTTGCCAAGTGCGTTCCTGGTTCTGCACCGAGCCTCGGTGCCAGCTCCGACAGCAAATCTTTCAAGATGAAAAAGCGCTGGACTTCGTTAGTCCCTTCGTAAATATTGAGGATGCGGGCATCGCGTTTGCGCTTTTCCAGCAGATAGCGGTGGGTCTGGCCAGCCGGCCCACAGACGTCCTCGGCCAATTCGATGCTTTCGTGGAGCAACTCGCTGACCAACATCTTGGCGATCGCCGACTCCATGCGCACCGAGCGGGTTTGCTTATGCTCGAAACGACCGACCATGTCGAAAGCCAGGGCTTCGGCGATTACCCGCAAGACACGCATACGATGGATCCGGGCCTGGTATAAGTCCGTCGCGTGGGGCGCGGTTTCTTGCACGTGCCAGCCGCTGCCGTCGGTGGACAGGACGTCGTTCCTGCGCGGCTGGCTATCTTGCGGGCAAGCCGTCTGCTCAGGGGGCGATGCGGCCAGTGCCTGTTCTGCCATAGCCTCGAGTCCTGGCATCTGGGCCACGGCGGATACGGCCAACCCGGCACGGCCCACATTGAGGGTTTCCAGGGCGTTCACCTGCCCCCGTCCTTCGAGACCCAGAACGTTCTCCAACGGCACGCGCACCGCTTGTAGAGACAGCTCGTTGGTGGGCGAGCCGCGCTGGCCCATTTTGGCCTCATCTTTGCCCACCACAAGCCCTTCGGCATGCCGGTCTACCATAAAACCAGTGACCCCTTGCTCGGTGCGCGCGTACAAGCACATCACTCCGGCGATGCGTCCGTTGGTGATCCACATTTTCGCGCCGGTTACCTCCCAATAGTCGTACCACAAGCAGCCGTCACGCTCGCGGATCTGTGCGATATCGGTGAAATAGACTTTGTGCCCGGCGGCTAGATAATAGCGTTGCCGACTGGGATCGTCGGTTTCGTAGTCGTACTCATCGAAACAAAGGGGGGCGGGTGGGCTATCGTCGTGCCACCGATAGTACACCGTATCGCCCTGGAAAATCAGCCGGCGTGCATCGAGCAGCCGTCGCCAGCCGGTACCGGTCGCCGGCTCGAAGCGATACGAGCCGTCGGGCTCAGGCGTCAAGGGGACGGAGCGACGTACCGCGCGAGTAGCCACACGGGCAGTGTCCGAGCCCGCTGACGGTTCGGTCAGGGCAAAAGCGGAAATCTGGCCGCTGGCGATCCAGCGCAAGAACAGGTCGCAGGCCTCGCGGCGTCGCCCCAGTTCGTCCAGCCACATCGGGAGCGAGTCGCACAGATCAGCCCAAGCGGCACATGCCTGCTCCACGGCTTGTACAAAACGCGGCAGATCGTAGTCTTGACCGGCTCGGGCAGCTCGACGCCACGCCTGCACCAATGCATGACCTATGCTGCGCAACGTCCCATTGCCGAAGACTTCCCGTTGCAGTACCTCGTGGGCCCGTTGGAACAATGTTTGCAAACGTGCCGGATCGGGCTCGAGCAAAGCCTGACGCAGCGTGTGCAGATGCGACCAGATGGTGTGCCGCAGGTCCGCGGCCTGGAAAAAGGCTTGCACGTCTCGTTGGGCACGTGGCAAGTCGCGATCGCGTGCGATCAGGATAGGCGTCGTGCCGATGCTGGTGCTGGCCTGTATGGCCAGCGAGACAGACACGTCCGCCAGCCTTTGCGCATGGGTGACGAGCAGGTAATAGTCCACTTTGCGCTTGCCTTCTCCGCCCAGTTCACTGGGGATGGGCATGCGGAAAAAGCCATGCTTGCGGCAAAATGCTAGCTCCTCGGCATCGGGGCGGTGGCGCTCCTCGATGATCCGCTCGTAAGGCCGGTCGGACCCGTGACGCGCGCCGAAAAAGGACTGCAGCAACTCCTGGTACTGCCGGTCCACGGCTGCCAGTTCTGGGTCTGCCTGGATCATCTCGGGAACCAGGCGCGGCGCTCGTCGTGCTTCGGGCAGGAGCAAAAAATCACCCGATTGGTACGGCATATCCGCCGACAAAAGCTCGGCATAGGTAGCCACCACGCGCGGCTCCCTACTGCCGGCATCAGGGGGCTGCGCCGATCGGTCCAGTTGGCCCAATGCCGGCAGAGCCGTGCGACGCTCTATTTCCAGCCGCTGCACGCGTTCCTCGATCCGCTGCAGCCATACGGGAGCCAAATACTCGAGCGACTCGGCGTCGCGGGCGTTTTCCTGCAAGGCAGCGATACGTACCAAGAAGGCCTTGGCCAGGAGCAGAGCGCCGTCCAGCCAGCCGAGCTGCTCGAGCGCATGACCGGGCAAAGCAGTCGCTCGGGTATGTGCGGCGACCCAGGTAACGATGCGCTCGCGCAGCTGACGCACTCGTTCCAACTCCTGCGTCAACACACCGCGCTGGCTGAGCAGCTCGAACACGTCCGATTCGTAGGGTAACGGCGTCAGCAGCGCTTCTCCTCGACGACTGCGCAAAAGCATGCGGCGGCCGTGCGCCACCCAGACACTTGCGTTTTCCGCCACCAGATAGCGGAAGGCAGCGGCGTCGCGATAGAACTTGGCGAGGATGTCGTCTTCGGAGTAGCCTGTGCCGCCGAAAATCTGGCCCGCGTTGTAAGTGACCGATCCCGGCGCCGTACCCAGCCACTCGGCGGCGTGGGCTTTGCACAATCGCGCGATGGTCTCGTCGGGCAACAGGCGCGGCACGAAAAAGGCTCCTGTTTCCAGCAAGGCGCGCGCCAGTTCCATTTCTGCAAGCATCTGCTTGACGGCGCCGAATTTGCCGATGCCATCGCGGGCCTCTTCATCCAAAAACAGGCCAGGGAACTGAACGCGGATGCGGGCATGCTCGATGCAGCGCTCGAGTAGTTTGCGGGTCATGCCCAAGGCCGCGTATACCAGATCCAGACACGCCCGACGACGCCAGTATGCCAGCGCGTCCAGTGGATGCAGATCGGAGCGCGACCGTTCCAGATCCAAGCGGACGAGCTGCGGGCGCGCCCCGCGCAGTCCCATGGTTTCCAGAGGCTCGACGGACCAGCCATCCGATGCCCCATGGGGAGCGGCGATCGGCACCACGCCCTCGCGCACCACCAGGAAATACCTGGGCGCCTCGGGTACGAGCCAGGCGTGTCGTGTGCTGGTTCGATGTGCGGCTGGATCCTCGGCATCGGCTTCGGGCCAGATTGCCGCAGCGTCCTTATCGAGTTGCAAACGTTCGGCTGGCGCAGCCGCATAAGCCCCTACTGGCCATGCCAAACAGTCGGCCGCTTCGAAGAACTGGGCCCAAGAGCCATTTTCCGACACTGCGACGAGGTCGGCAGCCCACCAGCGGCTAGCCAAGGCGTAACCTAAGGCAGGATCCAAAGCCGCCAGTTCGGCCAGCAATGCCGCGCGCTCGGCCTCGTCCGCGCCAGAGGTCATAAGCCCTGCCGACTTCATCATGACCGCCAAGAGCCGCCGCTGCTCGGGGCTGAGTTCTCCCGTATTTTCGTACGAGCGCCAAAAGAGCGGATCGCAAACGGTCTGCAACTGCACTCGCAGAGCTGCGGCCCGTCGCTGCACCACTTGGGCCACCGCTTCGGCGTCCTTCCAAGGAGACCAGATTTCCGCGACCGATAGCGACGTGAGAGGCTCTGCAGTCGGCTGTTTGGATCCGACGGACGACCAATGTTTTTCCAGCTGAGGCAGTGCATGCCAGCGCAGCCAGCGGGCATCTGCGGCTGCCCAAGACAGCCGACTTTGCTCGACATGCTCCAGCAACTGTTCCACCTTCGAACGGGCCAGCTCGAGATAAGCCTGGGCCTGCTCATGGTCTGCCAGCATTGCATGCCAGGATCGGCTGAAATCTTCGAGCATACGGCTAGCATGGATGGCCAAACGGCGCACGTATTCCTTGCGCCAGGCGTCCACTGTACGTGGCTCAGCCACTACCGCCTCTTCGAGCTGCCGCAGCTTGCAGTGCAAGGCTTTAAGCAGGGGCTGCCCGCCGGCATCCGCAGCCGAGGGTGCCTGCGCGCCAGCCGCCGGCATCTGATATCCACAGGCTGTGCGATCTTGGTCCTTTTCTTGGGCGGGGTGCTGCGCTACAGCAGGGCCGAGCGCTAGCTGAGCGCGCGTCACAGATGCAGCCACAATGCCGGTCGGGTGCTGGCCATCGGCCGACCACAGCAACTGGCTCCGCGCTTCAGGCGACGGCTGCGTATCCCAGAGCCGACGCGCCGCGACCGTGCTCACCGGATAGACGATCCTATGCTGCCCATCGCGGCCCCAGTCCACCTCGGGCACGGTGCGCCAGCACGTCTCGCACTTGATGCAATTCTCGTAATTGACGACGACTTGAAGCTCGCCGACATCGTTGACTCGCGCCTCATAGACATGGGCCGGGCAGACATGCCAGAGCCCGATCTTTTGAATAGCGCGGCGCGTGGCGATGTTCAGCGGCCACAGGAGCCGAATGTGTGACGAGCGGCCAGTCCAGTATTGCAAACGCCCGAGACGGTCTTCCCAATGGGTCAGCGCTCTGGCTGCCACCGGCGTCATGTCCGTAACCTGCCGTGCGGTGCGTGCGTACTGGATATAGTCCGCTATTGCGCTCGCGACTGCGCGACCTGGCCGGCTTTGGCTGCGCGCGGCAGAGTCGTTAGGCGTCGCCAGCGTCGTACTGTGGACCGCCGGTGTCTGTTCGGTGGCCGGACCCTTTTTACGAGTGCGCCACCAGGCCATAAAGCCGACCAGGCTCAAAAACGCCGCGCCGAGTGCAGCACGAGCGATGTCGCCCAGGCTGACGCTATAAACCACCAGCCGCAGTGCGCGGCGCAGTTTTTCTTCGAGCGGCGACGTATTGTTTTCATAAACGTATTTTGCGGCGCGGGCGAGCGTCGGCTGCCGACGCGCAAACCAGCGGGCCAGCCATCGGGGCGCCTCGGGTCGGTCCCCGGCACGCCGATAGACTGCCTCTACTGTACCAGCATCCGACGGTGGCGGTCGCCGGTACAGCACGTCGCGCAAGAAGTTGACGCAGCTCAGGCCCAGCAAGGGGAGCCAGGGCACTTGCCGCAATAAACGGGGAACACGCAGCGCATGTGCCAGATGCCCTAGCTCTGTACGCATCTGGCGCCAGTGTCGCGGACCGGCGATATTTGGCACTATCTGCGCCCAGGTAACGAGCCGGTGCCAGGTACGCTTGCCGGGTTGTGTCCACACCCAGGCGCTCGCCAGCGCCAGATCCAGATTGCGACCGAAGAAAAAGCGCGCCTGGTGCACGAACGCGGGCCAATCGCGCAAGAACTCCACGTCCCGCCAAAAATGGCTGCGTTGCAAAGGCTCTAAATAATGCCGGCGCAACTCCTCGTAAGTGTAGCTGCCCCGCTGCTCGCGGATGGCACGGACAGCGCGCACCAGTTGCAAGCCCATGAAGGTCGCCGGCCCGGTGAAATTAGGATAGGGGAAATCAATGCCTACCGCAGAAGCGGCGCCACCTATGGCCAGTCCATGGTCAATGAGTCGCGGAATGTCGCGTGCCCCGCCGCCGCGGATCAACTTGGCACCGAACACGGTTCGCTTGCCGTCCCGCAACCACGGCTGCATCGCCGGCAGTCCTTCCAACCACTCCAAAAGCAAGTGCGGATCGCCGGCGAACTCGCTGGCTAAGTGGGCTGCAGGCAGTACCAGACCCAGGGAGACACTGTGCCGATTGGTGTACAAAAAGGCGCCGGCATTGAGATGGACCGGCCGCCCGCGAAAGCTGCCATTGCGCAACAGGATCTCATAAGCGGCCCCTTCCTCCGGCCCCAAACCAAAGCGCTCTTCGATGGCGCCGGCAGGCAATTCGATCACCTCTTTGATACCGTGCAAAAAATGTACCTGAACTTGGCCCCGCTCGTCCCGATGGGTCTCGTATCCTTCGCGGGCCACCAGATGGGAAGCGTCCCCTTCGGCAAGAAATGTCAAGCGCCCATAGATAGGTCCACGCTGGGTGACCACGCCGACCACCCGGCGAGCACCCCGCCCTAAAGCAGGATCCCTTTCATAAGCCAATGACTCGACCGTGGTATTGCAAAACAAGGTCACGCCGGCTGCACGTGCCACCTGCGCCAAATGGTGATCGAATACCGGCCGCAGCACGGTATAACAATGCTTGAAGGCCGGGGGATGCCGATAAGTCATGCCCAGCAGACTCTGTCCGTCCGAAACGAAAAAGCCGCGCTCGACCAAACGTCTTTCCCAGGCGAGTCGCGCCAGCAGGTCTTCCCCGACCAGCTCCTCGGACGCCAGGCTCTCGCAGAAGTAGACGCAACCGGACCAGTTCTCTGCCCCGGGGTAAGGCGCCGCTTCGACCACGGCGGTGGCTACGCCGGCACGCGCCAGACCGATGGCAGCACTCAAACCCGCACATCCTCCCCCGACGATCACCACTTCGAATTGCGGCTGGGACACCGCCGGCTCCTTTTGCTGTGGCATACGTGCCTAATCTGTGCCTGCACGTACCAACTCTTGCCGGGACAAAATCCATCGGCGCTGGATGCTACTTACCCGTGCCGTACCCCTACCGGACCGAAGTCGGGCTATTCGATTTTTTCGAGGGATCTCTGCCCGCCGACTACCAGATCGAACAGGCTCAAAACAACCTGCACCAGCAGTCCTATGCCGACCAAACCTCCCACAACAGCGATGCTGCGTGCACACCAAACTCCGGTCGGCTCCGGCAGCCGACTCAGCCACCAGAGGCCGATTTCGCCCATCTGCGCTACCAACGGCCACGGCGCCACGACCAGGCGTAGCCAGTTTGGATAACGGGTCAGGCTCATGACCAAGCCAGTCAACGAAAAGAGCATCACGAAACCCAACCAATGGACGTGTGTCGTCAAGGCCAACTGCTCCAAGGACATGCCCAGCCCTTTTTCGGGCTGAAGATACTTTTCAAGCCGCTCGTAGCTATCGAGGGGGAACCGCGCCGCCTGGCGATCGGCGCCCCCTTCCTGATGGCAGCGCACGCAACGTGCTTCCAATAGCGAGCGAATACGCACGGCTCGCGGACTGACAGGTTGCCCTTGGTCGTCGGTCACCAAAAACTCCGCTGTGATAGGCCGTGCCGCTAACTCCGTGGGCAACACATAGCGATCTTCCTCGTACTCGCTATCTGCACCGCAGGCACGGACCCAGGCCAACAGTGCCTGACGCTCCCCTTCCCGCTCTTCGTGGAGTATTCGCAGCTTGTCCGGCGGCAGTTTGTCCACCAGCCGCTTCCAGCCGGACGACTTTTCGAAAAAGGCTGGCTTCATGGTGCCAGTGCCGTTGAAGGGGCCCGATTCAGCGGCGAGGAGCCTTTCCAATCGGCTCAGAGGCAGCCCCGTCTCCCCGTGGTAAATGCGCACCGTATCGTCCAGATCGGGCAACCACTGACCAGGCGAAGCATGAGCGAAATGGAGCTGTACCAAGCCGGCACCGTAGCCGAGCGCAGCTCCCAACATGAACAGCGCTGCCACCAGCCGCGTGGCCGCCGGCGCCTTGCCCCAGTGCCAGGCAGGCACGTTGCTTCCTTCCATGCACAACTCCCTAGATCGTTCGCCGCCACGTCCCCGTGCAGTACCTTTTTCCCAGGCGCTATTCTATGTTCGCCTCGCGCTTCGATCTATTGGCCTTTGTATGTGCTTCGATCTTTTTCCGACCGTGTCCGAGCGCTGACCGGATGCATCCTCTGTGGAGTACTCGCTCGCTGGCTCAGGTTGCCAACGAGCCGAGCAGTATGGCTGTAGCGCCGAGATGTCCCATATGGGATAATGTGACATAAGCGGTTTCGTCGCCGGGGCGAAGCCGCGGGTTCATAGGGACCGGTATCGCGGAGTTGTAGGAAGAAAGGGGGACGTTATGCGCGAGACCAAAGTGTACAGCGAGGCAGAAGTGGTAGAAAAACTCAAGGAACTGCCCGGCTGGGAATATCGCGAGGGATGGATCCGGCGCACTTATCGCACGCCTGGCTGGCCCCACACGCTTTTGCTGGCCAACACCATAGCGTTCTTGGCCGATGCCGCCTGGCATCACCCCGACTTGGTTTTAGGCTTCGCTCAGCTCACGGTGAAATTGCAGACCCACCGCGTGCGCGGCATCACAGACAACGATTTTGCCCTGGCCCGGCGTATTGATGAAGTAGTGCTATGGCGGCCGCCGGCCGATTCGCCACTGGAAGGCTATCCCAAAAAGTGGATCGAATAGTCGCCGGGGGCCTCCAGGCTGTTCATAGGTATGTGGCCGACGAAGCACAGCAAGAACTCAGAGCGGATTACTAGCCGCTCCGGACACGTGCTCTAGCGCTGTTCACGGAGGGAGCAGCGACAGGGAGAGGTCGAGCAGCAAACAGCCGAAAGGTATGGCACGCTATCTTTTTGTGACCGGCAAGCTGGCCGAGCCGGCGCTGCGAGAAACAGTCGCCGTGGTGGCGCCGCGGCTTGGATTCGAGTACGAGATCCAGGCCCTGGGCATTTCGGTAGCGGCCCTCATGACGCCGGCTTGGATCGCCCGACACCTGCGGGTGCCCGAGGGCATAGACCGCATCGTCTTACCAGGCTATTGTGCGGGTGACCTGACCCCTTTGCGCCAGATTACCCAGGTGCCGGTAGACATCGGTCCCAAAGACCTGCGCGATTTGCCCGAATATTTCGGCTTGGAAGCTCCGTGCCGACTGGATAGCTATCGCATGCAAATACTCGCCGAAATCAATCATGCGCCACGACTGAGCTGGGACCGATTGCTGGCCCAGGCAGAGCATTATCGTCAGTGCGGTGCCGATGTGATTGATCTGGGCTGCGATCCGGCACAGCCGTGGCTGGGAATAGGCGACACCGTCCGCCGACTGCGCGACCAGGGCTATCGCGTCTCGGTGGACAGTATGCATGTGCCCGAAATCACTCGCGCGGTGCGGGCTGGGGCCGAGCTGGTGCTCAGCGTCAACAGCAGCAATATCGCAGCTGCCCGCGATTGGGGCTGCGAAGTGGTTTTGATTCCCGACGAGCCGCGTACCCTGGCCGGCCTGGACACCAATATCGAAAAGCTCGTCCATTGGGGTGTGCCTTTTCGAGTGGATCCTATTCTGGAACCCATCGGCTTGGGCTTTGCCGCCTCCCTAGGTAGGTATTTAGAAGTGCGGCGGCGCTACCCGCAGGTGCCCATGCTCATGGGCATAGGAAATCTCACTGAATTGACCGACGCCGATTCTGCCGGCATCAATGTGCTTTTGGCCGGCTTTTGCGAAGAGCTTGGGATCGGCAGCGTGTTGACCACGGAAGTGATCAACTGGGCGCGTTCGAGCACGCGGGAACTGGACTTGGCACGCCGCCTGGTTTACGAGGCGTGTCGCCGGGGCGTACCAGCGAAGCATCTGGAGCCCCGGCTGGTCTTGTTACGCGACCCGAAGCTGCGCGTCTTCGGCCAAGATCGGCTACGCCAATGGGCCGCTGCCATCCGTGACTCCAACTTCCGCATCTTCGCCGAAGAGGGGGTCATCACCCTATTCAACCATCGCGTTTATCTGCGAGGGACGCGTCCCTTCGACCTGTTTCGCACGCTCGCCGCGCTGGAACAAATAGATCCGTCGCATGCCTTTTATTTGGGATACGAAATGGCCAAGGCAGTGATTGCACTGACGCTCCATAAGAATTACGTCCAAGACGAGCCGTTGACTTGGGGCTACCTCACAGCCGATGAACCAGGCACTCATGCCAGCGGGGAGCCTGGTCTGCCGATGTCCGAGGCAGGCCCGAGCACGCCGCCCGACGATAGGCCATCGGGGGCTGACGGATGTTCGGCCACTGGCTGACGCCCGTACGGTGTGGAGCATGACCGTGGACGAGGCTTTAGGACTTGCCGCATGCAGCGAGCTGCTGGTCGAAGAGCTATCCTGGGCGTTGTCGCCCCAGGAAGCTTTGCGGCGTTTGCACAAGCTGCCTTACGTGTTGCTTTTGGAGAGCGCCTCGGTAGGCGGCCGCATGGGTCGCTATTCCTACCTCGCTGCCGACCCGTTTGCCGTACTGACTGACGCAAAAGGCCTGCACCTGCGAGGCCCCATACCCTTGGCTGACTGCGCGGACGTATTCGCTGTGATGCAACGGCTTGTGCATGAGTTTCGCTCGGCGCCGGTCGCGGGATTGCCGCCTTTCCAGGGAGGCATCGCCGGTCTGCTAGCATATGAATTGTGCCACGCGATCGAACGGCTGCCGCAGCCCCGCTACGACGAATTCGATTTGCCCGCAGCAGTTCTGGGCTGTTACGATTGGGTCATCGCCTGGGATCACCAGGCCCAACGTTGCTGGCTGATGAGCACCGGCCTGCCGGAGCGCGAGGGCCAGCCGCGCCGCGCCCGTGCCGAAAAAAGAGCCAAGCAAGTCGCACAGTGGCTTCACGACAGCCTACCCACGGTGTCGCCGCATCCGGCGCAAAAACACCCTCTGCCTGCCCGTGCTCTGGCGCCTCAGTTTCCCGTACCGGGCTGGGAGGGCGTAACGAGCAATTTTTCCCGTCCCGACTATATCAGCGCCGTCCGCAAAGCCATTGCCTACGTGCACGCCGGCGACTGTTTCCAGGTCAACTTGTCGCAACGTCTCATGACGTCTTTGCGCACCCATCCTCTGAACTGTTATTTGTCCTTGCGCGAACGCAACCCGGCACCCATGGCAGGCTATTTCGATGCTGGGACTTTGGTCATTCTGAGCGCCTCGCCGGAGCGCTTTCTGCTCCTCGATCCGAGCGGGTGGGTAGAAACACGGCCCATCAAAGGCACCCGGCCGCGTGGGGTGACCGCCGAGGAAGATGGCCGCTATAGGGACGAATTAGCGAACAGCGCCAAAGATCGTGCCGAAAACGTCATGATCGTGGATCTCTTGCGCAACGACTTGGGTCGTGTGTGCCGCTACGGTACGATCGAAGTGACCGGCCTGTGCGAAGTCGAGACGTTTCGCACGGTGCACCACTTGGTTTCGACGATCCGTGGGCAGTTGCGGCCTGAATGCGGTCCTGGCGATCTGCTGCGGGCCAGCTTCCCAGGGGGCTCGGTCACCGGCGCCCCCAAAGTACGTGCCATGGAAATCATCGCGGAACTGGAGCCGACTGTGCGCGGTCCCTACTGTGGGTGCCTGATTTGCCTAGGTTTCTCGGGTGCTATGGATTCCAGTATCCTCATCCGCACGGCGACGGCGGCACGCGGCTGGCTGCAGTTCCCCGTCGGCGGGGGTATCGTCGCCGACTCCGACCCCGTCGCCGAATACGAAGAAACCTTGCACAAGGCCCAAGGACTGCTGCGAGCGCTGGCGCCATGATCATCGAGGGACTGTTGACCACCGTGGATGCAAACGGTGCCCTGCATCTGGCCCCCATGGGGCCGCGCTGCGACGAGCCCCTGCACCGATTGATCCTGCGCCCTTTTTGCACCAGCCAGTCGTTCCTCAACCTGCAGCGCTCGCGCCAGGGCGTCTTCCACGTGACCGACGATGTGTTGCTGTTGGCAGAGGCTACGATCCACCGGCTCAGCCAGCCGCCGCGCGTCGCGCCCGCCAACCACGTAGATGGCTATATCCTCCTGGATGCCTGCCGCTATTATGAGCTGCGCGTGACCGCCATACACCAGGACGGACCACGAGCAGACATCGAAACCCAAGTGGTCGGCTGGGGACGACTGCGTGATTTCGCTGGCTTGTGCCGAGCCAAGCATGCCGTCGTCGAGGCAGCGATCCTAGCCAGCCGCGTCCACCTGCTCCAGCCCGACGAGATCGTTTCCCTGTTGCGCATCCTGGCACCTCTCGTCGAGAAAACCGGTGGGCCCGCTGAGTTCAAAGCGTTCGCTTTGCTTTGCCAGTACATGGCCCAGCATTATCAGGCCGCCTGGCCAGACAGCCGGTTGCCTTCCTGGGTGCAGGACCAGGCCGATGGATGACCCCTGCCGGAGGACAGGCATGATCCGCGTCCAGACTGGCAGCAGACTACATTTCGGCCTGATTGCTCCTTTCGGCGGCCCACGCCGCTTCGGTGGGGTGGGGATGATGGTCGCCGAACCGGGCCTGAGTATCACCCTGGAGCTGGCTCACCATACCACGATCCAGGCCGACCCGTTTCTGGTACCCCTGGTGCAGCAGGTCCTGGAACTTGTGCAGAGCCGCCTGGCCACGGGCGCTCGATCCGCTTCGGCACAGTTGCCGGCCTATCGCATCACGGTTCTTGCCGCACCGCGTGTGCATACAGGCCTAGGGGTGGGGACGCAACTCGCTCTGGCGCTGGCACGGGGCATACTCCGATCGCTGGGGATCGTGCACGTTACGCCGGCAGACTTGGCCGCCTGGACCCGACGCGGCACGCGCTCGGCTATCGGTACCTATGGCTTTTTTCTCGGTGGTTTGATCGCCGACGCCGGCAAAGCCACCGACGAACCTCTCGCACCTCTACTCGAGCGTCTGGCTGTGCCCGAGCACTGGCGTATCCTGCTGGTTCTGCCTCTTCACAGTCAAGGATTGACGACGGAACAGGAAGAGCAGGCATTCGAGCACATGCACCTGGACGCCGACTCGCGCCGGCAGCAGGAAAGGCACAGCCGCAAGATGAGCGACCTCTTGACCCAATCGCTTTTGCCAGCGCTGCGAACGGGCGATTTCGCCGCCTTTGCCGATTCGCTCACGCGTTACAATCGGCTCGCCGGCGAGCCATTCGCGCCCTTGCAAAAAGGGGTGTATCATGCGCACAGCCGCATGTGGATCGAGGCCTTGACCAAGGCCGGCGTCCAGGGGGTAGGCCAGAGTTCATGGGGACCCACGGTGTTCGGCCTCTTTCCCGATCCTGATGCTGCCTGCTGGTCCGTCGCGCGGATCGCATCTTCTTTGCCCCGAGCCCTGCAGGCCGGTTGGCGACTTTCGATCGCTTCGCCGTTGAACAGCGGAGCCGCACTTTTTGGCCCTCCCGAAGTTTCTGCGTGCACACCTGGAGAACCCACGCCGTCCTAAAACGCTGCGCACCGAGGGCCATAGCAGGATGGAAAGCCAGCCGAGCGTCATGGGACCGAGGCGCATCGCCGGGTGCCCCTGCTCGTAAAATGTCGGATGAACCGACGCACGTGCACCTAGACCGCAGCGGAGGCCGAAGCATGCCCGAGTTGATCATCGTGGCGCATACGCCACAAGCGCGCGAAACAGCACGACGGCTTCGATCCCAGTTGGCATACGGGTCGCTGGTAGAAGTGAACTCGGTGGCCGAGGCCCGCGCTGCGGTGGCACGGTACGTCCGCCAGCAGCGTCGGCTCGCCTGTGTGCTGCCGCTGGACGAGGTCGTCCAGGCGCTGGCCCCGCTGGTGGCGGAGGGCGTCGAGCCGTTGGCCATCGTGGTCCTGGACGATGCCGGCCATTACACGGTCGCCTTGTACGGATCCGAGGCAGCCCGCGTGTGTCGAGAAGTAGCGGGCGCGTTGGGCGCGGCACCGGTGATCGTTTCCGCCGGGGACCACTGGCGTCCGCTAGCCGTGGAACTCATCGGCAAACGCTTCGGCTGGAAAATGGAAGGGGAACACAACCTGGAACGGGTGCTCACTGCCATTCGCAGGGGCGAGCCTGTGGCTGTCTATCAGGACGCCGGCCGACGCGATTGGTGGCAAGCCTTCGGCCCCTGGCCCCACCATTTCGAGCGCATCGCCGACTGGCCCACCGAGGGCTGTTGGTCTGCTCTGATCGTCATCAGCGACCGACACTTGCCTCCTGTCCCCCAGACGTTGGCCGACCGTTGGCTCGCTTTTCGTCCGCAATCGCTGACGTTGGGGGTCACGTGCAAGCGAGGCATCGGAAGCCAGGAGTTGGAGCAGTGCGTCCATAGGTTGTTTCGCAAACACGGCCTGAGCACTTTGTCCTTGACCGCAGTAGCCTCGTGCGTCTGGCTTCGCGAAGAAGCCAGTCTGCACTACTTGGCCGACCGGTACGAAATCCCGTTGCTGACCTACAGTGCCGACAAGCTGCGCATCGTCCAACCGACGCTGTTCGAAGGCGACTGTGCCACACGTCTGCCACCTTTGTCTCGACTGTGTGAGCCGGCAGCCATGCTGGCAGCAGGCGTGCGCGAACTCGTCGTACCGCGAACGCGCTTCCGGCATCTGGCCCTGGCCGTCGCCCGCAGGCCCCACGCCTGAGGCGCTGACTCCGAACGCCCGGGGTATTTTCCCTGTCCGATCTTTGGCAGTCCTAAGCTAGCCAGCAGAGGTAGGAACATACGCCTGGAAATTGCTTGACTCCGGTTTACAGCAGGACTACTATCAAAAGTCGGTGGGGCGCCGAGACACTCGAGCAGTGCGCACAATAAATGCCCTTATACAATCCACAAAGGGTATTTTGTAGGTTGGTGTTTTCACAGTCGTGGTCTTTTGTGGCAGGAGGGTCATGCGATGCACAGGGACACAAAGGGGTTCACGCTGATCGAGCTGTTGGTGGTGATTGCCATCATCGCCGTGCTCATCGGTTTGCTTCTGCCAGCGATCCAGAAGGTGCGTGAAGCCGCCAATCGCATGTCGTGCGGCAACAATCTGTCGCAAATAGGCAAAGCGCTGCACATGTATCACGACCAGCTGGGACGGTTTCCGGCGGCCAAGATCCACTCGGGCAGCGCCGGCCGTTTTGCCGGCGAGGGAGGTTCCCAGGAGAAATATGTCGGGCCCGAAGGGGATTTCCGCAGGCAATCGCCGGGACGCATCTACAATCACACCGGCTGGGTGGCTTTGCTACCATTCATCGAGCAAAAAGGGCTCTTTGACCGCTATCGCTACGATCAGCCTTCGGCCAATTCTTCCTGGTATGGCGGACTGGGCGCAGGGGACCTGGCCGGTGACGCCAGCGTCAACAACGCCGCAGTCGTCGGCGAATACATCAAAGTGTACACCTGCCCTTCCGATCAGAATCCACCTCCCGTCATGAACGAGTCCGGAACCGGACCGTATTCGCGGCAAAATGCGCGCCGTAGCAACTATCTGTTCGCCACTTACCGCAGTACCGACTACACAGGCTATTATCGTCCGGGCGAATGGTGGGCTGGCATGTTCGGCACCAACGGCGGCTGCCGTATCGCCGACGTGAAGGACGGTACCTCCAATACCATTATGGTCGGCGAATCCAAGCAAATACATACCTACAGCGGTTACGGTCCTTATTGGGGATCAGGAACGCATACCTGCTGTCACGGCTATGTTCCGGATTATCGTTTTCACATCAACTTTGCCTGGGGTTACTATATCTATGGCTGGACAGACAACCGTCGGAACCTGCAATACGCGTGGGGCTTCGGGAGCTGGCATTCTGGCGGAGCGAACTTCCTCTTCGGCGATGGTTCCGTGCGTTTCTTGCCCGACACGATGGACTTTGCACTCTTCCAAGCTTTGAATTCCATCAATGGACAGGAGCCTATTGCCGCGCCAGAATTCTAATACAGGAGCAGTATTGATAGTAGTACCAACTAAAGGTTCAGGTTTTTGTATCGGACCGTGTGGCTTCGCACGAGCCGCTCACCTGCTATGAGGAGTTTTTTTGTTACGGCCAGTCCGCCAGGAGCCGTGGAGGGTCTTATGTCGCTTGGTGCCAGATTGTGTATATGCATTCTCGCGACCGTTTGTTCGACCGCGCTATCCTGTAAGGCGAGAGAACCGAAAATACCGGCTATAACGGGGGTCGTCAAGGTAGATGGCCAGCCCTTGGCGCAAGCAGACGTACAGTTTTACCTTGTCCAAGGCGAAGTCGCCAAGGTCATTTTCGGCGGCCGGACGGACGACCGGGGACGCTACCGCGCTCTCAATCCTCAAGCTGGCAGCTACCGCGTCGTCGTTCGCAAGTATGTCCACAAAGATGGCACTCCCCTGAGCCCCGACGAGGATCCTTCGCAATTCGAATTCCAGCCACAACTGCAGGCCAATGTCAAACTCGCAGTGCCGGCCGAGTATGCCGACCCTTATAAGACTCCTCTAAAGGCAGAAGTGAGCGGCGAGGATCAAACACTCGACTTCGATTTGAAAAGCAAATAGCTGACATATTCGGTTGTAAACAATTATATGCGAGCGACAGTGATCGAGCCGTCTAGATGCCTGTGATATATAACTGTCGGCTGCGGAGCGGCAGCCTACAGATTGATTTCCAGGCGCGCCACAGTAAGCCGAATGCGATCCATACGTCGCTCATAATCTTCCAGTATTGTATCCACGGATGGCTCCATTTTGCCGCGAAAAGTCCTGCTATTGAGCGCTGCGCGATTGACCTCGACCACGATCGGCTGCTCGAAATCTACTAGGGACGGGTGCAGCAAGATAGTGATACGGTTCATACGCGACTGAGAAACGACGAAGTGATTGATTTGTTGCCTACGAGCCGACAATCGCGCTGGTGCGCGCGTGCTGGCCCCGCGGATATCCCCTTCGATCCAATAGAACGTGCGTACGCTATCGCCGGTGGCTACCAATTCCTCGGAACGTCCGAGAACGGGAAAGGCATCCATCCTCTTTTGCCTTTTCATCCAAGCGCATATGCGGGGTATTTCCCCAACGAAGAATTCTCCGCCGCGTCCGCGGTACTCTACATAGAGGGCCGGATACCCTTTGGAGATCCAGTGTTCGAATTGTCTGCGGTTCCGCTGCGGCGTGTCGCCGTCTCGCTCGCCGGCTACCACATAAAAAGGCAGATGCTGTGCGTTGGGGCGCAGAGCCACGGCCTGCTCGCTGGGACGCCCCGAGACAACGACCACGCCGGCGAAACGATCGGGGCATGTGAGTCCTATGTCGCAAGCCAGACTACCTCCTGGGCCGTGGCCGACTAGATAGACGCGGTCATTGTCTATGACGCAGACGCGCGCAATGTGCCGCAATGCGGCCTGCACCATAGCGACATAAGCATCGTCGAAACGATAGCGCTCGAGGAACGGATCGGCCCAGCGTAGTGCGGCCAGGATGAAACCGTACCTGCCGGCCCACGCTTGCCACGGCTCCACGGCGTCTTCCAACTCGGTGCCCGGCGCCGGGAGCAACAGGATCAGCGGATAAGGGCGCGCCGGATGGTATTCGGGAGGCAAGACCACCAGTGCTTCGTGCTCGCGCTGAGAACCGGGCAAGGAAAAGCGATAGGTGCGATCGGCCCGAGCTGGGAGCGGATCGGGAGCAGGAACATAAGCCAATAGGGCGAGCAGCACATCCCAGCGCACGGGGTCGGTGCCGAGATAACTGGCCAGAATCTGCCGACGCGCCGCCGGGTCGTCCGCCCGCAAGTACCTCAGGACGAAATCGCGGGCATGCCAGAGTCGCAAAGCGACTGCCGGATCGCTGTCTGCGCCGGAGGCACCTACGACCCAGCCACTCACGGCCAAGGCAGCCAACTGTTTGACCTGTTCCTCCAATTCGGCATCGGTCGAATCGTAAGGCATAGCGAGACGCTGCTCCCAGCGTGGTGTCAACAAGTGCAAGCATGCCTCCAGACGTTCTACGTTGTCCGGACAAAGCTCCCGGGCTACGACCTCCAAGGCATCTGCCAAGGCTGCGAGCTTGGCCTGCTCTTTGGCCCGCTTGTGCAAGCGGGCGGCGAGATCGCTTGCGCGACGATAGCGCTCCAGCCTGGTTTGCAGGAGCTGCGTCTGTTTGGACCAGCGCTCGGCAAGCGGTTCTTCCTCTGTGCGCGGCAATGGCCCCGCTTCGGCGACGATGTGCTGAGCACGCTCGTATTGGCCTGCAGCCAGGGCCAATTCCAGATCCTCGAGACTTTTTTTTCGGCGTGCTCGATCCAACAAGCGCTGCTGCTTGTCCACGTTGTCTTTTTCGTCGGGAAAAGCCATGCGGATCTCGTCGAGGATTCGCTGAGCGTGATCCAGCCAGCCGGCCTGCAAGCACAAGCGAAAGAGCCTATAAGCACCCGACCACTTCGGCCCCGGCGGCGGTCGCTTTTCCAATTCGCTGCGGACAACGCGAACGAGGAGATCCGGAGAGAATTCCTCCGGAGCGTGCGCGGCCATCCAGCGCCAACGTCGGCAGCCGACGCGCACCGCGTGCGGCGTAATCAGGACGATCTGCTGTTCCAGCACCCGCGAATCGTCGTTGATGCGGATGCGCCGCGTGCCTGCGGACGTCCAATCCTCCACCACACGCAGCGATTTCACCTCGCGGATCGGCGGGCTGGTCGTATACACAAAAAGCGGCTCGCGGATGTGGATAATCTCTTCGTCGGCCGGCCCTTTGTCCGGCTGTACGTCCACCACGTTGCGCTGACTGAAGGCCACCCGACGCACGCCATCGTCAATGCTGTAAAATCCCCCGATCTTTGGCATCCACAGCTCTTGTCCGCTGGCGGGATCGCGCACCACGGTTCCCTCCCGCTCGATGCGACCGCTCAAAACCGTGCCGTCTTTGAGGACAACCGTATCGGCCTGCAGGCACAACAGTGTGACCGCCCACGGCAAGACCAAAGCACCTACACGCAGCACACCCTGACATTGCCTGCACATGGTTTTCCCTTTCTGCGGCTTTCCAAGACCACCAGCAGGACGGGCGATGCCCACTCCCCCTTGGCTACATTGTGTGTCTGCCGTTGGCTTCGGGTCAAGGCCAGCAGAGCAAAGGACAGGGCCTGGCCTGTTACCGGCCCCTGCTTTTTTGACTCCCCGAAAATGGCTAGTCAGGAACCGAGAGCGCAGGCTGTCGCTAGTCAGTCGCGGTCAAGACCCGTAAGCAAGTCAACAAACATGCCGGCGTTCGGCAGGAACTGCAACGTGCATCTGGAAATAAGTTTTGGAAGCATGCAGGGGGCCAAACATGTATACCGGCAATCATTCGCGATCGGATCGGCACAGACGGGACCTGTGCGCCGGATGGCCGACGCCCGGGCAACCTACGAGCGAACAAAATCCGGAGAAAGCCCGAGCTGCATTGCTCCTTGCAGGCCAGCCGCGCACTTGCGTCATGCTGTGCATATCGGTCTGTTGTTCATTGGCCGCGCTCTTGTTGTGCTCCGGTTCGGTGCCAGGCGAGCCGGCGGAACGAAGTGCAGAGCAACGAGCCAGCGCTCAGGAGCTGGAACGTTTTCTACGCGACATCGTCGAGACGCGAGGCTTCACGCTGGGCCGACCACGCCGGCTGGAAGTGATCGCTGCCGAGGGGAAAGTGCTTTTTCTGCGTTCCGAGCCGCGCTCACCTACCATGCACCTGTACCAAATGGATCTGGCCAATGGGAAAGTCGAGGTTTTGCTGACGGCGTCCCAACTGGTCAGCGGCGAAGAAAAACTCAGTCCTGAAGAAAAAGCACGCCGCGAGCGTATGCGCTTGGCAGCGCGTGGGCTCACCGAGTACCATCTAGCCCCAGATGGGAAAACGGTACTAGTGCCGTTTTCCGGACATTTGTTTTTGTTCGACCGGACGAGCGGCAAAGCCAAGGCCCTTCCCACTAGCGCCGGCATGCCTGTGGACGCCAAGTTTTCTCCCGACGGCAGATACATCTCCTATGTCCTGGACTACGACCTCTACGCCTTTGACTTAGCGACCCAGAAGGAAAAACGCCTGACTTCCGGTGGGTCCCCGGAACTGATGCACGGACTGGCAGAATTCGTGGCTCAGGAAGAAATGGGCCGCATGACGGGATACTGGTGGTCGCCGGACAGCACGCGTTTGGTTTTCGCCGAGGTAGATCACAAAGGCGTGGAGGCCTGGTATGTGGCCGACCCATCCGATCCTGGGCAGCCGCCGACAAAACAGTACTATCCCCGTCCTGGAAAGAACAATGCACGTGTGCGGCTGGGCATAACCGATATTAGCGCTACCGCACCGGTGTGGATCGCCTGGGACCGTGACAAATATCCCTATCTGGCCAGCGTGCGTTGGGAAAAAACCGGACCGCTGACGTTGGTGGTCCAAGATCGCAAACAGCAAGAGATGTGCTTGCTGGAAGTGGACGACCGCACCGGCGCCACGCGCGTCCTGGTACGCGAACACCACTGTGCTTGGGTCAACCTGGATCAAAGCGTCCCGCGCTGGCTGGCAGATGGATCGGCCTTCCTTTGGTCGTCGGAGCGTGAGGGGCGTCCGCGACTGGAATTGCGACGGCGCGACGGCACACAGCAACAGTACCTTACGCCCGCGGACATCCATTATGACGCCTGCGTCGGCATAGACGAAAAGCAGCGTTACCTGTTTTTCGTCGGTACTACAGAGCCGGACGAGATGCATGTCTACGCGGTGTCCGTCAGCGGCGGCGAGTTGCGTCGTTTGGATACCGAGGCGGGTGTGGCCAGCGCATCCCTCGTGGGCGAAGGCAAGTATGTAGCATTGCAAACGAGCAGCCCACAGACCGGCTGGCGCACAGTCATCGTCGAGCCGGGCGGGCCAGTAGTGGCCGAGGTACCCCAGGTGGCCGTGGTACCGCCTTTTGCACCCACCACCGAGTATATCGTTCTTGCCGAAGCGTCACAGGTCCGCTGCGCCATCACCCGGCCGCGCCGATTCGTCGCCGGAAAGAAGTATCCGGTCATCCTTCATGTATACGGCGGGCCGGGCCACAACCATGTAGAAAAAACGCGCGACGGGAAATGGCTGGATCAGTGGTACGCCGACCACGGGTTTATCGTCGTGCGCGCAGATGGCCGTGGCACTCCCCGACGCGGCACCGATTGGGAGCGCGCGCTGTACGGTCGGCTCGGCGAAGTGCCGCTCGCCGATCAGGTTCGAGCCGTGGAGCACCTGTGCCGGCTCTATCCAGAGCTGGACCGGCAACGGATCGGCATCATGGGCTGGTCGTTCGGGGGGTATCTTGCGGCACTGGGCGTGCTGCGGCGCCCGGATGTTTTTCGAGCCGCAGTAGCTGGAGCGCCTGTCGCCGACTGGCTGGACTACGACACGCATTATACCGAGCGCTATCTCGGGTTGCCCCAAGAAAACATGGCTGCCTACCGGGCCAGCTCGCTTGTGACCTATGCGGCGTCCCTGCAGCGACCGCTTTTGCTCATCCACGGCACTGCCGACGACAATGTCTATTTCCGGCACAGCCTGCGGCTGGCCCAAGCCCTTTTCGAAGCGGGCCGGCTCTTCGAATTCGTGCCTCTGTCGGGCATGACCCACATGGTCGCCCAGCCGGAGGCGCGTATGCGCGTGGAACAACGCATCTGTGAGTTCTTTGTGCGTCATCTGTGATGACGACCGAGTCCGGTGTAGGCCCGCAGCAGCCGAATCATCGAGCCTATGCTGTGTATACGGCACGAGGCACAAATGACAGGTGCTTGCCCGAGGAGTGGTCTGTGCCGATCGTGGACAAAGTGTTTTGCGCTGCGTATCCCATTTGCTAAAATCGGCATCGGACCCTGCCGGCGAGTCCAAACAGTGAGCTAGTATCAGCTGTACAAGCCGTGTACTCGCCACGAGTCGAGCGGAACGCCCTTGGGAAGGACATGCGTATGGCGTTACACCTGCGACGAGCGATCGGAATTGTTTGCGTGGTATTGTCGGCTGTCCTGCCGTTGCCGGGAGCGGAAATCGTCGTGCTCAGCGAAACCAACTGGGACACCTATGTGCCGGGAGGCAAAGAGGCCGATTGCATTCTCGGCGACTATGTCCTAAAGAGCGATCGCATCTGGGCGGTGGTGGCACAGCCGCGCGCGTGGCGGCACGCCAATATGACGGTTCGGCAGGTAGGTGGCTGCCTCATTGACCTGACCACGACCGATCGTCCGAACGATCAGCTCAGCGCCTTTTATCCGGGCATGCGGCAGATCCGGTACTGGTTCGACCCGTCGGTGCCGGATCAAAGCACAACGGGGCAGGTCGAAATCGTGCAAGCCCGAGGTCCGCGAGTTCACCTGCGCATCGTGGGGAAATTGCTAACCAAATCCAGGCCTACGGCAGTGGTTGCAGAGTTGCACTACGAGCTAGCCGACGGCGATCCGTACCTCGAAGTGCGCACTGTATTCCGCAACACCGGCAAGGAGTCGGTTTCTTTCCGTCTGGAAGACGATGTGCGCGCTGACAACTTCGACGCCAAGGCCCGCAATGCGGTCCACGATTACTTTTGGGTCCACGATCGTTATTTCGATCAAGCCTATTTGGTCCTGGCGCCGGGGCACCGGATCCGTTCGCAAAGCGATGCGACACGTCTGTCACGATTGGAGTATTTGCCCGACGGTGCCGATCGCGGCGAAATCACGTTGGAGCCCGGCAAGGAATATGCGTTGACACGGCTTATCGTTCCGGCGCGCAATCTGTTGCAGGCACGCGAGGTGGTCTGCCTGCGGCAGCAGCAGGCGCTGCGCGTTTATCAGGTGCGCGTCGTGGAACAGCCCGGCCAACCGGTGGGCGATGCAGAGATCGAGGTACGCTGTGCGGACGAAACTTATGGATACGGGCGTGTGGATGCACAGGGACACCTGCGTGTGCCGCTGCCCTGCGGCCAAAGTTATGAGTTGATCCTGCGGGCGCCTGGGTGCCGTACCCAACGGCGGCAGGTGCAGCCGCGCACGCCCGGCGCAGAGGAGGTGCGCTGGGAGGTGCCGGCTATTGCCCGTGTGGTGGCCCGCATTACCGATAACGACGGGCAGCCGATCCCTTGCAAGGTGCAATTCAAAGCCCTAGGCGATCTGCCCAACCCCAATTGGGGACCGCCTGCAGCCGCTCATGGAGTCGCCAATCTGTACTACAGTCACGACGGGCGTTTCGAGGTATCCCTCTTGCCAGGCGAATACGAAGTGACTGTCAGCTATGGTCCGGAATACGACGCCGAACGGGTGCGCTTGCAGGTGGGTCCTGGAGCTCGCGTACCGTTGCATGCACGACTACGGCGCGTGGTGCAATCGCCGGGGTGGATCAGTGCCGATTTCCACAGTCATTCCAGTCCCAGCGGGGACAATACTGCCGAGCAGCGCGGCCGCGTCCTCAATCTGCTGTGCGAGCACATCGAATTCGCACCGTGTACGGAACACAACCGTTTGGACACCTATGTGCCTCACCTACGGGCATTGGGCGTGGAAAAGCTTATGGGCACCTGCACCGGTATCGAGTTGACCGGCCAGCCGCTGCCGCTCAACCATCACAATGCCTTCCCGCTGCACATGAAAGCGCGCACGCAAGACAACGGCGCGCCGCAGCCCGACGACGACCCGCAAAAGCAAATCCGCCGGCTTTTCGAGTGGGACAGCGGTACCGAGAAGCTGGTGCAGCAGAACCATCCCGATATCGGCTGGTTGTTCTTCGACAAAGATGGCAACGGCGAACGCGACGAAGGATATCGGCTCGGTTTCCCATATATGCATGTGATCGAGGTCCATCCCATCCACGACATCCTGAGCATGCGCCCGGTGTTTTCGAGCGTGGGCCAAGGCGGCCGGCGCGAAATACGCAATCACACCGCTTTCAACTGGCTGCAGCTGCTCAATCTCGGCTACCGCATCCCCGGCGTCGTCAATACCGACGCCCATTACAACTTCCACGGCTCGGGCGGACTGCGCAACTGGATACGCTGCGATGTGGAGACACCCGGCGATATACCTCCTTTAAATATCGTGCGCCATGCACGCCGCGGCCACATCGTCATGAGCACTGGACCCTATCTGGAAGTCAAAGCGGGCAATGCCATCCCCGGCGACGACGCCCACTGGCCAGGGGGCAAAGGGACGCTCCATATCCGCGTGCAATGCACCAACTGGCTGGACATAGACCGCGTGCAAATTCTGGTCAACGGTCGTCCGCTGCCCCACCTCAATTTCACGCGGACGCAACATCCCGAGCGATTCCACAAAGGCGTCGTCAAATTCGACCAGAAAATCCCTGTGGAACTTTCCAGTGACGCGCACCTCATCGTGGTAGCCATAGGAGAACAAACGCAGGTGGGCGACATCATGGGCCCACAATGGGGCCGTCAGAATCCCGTGGCCATCAGCAATCCGATCTTCGTAGACGTGGACGGCAACGGCTTCAAGCCCAACGGCGATTTATTGGACGCGCCTATTCCGACCCGCGGAGGACGCAGCACTGCCCTGCGTTTGCCCGGCAATTGATATGTCGTCTTGCGCGTGGAGACCGATCCCATAGCCCGAGCCGCAGCCGACCGGCACGAGAAACGACGGACAAGAGAGCACAACCGGTGCCCTGGTTCGCAACGACCCAGGCAAAACGTCCTTGTGACTCGAGCTCACGGCAGCCGGGCACACCCATCGAGGGCGACTTCAGTCGGCCGTGAGAACCAAGGGGCCTTGCTCGGTCAGTGCCACGGTATGTTCCACATGGGCGCTGGGCAAGCGGTCGCGAGTGATCACGGTCCATTTGTCGGGCAACTCGACCACGTCTTTACGCCCCATGTTGACCATCGGCTCGATGGCCAAGACCAAACCCGGCTGCAGTCGGCAATCGTGCCGTCTCATATCGCGGCTGGTAAAGTTAGGCACCTGAGGCGGCTCGTGCATGGCGCGACCGATGCCGTGGCCGACATATTTTTCGACCATGGAAAAGCCCTGGGCGTGCACGTGCTGCTCCATCAGTGCCGCCACTTCGGACCAAAAAGCCTTGCGCCCTATCTCGCGGATGGCGATGGCCAAAGCTTCTTCCGCGACGCGCACCAAGCGCACAATGTCGGGACTGACTTCGCCGACGGGCACGCAAATGGCTGCATCAGCGCACCATCCGTCCAACCGACAAGCGGTATCTATTTTTACCAGGTCCCCCGAACGGATCGGCCGATCCGAAGGAATACCGTGCACCACCTGCTCGTTGAAGCTGATGCAGGTCACAGCGGGAAAAGGCACTTTGCCCGGGTATCCTTTGAAAAGCGGCAGGGCACCGCGTCGCCGGAATAGATCTTCCACGGCCTGATCTATCTGGCGGGCCGTGACGCCGGGCTGTACCATGGAACGTGCCAGTCGCAAAGCTTCGGCGACTACCTGACCGGCCCGCCTCATGGCAGCGATCTCTGCGGCTGTTTTCAGGACAGGACGTTGTGGATCGGAACGCTTCAACATCCCGGCGTAACCTCCTGGAGTTTGTCGCACAGGGCCTGATGGACCGTGTCCACATCGGCAGACCCATCCACCGTCAGCAGGTTCCCCTGGTGCGCATAATAGGCTACTACCTCGGGCACGGTCTGCCGAAACACACGCAGTCGCTCGCGGACAGTCTCCTCGCGATCGTCTTCGCGCTGGATCAGCTCCGCGCCGCACACGTCGCAGATGCCTGCTTGCCGAGGCGCTTGGTTTTCCACATGGTACACCGCGCCGCACGCTGGGCACACGCGCCGTCCGGTGATCCGATGGACGATGATTTCGTCCGGCACATCGAGATAAACGACTGCATCGAGAGCCAGGCCGATTTCGGCCAGGAGCCGGTCGAGCGCTTCGGCTTGGGCTCGGGTACGCGGATAGCCATCGAGCAAAAAATGCTTGGGAGCATCGTCCCTGCTGAGCCGTTCGCGTACCAAAGCACTGACCAACTCGTCGGGCACGTAGGTCCCACGCTCCATAAAGGGACGTACCTGCCTGCCCAAAGCCGTCCCCGTGCGCACCGCCTCGCGCAAGATGTCGCCCGTCGAGATGTGTGCCATTCCTAAGCGCGCGGCCAATAGTTTGGCCTGCGTCCCCTTGCCGCTCCCCGGCGGCCCCAAGAGCACCAGTCGCATGTTTTGGCATCCCAATTACTGTGCTAGTTTATCCCAGCTAGCACGGCCGCGTTCCCCGGCGACGGACCTGCCGCTACTGCGTCTGCATAGCCCCAGGCCGAAAGCGACGGCCAACGTGGCAACCGGCGTCGCTATCCGTTCCAGACACTGGTCCAGCGCATGGCAGCAGCGCGACGACCTTTTCCTGGCACATGTATTGTAACAGACAACGCTCACCAAGGCCGACAAAAAGCAGTCTGGGTGTGGCAAACAGCCCGCGACGGATCGGACTAGACGTGCGACTCGGTCGCGATCCACAGGCCACGAGCCATAGACCTCGAGCCGCGCATGTCCAAACGCCGCCTGGCCGGACAAGCTATCCCGCAATTATTGCCCGTTTCACGTGAAACCTATAATTTGACCGGTTTTACACGCAAGATATGTGTTCGACAATTATACGCGACGACCGGATGTTGACTCCTTGCGCACGACCGGAGACAGGCGAATCGGATGTCTACGCGATCATTTTGTCGGCGACGAGAAGGCACGATACTTTTGTCAATGACGAGAAGACACAACGGCGGCCGACGGGCCGTGGGCGGGTCAATCTTCGGTCAAGCCAGGATAATTACGCATCACCAGATGGCTGTTGATACGCTGCACCAAGTCCAGCACCACACTCACCACGATGAGCAGTCCTGTGCCGCCGTAAAAGCTCGCCACCAGCGGTGAGATGTGCAAAGTGGTCGAAATGAGCGAGGGGATAATGGCGACAATGGCCAAAAACGCCGACCCCACGTAAGTAATGCGTGTCATGATCTGTTCCAGATACTCGGCCGTTTGCCGCCCTGGCCGATACCCCGGGATGAAGCTGCCCATGTCTTTCAAATTGTTGCTTATGTCCTGGGGGTTGAAAGTGATCCCAGTCCACAAATAGCAGAAAAAGTAAATGAGCACGATGTAGCAGAGATTGTACAGATAACCCTGGCGATTGAATTCGCTGCTCAATGCGGATGCCCACCCGCCCTGGAACAGCCCTTCGAGAAAGCGGAAAAAGAAAAAGGGCAACATGAGCAGACTGCTGGCAAAAATGACCGGCATGACACCTGCCTGATTGACCCGCAAAGGCAAGAACTGACGGGTGCCGCCATACACCCGGCGGCCGCGGACGTGCCGCGCCGACTGAGTCGGGATTCGGCGCTGGGCCTTGGTCATGGCGATCACCCCCACGACTACGCCGACAAAGAGCATGATCAACACGATCAGTTTTTCCAGACTGATGTCGCTGGCACCACTGCCGCCCAGCACGTAAAACGGTTTGAGTTTCCACCCTTCCCCGCTCTGATCGAAGAACAAATCTACCGAGGCCTTGGGGATACGTGCTACGATGCCCGCCATGATGATCAAGCTGATGCCATTGCCGATGCCGTATTCATCAATTTGCTCGCCCAGCCACATCAAGAAAATCGTCCCCGCCGTCATGATCAGTACGGCGGTAGTCAGCGCCAGCAAGCTATCGCGGTACTGGGGCAACACCAGCCCCTGCCCATCGGGTCCCGTTGTGGCGGCCAAATAGCGCACGTACACTGTGCTTTGCAGCAAGCAAATGAAGACCGTGGCATAACGAGTGTACTCGTTGATCTTGCGCCGCCCGCTTTCCCCCTCTTTCTGCAGTTTTTCCAAAGGCGGATACACGCTGGCCAACAGCTGGAAAATGATGGACGCCGAGATGTACGGCATAATGCCCAAGCCAAAGATGGTGGTCTGATCGAAATTGGTGCCGCTGAACATAGCGGCCAGACTGAAAAGCTGACCGAACGCTCCTTGACTGACGCCGGTCGCCCACTGCAGCATCTGCTCTTGGTTGATAATGGGCAAGGGGATGTGGTACCCGATACGATAGATGACCAAAAACAGCAAGGTAATGCCCAGCTTGCGGGCTAACTCCGGGATTTTGAAAATTGTGACGAGCTTATTCATGACCGGCTGTCCTCATATCGGCTCTGCAACGTTTCGACAGCCCCGCACAAAGAGCAGCTCCAGACCGATGCAACGGACCGGCACCTATCCGATCCATGCGGCAACTGCGCCGCGCAATCCGTTCGGCGTGTCCGATCATTTTTCGGCCACCTCACAAGCAGCTTAGGTGTGCGCGGAGCAGTGACCGGCGAGCCGGTGCGGCGGCTTTTTTCAGGACACCTTTGCAGGCCGCGGCCTCATTTTATTGCGTGCCGGCGGTTTGGGTCCAGAGAGAATTTCGATGTTCCCGCCGCATGTCTGGATCTTTTGTGCAGCGGACTTGCTCACGTGATGGGCAACCACCGTGAGCTTTTTGGTCAGATTGCCGTCGCCGAGGATACGAATACCGTCAACGGAGCCTTTGACGAGTCCGGCAGCTCGCAAAGCGGCTTCGTCCACGCGCGCGCCCTGCTCGAAACGTTTTTCCAGGTCGCCCACATTGACGACGGCCCACACTTTGCGCCACGTGTTATGGCTGAAGCCCCGTTTCGGCAGACGGCGTACCAACGGCATTTGTCCGCCTTCTTTGAACGGCGACGGCAATTCGGTCCCTGCTCGGCTCAGTTGGCCTTTGTGCCCCCTGGTTGCGGTTTTGCCGTGGCCACTGCCGATTCCCCGGCCGACACGCTTTTTGCGCTCGAGCTTATGTACGCCCTGGTGAACGGTCGCTAAATCCATGACATTGCCCTAGTTTCAAGCCCACTGCACGAGCATCTGCCTGTCGTGCAACTCACAGGCGATCATGCAGCACATACCCTGCGGGGCGATGTCTGCAACACAAAATGACTACACTTTCACGCCGCGCAAATGCTCGACGAACTCTTTGGAACGCAGCTGCAATAGTCCATGCATCGTAGCTTTGACGAGATTGATCTGGTTGGTACTACCGTGTGCCTTGGTCAGGATATTGTGAATACCGCACGCTTCGAGGACGTCACGGACACCCGGGCCGGCTTTGACGCCGGTCCCCGGTCCTGCTGGGACTAGGATCACACGGGTAGAACCGAACTTCCCCACGACGCGGTGGGGGATCGTACCCTTGGTAAGGGGGATGGCACGCATGTTGCGCTGGGCGTCGTTGACTGCCTTTTCGACGGCTGGCGGCACTTCGTTAGCTTTACCGTAGCCCCATCCGACACGCCCCTTACCGTCGCCGACGACGACCAAGGCATTGAAGCTGAAGCGCCGGCCACCCTTGACGACCGCCGCGCAGCGACGGATTTTGACCACGCGTTCGATGAGTCCATCCGGACGTACGTCACTGGCCATAATGCATCACCTGTAAGCCGTTCGATTCCCGGGCGCTCAAAAAAGCAAACCTCCCTCGCGCGCCCCTTCAGCCAGGGCCTTGACCCGTCCGTGGTATTTGTAACAGCCGCGGTCGAAAGCCACTTTGGTAATGCCCTGTTCGCGCGCCATCTGGGCAAGTTTCAGGCCCACGTGCTTGGCAGCGGCGACATTGCCGCCGTAGCTCACTCCACTGTTTTTGCTCAGACTCGAAGCAGCAACTAGAGTTACCCCCCGCGTGTCGTCAATGATCTGGGCGTAAATATGTTTGTTGCTGCGGAAAACCGACAGCCGCGGGCGCTCCGGCGTGCCGAAGATCTTTTTGCGAACGCGATAACGACGACGTAAGCGCTGCCTGGCTAAACTCTTTTGTTTGTTCATAGCACTTCTCTGTATGTCTCTCCCGATTGCCGACCGGGAGAGTAACAGACGAGCCTAAGGAAACGGACTTTATCCAGCACCGCCGGCGAAGGCTTTGCCCTCCTTGCGACGAATCTGTTCGCCTTCGTAGCGGATCCCTTTGCCCTTGTAAGGTTCCGGTTTGCGCACGGCGCGAATTTCGGCCGCGAACTGCCCGACCAGGTGTTTGTCAGCGCCGCGCACAACTATAGTGGTCGGATCGGGCACTTGTACTTCGATGCCCGGTGGAGGCACCATGACTACGGGATGCGAATAGCCCACGCTCAAGACCAGGTTTTTCTTGTCCAAACGCGCTTGGTAGCCTATCCCCTCGATCTTGAGGCGCTTTTCGTACCCCTGGGTTACGCCCAAGACCATATTGTTGATCAGGCTGCGCGTCAGTCCGTGCAAAGCGCGATTCTGACGTTCGTCGTTGGGGCGCTCGACGACGATCACTCGCCGCGCTTCGTCGTAGCTGACCTGTATATTGGGATGGTAGCGCAGCTCGAGTTTTCCTTTGGGCCCCTCGACGGTCACAGTACCGTTGTGCAGGCTTACTTTGACCTGTGCGGGAACAGGCACTGGCTGCTTACCCAAGCGAGACATAAGCCACCTGTCCTTTCTGCCAGCCGACGTCTTCACCAGACACGGCAAAGGACCTCGCCACCGAGTCGGCGACGTTTAGCCTCACGATCGCTCATCACGCCTCGACTGGTGCTCACAATGGCGATGCCCAGCCCGTCGAGCACGGGTTCGAGTTCCTTGTGATTTCGGTAGATGCGGCAGCCTGGTTTACTCACCCTCTCGATATGCTGGATCACCTTTTCCCCATTGTCGCCGTATTTGAGGATAATACGCAGCGTAGTCTGGGGCGGGTACGGCTGACGCACCGGGTCGAGCTGGGGCAAGCCCTGCTCGTCGTAGCGGATGCGCCCGACCTGATAGTCGTAGATATACCCTTCCTTTTTGAGTACCTCGGCGATGGCCACTTTCATCCTGGACGCCGGTATATCCACAATGGGACTCTCGATGCGCACGGCGTTACGGATACGCGTGAGCATGTCGGCAATCGGATCGGTCATCATACCCATCACGTCCTCGTACCTTTGTCCGGTGCAAGCTTGCCTCGTGGCTTCGCTCGGCAGCGTGCAGTCCAATTTTGCCGGAGAGCGGTTCGAACGCTGGCGCCCAGATGCAAAGCAATGCCCGAGGGACCAAGCTCAGGCTCTTTTACCAGCTTGCCTTGCGCATACCGGGGATCATGCCCATACTCGCCAATGTGCGCAAGCAGATACGGCAAATACCGAACTTGCGATAATTGCCGCGGGCGCGCCCACATAGACGGCAGCGTAGCCGAATACGGATGCGATCCCGCGGACGCAAGCGTACTTTGTCCGGCTCTTGCGCCGCTCGCTCAAGCAGCTCCAACTCCTTCTGAAACCTGACCTCCTTGGCCTTGACCGACATCCGCTCTCCCTATGCTCGAGTGCCTATTGCTTGCCAGTCTAGTGCCTCGGTCACTGCACGGCTACCGGAGCGCCGCATGCACCATAGGCACAGTCCTTGCTGTTGCGCCGATGCTGTCCATCATGCCGAGGCGCATGGCTCTGCCTTGTGCGCCGAGACCGTGGACGAGCGCTTCGCCGGCATCGCACGGGACGCCCGCTAGATTCGCTCACGTCTCACGGAAAGGCATGCCGAAAGCCCGCAACAATTCCCTGGCTTCGTCATCGCGCTTGGCTGTGGTTACAAAAGTGATATCCATGCCCTGAGTAAAACTCACCTTGTCGGGGTCCACTTCTGGAAAGACCAGCTGCTCGGCGATGCCGAGCGAGTAATTACCATGGCCGTCGAAGCTGCGTGGGCTGACTCCACGGAAATCACGGATGCGCGGCAGGGCGATACTGATGAGCCGATCGAGAAACTCGTACATGCGGCGACCGCGCAGAGTCACCTTGCAGCCGATTTCCATGCCCTTACGCAGCCGAAAGCCGCTTATGGACTTGCGGGCTTTGGTGATCACCGCCTTTTGTCCGGTGATCAGGGCCAACTGGGCAGCCGCCTGTTCCAGCTTGCTCTTGTCGTCGCGGGCTTTGCCGACCCCCATGTTGACCACTATCTTTTCCAGCCGGGGCAGGCTGAGCACATTTTTGCGCCCGAGCTTCTGCTGCAAGTAAGGGACGATTTCCCGACGATATTTTTCGAGCAGTCGTGCCATGATACTTTCGATTCCATTTTAGGGGCTGAGGCATATGCCGCACGAGGATGGCCCGGTGAGCCAATCCCGTCAGGCGCGCCGGTCAAGCCGATGACGCCAGCCTTTTGCGCGGCGGTCGGATTTGCCCCAGCGATCCTTTGCACTTTTTGCAGTAGCGTTCTTTGCTACCGTCTTGCAAAAGGCGGCGGCCGATGCGCACGCCGCGCTGGCAATTCGGGCAAAAAAGCAACACGTTGGAAACGTGGATAGGCATTTCCTTGGACAAGCGGCCCCCGCGCGGATGCCTCCGGCTGGGTCGCACATGCTTGTACACGCGGTTGATGCCTTCCACGACCACTCGGTTTCGGTCGCGCAGCACTCTCAGGACGCGACCCGTTACGGGAGTGGATCCTCCGGCATCGTCGCCGGTGATAACCACGACCATGTCGCCTTTGCGAATGTACATAGTTTGCGCACTCCGGTTGTGGCAGGCATTAGACGACTTCGGCAGCCAGGCTGAGGATACGGGTAAAACCGCGCTCGCGCAGCTCGCGGGCCACGGCGCCGAAAATGCGCGTGCCACGCGGATTGAGGTCGTTGTCAATGAGCACCATAGCATTCCGATCGAAACGCACGTAGCTACCGTCGTCGCGGCGCGTGGGTTGACGACAGCGCACGACCACGCCCTTGACGATGTCGCCCGGCTTGACGTCCCCGCCGGGAATCGCCTTTTTTACACTAGCGACAATGATATCTCCCAGGCCGGCGTAGCGTCTGCGACTGCCGCCTAGGACCTTGATACACATGCATTCCTTGGCACCGGTGTTGTCAGCGACGTCCAAATAAGTGGTCATCTGGATCATGGCAGCCTCCGCACACTCAGGTCAAGGACGCCGGCGACGCAGCCAGATCGGCTTCTTCCGCAATCGGCCCGGCGGCACGTGACACGATGCGCACCAGACGCCAGTGTTTCAGTTTGGACAAGGGCCTGGTTTCCATGATCTCGACCGTGTCGCCGACATGCGACTCGTTGTTTTCATCGTGGACATAGCACACCGTGCGCCGCCGCAGGTACTTGTTGTACTTGGGGTGACGCACCAGGCGCGGGATTTCCACACGCCGCGTCTTGTTCATGCGGTCACTGGTCACGATACCGATAGCCGTTTTGCGGCGGCCTCGTTTGTTTGGCTCTTGAGCAGTCATCGGCGTTACCTCGATGCCAGCCTCAGGCGACCAGGGACACGGCCGGTGCACGAGCCGACCACATCGCGACCTGTGTCGCCGGAATTTGCGTCAGGTCAACGCGACAGAGCCGCTGGGCCGCTACGCTGCGGCTCGATCTCGCGTTGGCGCATAATCGTTTTGATCCGGGCGATATGCCGGCGGGCTTTGCGCAGTTCCGCCGGGGCCTTGATGCCTTCGGTTTCGCGCTGCAGCCGCAACTGAAAAAGGTGCTTGATGGTTTCTTTTAGGGTCAGGTGCAGCTGCTCGTCGCTCATCTGGCGAAGTTCCTGGGATTTCAAAGGCTTGGCCATAGGTCAGCCTCCCACGCTGGGTCTACGAGCCACGAAACGACACTTGAAAGGCATCTTGTAAGCGATTCGGGCCATGCAATCGCGGGCCGCCGCCTCGGGCAATCCGGCTACCTCGTAGAGGATTTGGCCGGGTCGTATGACGGCAGCCCAATATTCCGGCTCTCCTTTGCCCTTGCCCATACGGGTTTCTGCCGGGATGGCCGTGATCGGCTTGTGGGGGAAGACACGGATATACAGACGCCCTTCGCCGCGGATAAAATGCATAGCCGTCACGCGGCCAGCCTCGATGCATTCGGCACTGAGCCAGCCGGCTTCCAGAGACTGCAGACCGTAGTCCCCGAAAGCGACTGTGTTGCCGCGGTGCGCCTGTCCTCTAACGCGCCCCCGCTGGCTTTTTCGATACTTTACTCGTTTGGGCATGAGGGGCATGACCCGTGTCCTCCAAATAATCGCCGTTATTGATCCACACCTTGACGCCGATATTGCCCAAGGGCGTCTTGGCTTCGGTAAACCCGTAATCAATTTTGGCGCGCAGGGTCTGCAGCGGGATGCGTCCTTCGCTGGCCTTTTCGCATCGGGCCATTTCCGATCCAGCGAGACGTCCGGAGAGCTGCACGCGAATACCTTTGGCGCCGTTTTCCATGGCCATTTCGATAGCCCGCTTCATGGTGCGTCGAAAACTGGCACGTTTTTCCAGTTGCTCCGCGATATCCTCGGCGACCAACTGGGCATTGGTCTCCGGTCGCGTCACCTCCTCGATTTTGAGATTGATGCGTCTGCCAGTGAGCTTTTGCAACTCCTCGGTCAGCTTTTCGATTTCCTGGCCCTTGCGGCCGATAATGAGTCCAGGACGCGCCGCAAACAGCAGGATCTTCACCTCGTCCCGTGTACGCTCGATTTCGATCTTGGGGATGCCGGCGCTCTTGTACTTCTTTTTGATGTAGTCGCGGATTCTGACATCCTCGACGAGCAGATCAGCGAACTCCCGTTTGCCAGCGTACCATCGGCTACGCCAGTCTTCGAAGACGCCGACGCGATAGCCAATGGGTCTGATTTTTTGTCCCATACCGTTGCCCTTTTAACGCCCGACCGACGGCCACACTCATCCTTCGCTGGGCTTTTCCGAAGCGCCAGGCCCGTGGAGCGTGGTTAAGCCTACTTAGGAGCTTCCCCAAGCTTCCTCGATATCGCTGAGGGTCACATGGATGTGGGCCAGGCGTCTGCGGATCAAGTACGCCATACCCCGGGCTCTGGGCATGACCCGCTTGAGCATAGGCCCGCCATCCACACGCGCCTGGGTGACGACTAGTTCATCCAGGTCGCGCTCGCCCCGATCCTGGGCATTGCCCAGGGCGCTTTTGAGTACTTTTTCCAAAAGACGCGCGCCGCGGTTGGGATAAAACTGCAAAAGCTCCAGCGCTTCGTCGGCCCGTTTGCCACGGATCAGAGTAGCAAAGGGTCGGATCTTGCGCGGCGACGAGCGAGCAAAGTACCAATGCGCACTGTACGAAGCCATGATCCTTTCCCACCCAGGTTGTTTACCCAGGATCAAGCAACAGTCTCACACCGTCACGGTTCCCGTAGCTGAAGTAGCTCATGCACCTCGGCGTTAGGTGCCGTAGCGACATGCAGCCGTTGGCCTGGCCACTTCGCGCCCAAAGGCCCAGCGAATTCCGGGGGCAGGATTCGAACCTGCGACCTCCAGGTTATGAGCCTGGCGAGCTGCCACTGCTCCACCCCGGGATAAAAGTGTCGCTACTTAGTGCCGGCGGCTTTCTTCGCCCCGCTGTGTCCGCGAAAAGTCCGTGTCGGGGCAAACTCACCGAGTTTGTGTCCTACCATGTCTTCTGTGACGAATAATTTTACAAATTGCCGGCCGTTGTGAATCAAAAACGTACGACCGACGAACTCCGGCACGATGGTGCAATCGCGGGCCCATGTTTTGATGGGCTCGCGGTTGTGCGGCCCTTGCTTTTCTACTTTCGCCAAGAGTTTGGGGTCTACATAAGGCCCCTTCTTCAGTGATCGTCCCATAGTTGGTTGGTTCCTTGCTCGACAGACCAGCCGGTGCCGGAATACCTTCTAACTATGATGCCCACCGACACCGCTTCGCTGCCTGGCGCCGATCCAGAAACCTGCATCAACTGGGTACTTGCCCAGGATCGGTGCCAGTGTTTATATCATCCGCCGGCATGAGCGGCCAGGATATTTACCTTGGCCGCGCGATCGTTGGCTGGCTAGGCTTTGGCATAGCGCGGTCCAGGCGGTCGGCGGCGGATGATGGCCGAATTGGACGGTTTTCTGGGGCGACGGGTTTTGCCCCCCTTGGCCAGCACGCCGGTGGGACTGCATGGGTGCCGTCCACCCTTGGTTCGTCCTTCGCCCCCGCCCAGCGGGTGATCCACTGGGTTCATCGAGGTGCCGCGGTTGTGCGGCCGCCTGCCTAACCAGCGTTTGCGTCCTGCCTTACCGAGCGAAATATTCATATGGTCCGGGTTGCTGAGCGCGCCGATGGTAGCACGGCATTCGGCGCTCACCCGGCGAACCTCTCCGGAAGGCAAAGTGATTTGCGCCCAGCGGCCCTCGCGGGCTGTCAAAGTAGCCGAGGTACCCGCGCTACGGCACAACTGTCCACCTCGGCCCGGTTGTAATTCTATGTTGTGGATGGTCAAGCCCAGGGGGATTCGTCGGAGTGGCAGGCAATTGCCCACACGTGGCTCGGCCTCGTCACCGCTCATGACCGTGTCGCCAGCTTTAAGTCCTTGAGGTGCAAGAATATAACTTCGCTCCCCGTCTTCGTATTCGATCAATGCTATACGTGCTGAGCGATTCGGATCGTATTCAATGCTCAAAACGCGCGCGGCTACATTGTCTTTGCGACGCTTGAAATCAATAATACGGTACAAGCGTTTGTGGCCGCCTCCGCGAAAACGGGAGGTGGTAAAACCCTGGTTATTGCGACCGCCCGATTTATGCAGAGGCTCGAGCAGCGACTTCTCCGGCTTTTTCTTGCGATCTGTCAGCTCGGAGAAATCAGACACACTGGCAAATCGGCGACCAGGTGTCACCGGTTTGTAGTAGCGAATTCCCATGCTTTCCCCTTAGTCTCGGCAGCAACCTGCCTTCGTTGTCGGTCAATGTCTTGCAATCGAGCCATGCTATGCACCTGTGGCGTCAGGCGCCGGAGCATTGATTCATTTCGATAAACCGCTCGTCGCAGCACCGGGTACCTGAATCAAATTAGCTCTAGATGGTCCTCCGGGTGCAGGGTCACAATCGCGATTTTCCAATGGGACAGCCGACCGAGTCGCCCGCGGAACCTCCGTGTTTTGCCCACGCGAGTCTGGGTACGCACTTTAGTGACACGTACATTGAACAGCTGTTCCACGGCATGGCGAATCTGTTCTTTCGTCGCCCAGAGGTTGACCTCGAAGCGATACATATTGAGCCGCCGCGATTGATACGTGGATTTTTCGGTGATCAACGGCCGCAGAACAATCTGGTGCGGCTCCAGGTCAGGTCCGCGTTTTTCTTGCTGTACCGGAGGCATTTCGATCTCCTATCGCGGCGTACATCTCGAAATCGCCGACGAGCAGGTGGCATCCAGCTCTCTTTCGGCGCCTACCAGCTCATCGGGTCATTTCATCATCATGTGCGCAAGTCATAGCTCCAGGAAGTTCATGAAGCGGCGACCGCAGCCGCCCTTTGACGCAGCGACTCCAAGGCCTCGCGCGTGAGCAACAATCGTTTTTGCTTGAGAACCAGGTACGCGTTGAAATCGGATACCGGCGCGATTTCCAGTCGGGCGATGTTACGCGCTGCCCGGTAGATGATTTCGTCATGCCGCGGCAGCCCCAAAAGGCACGACTGTCCGTCGAGTTTGAGTGCGCTCAAAATGGCTGCCACGTGACGCGTTTTGGGTGCCGGAAGTTCCAAGCGATCCAGGATCACTGCCTCATGGTCGAGGAATTTACTCAGGATGGCCATACGGGTGGCCGTTCGCAAAGCTCGCCGTGGCAAATGATACTCGTAATCTCTGGGCTTCGGCCCCTTGGCAGTGCCGCCGCCTCTGCGCTTGTTCGTCCGTCGCGTTCCCACTCGAGCGCGTCCGGTGCCCTTCTGCCTGGAAAGCTTGCGGGTACTCCCAGCCACCTCCCCGCGGCGCAGGGTGGAATGGGTCCCGCGGCGGCGATTGGCCAGGTACATCAGCACCGCATCGTGCAGCAACTGCCGATTGACTTTCCCTCCGAATTCGGCAGGGTCTATCTCCACCGTGCCTACCGCATCCCCGTTTTGGCTGTATACGTTAAGACTGATCATACGCTGCTTCGCTCCGCCAACGCCGTCCCTATCGGCACAGGACGGTATATGGCCGGCACATCGCGGCTAGTTTAGTCATACCGTCGTATGCCTTCCTTGATACGAGTCCTGCCTAGCGGAGGCAATGCGCATAAGGCGCAGTTGCCCCTCTTGCGCCGCCGCATACACGGCCAAGCTGACCATCCCGGCGGCCTAAAAGCCCTCCGTTAGTCGCCGAAAAACAAAACCGCCGGCTATGGCCCACGGCGCACAGGCCGCCCATTTCGGTCTACCGGCGTCGAAGAACCCGGCCTATCTTACGGTGAGCCCGCCGACGCTTTGATCTTGATATCTACGCCTGGTGGCAGACTGAGCTTGTTGAGCTCGTCTATGGTCTTGCTCGTGGGCTGGATGATGTCTATCAGCCGCTTGTGCGTTCGGATCTCGAACTGCTCCCGCGATTTTTTGTCAATATGCGGGCTACGCAAGACCGTGTAGCGCTCGATACGCGTCGGCAATGGAATTGGACCGTGGACTTTCGCCCCGGTCCGTTTTGCCGTATTGACGATGTCCATCGCCGACCTGTCCAAAATGTTGTGGTCGTACGACTCCATGCGTATGCGAATGCGTTCGTTGACGAATCCAGCCAAGGTTACGACCCCCGCATCACGTAATCCCGGTTAGGAGTCGGGATAAACGATAGCCGTGACATTCAAAAGCCGGCACCGACAGACCCGCGTCGGCGAATGCATAAATCTATGCACTCGCTCGCCGGACGTCAAGCGCATGCCCCGTGGCCAAGCAAGGATATCCCGCGTCAAATCTCCAGCAGCAATTGTATACACTAAGTCGTTGACTTGCCCACGGTGCTCGGGAAGCGCTTCGGCCGACTTCGAACAGCCTATGCAGGGGTCAGGAACTTTGACGGCCAAAAAGCACATGCGCGCACTGATGCTGAGCGTCCGCAGATGTCTAGCAGTTTTGCGAGACGTGTGCAACCGCACCTCTTCACGGATCCGGCGCAAACTACCATTTCGGCCACTGTGTTCCCTGCTGTTCCTCGTATTAGCTGGCGCCCAATTGTTGCACGCCTGGCATCCAGATACGGAAGGGCATATCACCTGCGACTTTGCCAATCAATGGCTGCACGGCCGCATGGCGGTAGAAGGCCGTTGGCGGCAGATGTACATTGTCGAATACCAGCGGCAAGCCTTAGCCTGGGGCTATCAAGGTAAGGCTTTTGCCGATATGGATCGCGATATTCTGCAAAAGGGGATGTGGGGCACTAGCTTAGGGGTAGAGGGCCCGCTATATCCACCGGTCGCTGCGCTTTTCTTCGCTCCCTTGGGCGCGCTACCGCCTGCCTGGGCACATAAGCTGGCCACACTTATTTATGTGCTTCTGGCCCTTGCAGGAGGTTGGCTGCTCAGCCGGATTACCGAGCGCGCCCTACCCTGGCAGGTGGCTGCCCTATTCGTACTTTTGTTTCCCAATTTTCCCGGGAGTCTGTCTTTGGGGCAAAATAGTCCGCTGACATTGTTCATAGTATTGGGCGGGTGGTTTTTTCTAGTACAGGGCAAGGACTGGGCCGGTGGTCTCCTCTGGGGGCTGCTGGTTTATAAACCGGTGTTTTTTGTCGGCCTAGCGTGGGTGCCGCTCCTATTGGGACGCTGGCGCTTCTTCGCAAGCAGTATCGGCATGGCGGCGGCCCTCTGCCTGGCCACGTTCCCCCTGGGCGATATTTATCCGTGGCAACGCTGGCTCTTTGTCGTCGGCCCGAACGCCGCCGACATTTATACGAAGGACGTGAATTGGATCTGGATGAGTCGCGATCTGTTGGGACTTCCCAGGCGTCAGCTGTGGAACTGGGAAGATTTTTCGCGGCATGTCTCGTATTACTTCTGGCTAGAGCCGTGGGATCCTGCTGTTTTGCAAAAGGTACAGACAGACCGAGTAGAAATCATAGGATTGAGGGTCGAAGTGCCGGTGCAGGCGATCGCTTGGGGCTTGTGGGGTGCCGCACTGGCAACGACCGTGCTCGGTTACCTCGCCTGCCGTCTGCGCAGCTGGATGCGTGCCGTCCCTACCGACTCTCAGGATCTGTGCCACGCTTTCGTTCTCTACGGCTCCATGCTGACCGTTTATCACTTCATGCATTATGATTTGCTGCTGTTGATTCTGCCCACTGCTCTACTTCTGGGGCGTTGGCGTCGTTTCACGCCGGCAGTGCGTTGGATGCTTACCGTGGCACTGGCCGTCCTTCTTTACAACACGTGGGACCTGGCCTTCGGACACTATGCTGTGCGGCTGCCAGTAGAACTTTTCGTATTTCTGGCGCTTTGGGTAGGTGCCGGCTGGGCCGCCTGGAACGCTTCAGCCGCGCCTGCTACAGGCATACAATTGAGCGCAGGCTCGCACGAGCAGTCGTCTACAAATGTGGGAGCGGATGGTACTGTCCGCTTTCGGTCCGACGCGCGCCGTGTCGAGGCTTGAAGTCTCATCGCACAAAACGCCAGGAGTCACATCGCACTCTGTGCGAGGGAGTCGAAGCTGATATGAGCGGGCAGCCTATTGCGGAGAGCACGACCAAAAAGACAGCAGGCGTGACCGATCGGCCGGGTATCCTGAGCTGCGATCCCGAAACTTTGGCCGCCTGGCTGGTCGAACGGGGGTATCCCCGGTGGTACGCAGGCCAGATTCGGCGCTGGATCGTGGAAAAGCGCGCGACCGACTTCGGTGTCATGTCCGATTTGCCCAAGGTCCTGCGTCAGACTCTGAGCGAGCACTGGTCTATTTTCTCGATGTCCATCGGCCAGGTTCAACAGGCCAGAGATGGTACCCGCAAGTTGCTGTTGTTTTGTGCGGATGGCGAGCAGATCGAATGTGTGGCGATCCCCGAGGCGGATCGCCGCACGGCTTGTATCAGCACGCAAGTCGGCTGCGGCATGGGCTGCGTTTTTTGCGCCAGCGGTCTTTTGGGCGTGGCGCGTAACTTGCGCAGCCATGAAATCCTGGAACAACTGGTGTTGCTGCGCAATATACTTCCCATCGGGGAGCGTCTCACGCATATCGTAGTCATGGGCATGGGGGAGCCGCTGGCCAATCTGCCAGCGCTGCTCGAGGCTCTGGAAGTAGCTTGCCACCCGCACGGATTGGGCCTGAGCGCTCGGCACGTGACCATTTCCACAGTGGGCTTACCGGACCGTATCCGCCAGCTAGCCCAATGCGGGCGCCCATATCATCTGGCGGTATCGCTGCACGCGCCCAACGATGCCTTGCGGACCCGGATCGTGCCGACCAATGCCCGCATCGGGATCGGTGCCATCGTTGCCGCCGCGGACGAGTTTTATCGTCTTACCGGACGCCAAGTGACTTACGAATACGTTCTTTTGGGCGGCATCAACGATCAGCTCGAACAAGCACAGCAGCTGGCCCAGCTCCTCCAGGGACGACACGCCCATGTCAATCTCATCCCCTACAACGAAGTCGCAGGACTCCCTTACCGTCGGCCTACCCAAGAAAACCTGCTGGCCTTTGTGCGCTATCTGCGGCGAGCAGGTATCAGCGTCAAAGTGCGCAAGCGGAAAGGGTCGGAAATTGACGCCGCCTGCGGGCAACTGCGACGGCGGCAGGCGGTCGGTGCCATGCCATCGGCTGACGATCCGCGCACGCAGACCTGAGGCGCCGTCGGTCAGCGCGCATGCGCCGACGGCGGTCGGCTCTGTGCTCGTACACCGCGATACTTGCACAGTGCACGCGGGGTTTTACATAGAGGAGCGTGTCACCGCAACTTGCGACAAACAGCTCGGCATCGGCGCAGACAGACAGGACGGGGTTTTACATAGAGGAGCGTGTCGTCGGAGCTTGCGACTCCATTGACGTGCCTACCTGCCTCAGGCTAGGTTGAAAGTAGGGAACCGGGGCGGGTTTGGGAGTCGGACCGGCGACTATGGTGGCGCTGAGCGACACGAGCGCAGAATTTGCTTTACGCGATCCGGACGTGCAGCTGATGCTGCGCGTGCGGGCAGACGAGCCAGGCGCTTTCGAGGAATTGGTCGCCCGTTTTCAAGAACGCCTGCTGTCCGTGCTGCACCACTTGGTCGGCGACCAGCAGGAGGCCGAAGACCTGGCCCAGGAAGTTTTTTTGCGGGTCTATCGGGCGCGCAAGGATTATCATCCACAGGCCCGCTTTTCGACCTGGCTGTTTACGATCGCGCATCACCTGGCTAGCAACGCGCTGCGTCGGCGGCGTCGCAAGCCGACCGTACCTTTACGACTGGACGACTCCGGGCCGCTCGGCATCTGGAGCATCGGACAGGCACTGTGTGATCGGCAGCCGGCCCCGGAGCAAAAGCTCGCCGGGCACGAACTGGCTGCGGTCGTGCGCCAGGCCCTCGACCAGCTCAACGACCGACAAAGATTGGCAGTTATCCTCAACAAATTCGAGGATCTGAGCTACCAGGAAATCGCCGAAATCATGGGCACGACCAGTAAAGCGGTAAAATCGCTGTTGAGCCGCGCGCGGACGCAGTTGCGCGACCTGTTACGAGACTATTTGCTACCGCCCGACAAGGACGGTAGCACCCGGTAGCCAGAGCGCTCGATAGCTCGAGGAGTTAGCTCATATGGTCGCTGATGCTGCAGAAAACCTGACTCCCGAAGAGCGAGAACTTTTGGTGGCCTATTTGGACGGCGAACTCGACGAGACCACCGCCGCCCGGATCGAGGCCCGGCTGACGGAAAGTGCCGCGTGGCGTCGCGAGGTGGAGTCGCTGCGACGCGCCTGGGATCTGCTCGATTACCTCCCCCGAGCCCAGGCGACGCCGCAATTCACCGAAAAAACGCTCGCGCGTCTATCGGCTTTGCGCCGTCAGCACCGATGGGCCAGACGTATCTCTATCGCTGTTTGTTCCAGCCTCGCCGTCGCCCTCGTGGCCGCGGCGGGTGTGTTAGGTTTCTATCTAACGTATCGCCCCCTCCCGTCCGCCGCAGAGCTTTCCGCCGAAGACCTGCGCGTGCTGGAAAACCGTTGGCTGTACGAGCATATAGAGGACCTGGAGTTCGTGCACGAGCTAGCTCATCCCGACTTGTTCGGCGAGGACCAGTAATGCATCCAGCAGTCCGCTGTGCACGGATCGGCGCGATCACTCTAGTGTGTCTGGCGGGCGTCGTGTGTCGCATCGGCACCGCTGGTCAGGTACCGGCCGCCGAGGCGGGTAGCCCGCTGCCGGAGCAGCCACGCTCCTGGAGTCGCGCTTATGCCGATTTTTTGCGCTTGCCCCCCGCCAAGCAAATGCGCATGCGCCAGCTCGACCGTGCCTTGCAACAACTCGATCAAGAAACGCAAACGCGTCTGCTAGCCGTCATGCAGCGCTATGTCGAATGGTTGCGTCACTTACCGCCCGAACGCAGACGGGACCTGGAAGCTGCCCCTTCGCGCCAGGAAAAGTTACGCCTGATCCGGCAAATCAAGGAGGAACAATGGGTGGCGCTTTTGCCCTTGGCCGACCGCGAACGACTGGCCCAGGCCGCTAGCCCCGCCGAGCGACAGCAGATCCTGGTGACGCTCAAACGCAGACAGCAGGAATGGGAACTCGATTTCTGGCTGGCCGAGAGCGGCGCCGACCTGCACCAGTCGCTACACGATTGGGTGACGCGTACCCTGATGCCCCGCTTGACTCCCCAGGAAAAACGCCGCATAACCGATGCAGAAGCGCGCCCACCGGCCTATTGGCGCACGGTCCAGGAACTGGCTTTGAAATACCGACTGGAAATCCCAGCAGCGGTGCGTCCTTTGCCCTCCGGCGCTATTCCGCTCCCCAACAACCAGCGCTTGCGAACGTTTTTGTTCCGCGAGCTACCCGAAGATCGGCGCCGCGAGATCCTGCGCATGCTGATGGATCCGGACAGACGCACCGACGCCCGCGCCGAGCTATTGCGCCTCTATTTGGAAAAGCATCCGCCTGCCAAACGCCCACCCAAACCGCCTGGCAAATCAGGGCCATCCTCGTAACAAAAAAGCGGGACCGCCTCGCAGTCCCGCAGGTCTAGCGCTGGCCGCAGTCAAGTCAAAAGGCCGATGGTCTGGCGTGCCTCGGGGCCGACCTTGCGTCTCTTTCAGCCACGCGCATTGAGTGGCACCGAAGGATCGTCGGCCACGTTGATCCATATGTGCACGTGGGGGAAGCCGCGGAAATACCAGACAAAAGATGGACCTTCGAGCCGCCAGTTGTCCCATTCGCCGTCGTTGCCCAGGTCGCCCTCCTTATAAAAGGCCAGGCTGCAGCGATCCAAGCCGCCTTGTTTGTCGAGACAAGCTATGATCTCCTGCTGATCCTCGGGGCGATACGGCTCGATGAGACTGTGTAACACCTTTTTGAGGGCCTCTTTCTGGTCGGCGCTCAGCTCGGCTACGGGAATCCCTGGATAAAGCCCCTGGGGACCGCGGAACGGCACGTCTGACTCTTGCGGTCGCTTGTCTACTAGGGCCTGACGCTGCTGCTTGCCGTCCAGGATCTGATACACCTGATTGGCGAGCACCGCCTGATGCCAAAATATGTTGCCCGGGTGGCCGACTTTTTCGTTGAAACCGCTGGCGGCATGCCCATGGAAAATGGGTCCACCCAGTGCCACGTGCTGCTCGCTATTCCCGTCGGCGCGGATGGTCAAATGCCGTCCCGTCATCACGAACATGAACTTGCCACTGTCCGGCGAGCCGAAAAGAGCGATGCTCTGGGCTGCTCCCCAGGGCCGCCCGCCGCTATCGTCGCGCAGTTGCTTGACCAGCTTCAAATACCAATCCGGATGGAACAAACTCTTGAACACATCGTGGATCAGATGCTGTTGCTCTTTGGTGTAAAAATCGCTGGCGACCGTGGGCTTGGTGATCTGCCAGTTATTGGAGACGTGCGTGCGCAACAGTCCGCGTTCCGGGTGCCGATAATCCCAATCGAAGCAAACGATCTTCCGCTGAGCCGGTGTCAAGCTGGCATAGAGAGCCTTGGCGGCGGTCTCCGCACTGCTCGACAGCGCTGGTGCCGCGCTCGCCTGTTTGGGCTCGGCGAACAGCGTCAAGCTCGGCGCCAGCACTGCACCGGCTGCCACCTGCATGAACTCCCGCCGGCTCAGGCCCACCTGCTCGCCACAATCCGGACATACCACACGCTTGTCGCTACGCATGACTTCACCTCCTTTGCCCCCGGGCCAATCGTTCGGTTCCCTCGTTCGTCGGCAATGCGCGCCCCTTTACAGGCGCTTCCCTGCACGTTAAATTATCCAACCCCGCCGTGGGTCTCAAGTAACACGTGGAAAAATGAATTCTCCCGTTACTCCTCTTGTCTCGTTTTTTTCCTTGCGCGGCGCTTCCGTCGGCGATCACAATACCGGCATTGTCAGATGGCATGTCCCTCTCCCATCAGGGGCCTCAAAAGGAGGTCTTGACATACTCCGCTCTCCCGCAGCTTGGCGTAGCCGCTGGTTTGGGTAGCCTATCTGATAATGTCCACCGCGCTCTCGGCACAACAGTCGGGCATGGACAAAACGGCTGGGGAGTCACGGCGCTCCTAGCCAGGCTGTGAAGCATTGCGCTCTAAGCACCGGAACTTGTTCTCTTCCCGCGACCGACTTTTCAAAGAACTGGATCCCACGTCACATGCGCAAGCGATCTCGGCGTTGGCGCATTCCGGCATGAGCGGGTCGCATAGCGAGGCCGCCCAAGCTCACGCCATCGCGCTGACAACCTATCCAGAGATCGAACCGGACGCCGTCGAGCAGAACAAAGACGAAGCCAGTATGGCAGGCGCAGACGCACTCGTGCGCCCAGCCGTCAAATTTCTGCCCCACATCGAACTCCTGCCCCATTCCACAAACACCGGAACTAGAGTGTTCGGCGCTTCAGTCCTGTCGTGCGATGTCAGTGATCGGCCTGAAGCCCCCACAGCGCGGCCACTCATCCAGCGTTACCTCGTAGATCCCTGCAGCCAAGTCCGCGCGAAGCTAATCGGGGGCCAAGAGACCCGCACAAACGAGTGCAAACTCTTTGGCTCTTTACTGTTAAGTCGGAGCTAGCAATCTACGAACTGCTGTTGCTCTGGCACCGGTCCGAGACACCCAGGCGTGCAAACCGCAATTCTTGCTTTTCTCGAAATCCTGCGTTCTGACGCATGGGGAAGCAGCGTGCAAGTGGTCCATGTATTGGCGTGCATCGGACCGAAGCGTGAAGATATCGTCCCCGTCTTGGTCGAAATGGCCCCCGATGACGACGGCACCTGGCACAACTGGTGGATTGAACTATCGGGCGGCTATCGCAAAATCCATGTCGTACCGTTTGCCGCTGCCAGGTTCTAGTCGTACAATCAGGTGAAATTAGCCGGTATCTTATCCAGAGTGGCCGAGGGACGGGCCCTATGACGCCACAGCAACCGGTCGGCGTCGAGCCGACGACGAGGTGCTAATTCCCGCCCGGCGAATCCGGGAGAGATAAGATCGGCTTGCGATCAAGCCTCTTCTTATCCTGCCGGAAGAGGCTTTCTTTTTTGCCTCTCAGCGCGCCTGCCGTTGCAGGACCATTCTGGAGAGTCCGGCGACCGGGGACATCGAGTGGGGCACGAAGAGACGGTTAGAGGAGCGCTGCAGATGAGCGAGCTTGGTTTTGTCCGCGGGCTGAAATGTAGGCTGTGCGGAGCAACTTATCCAGCCAGGGCCAGTTACTTTTGTACCGAGGATTTCGGACCGCTGGAAGTAGACTATGACTACGAGAAGCTGGCGCGAGTGGTGCATCGGCGCACCCTCAGCGATCGGCCGATGACTATGTGGCGCTATCGTGAATTGCTGCCGCTGACCGAGCCGCCGCAGTTGGGTCTGGAAGTAGGCGGCACGCCTTTGGTCGAAGCGCCTCGGCTGGCACGAGTTTTGGGGGTGCGGCGTTTGTGGATCAAGAACGACGCCGTCAATCATCCGACCTTGTCGTTCAAAGATCGCGTGGTGGCAGTGGCGCTCAATCGAGCGCGCGAATTGGGCTTCGACACAGTCGGCTGTGCCTCCACAGGCAATTTGGCCAACAGTGTGGCCGCCAACGCTGCCGCGGCGGGGCTGCGCGCTTACATCTTGGTCCCGGCAGATTTGGAAAAGTCGAAACTGCTAGGCACAAGCGTTTACGGTGCCTGCCTGGTCCAGGTGCGCGGCACGTACGACCAGGTGAATCGGCTGTGCACACAGATCGCCTTCGAATACAACTGGGGCTTCGTCAACATCAATCTCCGGCCCTATTATGCCGAGGGATCCAAGTCGGTGGGGTACGAAATCGCCGAGCAACTGGGCTGGCGTTTGCCCGACCACGTAGTGGTGCCCATGGCCGGTGGCAGTCTGATCGGCAAAGTGGACAAGGCATTCCAGGAACTGGCGCGCTTGGGACTGATCGAAAAGCGGCGCTGCAAGATCCACGGCGCCCAAGCCAGTGGTTGTGCACCGATTGCCCGTGCCGTCAAGCAGGGTCTGGATCGGCATCTGCCGGTGAAAAAGCCGCAGACCATTGCCAAATCGCTAGCCATCGGCGACCCGGCCGACGGGCCTTTTGCCATCCAGGTGATTCGTGACTCGGGCGGCTGGGCCGAAGACGTCAGCGATCCAGAAATCGTCGCCGGCATCCGCTTGTTGGCAGAAACCGAAGGGATCTTCACCGAAACGGCAGGCGGGGTTACGGTCGCCGCGGCCCGCAAACTCATCGAGCAAGGACACATCGGCCGCGACGAAGAAACGGTCCTGTGCATCACGGGAAACGGATTGAAGACGCCGGATGCATTGGAAGCCGTGCCTCGTGACGCGGGCAGCGATGTTTCGGGCAACGGGCAGCGAGCAGCAGACACTGCCGTGATCGAGGCAACGCTCGATGCGTTCCGCCGCTTCTTGCTGGAGGCAGCCCAGACCACGCCGCCGACGGTTCCCTGCTGCCAGGCAGTATAATGGAAGAAATTGCAGCGGCTCTTGGCAGTCTCGACAACCGCGCGGGTCCGCTCTCAAGGGGTCTAAGGGGGTGACGTATATGTGGAGCACCGACGACTGGGGGCCAGTAACCAGTCCCCGAGCAATCCGCTATTTGGCTGCGGCCGCCTGGCCGGTGTTGCTAGTTTATGTATCTGCCCAAGCTGGCCTGGGACTTTTAGTCGCCCCGCGTTTGCCGCATTTGAAGTTGGTTTTCGAGCCGTTTTTGCTTTTGCTCGGTCTGATCCTGCACGTGCATTGGCGCAGAATCTGCGTGTCGCTGAGCGAGGCAGGCCTCAAACGTCCCTGGTACGTCGCCTTGGGCGACTGCTTGAGTTTCGTGACCACCTTTTGGGCTTTGGCTTTGCTCGTCGAGGCGATCCTGCACGAATTGAGAATCGTCTAACTTGGGCAGAGGTCGGGCCAGCGACAAGGAGGAACTATGGGAATCACGATCCATATACCGACGCCTTTACGGCAGCATACAGGCGGCCAAGACATTTTGGAGGTACAAGGGAGCACGGTGCGCGAGGCATTGCACTGTGCGGGTCAGCAGTATCCAGCGCTCCAGCAGAGACTCTTCGATGGCGGCACTCTGCGGCGCTTTATCAATGTGTACGTCAACGACGAGGACATTCGCTACTTGAACGATCTGGATACGCCCGTGCAGCGGGGCGATCGCATCAGCATCATCCCCGCCGTAGCCGGCGGGGCTCGGCAGTGACAGCATGATGATAACGACATAGCCTGGCCCAGGTCTTACAGGCTGGTGCATGCAGGAGGCAGCGGGAAAAGATGCAGACATCCGGTGACACTCTGGAGCGCTACAGTCGGCAAATGCGTTTCGAACCGATAGGCGAGGAAGGGCAGCGCCGGCTGGTGCGCAGTCGGGTTACTATCTGCGGCTGCGGAGCGCTGGGCACCGTTTTGGCCAACACGCTGGTGCGCGCCGGCGTGGGCCACGTGCGCATCGTGGATCGTGACTTTATCGAGCTCAACAATCTGCAGCGTCAGGTTCTGTTCGACGAGCAGGATGTCGCCGAAAACCTGCCCAAAGCCGAAGCGGCAGCACGCAAACTGGCCGCGATCAATTCCGCCGTTTATGTCGAGCCCGTAGTCCAAGACATCAACTACACCAACATCCTGGGACTAGTGGCCGATGCCGATGTCATCTTGGACGGCACGGACAACTTCGAAGTGCGCTATCTGATCAATGACGCCGCGGTCAAACTAGGCAAACCATGGATTTACGGCGGGTGTATCGGCAGTCACGGTCAAACGATGACCATCGTGCCTGGGCAGACGCCGTGCTTGCGCTGCGTCATCGAGTCGAGCCCGCCGCCTGGCATGGCACCGACATGCGAAACCGCCGGGGTTTTGGCACCCATCGTTAATATCATCGCCAGTCTAGAAGCCTGCGAAGCCCTGAAGATTTTGACAGGACACCTGGAAGCGATCAACCGCGACTTGATTTATATAGACGTGTGGGACAACGAGTATCGCCGATTCCGGATCGCGCCCCTCAAAGAGAGCGTGGATTGCCCCTGCTGCCGTCGGCAGCAGTTCGACTGGCTAGAAGGTCGCTACGGTTCGCAGACGACGACCCTGTGTGGACGCAATGCGGTTCAAGTGTCGCCGGTCCACCCTACCGCTTTGCGTTTCGACGAATTGGCCAAGCATTTGGAGCCGCTGGGACAGGTCATCTACAATAGATTCTTGTTGAAATTCGCCGTGGACGGCTACGAGTTCCATGTATTTCCCGACGGTCGGGCGATCGTCACCGGCACCCATGACCCGGACCTGGCGCGCAGTCTTTATGCACGCTATATCGGCCATTGATCGGCGTCCGGCCAGGGAAGACGCGTCACGCTCTCAACGGCAGTTTGTGCATATAACTCGGCGCGCACATTTTCGGGTGCGTACTCGATCAACTCCGGTAAGCGATACAATCGCGCAATACAATAAGTCTATAATTGTTCCGTGGTCTCGGTCCAGCGCAGCAGGTTGGGTTTTGTGGCTGACCGATCGGACAGCCGAGCGCGAACAGAAGGAGGGCCGGGGCGATGGTGCGTCCCTTCGAAGTGCTGGCCAAAGGGTGGCGCTCGTATGCCGCTTTTTTGGTAACCCTGGTAGCCGGAACTTGCTTGTCCAGTCTGGTCTTTGTCACCCTGCGCCACAAAGAATATCGGACGATCCTTTCCGAATTTCAGCAGCAGGCGACCCTTTGGCAGAAGCCGTTCGAGAAAGGACTGGACGATACTCTGAGGCACCTGGAGTCCCTAGCGGACTTTTATGCGGCCTCGCGCGAGGTAGACGCGGAAGAGTTCGAGCGCTTCACGGCGCGGCCCTTGCAGATGGGCAAGGGATTACGATTTTTGGCATGGGCGCCTGTGGTCCGGGGCAGCGAGTGGTCTACCCATCTACAAACAGTCCAGCGAGAGCTCAAAGTCCCGAAGACGTTGCGTCTGCGAGATGCGCAGGGCCGGCCCCGGCAGCCGCCGGACGGATGGTGCTGTCCCCTGGAGTATGTCGAGCCTGCCGATTTGCGCGACAAATACCAGGGCGTGGACCTGTTAGCGCTCGAAGGGGTAGCCGAGCTTCTGCACAAAGCAGCCGGCCACGGGCACCCATGGGCTGCCACGATGCAGCGTGTGCGGCTCGACGATCCAGAACCTTTTCCCTGGGTCGTGTTTTTGCCGATCTACCGCAAAGGCGCGCCCAAGGGTGAGCTTGGCTGGGACGCAGTCGAGGGGTTCGCCGTAGCCGGGGTAGACTTGCAAGCGATCGCCGAAGAAGCGTTCGACACCGTGCCCCTGAGCTACGTGCATGTCGAGTTGTGGCAACGAGCGCCATCCGGACAAACGCTGCACCTGGTTTGCCGGCGCACCTCCGGCGATGCGGCATCTGCAGGGCTTTCCCTGACGAGCACGTTGCAGAAGGCTGGTTTAGAAATGCAGCTCCGTTTCCGCGCCGACGAGCGCTTCTCGGAGCACAGAGGGTCGCTGCAGCCGTGGCTTGGGTTGGCGCTGGGTTTGGCTTTGACGCTTTTGGGGGCCGGCTGGCTCTTTTTCGCCGTCGGCCGAGCGCATCGTATTCGGCACCTGATCGAGCGGCGCACGCGCGAGTTGCGCGAAAGCCAACAACTCTTGCACGGAATCGTGAACAACTCGCCGGCGGTTATTTATGTCAAAGGGCCGGACGGGACCTATCGGTTCGTCAACCGGCGCTTCAGCGAGCTATTCGGCTGGAGCGAAGAGGAAGTACGAGGGAAAACCGACCGCGACTTGTTTCCCGCGGACATCGCCGCCAAATTCCAGGAAAACGACCGCGAAGTGTTTCGGGCCGGACGAGCTATCGAATACGAGGAGACAGCACCGCATAGCGATGGCCCGCATACCTACATTTCCGTGAAATTCCCGATCGTTGACGAAGCAGGCAGTGCCGTGGCCTTGTGCGGTATTTCCACGGACATCACCCAGCGGGCACGCGCCGAACAAGCGGTACGCGATTCGGAGGCACTGTACCATTCGTTGGTCGAGTGCCTGCCGTTGTGCGTGTTGCGCAAAGACCGCGAGGGACGGTTTACTTTCGGCAACCAGAAATTCTGCCAGCTCCTCGGACGCCGGCTGGAAGAGATCCTAGGCCGGACCGATTATGATTTCTTTCCCAAAGAGTTGGCGGACAAGTATCGTCGCGACGACCAATGGGTCCTCAGCAGCGGCGGCATTTTCGAAGACATCGAGGCCCACCACACGCCCGACGGCCAGGATTTGTACGTGCAAGTGCTCAAGTCGCCGGTGTACGACGCCCGGGGGCAGATCGTGGGCGTGCAATGTATGTTCTGGGACGTGACCGATCGCAAACGCGCCGAGGAAGAGCTCAAGCAGGCACGGCAGGCAGCGGAAGCTGCCAATCGCGCCAAAAGCGAGTTCTTGGCTCGAGTCAGTCACGAAATCCGCACGCCGATGAACGCCATCATCGGCATGACCGACTTGGTTCTGGACAGTACGCTGACCGCGGATCAGCGCGAGAATTTACTGGTCGTGAAAAAGTCGGCCGAAGCGCTCCTGGCCATCATCAATGACCTACTCGATTTTTCCAAAATCGAAGCAGGACGCATGCACCTCGAGGAAGTGCCGTTCGCTTTGCGCCAAGTAATCGAGGAAAGCCTGCACACCGTGGCTTTGACAGCCAGTCAAAAGGGCCTCCGGCTGTGGTCGCATGTGCACCCGGACGTGCCTGCGTGGCTCAAAGGCGATCCCTTGCGCTTGCGTCAGGTTCTAGTCAATCTGTTGTCCAACGCCGTCAAATTCACAGAGCGCGGCGAAGTAGCCCTGACGGTAGAGGGAGGACCCAACGAAAACGCAGGCGACGCCTATGTGTTGCACTTCCAAGTGCGCGATACCGGCGTGGGTATTCCGCCAGAAAAACATCGGGCCATCTTCGAGGCGTTCACCCAAGCCGATGGATCCACTACACGTCGTTACGGCGGCACGGGGCTCGGCCTGACGATCGCCGCCCGACTGGTGGAGTTGATGGGCGGACGTATTTGGGTGGAAAGCGAGCCGGGTCAAGGCTCGGTCTTTCACTTCACGGCACAGCTGCGGCCCAGCGAAGCTCCCGCCGACGATGCAGGAATCCTGCAAGAACTGCCGCCGCCTCGGCGCACTCTGCGGATTCTCCTCGCCGAAGACAGCCCTACCAATCAGAAGCTTGTGGTCAGTTTGCTGCACAAGCGCGGCCATGTGGTGGTAGTAGCCGGAACCGGTGCTGAAGCGGTAGCTGCAGTCAGCCGTCAGCCATTCGACGTCATCCTTATGGACCTGCAAATGCCGGATATGGACGGGCTCGATGCAACCCGGGCCATCCGCAAACTCGAAGAAGGATCCGGCAGGCACACGCCGATCATCGCTTTGACGGCGCATGCACTCAAAGGGGACAAAGAACGCTGCCTGCAAGCCGGCATGGATGGATACCTGGCTAAACCGCTCCGGGCTGTCGAGTTATACAGAGCGGTGGAGTCATCGGCCATACCTCCATCCCAGGAAACCCAGATCCTTCATCTGCCTGCCTGGCAACAAGATTTCATGCTTCCGGTGGCCCTCGAACGCGTGGGCGGAGACCTGCAGCTGTTGCGCGAAGTCGTCCAGGCGTTTCTCGAGGAACTACCTGAAGTACTCAGTCAAGTACACCAAGCCTTGGCCAGACGAGATCTGACATCCTTGGCAGGCGCCGCCCACCGCTTGAAGGGCTCTCTCGACGCCCTCGGTGCCAAGCCAGCTTGGGAGTTGGCGCTGCACTTGGAGCAGGCCTGTCGCGCCCATGCTCAACAGGATCCCGCGGCCTTGGTTCAGCGCCTGGAAGAAGCTCTGCAGCGTTTGAAAAGCACCTTGGAACAATTCGTCGTACACGTCGAAAATCCACAAGCCTTTTGTCGGCGCACCGGTAGTTGACTACAAAATCAGCATGACAGATGGAACTATCGGCAGCCCGGGGTGTTGTGGGTAACTTCGAGGAGATCAGGGAGCGATGTCTCGTGTTCTGATCGTTGATGACGCCGCCGTGGACAGGCGGCTGGCAGGCGGCCTCCTGCGCAAGCTCGAAGACATCGAGCCGCTTTACGCAGCGGACGGCAACGAAGCCCTCTCCATACTCGAAAAAGAGCAGCCTGACGTGGTCGTTACCGACCTGCAAATGCCCGGTATGAACGGGCTCGAGTTGACAGAAATCGTTCGCCACCGTTTTCCGTACATTCCCGTAGTTTTGATCACGGCTCACGGAAGCGAGGAAATCGCTGTGCAAGCGCTGCAAAAAGGTGCCGCCAGTTACGTGCCGAAGAGGCTTTTGGCGCAAGATCTGGCGCCTACTGTCGCTTCTGTACTCCAGATTGCGCAAAGTGCCCGCCAAGAACAGAGACTGCTAAGGAGCCTGATACAAACCGAATCGTACTTTGAACTGGAAAACGACACATCGTTGATCGCGCCTTTGATAGCCTTCTTGCAGCAAGCGCTCGGACGCATGCAGTTAGGCGACGGCACGGATCTGATCAGGATTTCGGTCGCCTTGCGCGAGGCGCTCGTCAATGCCATGTATCATGGCAATCTCGAAATAAGTTCCACCCTTCTGGACGACAATCCCCAGGAGTTTTATCGCCTTGTCGAAGAAAGACGACGTCAGGAACCTTACGCCAGCCGACGCGTGCGGCTGCGCAGCAAAGAGTCGCGCCAGGAAGTGGTCTACGTCATTTCCGACGAAGGCCCGGGGTTCGATCCCAGTTCGGTTCCCGATCCAACCGATCCCGCCAATCTGGAAAAATCCAGTGGGCGCGGTCTGTTGCTGATTCGCACTTTTATGGACGAGGTGTACCACAACAGTCTGGGCAACGAAATTACCATGATCCGGCGTCGGGAACCGCCTGCCGGCGCACCACCTGGCTAGCTTTCGGGCGCATGCCTTTTCACGGCCCGTGCACACGCCATGCGTACAAAGCTAGCTGCCCCTGTGGACCCATCTTTTCCCATCGCGGTGCTTTCACCGCATCGAGCAAGACGGGCTCGCCCAACCGCCGTAGCACCGGTTCATGGGCAAGAGACGTGATGACGTACACGACACGTTCCCCGATACACTGCTGGTGTTCGCCGCCTGCTGACTTCATGCGATTTACGAATTCCCACACTGTGGTCTTATCGCCGCCCCGAAGCAATTCTTCTGGCAAAATCGCGGCTCCTTGTGGTCCGTAAATCAAGACTCTCGCGGGATCTATACCGAATATCAGGCAGCTATCTTGCACTCCGCCAATCCGTGTCGCCACACGTACTAAAAACACAGTCTCATCCCTGTACCTATCGAACTCAGGCTGTATCCATCCATAGATATAGCAGCTTATTATGGTATAGCTTCCAAAAGCGACCGCCGCAGCCAAAGCAGGTTCTCTCCGCCGTACTACCCACGTCAGCACGTAAATAGTTACAATCCCCAGCAAAATGGCCGGCAGAAAAGCGATCGGAACGATATTATTGCAAACCACGACCACACAAAATGCTGCTGAACTAACCGAGAAAATACAACTGGCACCGAAAATCCAGCGGCCTGATGTACTGAAGTATCGAACAAACCAATACCAGAACTGTTTCATGCCCAAAGCTCCCGCCCATGATAACGGCGGCAATGCATGGATAATATAATGATGGTGCTTTGCTGAAACACAGCTGAGCATGAGGATAGGTGCAAGCGCCCAGAGGAAAAGTAAGCCTGCGTGCTGATCTCTTTGGCCCCATGCCTGCCGTAAGGCTATAGGCAGGCCTAGCAAGATCAGCCCAGTCCAGGGCATTAGCTGCAAGGGCAATTTTTCCAAATAATACCACCACCGCTCTGGATTGAGCGACATCTGCGAGTTCAGTCTGCCGAACGTGTGCAGTCCCCATAATTGCCAGGTTTCCGGGTAAACCCACAGAATGAACAAATACCATGTGCAACCCACAATGAAGGCAAAAAGCCATCCCGGCACGTTCATCAGCAACTTCAGTCCGGATGTCGAGCGATAAACAGCGACATGGGCAAATACAACCACAAGAATCACTGCCCAACCGAAAAAAGGCCCTTTGATCAGGTTGACCAGTCCGAGACATAAATAAAAAATTGGGCCAGAAAGCCTTGTGGCACACTGCCAACTGCCTTTACTATTGTTTACATCTGCTTCTACGCAAAAGGCCGGCGATGATCCTGTACGATGCCTAGGAGGTATGGCTCGGGATCCATAAGCGGTCAAGGCTATGATAACGACTGCCCACAGATAAATGTCGGCTTCGGCGAGGCGCGCATAGGTCACAAAGTACAATGAAGTGCAAAGTTGCAGACCTGTCAAAACGCCGATCGGCGTTCCCCATCGGCAACTGACCCAACCGGAGAAAACCAGAACACCTAGGCAGCCTACCAAAGCGGAGGGAACTCGCGCAATAACTGAGTCTAGATGCCCAACGAGTACACTAAGCACAGCTAGGATCCAATGCGGCAAAGGAGGTTTTTCCAGCCAGGGTTGTCCGGCGATACGGGGCACGGCCCAATCGCCGGTGGCAACCATTTCACTGGAGCCCTGAACGACATAGGCCTCATGGCCGGTGATCGTGCGGCACGAACCTAAAGCAAAAAAGGTTTGCGCGGCCAGAACACAAACGAGGCTTGCCCACTGGCAAGCGTTACTGTGCGCCAAACGGAACGCGGGCGATGTTAACCAAGTGATATTCTTTATCTGCACTGCGCTGCCGTGCTTCTGGGAGCTGGCCGACAGTCGGTTCCTAAGACGAACGACAGCGCGTACCGCTATTCGGTTGCTCGTGCAATCTTTTGTGCTCATGAGACTCGCGATTGTAGTCGCTCGGCGGATGCCGACAAGCCGAAATGGGCGGTAGAGCCCAGCGTCGCTCGAGCACGTGTATACGGGACGACTTGCCTTAGCGGTGTCGTCTTGACAAGGGTAGTGGCGTAGAATTATTGTGCAGTGGACTCCGAAGTAATCGCCCAAGGGGTGTTGTGGCCAGTGGGTTATTACGAGATTTTCGAACAAATCCCTGCCGAATTGCGTGGACCCTTGATGCGTCTTTTTGACGCGCTGAGGCAAGAGCTTGGAGTACGTCGAGAAGAATACGAAGCGCTGCGAACTGCAGTGCGCGACTTAACCGAAGTTCAAAAGCAAGTCTGGCAGGCGATTGACACCCTTTCCCAGCGGACCGACGAACTGGCCGCCGCCCAGAAACGCACCGAAGAACGGGTCGAAGAGCTGGCCGCCGCCCAAAAGCGCACCGAAGAACGGCTGGACGCCCTGGCTGCGCGGGTCGAAGAACTGGCTGCCGCCCAGAAGCGCACCGAAGAGCGGCTGGACGCCCTGGCTGCGCGGGTCGAAGAGCTGGCTGCCGCCCAAAAACGCACCGAAGAGCGGGTCGAAGAACTGGCCGCCGCCCAGAAACGCACCGAAGAGCGGCTGGAGGAGCTAGCCTTGGCTCAAAAGCGCACCGATGAGCGCGTGGATAAACTTGTGGCGACTTTCGAAAAGTTTCAACGCACTTTCCACTGGCACGTCAGCGCATTGGGCGCTCGTTGGGGAATACGGTCTGAGCGCGCATTTCGTAGTGGAATGCGGGCTATTTTGCGCGACCTCGGCTACACAGTCGAACGATTCATTACCGAAGACAAAGATGGCGCTATCCTTGGCTTCCCCACGTCCGTGGAACTGGATATCATCGTCCGCGATGGCACTATTATCGTGGCTGAAATCAAATCTTCGGCTAGTGTCGCCGATGTCGCCGCCTTCTTCAAAAAAGCTGCCTTTTATGAAAGGCAAAGCGGCAAGCAGGTCCACAAAAAACTGTTTATTTCTCCCTATGTTGAAAAACGCGCTCGCAAGTTGGCGCGCGAGCTGGGCATAGAACTTTGCACCGACATCAACTCGATGGCGGCATAATACAAACGCTTTGCCCCATCGGCTTCTACGGTCAGTCAGCAACGGTGCCGATCACGGATAGCACCTGGGTTCAGCAGGGGTATGCCTTCTAGGAGAACGAAGGTCAGATACGACGCCTAAAGCCGGAATCTCGGGCCCGCGGATGTCGCCGCGTTAAACCAGGGAAGCCAAAAGATGCCGACCTTGATCATAGATGGCGTGCGGACACCTATCGGCAAGTATTTGGGCCAGTTGGCGACACTTTCGGCCCCCCAGCTGGGCAGCCTGGCCTTGCAGAAACTACTCGAACGCACAGGTGTCGGCGCAAACGATGTAGACGAGGTCATTCTCGGCTGCGTCCTCCAAGCAGGTGTCGGCCAAAACCCTGCCCGGCAAGCGGCGCTTCATGCGGGACTGCCGGCTCAGGTCCCAGCTTGGACAGTCAACAAGGTATGCGGCAGTGGCCTGCAAGCGATCTTGCTTGCAGATCGCGCGATCCGAGCCGGCGACGCTGACTGCCTTTTGGCCGGGGGAATGGAAAGCATGAGCCAGGCGCCGTATCTGCTTCGCAACGTCCGCAAAGGTTGGAAATATGGCGATCAGCAAGCCATAGACGCCATGATCCATGATGGCCTTTGGTGTGCCTGGGAAAGGCGATCCATGGGTTTGCTAGCTGAAGAAACGGCACAGCGTTGGCACATATCCCGCAGCGATCAGGACCAGTTCGCCGAGCAGAGTCATCGCCGAGCGGCTCAGGCGCAAAAAAACCATCTCTTCGCTAAAGAAATCGTCCCTGTCCGTATTTGCCGCCAAGAGGGTATACTGGAAGTATGCCACGATGAAGGAATCCGACCTGATACGACGGTTGAAGCTCTCGCGCAGCTCAAACCAGCTTTTGCCGATAACGGCACGGTTACCGCAGGCAATGCCTCCATGCTGAGTGACGGTGCCGCCGCAGTGCTGGTATGCTCCGAGGATTTTGCGCGGGGGCATAATTTGCGCGCCAAAGCACGACTCGCGGCCTCTGCCGTGGTGGCTGTCGAGCCCCGAGACCTTTTTATCGCACCCGTGGTCGCCATCCGCAAACTACTCGATCGCACCGGGTTGCGTATGTCGGACGTCGAGCTCTTCGAGATCAACGAAGCTTTCGCGGCTCAAATGGTCGCTTGCATCCGGGAACTCCAGCTGGACCGAGAGTGTGTCAACATCCATGGCGGAGCAATAGCTTTGGGACACCCGATAGGTGCTTCCGGGGCGAGGGTATTAGTTACCCTTCTGCACGCTCTGGAAACCCACGGCCTACGCCGCGGTATCGCAGCTTTGTGCCTCGGCGGTGGGGGTGCCGTCGCTTGTCTGATCGAACGAACGTAAAGCCCCTGCGTGGCCTCCAGAAGATGCCGGTCAGACACTGCGCTGTCCACAACCGGGGTGGTTGTGCCGGAAAAAGCAGATTGGCAGGCTCCCGAGAGCGCTGCTATGATACCAGTGGTTTTCGGTACTCGTGCCACCGGTTCGTGGCTTGCAAACTTTCTTCGGCGGCCGATAGAATCATTAGGCTCGTCAGCGCTCCGAGAGGTGAATCCATGGCTATTGCGCAGCAGACCCTAGGAAATCAGACCGAGACTGCCTCGGAAACAAGTAGCGCCCGTCGGCGCTGGGAAGAGGAAGCACATAAAGCGCCAGCACGCAGCGAATCCTTGACTACTGTCAGCGGCGAGCCGGTGCAGCCTCTCTACACGCCTGACGACCTGCCCGTCTTCGACTACGAACGCGAGCTGGGTTATCCCGGTCAGTATCCGTTCACACGTGGTATCCACGCCACTATGTATCGTACTCGGCTGTGGACCATGCGACAGTTCGCAGGCTACGGCACGCCACGTGATACCAACGAGCGCTTCAAGTTCCTTCTGGCCAAGGGCCAAACCGGTTTGAGCACGGCGTTCGACCTGCCCACCTTGATGGGGATGGATTCGGACGATCCGCGGGCGACAGGTGAAGTAGGCCGACTCGGTGTGGCCGTAGACACGATCGAGGATATCCGTCAGCTGTACGACGGAATTGATTTGCATGAATATTCCGTGTCCATGACCATCAACGCCCCGGCGATCGTCGTTCTAGCCTTCTTTTTGGCCAATGCGCGCGAGCAGGGTTTCGATTGGCGTCGCCTGCGAGGAACTATCCAAAACGATATCCTCAAAGAGTTCCACGCCCAAAACGAGTTCGTTTTCCCGCCCGAGCCGCATGTACGCCTGGTCGTGGACGTGATCGAGTTCTGCACCGAGCATGTTCCCCAATGGAATACGGTGTCCATCAGCGGCTACCACATCCGCGAAGCCGGCTCGACCGCGGTGCAAGAGTTGGCCTTTACGCTGGCCGACGGTTTCCACTATGTGGAGCAAGCCCTGCAAAGAGGCCTGGACATAGATCGCTTCGCCCCACGGCTGAGCTTCTTTTTCAATGCCCACAACGACATCTTCGAAGAAGTAGCCAAATACCGAGCGGCACGCTCGTTGTGGGCTGAAGCCATGCGCGAGCGCTATGGAGCGCGGCAAGAAGCCTCGTGGAAACTACGTTTTCACGCCCAGACCGCAGGCTGTGCGTTGCAGGCACAGCAGCCGGAGGTCAACTTGTTCCGAGTAGCTTACCAGGCGCTGGCTGCGGTCCTGGGCGGGTGTCAGTCCCTGCATACCAACAGTATGGACGAGACCTTGGCCTTGCCCAGCGAACATGCGGTGACGCTCGCCTTGCGGACGCAACAAGTGCTGGCCTACGAAACCGGTGTCACCAATACCGTAGACCCGCTGGGCGGAAGTTATTACGTCGAGGCTCTAACCCGACGCATGCGCCAAGGCGCCCAACAGTACTTTCGTAAGATCGAAGAGCTAGGCGGCGTCATTGCCGGCATCCAGCAAGGCTTTTTCCGACGCGAAATTGCCGAAGCCGCTTTCGCTTACCAGCGAGAAATTGATCAAAAACGCAAGATCATCGTCGGGGTCAATGCCTTCGTCGAACCTGAAGAAAAACCCGTGGATATCTTGCAGATTGACGACTCCGTAGAGCGCCAACAGAAGCAGGCATTGGCCAAAATCAAGCGACAACGTGACCAGGAGGCGGTACGCGCTTGCCTCGCTCGCATCCGCAAGGCAGCCGAACAAAGGGAGAACCTGATGTATCCCTTGCTCGATGCTGCCCTGGCACGTGTCACCATCGGCGAGGCCATGGACGCTATGGCCGACGTCTTCGGCCGCTATCAGGGACCGGTGTTGTGAAACCGTTGCGCATCGTTTTGGCCAAGGTGGGACTCGACGGCCACGATCGGGGCATCAAGGTAGTGGCGCGCGGTCTGCGCGACGCCGGATTTCACGTTATTTATTCGGGCCTTTGGCAAACCCCCGAAGCGGTCGTGCGCACGGTGCTCGAAGAAGATGCACAGTGGCTGGGCCTGAGCATCCTGAGCGGCGCCCACATGACGCTCGTTCCCCGCATCATCGCACTGATGCGTCAGGCAGGTCTGGACGATGTCGGTGTCATCGTCGGCGGCATCATCCCCGAGCAAGACGTGCCGTGCTTGTTGGCTCTGGGTGTAGCCCGCGTGTTTCGTCCTGGGACTTCGATCGCCGACATCGTGGACTTTCTCCGAACTTCTCCCCCGGGATTGCGCACCGCTGAGGCAGCCTCTGCTTCGTCTGCTCAAACACACACTTCTTGACGACTGCTCAGAACACCATGACTCTTGAACAAGCGATAACCCGATTCCAAGCGCGAGACGTGCGAGCGTTGGCCCGCTTGTTGAGCTGGGTCGCGGCGGGGGAGTTCGTCGCCGAGATCGAGGCCGCTTTGCCCCAGGCCCCTGTTGACCGAGACCCACGACAGCCGCTCGGCGTGGTCGCTATCGCGGGCAGTGCTGGCGTCGGCAAAAGTACATTCATAGCTCGGCTGATAGGCAGTTTTCGAAACACAGGGTGGAAAATAGCTGTCCTCGCCTGCGATCCGGAAAGTGCCTTGACCGGCGGTGCGCTCCTAGGCGACCGCGTGCGCATGCCCGTCTCGGCAACTGACCACAACATCTTTATCCGCAGCTTGGCAGCCCCAGAAGGACATCAAGGCCTGGCGCCGCGGCTAAGTACCATGGTGCGCTTGCTACAGCTTTTCGGGTTCCCATTGGTACTGATAGAAACCGCCGGACTGGGTCAGAACGACGTCCAGATCCGCAGTTTATGTGATCTCCTTATCCTTCTGCTGCAGCCTCAGACCGGCGACTCGATCCAATGGGAAAAGGCTGGGCTGCTGGAAATGGCCGACGCTGTCGTTGTGCACAAAGCTGATTTACCGGGGGCTTCTGAATTAGCAGCCCAGCTCCGGGACGAAATGGCTCTGGCTCCCGGGCATCAGGTGCCTGTTTTTCTCGTCAGTTCTGCTGCAGGGACCGGTGTGGAGGACGTTCGTGACTGGATTGCCGGGCGCCTGCAATCCCGAGCCTCAGAGCGACAGGGGTTTGACGCCAAAAGGTTGCACGATTCGGTAGACACGGGCGCAACTACCGAACTGGCGGACCGTCTGTTGCAGCAAGCGATGCTCCTTTTCAGACAACGCCTCCACCGGCACCCTGACATTGTGGTGCGGTTATTGCAAGACCCGGCGACCAAAGACCTGCCTCCTGATCAGCTCGCCCTCGAGTTGATCCAGGCTCTGTTGCAGAACTATGCCTCGTCCTCCGGCTAGCCTTGATATAAAAGGAGAGGCATGCGAGAATTAACCAAGAGGCGTGTAGATGCATGCCGTAACGGTTCGAGAGCGAGTACCCGGCACCTGGTAAGGGCCAGACCATGAGCTATCCATCGGGCCGCATCAGGGCGTTCTCGGTCCTCGGCGGACTGGGCTGCTGTCTGTGGTGGCTTCTGACCCAGCAGCCGCTCGTGGCCCAACGAGCACCCAAGCCGCCGGTCCCCGAGGAAGACAAGTCGGCACCTGCTTTTACGGAGCGCGTGCAGCTGCCAGTGAATCGGCAGACAGAGCGCAAACTGGCCGAGGCACGCCGACTCGTCGAGGAGCGAGACTGGGCCCAAGCCGTTGATCTACTGCAACGCATCCTCGACGAGAAAGAAGATGTCTTCATGAAAGACGACCGCGGGCGCTGGGTCAGCATCCGCGCCGAGGCCAATCGTCTGATCGGCAATCTGCCCAAAGAGGGCCTGGATTTTTACGAACTGCAATACGGACCACGTGCGCGGGTGCTTCTGGAGCAAGCGCAAGTACAGGGGGACATCCAGACTTTTGCCGACGTAGCTTTCCGCTATCGGCATACCGAGGCAGGCGTGCAGGCTACGCTGCTATTGGGCACGTACCATTTGGACCGGGGCCAAAACGTCATAGCGGCGCTGTGTTTCGAGCGACTGCTGGAGCAACCTCGGTTGGTTCCTCAATTGACCCCGGCTACTTTGTTCAAGGCAGCTTTGGCCTTTGCACGCGCCAACGACACGCGCAATCGCGATCGCGCTTTGCAATTATTGGAAGCGCGTCTGAAAAGCGACCCGCTGGTGCTCGGCAATCAGAGACTGGACCCGCACAGGATCCGCAAGTTGGTCAGTATGCCGGTGAGCGGGTCGAGCCGTTCGCCGGACGACTGGCGCACGTTTTTGGGCAGTCTGGCGCGGACCGGCTCCTATCGAGGAGGCGCTCCCTTCCTCGCCGCCCGGTGCAAGGCAGACCTGCTGGCTGAAAGCCATCCCCGTACGCGGCAATGGATCCAACAAGCGGTGCAACGCGCGTCGCAACAAAGACAACCGCTTTTGTGCGGCTTTTTCCCCATCGCCGTGGGCAATACGGTAGTGTACCGCAGCTATTGGGGGCTCCACGCCCTGGACCCGCGCAGCGGCGAGCTCAAATGGCGCACGGACTCCCCAGCCAGTCTGGATTACATCGCCAAGAATTTGGAACGGCTCAGCACCAATCAAGAGTTCGAACAATGGCGTCAAGTGTATCTGAACAGCTGGTTCAATGTTTTTTACGACAACACGACTTTGGGAAGCATTTCCAGCGATGGGGAACGCGTATACGTCATCGAGGACTTGGCGTTGCCGCCGCCTGGCAGCACTTACCCGCGCTCTGCTCTGGTCCTGCGGACAGCGCCGCGGGCCCATCTGGACGAACTCACACCTTATCTCGAACACAACCGCTTGCGTGCTTTCGACTTGGAGACCGGCAAACTGGTCTGGGAAATCGGATCCAAGGAGGAAGACAACCCGTATAGTCAGACGTTTTTCCTGGGTCCGCCTTTGTGTTTAGGAGAACGCTTGTATATCCTGGCAGAGGTCGAACGAGAAATACGTCTGCTGTGCATAGATCCGCGGCGACCGCAAGCCCCCCTCTGGACACAAGCGCTCTGCACGGTGGAACAACGTCTCAACGACGAAGCTTTGCGCCGCACACAGGCCTGTGTCCTCGCTTACGACGAAGGGATTTTGGTGTGTCCGACGCATGCTGGCATCGTAGTCGGCTTGGATTTGCTGACGCGTTCGCTGGTCTGGGCACAGTCGTACCAGGAACACCGACCGCAGGTACCGGGCCCGCCCGGCGTCCCGATGGTCCTCGTGCCGGCAACGCGTCCAGGCGAACAAAGGGAGTCACGCGCCATTTGGTTTTCGCCTGCGCCCATGATCGCGGAAGGGCGTGTGGTTTTCACCGCCCCCGACGGCCAAGGCGTCCATTGCCTTTTGTTGCGCGACGGTACCCCGGTCTGGAACAAACCTCAAGAACAAGACGATCTATATGTGGCTGGAGTTTTCCGCGGCAAAGTGGTCATCGTGGGCAAGAACACCTGCCGCGCCCTGAAGCTGGAATCGGGCGAAGAGGCGTGGCGCATCAACACCGACGTTCCCTCGGGACGGGGCGTTGCCAACGAAGAGGTCTATTATCTTCCCTTGGCCCGCGGCGAGGTATGGGCAATAGATGTGGACCGTGGCCAGGTCCGGGCCCGCGCTCGCTCTCCGCGCCAGGAAGTGCCTGGCAATCTCCTGTTCCATGCAGGCGACGTCATTTCGCAAACCTATGCCCACCTGACGGTCTATCCCCAATTGGCAGCGCGCGAGCGCGAGATCCTGGCACGCTTGCAGCAGAAGCCGGACGATCCGCTGGGCTTGATCGAACGGGGAGAGCTACGCCTGCATCGGGGCGAGTTGCACTTAGCCATCGCCGACTTCCGGCAGGCCTTGCGCGACCCGCATGTGGACGTCGCCGCCACCCAAAAAGCACGCACTCTGTTCTACGAAGCCCTGGCAGAGCTACTGGAACGCGATCTGGCACAGCACGCGCATCTTTTGCCCGATTTGGCCGATCTGATAGACATCCCACCGGCTACCAACGAGCCCGAGGCCGATCGCATACGCCGACAGCGAGAAATACTCAATCGGCGCGCCAATTACTTGCGGCTGACGGCTCGCGTCGGCGAAATCCAGGGCGACTACCGACGCGTTTTGCGCGCGTATTTCGATTTCGCCTCTCTGGGCAGAGATCACCTGGTGCAACTCCCGGATGTGCCTGGAATGAAGATCCGGCCCGATGTCTGGGCAGAAAGCAAGTTGGCGACGCTGCTCGAACAGCTTCAGGATCCGGCACGCCGGCAAGAAGTCGAGCACATCTTGGAAGAAATGTGGGAACAGGCGCGTAAAAGTGGGCAAGCGGATGCCATAGCGGTGTTTGCCAGCGTCGCCGGGCTGCATACCCGTCAAGGGCAAGAAGCAGCCCTGTTTTTGGCAGAAAAGTTGCTGGAAGAAAAGGACTTTCCCGAAGCCGAGCGGCGGCTTTTACTCCTGCGCCGTGCTCCTCGACCGGAAGTGGCAGCCAAAGCACTCGATCTCCTCGGTCGCCTGCACACGCACGCCGGGTACATCGAGGACGCCGCCTTTTACTACCGGGAAATGGGCCGACTGTATCCCAAGGTGGTGGTGCGCGATGGCAAGACTGCCGAACAAATTGTACACGAGCTAGCTACCGACAAACGCTTCTTGCCTTACCTGGAGGAGCGTCCGCAATCTTTGCGCGAGGTTCCTGGACTTTGGGTGCGCACTTTTTCCAGCAGTGCCGGCATGACCAACTTTCAGTACACGATTTTCGAGCCGCGGGGCGAACTCTTGCCGTCGGTCGCCCGCTACCAAGTGGCCGTGCGACAGCTCGCCAATAGACGCGGCCAGGCAGTGTTCCTGGATCGTCAGGGCGGCGAGGAAATCCAGTTCGATCTGGGAGGACTCTACCCCAACCCGGCGCTGCCCAACAGCTCGGGCAACCAATGCTTCGCCACCGGCCGGATACTGGTCTTTGCCTGGGGCCAGTATGTGTACTGTTACGATCTCGCCGATCGGCGCGAACGCTGGCGCTTCGATCTGTACGGCGCCGATACCGCTCAGCTCACCGAGAGCGAACTGCTGCCCAATTGGGCCGGAGGCGTGCAACTCGTGGACCACCGCAGCCGGACTAGTCAGCCTTTGGGCTACCTGATCCACGCCGACGACCAGGCAGTCTCTATCCTCAGCGCCTCCGAAGGTCTGGTGTGCCTCGATACGCTCTCTGGCAAACCGCGCTGGCAAAGACAAGATGTTTTCGCATCCGTCGGCGTGTTGTCTTGCGATGAGCAATACCTTGTCCTTTATCCCCGAGGCAATGCCGAACGCACCTACCGTGCCCTGCGGGTCAGCGACGGCACCGAAGTGCGCGCCGCCGGCATCAGCAAAGGCGAAATAGTGCGCAAATACGGGCGCTTTATCTTGTTGGCCAGTGGTTTTCAGAAAAACCCCGATGGCACCCTGGAACCGACCGATCTGCCTGCGACTCCTGTTCGCGGGACTGGGACGACCGCTTCCCCTATTTCCACGCCCATCCAGGCCGACAAGGGGTTGCTGTTACGACTCGTAGATCCATTGACGGGCGGATCTCTTTGGCAAAAGGTTTTCCATAAACCTGCTCAGGCTACCATCAGCCAGGATGGCGCCTGGTTGGCCATCCTCAGCGAAGAACAGGTTGCCATCATCGAACCGCGGACAGGCGATTTGGCCGCCTCCCTCCAGATACCGAGCGATTTGACCAAGTCACTGCCGAGCAAGGAATTGGAAATCTCTCTGCTGGCCGATCCCGCTCAATTTTACTTAGTATTGAAGCAAAGCACCAGCGCCGCTCGCCAGGGTAATCGCGTCCCGCTGCCTGTCCAATCCGGTACGCAAGCTTACAGCACGCTGTTCATTAACGGCGCAATCCTTGCCGTGGACCGGGCTACTGGCACCTTGCGCTGGCACCAAACGCTTGCGGGCCGCAGTCTTGTCCTCAATGACTTGGCGCAGATGCCCTATCTGCTTTTCGCCGGCTCCACACAGGTGTGGGACTCCAACACTAGCTATCGGCTTGTGTCCGGCATACAGGCTATTGACAAAGTCACAGGGAAAATCCTCCACAACGAAGAATACCAGGAGCGCTTCCATATTCCCGCGATTCGCTACTACCCCCGGACGCAGACACTGGAGGTCTTCTGCTACACCTATGTCCTCGGTAACCCAACGCTCAAAAGGATCGTGCTCTGGCCCCATACCGGCGGCAAGAACGTGCCCGAGGAGCGCATAGCCAATCCGCCTTCGCTAGGTAGTGATGCCTCATCGGCAACGCCGCGCGTTCCTCCTGCACCTGCCGATCCCGATCGAATACCCCGCCAGCGGGGCCGTAGTTAACAAAAGGCAACAAGTCACCGAGCAGCCCCGGGTACCTGCTAGCCGGGCCTATAAATTGCCGCAATTAGCGGATCGTTTCCGGAGCGTTTTGTGATTGCAGGAATTGCAGGTGCCTGTCTAACCGATCGCCGATAGGTAGTTATCGGCAGCGCAATAATCGTACACCGACGATAGCCGGCGGGGATCAGCTTCGTGCCCCCTTCGTTTTCCGGAAGGACAGGGGAAAAGAGCTGCACACGCAAAACGCTGTTAGAAAGGACCGTGCTCCCCGTCATGCCATAGGAGGCGGCTCTGTCTGCGATACTGGGCATGGCTTCCACTCGCCAGCACACAGAACGGCAGCACAAGAAACGCCGCACAGGGAGACGCTATCACCGGACGTGTTCGATCCATGACGTTTTGCCACAAGAGCCCGGAGCGATACCGAAAGCCATAGCGCCGAATAGCCGTTGTGAACAATCCCGAGGTGGTTTACGCTATGGTATACAATTGCAACGCAGAGATTCGGTAGAGACCTGCCTGGATGAGGCAAAAGCGTTGGACGAGCGAGGACGCCCGGAATAGTGACGATAGGCTGGGGCAAGTGTCGCCTCGATTCGGATTGCAGTCGGCAAGGTACCGTGGAACGCTATTGCGGAGAGAGGTACGCAGGTATGGTCCCGACGTACGGCAGCTTTTACGGGCGGCTGGGGCCGACATTTTTCGGCAAGATCCGTGGGTGGTGGCTGGCAGTTTTGCCTGCGGTAGGCCTGCTGGCGGCGCTTTTTCCCGCTGCACCAGCCCAAGAGCAAGAGCCGCGCAAAGGTTTCGAGAAATACAAAAGCCACATTGACCGGGGCCTGAACTGGTTGGCCAAGCAACAATATCGGGACGGGCACTTCGAGGCGTCCGGCGGCAACTATCAGACGGCGATGACGGCCCTGGCTGGCCTGGCATTGCTGGCCGAGGGAAGCACGCCACATCAGGGTAAATACGCCCGCGAAATTGACAATGCCGTGGAGTTTCTGATCCGGCGCCAGCAGCGCAATGGACTGATCAGCAATCTTGCCGATCCACGGGACCGCGATCGCTATATGTACGGCCATGGTTTTGCAACCTTGTTTTTGTCTCAGGTTTTCGGCGAAGAAACCGACGAGAAACGTCGCAAAGAATTGGAGAAGGTATTGACCCGAGCTGTGGAATTCATCGGACGCGCGCAAACCCGTTTGGGGGGATGGGGGTACGTGTCGGCAGCGGACGGCAGCGATTTTGACGAGGGATCGGTAACCATCACGCAAATGCAGGCACTGCGAGCTGCCAAAGACGCCGGCATCAGCGTGCCCAAAGAGATCGTTGACAAGGCGCGCGATTATCTCAAGCGCAGCACCATGGTTGCCCGGCACGACAGCGATCCGCGGCGGATCGAGGCGGGAGTGATTTACAGCTTGCGCGGCGGAGGTGGCAATATCCGACCACCGCTGACAGCCGCTGGCATCGCCTGCATGTTCAGCGCAGGAGAATACGACAATGATCTGGCAGTCCAATGGCTCAATTATTGCCAACGTCATATCCCCATTGACAGGTCCGGACGGGACAGCTTTGGCCACTGGGAATACACTCACTTTTACTATGCCCAGGTCTTGTATGTGCTGGGCGAAGACCGCCATGCCAAGCTGCGACCCGACCTGGCCGAAAGAGAACGGCAGAACCCCAACGAGCAGGTATTGCTCACGTGGAGCCGCTACCGCGACGTGGTTTTCGATTATCTATGCTCCAGGCAAAATGCCGACGGCAGCTGGTCCCAAGGGTACGTCGGTCCGGTATACACTACATCGCTGCACCTGCTCATTTTGCAACTGGAACGGGCTAACTTGCCGGTATTCCAGCGTTGAGGAGCGTGCCCGTCGTGGAGCGCTATGGGATCGTCCACCAAGAGGCTGCAAGCGCGGTGCTGGCACCTGAGATCCAGGCGGCAATCGGGGGCACGGCTCGCAAAGCACTAGCTGCGAAGACCCCACCGGGGAGTAACAAGACAGGGAAAGGATAACTATGACCGATGGCCAGCCACTGAAGCAAAGCGAACACGAGGCCCACGAACTGGCCCGTGCCGACATCGAGGCAGTGGAGCGATTGCAAGATGCGTTCGAGCAGATTCGTGCGCAGATGCGCCGGGTTATCGTAGGCCAGGAGAAGGTCATCGAACAGTTGCTGATCGCACTATTCAGCCGTGGCCATTGCATCCTCGAAGGGGTGCCTGGGCTGGCCAAAACGCTCATGATCAGTACCTTGGCACGGTGCCTGTCGCTGGAATTCAGTCGCATTCAGTTCACGCCGGACTTGATGCCCTCGGACATTACGGGTACGGAGGTAATCGAGGAGAACCGGGCAACGGGACATCGCGAGTTCCGTTTTTTGCAGGGCCCGATTTTCGCCAACGTGGTCCTGGCGGACGAAATCAACCGCACGCCGCCCAAGACGCAAGCAGCGCTGCTGGAAGCCATGCAGGAACGGCAAGTGACCGTCGGGCGCGTGCGTCACCGGCTGGCCGATCCGTTCTTCGTCCTGGCTACCCAGAACCCGATCGAACAGGAAGGGACCTATCCTTTGCCGGAAGCGCAGCAGGACCGGTTCATGTTCAAGATTTTCGTGCGGTACCCTACGTTCAAGGAGGAATTCGAAATCGCCCGACGTACGACCGGGCTTTTGGTCGAGGACGTGCATACGTTTCTGACCGGGGAGCAAATCCTCGATCTACAACAGTTGGTACGCCGGGTACCGGTGAGCGACCACGTCATCAGCTATACGCTGGCATTGGTGCGGCAAACGCGTGTGGGCGAGCCCGGCGTGCCCGATTTTGTGCGGGAATGGCTGTCGTGGGGAGCGGGCCCGCGCGCCGTGCAGTTCCTCATCCTGGGGGCCAAGGCTCGGGCCCTGCTGCACGGACGCACGCACGTGCAGATCGAGGACATCCAGGCATTGGCGCACCCGGTCTTGCGCCATCGCATCCTGACCAACTTCACCGCCGCCTCGGAGGGGATCACCCCGGATACAGTCATAGATCGGCTGTTGGAAGTGACCCCGGCGCGCGAAAACGAGTTGACTCGCGATCCCCGTTTTCAAAAGATCTTTGCCTCGTGAGGTAGCCCGTGGCTGACGATCCGCGACGTTTCCTGCATCCGGCGACGATCGCTCGCTTGAGCCGACTCGATTTGCGCGCCCGGCAAGTGGTGGAAGGCTTCATTGCCGGCATGCACCGCAGCCCCTTTTTCGGCCAAAGCGTGGAGTTCGTCCAGCATCGCGAATACACGCCCGGCGACGACATCCGGCATCTGGACTGGAAAGTATGGTCCAAAACCGATCGCTTTTATGTGAAACAGTACGAAGAAGAGACCAACTTGCGCAGCTGGCTGCTGGTAGATGTCAGCGAGTCCATGCATTACGGACGCGGGCCGCTCGATAAATATGCCTACGCCTGCACCATAGCCGCCTGCCTGGCCTATCTGCTTTTGCGGCAACAAGATGCCGTCGGATTGATCACTTTCGACGACGCTGTGCGGCAGGTGGTTCCCGCGCGCAGCCACCGTATGCATCTGGACGACGTGTTGCGCGGACTGGACGCGAGCCGGCCGCGTGCCAAGACCGATATCGAAGGCATTTTACGTCAGGCCGCCAATCGCATCGTGTCACGCGGCATGATCATCCTCGTCTCGGATCTTCTGGTGGACCGCGCTCCTCTGTTTCGCGGACTGGAAATGCTGTTGCATCGTCGCCATGATGTGCTCGTTTTTCACGTATTGGACGAAGACGAGCTGAGTTTTCCTTTTGCGGGCATCACACGCTTCGAAGGGATGGAAGAGTTGCCGCATCTGGTCTGCGATCCGCGTGCGCTGCGCGCCGGGTACCTGGAAGCACTGGAAGAATACCTGACAGAAGTGCGGCGCGGCTGCGCGCAGCGCGAAATAGACTACGCCCTGGTGAAAACGAGCGATTATCTGGATGCCGTTTTGGCCAAGTTTTTGCACGTGCGTGCCAGTCTGAAAGGTAAGGTAAGACGGCAAACCCATGCTTGAAGCGATCAACCCGTGGTATTGGTGGGGGCTAGCAGCCATTGCGGCGCCGATCATCATCCACCTGATCAACCGGCTGCGCTACCGGCGCGTCCGCTGGGCAGCTATGGAGTTTTTGCTCAAATCGCAAAAACGCAACCGACGTCGCTTGATCCTGGAACAGCTGCTGCTCTTGGCCCTACGCTGCCTGATCGTGGCTCTTTTCGCCCTGCTGGTGGTGCGCCCCCTGTGGCTGCTGGGTTCCGACCAACGCCTGGCGGCAGGCTTGCCCAGTTATCACGTGATCGTCCTCGACGATTCGCTGAGCATGCAAGACCGGGAAACGCCCCGAGGCGACGACCGTACGACGGCGTTTGCGTTCATGGTGCGCTTTACCCAAGAATTGGTGGCTCATTTGCAGGATGCGCCCGGCAGCCACTATCTGACGGTGTTGCGCACGACCGATCCGCACATGCCCGAACTGGGACGGGCAGCGTCGCAGCTGGCGGGCGAAGCGCCCGGACAGCCTCTGACGCAGGATACCCTGCAACAACTGCGCCAGCGCTTGGAACGGCTGACATGCAGCTATCGCCAGGCGCATCCTTTGCCGGCTTTGCGCGAGGCAGAAGCACTGCTGGCAGCCGTGCAGGAAGGGCACCGGCGCCTGTACATTTTGTCCGATTTCCGCACAGGAGACTGGGCAGAGGCCGAAGGCCGAGAAGCTCTGCGGGTATTGGCACGGCTCAGCCACCCGCGCGGTGGCAACACACACGTATTCCTTTACGACGTGGCCCATCCGCGGCGTCAGACGCCGGAGCCGGGCAGCGACGCACCGGTTCCCGACACGCACGCCAACGTGGCCCTCGTGGACGTCCAACCGGAAAGCCGCTTGCTGACACCGGGCGTGCCGGTACGTCTCCGGGTCCTCCTGCGCAATTTCGGCACCGAGGAAAAAACCTCGCTCCGTATTGCAGCTCGCGTGGACGGGCGTGAAAAGCCCGAAGTGGCCAAGATCGTAGACCGTCTCGCCCCTGGTCAGGAGCGCTCCGTTACCCTCGACATGAGTTTCGGCTTCGAGGACCGGCTCGGGTCCAAAGCTGTTACCCTGTACGTGGACGAACCGGATCATTTGCCCGCCGACAATTTCCGCTACACCGTGCTCGAACTGCGCAAAGAGATACCGATCTTGGTGGTGGATCCGGAGCCAGGGGCACCGGCAGGCGACGCCGCCTACATCGAGTGGGCCCTGGCCAGCAGTACCCGCACCGGCGTGCGCGTGGTGCGTGTGCGTCCTCAGGAGCTGCGTGTGCGCACCGACCTCGACGATTTTGCCGTGATTTTTCTGCTCAACGTGGCCGGCGTCGGCAGCGGCTTCGGGGAACTGGACAGCGACAGTCTGCGCGCCTTGGAAAAATACGCCGCCCGCGGCGGCAGCCTCGTCTTTTTCCTCGGACCGCGCGTCAATGCCGTCAGCTACAACCAGCACCTGTACCGCCAAGGCGCCGGAATATTCCCGTTTCCGCTCGATCCGCAGCCCGTGAGTGGCCGACGCGATGCGTACCTGGAAGATCCGCCCGATCCGGAGGATATCTCGCCGCGCCTGAGACTGATCCAAACCCAGCACCCGGCGTTTCGCATCCTCGGCGATCGCACCGATTTCCTGTATTTTCTCGAGACCCATCGCTACTTCCGACCTGATCCGAAGTGGCAGCCCGATCCCCGAGTGCGTATCGTTGCCCGCTTGGCCAATCGGCAGCCGCTGGTCCTGTACCGGCAGCGGGCATTGGAGCTGGCGGATAAACTCGGACGAGAGGGATCGGCAGGCCAAGGACGCTTGGCGCAGGCAGCCAAGAGAATCAGGGATTGGTTCGTCGGTGCCGAGCACAAACGTGCCCGCAAAGGACCTGTCCTGGAAGTCCTCGCCGACCTGCTGGAAAACCCTGAGCTAGCCTCCTACTGGGCCGAGCCGGTACCTCAGCGAAAGGACCTGCGCCGCGACATCCAGCAGTTTTACGACTTACTGCTGGCCGGAGATCCCATCATTATCGAAGGTCAGGCTGGATCCGGCCCTGCCGCGGGTACCGTTTTGGTATTCTTGACCTCGGCAGCTCCCACGCCCATTCAGGGACGCGATTATCCCTGGAACAACTGGGCAACGCTGATGGATCCCAACCACTTTGTGCTTTACGTGCCGCTGCTTTTGGATGTGCAGCAGTATCTGGCGGGGCAAACGCGCGCGCGGCGCGAGACGCAAAGCGATTGGCTGCTCGGCAGCAGTGCCCGCCTCCAGTTGCCCGCCGACCGGTTCGGCCTGCGGGCTACGTTCCTGGAGCTTTCTGAAAGCGATTCAACGGCACGACAACTCGGGCAACTAACCGGGCACAGCGGCAACGATGCCGTCACCTTCGAAGTGACCGCGCCGGACCGACCTGGCTTTTACCGATTGGACGTCGTCGCGCCCGGTGGAAGTGCGCCCGCATCCACAGGCCAGATCGCACTGGCCTGGAACGTCCGTGCCGAGCGCGAGGGGGATTTGAAACGACTGGCCGAAAGCGAGTGGCGCGACCTGTTCGCTCAGGCACTGGAACAAGAGCTCAAGCTTACGCCCGACCAGGCACGTTCCTTCGCCTCCAGTCGCGTCTGGCTGACACCCCCGGGAACGGCCAGCCAGGGCCAGCAAGTGCGCGAACAATTGTGGAGTTGGTCCGATTATGCGGCATTGCTCTTGGTTTTTTTGCTGCTTTTGGCGGCCGAGCAGGCATTAGCGGTGCGGCTCAGTCACCACACGGAAATCGGCACGGTGCCTACATTCGTGACCAGCCGCTCATCGGCTGCTGGATAGGAATAGCTCCGGCTTATGCTCGAGGAACTGCGACACCACGGGAAAGAATTTATCTTTCGGCGGCTGGTCGAGCCGCCGGAAATCTTGGGCTATGCTCTGCCTTTCGAGCCGGGCTGGTGGTTGGCCTTGGCAGGACCCATCGTGCTCCTAGCCTGCGGCTTAGCGTTCTATGCTTATCGGCGCGAAGCAGGCGCCATCGGCCGTCGGTGGGCGGCTTTCCTCGGCACGCTGCGGGTGCTGACCATTGTGACGATTTTTTTCGTGTGGCTCTTACCCGCCGTACGCGAAGTGGAATGGACCGAACAACGCTCGCGGGTGGTGCTGCTCTTCGATGTGTCTGCCAGCATGCAACAAAGCGACGAACCGGCGCCGGATGACCCAGGGCCTGTACCGACGTCGCGTGTGGAGCACGTGCTCCAGCTGCTCGACCCCAGCGCCAGTAAGTTCCTAGCTGGCTTGCTCGAACGCAACCCCGTGGTGGCGTATCGGTTCGGACAGTACCTGGACGAACGGCCCTGGTACGTCCAAGACATAAGCGAGAGCGATCTCGGCTTCTGGCGCGAGCAATTGGTGCTATTGCCGACGGCGGACTTGGCCCTGCCCTTGGGAGGCAGAGAAATTACCCGCAGGCTGCAAAGCATTGCCGAGCGGCTGCGGCAGACGGAAACAGTGGCAGAGGACTTGTCGGCGCGCCGTCAGGAAGAAGCCGCCCGGGACCTAGAGCAACTGTTCGCTTACCAGCAGCGGGTCTACCAGGAATTGCCCGAGCGCACCAATCTAGGCCAAGCCGTCTTACAGGTGCTGCGCAAAGAGGCCGGCCAGCGCATCAAAGGGCTCATCGTCTTCAGCGATGGCCGCAGCAACGCTGGCTCGCCTCAGGATTTGCTCGACGCCAAGCAGTTAGCTGCGCGCTCGCAGGTGCCCATTTTCACGGTCGGCGTAGGGAAGTCGGTCGAAACTCCGAATCTCCGACTGGCCGATGTGCTCGGTCCGGCCCAGGTACAGCCCGAAGACGAGTTTCCCATCCGCGTTCTTGTCGAGGGGGACCAACTCCCTGCCCATGCCACGGCCCACTTGACTTTGACCATCGAGCGGCCGGATGGGACCAGCGAAGAGCTCCGTCAGGAAACGACGCTCGTAGCCACCGGGCCGGGTCGCTCCTCGGCCACGGTGGAATTCCGCATCAGCAATCCCAACAAATTGACCGGCGCGTGGAAATTCCGCGCTCGGGTCCAGCCTCTCAAGGGCGAGCGTACCCGTGCCGACAACCAAAGCGCCGACCCATTGGTCGTACGCGTTTCCGAGCGCAAACTGTCGGTACTGCTTTTTTCCGGCGGCCCCACCCGAGAGTACCAGTTCTTGCGCACCTTGCTAGCGCGCGAAAAAGACAAATTCGACTTGGCCATCCACTTGCAGACCCTGGGCACTTCGGCAGTGCAAGACATAGATCCGCGGCGGCTGCTGGAGCAATTCCCCAAAAAGCTGAGCGACCGCGACGAAGATCCGGACAACCTGGGCAACTATGACGTCCTTGTCGCCTTGGATCCGGACTGGACGCAACTCGACGCCGGCTCGCGCGAGCACTTGCGTCGCTGGGTCGAAGATTTCGGCGGCGGATTGATCCTCGTCGCCGGTCCGGTCCATACCTTCAACTTGGCACGCGACCGCGACTTGCAAACCATCCGCGACCTGTACCCGGTCGAGCTGGACAACCGCGCCTCTTCTTTCCTGGTATTGGACCGGCCCACGCGCGACCCGTTTCCGCTGCTCTGGTCCCCTGCGGCTACCCAGTATCCCTTTTTGGACCTGACCGACTCCGGCGACAAGAGTCGCTTTTTGGAAGGGTGGGACCAGTTTTTCGAGGTCCTCCACGGAGCAGTGCCCAGCGAAGCTCCTGCAACACGCGGATTCTACTCCTTCTTCCCGATCCTCCGGGCCAAGCCGGCGGCGACTGTTCTGGCCCGTTTCGCCGACAGCCGTTACGTCACTCCCAGCGGCGAACGGCAGCCTTTTTTCGTGCTGCACACCGTCAAAAGCGGGCCAGTTTTCTATATCGGCTCGGGAGAAATGTGGCGGCTGCGCGAATACAGCGAAACCTTTCACGAGCGCTTTTGGACCAAATTGATACGGCACATGGGTCGGGGAGAACGGGCACGGGGATCGCGGCGCGGCCTGCTGCTGGTCGGCACCCGCTATCTGGAAGGCGAAACGGCAGTCATCGAGGCACAGCTGTTCGATCGCGAAATGAAGCCGCTGCGTGCTTCGGCAGAAGTACGGGTGGTCATGCAGATCGCTGCACCCCAGCCCGAGCTGGCACCGCGCGAGTGGCTGGCAGGCATCGAAATGAAGCCCGTCCCAGGACGGGACGGCTATTTCCAGGCGGCACTGCCCTTGCGCCAGGCTGGCCGCTACCGCGTCGAGGTCGGTGTCCCTGGATCGCTGGAGAAGCTATCCGGCAGTTTCGAAGTCGTGCGTTCGGACCCGGAGCGGGACTTGACGCGCCCGGATTTTGCCCTGTTGCATCGTCTAGCGAGCGAGGCACGCGAGATGGAGCTGCAAGACGAAAAACGCCGCCCGGAAATCACGGCCGCGTTGCAGCGGGCACGCGCGCTGGTCCACGAAATGGCACGCACGGCACCACCTGGATCCGTATTGCTCACCCCAGAAAACGACAGCGACCGGCTCTTTTTTACCCTAGACGATGCTTCCTCGATCCCTTATTGCATCGGCCAGAGTAGAGAGCCGTTTCGTGCCGACGGTCGCATCATTGATTTGTGGGACAAAGGCTGGGACGTATGGGCCAAGCTCGACGCCCCGGAACAGTCTTCCGGCCCGCCCTGGGCACTGGTCCTGTTGGCAGGACTGGTATCGGCGGAGTGGCTCACGCGTAAAATGCTCCGTTTGGCCTGAGCCGCAGGGAGTGCAGCACCGTGGTCACCCTTACTGAATCGGTCGCTATGCCAGGCGAAGCCTATGCTGCCATCCGGCAGTCGCTGGCGCGCTTGCGCCGCGCCTTGCGCTGGTACATCTGCGTCGAGGGCATCGCAGCCACTGTGGTGGCATGTGGCCTTTGGTTCTGGGTCGTGGCCCTTTTCGACCGAGGCCTGTTCGCACTGGCGGGCGTGGACTATGTGCGCGATGCGCCTGGGGCAGCCCGCGGAATGATCCACGTCATTTTTTGGCTCGCTCTGGCTTGGGTCTGCTACCGCACGTTAGGCGTCTTGCTCTTGAGCCGTTTAGCCCGCACGCTGGGCCCCTCTACTTTGGCCTTAATACTCGAACGACGTTTTCCCGATGTGCTGGGCGAGCGGCTCATCACCGCCATCGAGCTGGGCGATCTGGCCATTTTGCGACGTTATGGGTTTTCAGAAAGCATGATCCGGCAAACCGCGGAACAAGCTGCGGACAAACTAGCCCATGTGCCGATCCGTGCGGTATTCGACCTGAAGCGGCTGTTCCGACGCACCCTGGCAGCGACGACAGTCGCGGTTTCGCTGCTCGGCTCGTACGTGGTCGCCACGGATTTTACCATCCTGGCTCTGGAGCGGAACTTATTGGGCAAGAACCGTTATTGGCCTCCAGACGCCGTCTTGCAAGTGACCGATTGTCCGCAGGCTGTGCCGCGCGGCGGGGACGCGCGACTGCGCATCCGCGCCTGGAGGTGGGCAGTAGCAGACCCTGCTACCCCGCTAGGTTGGCGCCCACTGACCTGGGACGATCTGCACCAGGGGCCCGCTCCTCGCCCGCGGGAACTGCAAGACTTCGACCTCGACGACCGATTGCGCGCCGTGCTGCCGCCCGCGTGGACCGATCTGACCCCTGACGATGTGGACGAACAAACGTACCGGCTGGAGCAAATGCTCCGAAGCGATGTGCCCGCAGCCGAGGCCATCGAGTCACTGCGCGCCTTGGGCCGCGGAGCGCTGCTCGTGCTCCTCGAGCAACTGCCCCCCAAGGGGTCATCCGGCGCCCTCGCCTTTTCCCTTCCCTTCGCGTTACCCGAGGACCTATCGCCCGGCGACCTGGCGGCTGTGTCGGAACTGGCCAAGATCCCCGTGGGCGATCTGGAAAAATGGCAGCAGCGACTTCAGGCACCCACTACAGCTTGGGATGCGCCGTTGCACTGGCTCGCGCTCTATCCCGGCAGCATCCCTTTGACCGTATCGGCCCTCGAACGTCTCAGCCACCAGGCGCGGGCTCCCTGGCCTCCCATGGTACTCACGGACCAGGACAAAGAGCAGTTGCCCACGCCGTGGCGTCATTTGCCCGCCTACCGTCTCCTGCAAGAAATCGAGCGCTGGCTGAAGAAGGATGTAGTCAGCACTCTGGGAAAAAGCGTGCTGGACTCCTGGCGCCGCGTGTTCGCCGACCTAGCCGAGCGAGCCGGGCAGCGCACTTGGGGCCGGTATTCCACCTTCCGGCGTTTCGACACGCCCGACAGCATATTGCTTGAATACGAAAACGTACTGTCCCCGGACGAACTGGCTTACCAAAAGGTGCGCCGCGGCCAACCCCAGGTACGCCGCTCGTCGGGCCAGTGCGTGTACCAATACGAATTGCGCAAGCTGGAGCACCCGGTGCGTTTTCGCGCCTGCACTCGGCAGACTTGCACTCCCTGGCACACGATCGCGCTCGTCCCACTGCCGGCATTGGTACAGCTGGAACGCATCCATGAAGAGCCTGGCTATCTGTATGAAAGCGTCACTCCGGTAGTGCGCGGACCGATCCCGGTCGCCTTGGATGGCGATGTATCGCGCTTCGAGGTGCCCGAAGGAACGCGAGTCACTCTGCGCGCACGCGCTTCCAAACCGCTGCTCGGCGTGCGTGTGCTGGATCCTATACAGCCGGAGGACAGCCTTCTGGAAACCCTGGCACAACTGGCCGCACACGGATCGGCTCTGACCTATGTGGGGTGGCCTGCTTGGGCCGAAAGCTTGGCTTCGAGCGCGGCGAGCCGACACACGCGTCAGCGCCATCCTCTGGTTCGCGCCCTGCAGCATACTCAGGGGAGCAATCAGTTCGTCATCGAGCTAGGTTACGTCGGCCGCGAGGATGTGCCGATGTTGCTGGAAATGACCGATACCGACCGAGTGCGCGGGAGTCGGCGATTGATACTGGTAGCCGTTCCCGATCGCCCGCCAGAGTTCGCTCAGCCGGTGCAATACGAAATCGTGCACCGGGAGCGTATTACCCACAAAGCGATCGTTCCCTTCTCGGGCCATCTGCGCGACGATCACGGCTTGACGGCGGTTCAATACGAAGTGCGGGTATGCCAGGCGGACGGCCAAGTAGTGCGGCGCCGGACTTTCCCCCTGCGGAGCTTCCAGCCGCTGGAGCCTAGTGGGTACGAAAGAAGCTCCCCGACCTTCGCCCAAGCTGCCGACATACGTCCCGGGCGGGTCATCAGCGGAGCTTGGGGGCGCGCCTGGGCCGGCGCACTCTGGACTCTGTCGCAGCCCGGCGCTGGCATGAGCACAGTTTTGGGGTTTTCGGCGTGGCAAAACCGCCGCGAGCTGCGCTTCGAGCTACCCTATCGGCCCGGTTCGGCACCGGTTCTCGAGCCTGGAGACGAATTCCTCGACACGCTGCTCTTGCGCGATCAAGCGGACGCGCCCGACCTCGACGTGCCCCTGCTACCCTTCCCGTACAAACTGATCGTTCGTGTTTTGGCCCGGGACAATCGCCAGGTTCCTGGCCGCGAGGGTGTGCCCTCGGCACCGCAAGTGACTTATTCCGCCGAAGCCTTCGAGTTCACCGTCGTGGCGGAAGAAGACGTGCTTTTGGAGGCCATCCGTCAGGAAGAGGACCTACGCGACCGCTTCCAAACCATTGTCGGCACTGTCAAAAAAGTGCAAGCCACTATTCGGCGTACGCGTCAAGAGTGGACCTCGCTGCGGCCTGAAGAAGTCAGACGCATCCGCGCCGATAGCGAAGATGCCGTGCGCACTTTGCAAGAAGCCAAAGACAGCACCGATCGAGAAATCGCTCGCGAATTCCGTCAGTTGTACCGCGAGCTGCTGCTCAATCGTGTGCAGGCGCCCGTACTGGAACGGATGGATGTGCGCATCTGCCGGGCGCTGGAAGACGTCTTGTCCCCCGGCAGGCATTTCGACCGAGCCGTCGCCGCTCATGCACAACTCGTGGCGTCGCTGGAGCAAGAGGGGCTGAAAACCCCAGTTGTTCTGCTCGACAATGCCGCCGACGAGACCGAGCGGTTGGTCAATCGCCTGGAAGAAATCCTCTCGGAAATGCGTGAACTCATGGAATTCAGTCGAGCAGTACAGGAATTCCGCGAAAAAATCATCCGTCCTTTCGTCGAAAAAGTGTTAAAGGGCGCGCTCGAACGCAGAAAGAAATTGGAAGAACAGGAGCTAGGGGGCGAACCGGCACCCAAAAAGCCCTGACCAACCTATGCCGCCCCGAGATCGTCGTCGCCGCCGATGGTCCCTGGCAGCGGCATTAGATTGCCCCAGTTTCGGCGTTAGCCCGTGCCGGATAATACGTCTAATATTGTGAGGCTGAAAAGTTACTCAGTCGCTTTCGGCGCTCCATCTATGCCGGGCACCAAAAGGGACGGCAGAGGCCGCAAGCAGCCGGACACGACGGGTCGGCACAAGCCGTCGATAGGTAGAGGTCGTCTAGTACAGATGGCGGATCGGTCAGTCGCCGAGAATTAAGAAGCGATGAAATAGCGAAATATGGCCTCGCTTTTGCTGCCCTGTTTGCGTTACAATGGTATTGGGCGAGGCGGTACTGCCCAGCGACAAAGGGAGGGCATTCACTTGGCCGGCTGGAAGTTGTTTTTTTTGTGCATGTGCGCGTGCGGTACGGCGGATCTTTACCTCCTGGCTCAGGAGTCCGCAAAGCCTGCCGGCTCGACCCCTGTTTCCGAGGCACCCAATCCGGCTACTGAGCAAGAAGTCTTGGCCCGCCGTTATAAGGAATTCGAGGGCATCCTCTTGCGCATCGCCCAGCGGCTGGAAGCGCGCGGCAAACCCGAAGACCGCGAACGCGCCAAGGCTATCTACAGCGCACTTCAGCTGGCACGCCAGAAACAGGTCAGCGTCCATATGGAGCGTCTGGCCGAACTATTGCGCAGCAACAAGCTCAACGACCTCGAACAGGCAGTCAAAACCGGCCAGGACGTCAAAGCCGACTTGGAAAAAATCTTGGCACTGCTCCTTTCCGAAGACGAAAACCGCAAGCGCAAAGAAGAACAAGAGTTCTTGAAAAGCCTGATCAAAGAAATCGAAGCGGCTATCCGTTTGCAGGGCATAGCTCAGGCCCGCACCCAAAGCAGCAATGTGTCGCGCGACAATGCCCAGAAAAGCCAGGAGAGTGCCAGCCAACGTACCGAGGACATACTGGCGCGTATACGGCAGCGAATTGCCAGTCGGGAGAGCAAGTCCGGCGACAGCTCTCAGCAAAATCAGGGCAAATCGGATGCAGCCGGTAACCAGAAAGGTCAAGGAGCCGATCCGGGAGAGCAGAAAAACCAGCAGGGGAACCAAGGCAACCAGGGTAATCAGTCGTCCAGCCAAGGCAAACAAGGCCAGTCGGGCAACCAGGGCAATCAAAACAATCGGGGCAACAAGGGCAGTCAGGGCGGCCAGGGGAGCCAGGGCGGACAAGACCAACAAAACGATCCCAATCAGCCAAACAATCCTGAAGATTCTCCCTATGGCCGCAAGTACATCGAAGAAGCTCGTAGTCACCAGCAAAACGCAGAAAAGCGCATCGCCGAAGATCGGCGCACCGACGCTGCCGAGGAGCAAGCCAAGGCCCGCGAGCTTTTGGAAAAGGCCAAGCGAAAACTCGAAGAAATCCTGCGTCAATTGCGCGAAGAAGAAATTGCCCGCATCTTGGCCGATTTGCAGTATCGCTGCGAAAAAATGCTGCGCATGCAGCAGGTCGTTTACGACAACACCAAGCGTATTGACGAACGCATCCATTCCTCCCCCGACCGGAAGCCGACGCGCGAAGACGAACAGGCAGCACGCCAATTGGCCGACAGTCAGGAGCTGATCGTCGCTGAAGCGGACAAAGCCATCGAAATCATCCAGACCGAGGGTACGGCGGTGGCTTTTGCCGAGGTGTTCCGTCAGCTCCGGGCCGACATGAGCCACGTCGCGAGACGACTCGGTCGTGCTGACACCGGTGCGGAGACTCAGGTCATCGAAGAGGATATCATCGCTACACTGAAAGAGATGATCGAAGCGCTCAAGCGTGCTCAGCGCGATCGCCAGAATGCCAACAATCAGCCACCCGGCGACGCTGAGCAACTGCGCAACTTGCTCGACCTGATCGCCGAGCTGAAGATGATCAAAGCCATGCAGCTGCGTGTCAACAGCCGTACGGTACTTTGGGGCCGTCGCTATGCCGGGGAACAAGCGCAAGACCCGGAGATCGTCCGTGAACTCAAGGACCTGGCTGCACGCCAATTGCGTATTTATCGAGTAACCAACGATTTGGCCAAGGGGAAAAACCGATGAGTAGGTCTTTTGGTCGGCGTGTGGGGGTACTGTCGTATGCATTGTTTTGGGGTCTTTGCGGGGCGGCTTACGCCCTCGGCGAAGATCAGACTTTAGGTACGATCCGCGCTCCCTCAGAGCAGCGCGCCTGGCAACTGACCCAGCAGACGCTGGCGCAGATGGGCAGTGCGCCTGAACTGCTCGAGCGCGCCACGGCTGTGTGGACGTCCCACGCTCATTTGCCGCTCCTCGATCGGGTGGTCGAGACGCTGCTCGTCGCCGACCCACAAGCGCGAGCCGTACTGGAGGCCGCGCGCGATGAATCGGCCCCTGCCCCCTTGACTGTACCGGATTGGTTCCGCGACTCGTCTCGTCCCGTTTTCCTGCGCGCCAACGTCGCCGTCTACTATGCCAAACTGCTGGGCACCCGCCGGATCCACGAGGAGGCCCTGCATACGCTCAAGCTGTTCCGTCCCGAACAGGTGGTGGACCCGGCAACTTATTATTTCTTCAAAGCCGCAGCCGAGCATAAGCTGCAGCTCAAAGAAGATGGATTGGCCAGCATCCATCGGTTGCTGACCAGCGTCATACCGGTGCCCGAACGCTATCGTGTCGTCGCCGAGCTCATGAAAACGGAAATGGAGCAATGGCGTGACGAAGACTTGGGCCGTATCGCGCGGGATATGGACAATGTCGAGCGGCGTCTGGATCTGGCCCGCGGCGGCCCCAAGACCCAGCAACTGCAAAAGGACATCGTCGCCAGGCTCGACAAGCTTATCGAACAGCTCGAACAGCAATGCCAGAGCTGCTCAGCCGGTTCCGGCACGATTCGCTCCAGTGCCCCGGCTACCGACAGTCGTATCATGAAAGGCGCCGGCCCAGGACAAGTTGACCAAAAACACCTGGTCCGCTCCTTGGAGCTCTGGGGCAAACTCCCAGAAAAGGAAAAAATCAAGGCCTTGGAAGAGATATCTCGCAACTATCCGCCTCACTACCGTGAAGCCATCGAAGAATACCTGCGGCGCGCCGCACGTGGCCGTTAACCGAAGTAGGCAAGAAGTGGCGGCGATTGTTTTCCCCATTGTACAACGCAGTGATCACGGGAGCATTTGTGGCACCCGACGCCGATGGACTGTTTCTGTGGGTGCCCTCGGCCTGTTTTGTACCTCGATCGCATTTTTTTTCTGGCATGCGCCGAGCTCGTTCGCCCAAAACGAAAAAAGGCCTCCGATTGTCGAAGTACGCCTATTGGACGGGTCTTCTGCTAGCGGCGCGCTCCTGCATTTCGATCGTACCGAGCTGGCCATCCGCGGCGCCGATGGCTCGAGCAAGCGTGCGCCCCTGGAACAGGTGCTGGAGGTGCAGTTTCTCGGCGATATGCCGCCTCTTCCCGCGCAGCTGACCTACGCGACTTTGGAACTCATAGACGGGACGAAGCTTCTGTGTCCCGAGGTCCACTGGCGCGGGCAACGTGTGGAAGTGCGACTGCTCGACGGTAGGGCGCTGCAGTTTTCGATGAACTCGGTGCACTCTTTTTTGCCGGATGCTCAGGACCGCCGTCAACAAGAGATGTTCGCACCGGTGCGCGCACGGCAAAGCGCCACCGATCGGCTGTGCCTATTGAGCCGTGACGGCAACACGGTCAACGTTTTCGAGGGCACGATCGGCGCTGCCGATCCGGCGGGGAAGACCATCCGGTTCCAGCGGACCAGCGGCTCCAGCTTCGATATAGCTATGGAGCGCGTGCGCGGCTTGGTATTCTCGCGACCGGAGGCAGCCAGTTTGCCCGCCGGAGTCGCGCGCTTGCAGGATCGGTCGCACAACCACTTTGTCCTGGCACAATTCGCCGTCAAACCCGAGGCGCTCGAAGGCACAACGTGCTCGGGACTCGTCCTGGATCTGCCTCTGGAAAAGGTACACAAGCTGGATCTCAGCTTGGGCAAGCTCGCCTATTTATCGGACCTCGAGCCGCTTTTCCTCGAAGAAACCCCCATATTGGCCGACCTGCGCAAAGACCCGCGGGCGCGCATTTACCAGCGAGACCGTACCCTGGACGGCGGCCCGCTGGTCCTGGGACGCAAAGTCTATAGTCGAGGCTTGGCTTTGCACTCCCGGACGGTGATCGTATTCTCGGCGCAGGGCTATCGGCGCTTCCAAGCCATCGCAGGGTTTGACGACGGCATCGTCAGCCCGGCACAGGTGGTGCTGCGCATCGAAGCCGATGGACGGTCGCTGTTCGAAAAGACCTTGCATACGGGGGACCAGCCGGTGACGCTCGATCTGTCGCTGGGCGGCGCCGAGCGTTTGCGTATCGTCGTAGATTACGGGGACGATCTGGATTTGGGGGACCATGTCATCCTGGCAGACGCCCGTCTGGTGAGGTGAAGTACGATGCGTCGGCAACTCGCAGGATGGGTGGGTGCTGTCTGCCTGGCCTGGGTTAGCCTGGCGGCCGATGTACCCCCCGTCGTCTTGCAAGCTCAAGCACACCGGCAAGCGCTCATTGCCCGTGTCAGCCCGACGGTCGTCGCCATTTTCGCCGCTAGTGGCGAGGGAGGCGGTAGCGGAGTGCTGATCAGTGACGACGGGTACGCCCTGACCAACTTCCACGTCGTCTACAGCCCCTCCAGTCCCTTTTTGTACTGTGGCCTACCGGATGGCCACGTGTACGAAGCGGTGGTGGTCGGCACCGATCCAGTGGGCGACGTGGCCCTGATACGTCTCGTGCCGCGTCATCCTGGACAAAAGTTTCCCTACGCCCCCATGGGCGACAGCGACACGGTGCAAATCGGCGACTGGTGCTTGGCCATGGGCAACCCGTTCCTGTTGGCCAGCGATTTCGCTCCCACCGTGACGTACGGGATTGTCAGCGGCACGCACCGCTATCAGTATCCCGCCGGAACCCTTTTGGAGTATCCCGATTGCATGCAAATAGACGCCTCGATCAATCCTGGTAACAGCGGCGGGCCGCTGTTCAATCTGCGCGGCGAGATCATCGGCATCAATGGCCGCGGCTCCTTCGACAAACGCGGCCGGGTCAACTCGGGCGTCGGCTACGCCATCAGCATCAACCAAATACGCAATTTCCTGGGGCATTTGCGGGCCGGGTGGCTATGCGATCATGCCACCTTGGGCGCTGTCGTAGATACCGACGACAGCGGCCGTCTACTGGTATCGCGTGTCCTCGAAACCTCGGACGCTTTTCGACGGGGACTGGATCTGGACAGCGAGCTGCTAGCTTTCGCGGGGCGTCCTGTGCAGTCCGTCAATCAATTTAAAAATGCCTTGGGCATCTACCCGCGCGGCTGGCGCGTGCCCATCAGTTTTCGTCGGCGCAATCCGGACACCGGCGAACTGGAACGCAAAGACGTCCTGGTACGGCTCATGGGCGCCCATGCTACCGGCCAACTCACGGATATTTTGCAGCGCAAACAACCGCGGCAGCCGGGACAGCCCCCCGCGCCTATGCCCCAGGTACCTGCCACGGCTCTACCCGCGTTCTCCGACACCCTCAAGCGGATGTACGAGGCTCGCGACGGGTTCGCCAATTACTATTTCAACCGGCTCGAACGCGAGCAGCTGTTGACTCGCTTCCGCCGGCATAGCGACGCTCGTTCCCTAAGCGGACCGTGGCAGCTGAGCGGCACGTTCGCCTCCGGCACGCGCATCCAGGCAACTCTGGAAGTGGATACCGAGTCCGCTGCGCTCACCCTCGCCGATCGCCGCTACCGCATCGAGCCTTTGCGTGAAGGCGAAGCGTCGGAAAACCTGCGCGAACCCAAAGGCAGTGGCGGCATCCTGTTGCTGGCCTATCACTGGCGCAGACTACTGGTGCTCGGAGAAAAAGGGTTCGAGGCCGCGTTCCACCACGGCGGGTGGGAGCCTTTCTATCCGAAAGGCATAGCCACTCGACACATGACCGAAGTGCTGCTCAGCGAACACGCCGGCGTTTCCTGCAAGTGGTACTTCGATACTACCGACGGCAAGCTTGTGGGCGCCGAATGTTTCCCAGAACGGGATGAAGATCCCTGCGAGGTGGTCTTCGAAGACTACCGACAGGTCTATGGCCAGCAATTGCCCCATCGTATGATCGTGCGCTTCGGTGACAAAGAGTACGGCGTTTTTACTTGGAACCAATGGCAGATAACGGCAAAACCATGAGCTTTGCTCCGCGTTTTGGCCCTAGCTTGTGCACAGCCTGGATCACAAAGCCGCGCGTAGCTTGGACAGCGGCATTGTGCCTGACGGCATTGAGTGCGGCTACCTTTTCCGTCCGCGCCGCCGATCGCTCCTTTGCCGATGTCGTGCGGAACGTGCAGCCGAAGATGGTCAAAATTTTCGGCGCAGGCGGCTATCGCGGCCTGACTGCATATTGCACAGGGGTGCTCGTCTCTCCCGAAGGCCACATCCTCACGGTTTACAGTCCCACCCTCGACAGTCGCGAGTTGCGCGTCCATCTTTATGACGGAACCCGCTACGAAGCGGAAGTGGTCGCCACCGAACCCCAGCTCGACGTGGCGTTGATCAAAATCAGGACGCCTGCGGAACTGAAGCTCAACGACTTGCCTTATTTCGACATAACGGCGCCTATTCCCGATGTCCAGCCCGGCGACTGGGTGTTGGCTTTCAGCAATTTGTTCGAGATCGCCACCGGTGACGAGCCGGTATCGGTCCAGCACGGCGTCATCGCCGCCATCGCTCCTTTGGCAGCCAGACGCGGCGTCCACGAAGCGCCTTACAAAGGCACAGTATTCGTCCTCGATGCCATCACCAACAACCCTGGTAGCCACGGCGGTATCGTGACTACGCGCCGAGGGGAGTGGATAGGCCTGATCGGCAAAGAGGTGCGCAATACACTCAGCGAAACCTGGATCAATTATGCCATGCCGATCAAAGACTTGCGGCGATTCGTCGAAGAAGCTCGTCGTGGCGTGTACAAGCGTATGCCTGCCCCGGAAGACACTACGAAAATCGTTCAACCCTTGGCGGAACACGGCATCGTTTTCGTGCCCGACGTGCTGGATCTGACCCCGCCCTACGTCGAGGGGGTGCTCCGTGGATCGCCTGCGGAGCAAGCCGGACTGAAGCCTGACGATCTGATCGTTTTCGTGCGACTGCCCGCCAGCCCTGGGTCGAGCGATTACGAAGAACGGGTGGTGCCCAGTATCAAGAGCTTCCGGCAATTGACCGCCTCCCTGGAACCAGGAACGCGCATACAAATCATAGTGCGGCGCCAACAGCAGCTGTTGACGTTCGACCTGACTTTGGCGCCACGGCCCAAAGGAAATCCGGCACCGGCGAAAAAGGACAGTAGCCTATGACGACACTGGCGATAGGCCTACTGAGTGCTAGCCTGCTCTGGGAGCAGATCTCTGCCGAGGTGGACGCCGGTCTTGAGGCAGCTTTCAAGGCGGCGGTAGCCCGCGTAGCCCCTGCAGTGGTGCAAATCCAGACGGTGGGCGGGCTGGAAACCCTGCCCACAGGAGCAGCCCGCGGCGGCCCACTCCTGCGCGGGCTCGGTCCCACTACCGGTCTGATCGTCGCCGCCGACGGCTATATCGTGTCTTCGAGCTTCAATTTCGTCCACCTCCCAGCTGGGATCACCGTGCATGTACCGAACGGACAAACTTACCCGGCGCGTCTGGTGGCACGCGATCGCACGCGCATGCTGACCCTGTTGAAAATCGAGGCTCACCGACTGCCTGTACCTGCGGTTACGCCCAAGGAGGAGATCCATGTGGGCATGTGGGTGGCAGCACTGGGACGTACTCTATCGGTCAGCCCTCAGGGGCCGCCTTCCGTCAGCATCGGCATCGTCAGTGCCACGCGGCGTATCTGGGGTAAAGCGGTGCAAACCGATGCCAAGGTATCGCCGATCAACTACGGGGGCCCGCTCATAGATGTGTATGGCCGCGTGGTCGGCATCTTGGTTCCCATGTCGCCTCGAGGCGATCAGGAAACAGCCGGAGTCGAATGGTACGATTCGGGGATCGGTTTCGCTGTGCCTTTGGAAGATATTCTGCGGGTGCTGCCGAAACTGAAAGAGGGTCGCAATCTGGGCCGCGGCCTATTGGGGATCCGCTGGCAGGCAGGACATCCTTTGACGGCGCCCCCGATCGTCGGAGATGTACTGCCTGGCTCGGCTGCAGACCGTGCCGGCCTGCGTTCCGGCGACAGAATCGTAGAAATTGACGGCGTGCCTATCGAGCGGCAAGCCCAAGCTCAGCTCGTGCTCGGTCCTAAGTACGAAGGGGAAAGCGTCCGACTCAAGATCCGACGCGGGGAACAAACGCTCGAGCTTGGGCCGGTTGCCCTGGGTGCGGATGCTCCGATCCTGCGCAGTGCCTACCTCGGTATTTTGCCCATGCGGGACGATGCTACCGCCGGCGTCGAAGTGCGCTACGTGTTCGCCGACAGTCCGGCGGCCAAAGCAGGACTGCGCCCAGGCGATCGGATTGTTACATGCAACAAACTACCCGTGACCGACCGCAACAGTCTCAGGTCCGCCCTGGACAACCTGTTGCCGGGTACCGAGATCGTGCTGGGGGTGAAACGCCAAGGGACCGAGGACAAAATCGAAGATATCAAATTGACCACGGCCCTAGCGCCGCTCGACGACCGGGTGCCGGATCAGCTGCCTGTCGGGACACGCAAACAGGCACAGGCTGCGGGGCGTTCGCCGGCAGTCCCTGCCGCTTTGGAAAAGCCGCGGCAACCGGCAGACAAGCCTGTCCCAGCCAAACAGCCGCAAGCCAAACCGCAGCAACCCGCCAAGGAAGTTCGCAAAGGGGCTTGGGAGCATCACGATCCTCTCAGCGGCCATCGCTTCTGGGTTTATGTGCCGGAGAACTACGATCCCAACATCACCTATGCACTGGTGGTGTGGCTCCATCCCCCCGGCGATCCCATGAAAGACGTGATCTTGCAAGTGTGGCGCGACCTGTGCCAGGAACATCATCTGATCCTGTTGGGGCCCGAAGCCGACGCACCCAGCGGCTGGGTGACCAGCGAAGCCGACCTGATCAAAAGCGACATCCAGTACATGCTGTCTCAATACGCCATAGACCGATTTCGCGTGGTCACGCACGGTCTTGGCCGAGGCGGTGACATGGCCCTTTACCTGGCGTTCGATGCGCCCGAACTTATCGCCGGTGCCGCCGCCGTGGGCGGGACGCTGGACCATCTTCCAGCTCGAGAGCCTACGCGCCGTCCTCCCCGCTTTTATCTAGTAGCTGGGCAGCGCGATCCCCGCTTGGAGGGCATCCGTTCGCTGCGGCCGCGGTTGTTGGAGCGCAACGTACCGGTGCATTGGACGGAAATCGCCGAATTGGGCTCGGGGTATATCCCCCAAGCGGACGGTATCCGCCACTTGGTCCGGTGGATAGACAGTCTCGACCGGCTATGACCCACCTGGCACTCGGCAGGATCTTTAGGCCGGCTGGCACACAAGCTCGCGCGCTGCCTGGACAATGTGGTCGGCGGTCAAACCGTATTTGGCCAGCAGTTCTTCTGGTTTTCCCGACTCGGCGTAGGTGTCGGGTAAGGCAACGAAGCGCATAGGGACTGGGGCATGACGCGCGACACACTGCGCTACCACGCTGCCCAAGCCGCCATAGGGCAAATGCTCTTCGGCCACGACGATACGACCTGTTTCCCTGGCGGCCTGGACCACAGCGTCTTCGTCGAGTGGCTTGACAGTATGCATATCCAAGACGCGTGCCTCGATGCCTTCTCGGGCAAGTCGCTCGGCTGCTTGCAGCGCGGCCGCTACCATCAGGCCATTGGCGATCAACGTAACGTCCGTACCCGTGCGCAGCGGCACAGCCTTGCCCAGCCGCAAAGGTCGCTCACCTAACTGCAGGCACACTGCTCGGTCATAAACAACCGGCACATTGGGGCGACCGACGCGCAAATACGCCGGTCCGCGATGAGCGGCCAGCGCCTGTACCATCCAGCGGGTACTTACCTCGTCCGCGGGTACCACCACCACGAAATGAGGCAACGCACAGGCCAGCGCTATATCCTCTATGCCCATCTGCGAGGGGCCGTCTTCGCCGATGGAGATGCCGGCGTGACTCCCGACCACTTTGACATCTAGGCGAGGAAAGGCCACCGACATGCGCAATTGATCGAAAGCATTGCACATGACAAAAGCAGCGAAACTGGCCAGCCACGGTTTCTTGCCGCAGCTGGCCAGTCCGCCTGCGATGCTGACCATATTGGATTCGGCTATGCCGACATTGAAAAACCGCTCGGGGAAACGGCGCGCAAAATACTCCGTCCGTGTCGAGTTGTTCACGTCGCCGTCCAGCACTACGATGTCCGGGTCGCGCGCGCCTAGCTCCGCCAGGGCCAATCCAAAGGCTTCTCGCGTGGATTTACCCAGTTGCATCGGTTGCTCTCCTTTTTTCGCTCGCGCGTCAGCGAGGCGCTATCAGAGCATTCTACGCCCCAGTCCTGCCTGCACACGCATCGGACGGTATGATGATTGTATGGAGGAGCGAGCAGTCCTAGCCACTGTATAGCGGCCTGGTGCGCCGTTGCGGCATCCCACGAACGGCAGCACGGCACGAGCTGGACTGGTAGCAACAGGCCGACAGCACACCAGTACTGAACCGACACAAGGTGTTCACGATTATGTACGAAGTGTTCGAGCACACAGCCGACTTGGGGCTACGCATCCGGGCAGCTACGCTAGACGAACTGTTCGCCGAGGCTGGACGGGCATTGTACAGCGTCCTGGTATCCAACCCCGAGTCCATCCGCCCGCTCAAGCAGTTGCGGGTCCATTTGCAGACGAGCGACCTAGAATACCTTTTGTTGGACTGGCTCAACGAGTTATTGTTCCTCTTCGATACTCAGCATCTGGTCTTCTGCCAGTTTCAGGTACACGTGGAAGACGGTTCGTTGGAAGCCCACTTAGGCGGCGAGCCCGTAGATAGCCAGCGGCATCGTCTCGATCACGAGGTCAAAGCGGTAACGTATCACGGCCTTAAAGTCAGGCGAACAACCGACGGATGGCTCGCGGAAGTGATCCTCGACATCTGAGGGACTTGGCCCGAGCCGTGACTTGCACACTCGATCTGTACAATGTCATCCGCCGCGGAGGGAGGAGGAGCTAACCATGACTCAAGGACGTTTCGAGGGCCCGCTGGAGCGGGTCAACGACTATCTGTGGCGCATTCCCAAGTCTTACAAATCGGGCATGCGCGTGGATGGCCTGATCTTCGCCGACGAACGGCTGATCGAGCATATCCGCGACGATCAGGCTCCCGAGCAGGTGGCCAACGTCGCCACGCTGCCCGGCATCCAGTATGCTAGTTTGGCTATGCCCGACATCCACTGGGGATACGGATTCTGCATCGGCGGCGTCTGTGCTACCGATCCCGAAGAAGGCGGCGTGATCTCCCCGGGAGGCGTCGGCTACGACATCAACTGCGGCGTCCGGCTGGTACGCACGCGTCTGCGCTACGAAGAAGTACAACCTAAGTTGCGTCAGCTCATCGAAGCGCTCTTCCGAGAAATCCCCACCGGTGTGGGCAAGACCGGCAAATACCATTTCGACAAGCAGGAATTGCGGCGATTGATGAGCGAAGGACCGCGCTATTTGCTCAAGCGCGGTCTAGCCACCGAACGGGACATCGAGTTCACCGAAGCTCAGGGACGCCTGGAAGGGGCCGAGCCGGCATCCGTCAGCGATCGCGCTCTGGATCGGGGTGCCGAGCAATGCGGCACCCTCGGCTCCGGTAACCACTTCCTGGAAGTCCAGGTCGTGGATCGGATCTTCGATGCACAAGCTGCCCAGATCTTGGGCCTCAGCGAAGGCCAGGTGTGCATCATGATCCATTCGGGCTCCCGCGGTCTGGGCTACCAGGTGTGCGACGACGCCTTGCATATGCTGCGCAACATCCCGGAAAAATACGGCATCTGGCTACCCGATCGGCAACTGGCCTGCGCTCCCATCCACAGTCCGGAAGGGCAAAAGTATTTAGGGGCCATGCGTGCCGCGGCCAACTTCGCTTGGTGCAATCGTCAACTGCTCATGTGGCAGGCGCGCGAGGTCTTTCAACAGATTTTCGGCAAGCCCTGGGACGAGCTGGGCATGCACCTAGTCTACGACGTGGCACACAACATCGCCAAACTCGAGGAGCACACCATTGACGGCCGGCGCAAGCGTGTTTGGGTCCATCGCAAAGGGGCTACGCGCGCTTTCCCGCCGGGCCACCCAGAGATCCCGCAAGCCTATCGCGACATAGGTCAACCGGTCATTATCCCCGGCGACATGGGGCGTGCCAGCTGGGTGCTGGTCGGTCAAGCGGGAGCCATGGAAAAATCGTTCGGGACGACCTGCCACGGCGCTGGCAGAATGATGAGTCGCACTGCAGCCATCCATGAGGCACGCGGCCGCCGTATTGACAAAGAACTGGAGAGTCAGGGCATCATCGCCCGTGCCCGCAGCTGGAAAGGATTGGCAGAGGAACAGCCCGCCGCTTACAAGGATGTGGACGTGGTCGTAGACGTCGTCGAAAAGGCGGGTCTGTCACGCAAGGTCGCTCGTATGCGTCCGATCGGTGTCATCAAAGGCTAAGCTTCGGTAGCCGGTTTTCTAGGGCTTGTTGGGGGTACCTTCCGACGGCAGGTGTGCGGGCGGCTGAGGACTGCCGGGAGCCGATTTGCTATCGGCACCGGCGCGGGTCATGCGCGGCAAACGATCGGGCCAGTCTTGGTAAAAGGCACCCAGACCGGGCTCGCCTAAACGATTCAACGCATTCTTGGCTTCTCCAGCTTGCGGGCTGTCCGGGAAAAGCCGCACCACCTCCTCGTAAAAAAATTTGGCCCGTTCCACTTCTCCGAGCCATTCTTGACAACGCGCTGCCCCGAGCAACGCCCGTGTGGTCAGCTCAGGAGCTCCTTTGGCTTTTTGCACCAGAGCCTCGTAAATCTGCGAGGCCTTGCGAAACCGTTCTTTGGCCTCCTGCGGACTGGTGTCGAGTGCCGTCTCGACGGCTGCTCGATAAAGCAGGTCGGCCTCGGACAGCTCGACCAGCCGCGTCAGGCCACGGTACGGATACTGTTGGGCGAGCTGGTTCAACTCCTCGGCGGCCTTGTTTTCCTCGAAGGTGGACGTGCAAATAGCCACATAAACGAGCCACCCTTGAGTCACGGCCGTGGCAATACGGGAGGTCCACCACCACCATACCACAGCCAGGGCCAGAACCACCGCGGCGATACTTCCCAAGCTGAGCCGATTGCGTTTGACCCGGTCAATGAACAGACCCAGCCGATCGGCTAGGACATTGGTCTCCAACTCTTTGCGTACTTCCGCCTTCATAACTTTAGATCCAAGGTGCTCGAAAGAGTCTGTCCGCAGCCGACAGCCGGTTCATCGGCCGCTTCTGCTCTTGGCGAAATCACACCGTCATGATAGGGTCATGGAAAAAAGCGGTCAATGCCGGTCCCCCAGGGCTGGTTGGCCTCGACGGGCCGAAGCGTTCGCGTTCAGGCGCCTGCGCATTGGAGTCCAACAAGAGCGCACGCGTCTGGTGCCGGCTGCAAAAGCTCGACGAGGCGCACAAGATAGCGATACCTACGATAACAGGAAGGCCGAGCCGACAGGCGCATGTGCTGCCGATGTCCTAGGCACGCAGCTCGGTATTGTGCGTCGGTGGAGGGAACGACACAGAAATGTTGCTTTTACGCTTGCCCGATGGCAGTGTTCGCGAGTTCGCCGGTCGAATCCGGCCACGAGATATTGCCGCAGAATTGGGTCCGCCTTGGAGCACTACGGCCGTTGCGGCGCGACTCGATGGCGAAGTGCTGGACCTCGATCGTCTGTTGCCCGAATCGGGCAATTACGAGTTCCGGCTGCTGACGCCCCAAGATCCGGAAGCGCTGGATGTCCTGCGGCATAGCTGTGCCCACGTGATGGCACGAGCCGTGATGCGACTGTTTCCTGGGGTCAAGCTCGCCTTTGGGCCGACGACGGAAAGCGGTTTTTATTACGACATTGACGTCACGCCCCCTATCCGCGAGGAAGATTTTCCGCGGATAGAAGAAGAAATGCAGCGCATCATTGACCAAGGCGAGCCTTTCGAAAGGTTCGAATGGCCCACGCCGCAGGCCCGAGCTTTGTGCCTGGATTTGGGCCAGCCCTACAAGGTCGAGCATATTGACGAAGAGCTGCATCGCTTTCCCACCCTCAGCTTTTATCGCCAGGGGGAGTTCATAGACCTGTGTCGAGGGCCCCATCTACCCCACGCCGGGCTTATCAAAGCCTTCAAGCTGCTGTCCATCGCAGGCGCCTATTGGAAAAATGACGCCCGGAGACCGCAGCTGCAACGACTGTACGGCACCGCTTTTTTCCGGCCAGAAGAGCTGCGAGCTTTTCTCGAGCAGTTGGAAGAGGCACGCAAACGCGATCATCGCGTGCTAGGCAAACAACTGCGTTTGTTTACTCTCAGTGCCTCGGTGGGGCCTGGATTGGTGCTCTGGATGCCCCGTGGCGCCATCGTTCGTGGCGTCCTGGAATCGTTCATTCGCGACGAGCTACTCAAGCGTGGCTATCAGCCTGTGTATACGCCCCATCTGGGCCGTCTGGAGTTGTACCGGACCAGCGGGCATTTCCCTTACTATCGGGATGCACAGTATCCCCCCTTGTTCGTGCATCCGTTCGGTCAGATGGTGGACTCGTGGCTGGGCCTGCTGGAAGCCGGCGAGCTCAGCCAAGAACAGGAGTCTGCTTTCCTGCAGTTATCACAAACCCTGCGGTTGGGACTGGCCGACTACTCCCCGCAAAAGGATGTGGCCAGTCGTATAGCTGTCCTCCGGCGCTGGCTCGACAGCCACGAAGCGTACTTGGTCAAGCCCATGAACTGCCCGCACCACATCCAGATCTATCAAGCTACGCCACACAGTTACCGCGATTTACCCGTTCGGCTGGCAGAATTCGGCACCGTCTATCGGTTCGAGCAAACCGGAGAGTTGTCCGGCATGACTCGCGTGCGCGGATTCACTCAAGACGACGCCCATCTTTTCGTGACACCGGAGCAGGTCGAGGCAGAAATCCAATCCAACCTCGAGTTGGTTCTCTTCGTTCTGCGCAGCCTGGGCCTGGAAGGGTATCGCGTGCGCATCGGGCTGCGCGATCCGGGCAGCGCCAAATATGTGGGCGATGACCGCAATTGGTCACAAGCCGAGGCGGTATTGATGAACGTGGTGCGCGGACTGGGTATGAACTATTCGGCAGAAAAGGGGGAAGCTGCCTTTTACGGCCCCAAAGTAGATTTCGTTGTGCGCGATTCGCTGGGCCGCGAGTGGCAGCTGGGAACCGTGCAACTCGACTACAATCTACCCGAACGCTTCCAGCTCGAATACATAGGCGCCGACAACAAGCCGCATCGGCCGGTGATGATCCACCGTGCCCCTTTCGGCTCGTTCGAGCGATTCGTCGGTATTCTGATCGAACACTTCGCGGGGGCTTTCCCCTTCTGGCTTGCGCCGGAACAAATACGCATTTTGCCGGTCAGTGACCGCTTCCTGGAATACGCCCAAAAAGTGGAACTCGAACTCAAAAACCGAGGTTTTCGAGTAACCCTCGACGCTCGGCCCGATAAGCTCGGGGCCAAAATACGCGACGCTCAGCTAGAAAAAATACCTTTCATGCTCGTCATCGGCGACAAAGAGGTACAAGCGCAAACAGTCAGTGTGCGTCATCGCAGTGAAGGCGATCAGGGCAGCCAGCCGCTGCATCAGCTCATCGAGCACTTTATCAGACTCAACAGACCGCCGGCCAACTCGTCGGCCACTTAAGCTAATCCTCGGCGGACATCGCCGGCGCGTGTGGCGAGAAATATGCTCGCTTACCGACTATGGACTGCGCCTTGACTCACAGATCCAGCCAGTAATACGCCCAAAAGTGCGCTACGAATGCTGTAAGCCTGCCATGCACAAATCGGCAAGCAACCAAAACTGCAAAGCCGGCTAATTGGATCATCAGGACTGGAAAAATTAGCCCGGCAATCTAAAATAAGAATGATTATCGGTCACAATTATGCTGACCTGAATAAGCTGACTTGAATAAAATGACTTGGAGGGCGCCACCGTCGGCTCAGCAGCAGTCACAGGTGCTTTTCGATCGTTGCTGGCTCTCTTTTTTGGTGCCGCCTGACGATACGCGCTCACTTGACCGTGGTATCTAATTTTTGGGGATTTTCGCAGATTGCGCTTCGATAGCCCAGGGACACGAAAAATGCTTCAGCCTCTACCTGTACCACAAAGCCCCGAAAGTAAGTTCCGCGAGTATCTGGCGAGTCGGCCTCGGAAGCAGAGGTTCACTAAGCCGCAACAGGAGATGATCCGGCTGATATTTTCCCGGCATCAACATTTTGACGCCGAGCACTTGTGCTCCGAACTAGAAAGGGCGCGCGTGCGTATCAGTCGCGCTACTGTCTACCGGACACTGCGTAAGCTAGTAGAAGCCGGCTTGTTGCGCCAATTGCAGTTCGGTCCGCGCATCGTTTACGAGCATGACTACGGCTACCCGCGGCATGATCATCTCGTCTGTCAAGACTGTGGTAAAGTCATCGAGTTCCAGTCTGGGGAATTGGACCGGGTGCGAGAACAGGTTTGCCAAACGCACCAATTCCAGCCGACGTATTACAGTCTTGTCATTCGCGGTACCTGTGCCGATTGCTTGAAAGAGCGTATGACCAAGCGTCGGCTAGACCTTGTTTGAAAGGGTGGCTTTGCGACATTGGCTCTTCTGGCCATTCTGGCTTGTCGCCTATGCCAGCCACCTGTGCCAGTAAAATGAGCAGCGTGGTCGAAAGCCGTGTGCCGCTTCGATGCTACTACGATTAAAGGCCCGTATGTGCGAAAAGCCAAGCAGTGTGCCGATAGGTTCTGACTGACGCCGGAGCCAGCGCAAAGACGGTCACAAGCTGAGAATTGACCCATGCCTTTGCCACGAGTCGTCATTGTTGGCCGGCCCAATGTCGGTAAATCCTCGCTGTTGAATTGGCTGGCGGGCAAGCGAATCGCCATCGTAGATCCTACGCCCGGAGTCACGCGCGACCGTCTATCCACCATAATCGAAGACGACGGCCATTATTTCGAGCTCATTGACACCGGTGGGATAGGGATCCAAGACCGCGACCAGCTGGGGCCTGAAGTCGAGCGCCAGATTCAGGTGGCCCTTGACGAAGCTGATCTGATCCTTTTTGTCGTGGATGCGCGCGATGGCTTGGTTCCGCTCGACGAAGTCGTGTCCGCGCGGCTGCGAGAACTGGGCAAACGTGTGGTGCTCGTGGCCAACAAATGCGATGTGCCCAAATGGGACGCCCAGGCACAGGAATTCTACCGACTGGGATGGGCTCCAGTCGTGTGCGTAAGCGCCCAGGAAGGGCGTAACAAAGCCGAACTGCTGGAGGCCATCCGGCAGCGCTTGCCGGCGGCCTGCGAGCCCCCTGCCCCGCTGGCCTTGAAATTGGCGATCGTCGGCCGCCGCAACGTCGGCAAGAGCACTTTTATCAATTGTCTGGCCCAGGCCCCTCGGGTGATCGTCAGTGAAGTCCCCGGGACTACGCGGGACAGCGTGGATGTACGGTTCGAGCGCGATGGCAAGGTCTTCCTGGCGATAGATACTGCCGGCGTCCGCAAAAAAAGAAGTATCGTTGACAGCGTCGAGTTTTACAGTTTGGCACGAGCCGTGCGGGCTATCTGTCGTGCCGACGTCGTTCTGGTTTTGCTGGATGCCACGCAGCCACTCGGTCGTGTGGACAAGCAACTGATCCAGAACGTCGTCGAGAATTACAAGCCCTTCGTTTTGGTGGTCAACAAGTGGGATCTGGCGCGAGCCCATAAAGCAGTCACAAGTACCTGGGCCGATTATTTGACCCGCGAGTTGCCCGGGCTAGATTATGCACCTATAGCTTTTATCACTGCCAAAAGCGGCAAGAATGTATTGCGGGTCCTGCATCTGGCGCAATCGCTGTACAAGCAGGCTTCGACGCGTGTGCCCACGGCCGAGCTCAATCGGCTTGTCGAGGAGGCAGTCGCCAACAATCCACCGCCGCTGCGCCACAATCGTCAAGCCAAGGTCTTCTACGCCACGCAGGTGGCGGTCCAGCCGCCTACAATCGTCCTCTTCGTCAACGATTCCGAACTGCTGGACGAGCCGTACTTGCGCTATTTGACTAACATATTCCGCGAAAAGCTCCCGTTTAGCGAGGTACCCATCAAACTCTTGCTGAGGCAAAAAGAAAAGGCTGTCCAGACCGGGGCACGCAAGCGACTACCGAGCCAGCCGCCTCGGTTGTGGCAAGATGTGTGATCGTCAGCCGGCGAGTTGCGCCGCGACGTGAGGCATGATTTAAACGGGGGAGGTACCATGCCTACTCGACGAACGGTGTTGTCGAGTTTTTTGGGGGCTCTGGTGATGCCTGCCGTGGCACTTGGGCGCCCCGCAACCCAGCGTGTCACCTTGCGCGGACGGGTGTTGCCGCTTCGCGATGTAGCCAAGCTGTTCGACCTAGATGTGGAGGCCGACGCATTGCCTCATTGGCTGGTGCTGGCCACCGACGACGGCCGTTATTTGGCGATCGTCAAGGACACCGGTGGCCGTACCTTCTACCGCGATCCTCGCTTGCAGCAGCGCCCCGTTCAGGTAGAGGGATACTGTCTGCCTGGCGGCGGCATCGTACAGATCGTGCGCGTACTCACCGTCAAAGGCAATCAGCTCTACGAAGTGTATTACTGGTGCGATGTCTGCGCCATCAAGCGCTACTTTCTGGAAAAAGTATGCGAGTGCTGCGGCGGGCCGATGGAACTAAGAGAAGTGCCCGTCAAGGACTGATCCATTTGGCCGCAAACCCTTACTTTACGGACCTCGAACGAGGACCCGTGCATCGGGATTTCGGCGACGAAAAACAGCAGCAGATCAGTTCTGTTCTACCTGCTCGAACGCCTCGATGACGTCTATTTCATTGCGCCATTCGAGTTTGTCCTGCAAGTAGGGACGCACAGTCTCCTGGGCCAGTTGTTTGTAGTAAAAGCTGGGCACTTTGCCCCGCAAGACGATGGCACCTTCGCTCTTTTCCACGCGCAGGCGTCTGAGCGCGGGAAACGGACTGTTCTTGAGCGCCTGCTCTGCCAGCGTGCACACTTCCATTCCGTTAATCATGGCCTGTTCCCCACGACCGCTCCATGCCGACGGGTCCCGCATACCACTAATTAGGCGAATTCGCTTCCGCTTGTACGTTTCTTCCCGGTCTATAGATACCGGGCTGAGAACCACGGTTACACGGAATGGAACGGATCAGGGCCCGGGCCAGGCTCCTTCCCGGACGGCCCGACGGGTGGTCCTCGATGCGCCGCTGGTAGCTCCCACACTGCTTATCGCCGGGTCCGCCGGCTGCCTCACCGAGCTATTTGCCCGGTGACGCGTCATGCTATTGATCATGCTACGCCATCGGTACCCATCGGGTCAAATAAAATTCCGAAAATTTTGAAAAATTTTTACGAGGCAAAAGGATCGGTCGGCGGCACGGCCTGAGCCGAGCTTGCTACGCTGCCGCAAAGCTCTACCGATGCCGGAACCTACCGTTGCGCTTGTCCTGCGTCGGCCATCTGCTTTACAATGACCATAGCTGTCAGCCGACCAGCGGTGGACACGTGGGCTACGAGTAGTCGTCGCACTCGAAGAAAACATACTTGCATGAACCTCTCGGTATCCTATGGCGAAAGATTACTACGAAATCCTGGGGGTCAAAAAGGGGGCCAGCGACGAAGAAATCCGCAGTGCCTATCGCAAGCTTGCCATGCGCTATCACCCGGACCGAAACCCGGGCGACAAGCAAGCCGAAGCCAAATTCAAAGAGATCCAGGAAGCTTATGAAGTTCTGGGCGACCCCAAAAAGCGCGCTGAATACGATCGTCTCGGTTCGGCCTACGAGTATGCTGGGGCCGGCACAGGAGCTGGACCGCGTACCTGGACTTTCCGCTGGGGAACTGGCCCAGAGACAGAGTTCTCCACCTTCGGCTTCGAGGATCCAGAAAGTCTGTTCGAGCGGCTTTTCGAGCATGGTTTCGGGCCATTCCGGCGCACGCGCACACGCCCTCGGGGACCCGCTGCTCAGGATTTGGAACATGACGTGACCATTGATTTCATGCAGGCCGCGCATGGTGGCTCCGTGGAGCTCGACTTGCCAGAGATTGCCGGTCAGCCGGCGCGACGCATCAGCGTCAACATTCCGGCTGGGGTCGAAGACGGCACACGTCTGCGGCTCCACGGACAAGGAATCGCCGGAGGCGACCTGTACTTGCGTATCCACATCCGGCCGCATCCGTACTTTCAGCGCCAGGGCAAAGATATCGTCCTCGAGCTACCTATCACCGTGGCCGAAGCCATCCTCGGGGCCAAAGTGGACGTGCCCACCTTGGAAGGCATGGTATCGCTGACCATTCCGCCGGGTACTTCCAGCGGCCAACGCTTGCGGCTGCGTGGCAAGGGCTTGCCGGATCCCTCAGGCGGCGCGCGTGGAGATCTGTTCGTCCAAGTGAAGATCGTTGTACCTAAATCTGTGGACGCGCGTAGCCGCGAGTTGATCGAAGAATTCGCTCGGCGCAATCCGATGCAGCCGCGTAGCGCTCAGGGGTGGAGCCCGTGACGTGACACGACGCTTTACTTTGAAATCCTGGGAGCGGCTCAAAAAAGAAGACGATTTCCAGCGCGTCTTTGCCGCCCGCTATCAAGCCAGCAACCGTGACCTCAGCGTTTACGGTTGCCCGAACGGTCTATCCTATAGCAGGCTAGGCATCGCTGTAGGCAAACGCTGGGGCAAAAGCCATGTGCGCAATCGCCTCAAACGTATCCTTCGCGAGGCTTACCGATTATCCAAGCCCTCTTTGCCCAAAGGGCTGGATCTCGTCCTGGTCCCGCGTAGGGCGCCCCTGCGTCTACAAAATCTGCTCGAAAGTTTGCCGCATTTGGCTCGGGTCGTACTGGCAAAATGTTGCAAAGCTCCGTCGCCGCACGTTACGCGTGAATTAGGCCAAGGCCCTTCTAGACAGGCGCCTACTACTCCGGAACAAGCAAATAAATAGGTTGCGCCTCGTGTTTCCAATGACTGTCTCTTACCTGAATCAGCTCCTGTCCGCAATCCTCATTGGTTTGGTCCGTCTTTACCAATGGACGCTTGGACTGGCTCTGAAGGCAGCCTTCGGTCGCGTTTGCCGTTTCTACCCTACGTGCAGCGAGTACTTTATCCAGGCAGTTCAGAAATATGGCCCCTGGCACGGCACTATCCGAGGTGTGAATAGGATCCTCCGGTGTCACCCCTGGCACCCCGGCGGATATGACCCTCCTTGATTCCGGTCATCTTTTGACGCATTCCTGTCGAGCTACCTGCGGCGAAGCAGCCCTGGAAAGCTAATTGACCTTCCCACGTGAGGCCCGCCCGATGGAAGTGCATCACTTCTCCGGTTAGTCTTTTGCGCACCGGACTTTGTTCTGGGATTGGAGAATGCTCCGCCTACACAACATCCTCTCGATTTACTGCCATTTTGGCGCGTCTTCCTGGTGCAGGGCAAAATGGCAGACACTAAACAACGGTCAGCCATCGAGTGTACCTATCAGACACAGTCATAGGAGCTCCGGCTGGGGGATTGAATCGGTCTATCTTTCACATCTGCCAATGCAAGGTCTTTTTCAGAAAAGATTTAAATTACGCCTATTGCTCGGAGCAAAGATTTTGTCTCCACAGGCATATCAATTGCAAATAGTCACAGTAGATCGCAATTGATCGCCCGGTGAGCGGGTCAATTTAGTCAAGTGTCTGTTCCGAGCAAGGAGAAAGCGATGGCTCATATGCGTGTCCATAGCGGCATTATTCGGCCTAGCTTATTGGAGACGGTGCGCTCGCACCATAATGACCGTGGTAGTGCTCTTAGTGTTTATGTGGACATAGACATGCACCGCTGGGGTGGTGCAGATGCCGCGCGCATCGCCGCCAAGACCTTCTTTAGCGAAGAGCGGGAGCGATTGCATCGCGCGGATATCGGGCGCACGGATAGGGAGATTTTCGAAGAAGAGCTGCAGCAAGCAGCGCAGCTCGCCTTGGAGCAAGTCGGGGAGCGGCGCACGAGCGGGCTGGCTATTTTTCTCGACTCTCAGGCGCGGCTGGCGTGGGCTTTCCGGCTGCCTTGGCCTGTCCGCAATCGAGCTTTTTACGGTCCAAGGTTCGTACTCTGGCCGTTACAACAACAACTGGCGCTTTCCCCACGACTGGGATTGATTTTGACCGACAAAGATGACGCTCGCCTGTTCCTTTATCACCTCGGCGAGTTGGAAGAATGCCTCCGCGTGGAGGAGGAGATTCCCGGGAAAATCCGCTTCCCCGAGCCTCTGGGCGAGCTGCAGTATATGCGCAAACACGTCGAGGCTTTTCGGCATCATTTTGCCCGCGTCGCCGACGAGGCACTGGCGCTGTACGAAAAAGAGCATTTCGAAAAAGTCATCCTGGGCGGCTTGTGGGAGACCCTGCCGCAATTCGAAGCAAGGCTCCATAGATACGTGCGCGATCGCGTTATCGCCCGTTGGGATATCGCCGTACACACGCCTTTGGACCAGCTCGCCGAGCGAGTGCGTCGAGAAGAAAGCAACTATCTGGCATCTTTGGCGGCTGAGGCCTGGAAGCTCATCCAAGACCGAAGACAACAGCGCGGGGCCGTAGGGCCCGAACAAACCTTCGCCGCCTTGTGGCGTCAGTCGGTGCAAACCGTTTTGCTCGAGCCAGGTGTCGGCTACGGCGGTTATCGGTGCACCCGCTGCCGGCGACTGCATTTGAGCTCCGGCCCGTGCATCGAGTGCGGCGGCGCGATGGCACCGGTTCACAATATCCTGCTGGAAGCTGTTCAAGACGCGGTCGAGCAGGGCGCCGAGGTGTTTTATTGGAAAAACAGCGAACTCAACGATGCCGACTCCATCGCCGCCTTGCGGCGCTTTTGACATGGGCCGATGGGTAATGGATTTTTCTTTCGAGTAGCTCGGCCGGCCCCAAAAGGGCTCGGCGCTGAACGAAAGGAGCACCGCTATGCTGAGGAGATTGCTTCTGTGTGCCAATTTAGAGGGTCAGGAACAAAGACTGACGACGCTGGCCGATCTGGTACATGCGCACAAACCACACGGCTTGGTTTATGTCGGCAACATACTCGACCCCGGCGACGCCCACGGTGTCGGCCGTCCATCTCATCCGGACGACCTGAAGCTCTGGGAAAAGTTCTTCAATACCCTGGGATCGTTGCAGCTTTTCAGCGTGGTGGTCCCCGGGTACGCCGATGTGCCGTTGCGCGAGTTTTTGCGGCTGGGCAAAGACGCCGAGGTAGAATTCGAGCACGTGCATATTGCACACGCGACGCCTATCGAAATGGGCGACGCCGTCTTTTGTGGGGTGGGTGGCGACCTTACCGAGAACGAGGACCGTATGGACGGCCGCTTGGCCTTTTCGCGCGCCTGTGCTGAGTTTTATCTGCGCAATTTGTGGCTGGCCGACCCGCCTCACAAGGTGTTGATGCTGGCAGTAGCTCCTCCCGGCATGCTGGGCGGCCGCGGGGGGAACCGGATAGCCGGCGACTTCGTAGATACCTACCATCCGTCCGTTGCCTTGGTGGCAGGCCCCACTGAATTCCGTGGCACGCAACGGATCGCGCATACTTTGGTGATCAATCCGGGGCGCCTGGCCGATGGCTGCGCTGCCTTGCTCGACTGGAATCAACCGGTCGCTTCTCAAGTGGAGCTACTTCGCTGCTGAGCCCGCAGCCGTGCCATCGCCCGATTGGATCGAAGCCGACACCGGCTGGGAAAAACCGAGCGTGCCGTGCAAGTTCCCGCATGTCGGGCGTTTCCATGCTGAAAGGGATGGCCAAACGAGCGCACGGCGACGAACTGGACGGCAAGCGCCGTCGCGCTTTGCAAAAACGCGCTGGCTCATCCCGGGTGGCAGAGACGCAGTCACGAGGTCCTCTAGGTATTCTCGAAAGGAGAACCACATGGCACGCAAGCTGATCGCGATGGCAACGCTGGCCGCGGGGCTCTGGAGCGCCCTCCCTAGCAATAGCGCTCTTGCAGATCACAAGAAATTCAACTTCGAGCTATACCTCGGGCGCGGTGGCCCCACCGTGCAGGTGTATCGCGGAGCTCCTATCGCCCACTATCACGTGTTGTACCGCGACTGTCCGTGGGAGCCGTGGCGTCTGTACGGCACTTATCGCAGTCACTGCTTGGCGCATGAGGTGGCCGACGAACTGGAATGGCAAGGATTCGAGACACGCATCGTGCACCACAGAGAATTCCCCTAGCCCCAGGCCGACGGGCATTACGGCTTGAGCGAAAAGGCCGCGAGCGCTACACTGGCCGTCCATGATCGCCATGGACGGCTTTTTTTGTGGCAAGATGAGCCGATGGTCCTTGTGCTCCTTGTCGGCGGCGGTGCTTTTGCAGAGCGTGCTCGCCTGGCACTACCTGGCTGCTTGCCCTCTGAACGGTGAACGTATTCCGGGGAGCGGCCTGTATGCGCAACACCTATTTCAGGCACGAGCACGTCAAGACAGCAGCGGCGCCCTTGCCATAGAAGGATTCGACTTCACCCACAACGCGGGCACTTATCTGTCCCCGTGGACAGACGGGCGTACTGTTCAGCTCTTCCTTTGCGTGCCGTGGCTCACGCCTTTTCAGGCTTGCATGCTTTGCCTCTGGGCCAGTCTCTTGGCGCTGCCTATATGCGTTTACGCATCCTCGAGCCTGGCCGCCGACACGACGGTAGCCGGCATGGGCGCTCTTCTTTGCCCAGTTTTGGTAGCTTCCAGTTGGGGTCGGGCGGCGGTCGCCCTGGGATACACAGACCTCTGGCTGGGCGCATCGTGTTTTTCGCTTGCGCTAGCTGTCGTTCAGGGGTTACACAGGTCCCCCGCACTGCTGGCGTTTTTCTTGGCTTGGGCTTCGGTGGCTCTCGCGTGGCTGGCGCCGGTCCTGTGGCTTGTTTTCGCAGTAGCAGCGGGAGCACGACTCTGGGCCCGCGACCCGTGGGCGATCAAGCTGGCAGTCCTGACGAGCTTGGCCGTGAGTGTCGCTGTAACCTGGAGCCAGGGGGCCGCTGCAATTGCTACCTGGATGCATTCTCCTCTAGCCCGAGCGCTGACGCTGTTGACGGAGCGCCCCGACTTGCTCTCCCAGTCGTGGTCCATCTCGCTAAATGGGCTGTCATGGCAAGCCAAGGTGTTTTCAGTCATAGCGCTCGCCGCCCTGGCGGGCACAATCTACAGCCGCGATTATTTCATAGGTTGCAGCTTTTTGGCCGGTACATGGCTCGGTTGCAGTGCTGCCTGGCAGTTGTTCAGCGGAGTCGAGTCGAGCGCATACGCACAGGCTCATCTGTTCCTGACAGCGCTTCTGTGGTTGGCTCCCGTCAGTTATTTGCTAGCGCACGCATGGCAGGCCATGCTTTCCAAATGGCCCCTGCTCGTGTCGAGCGTGACCGTGCTGTGTGGCGTCGGGGGCCTAGGTTTGTGGTGGCAAAACGTGACGCCGTCGCCGTTACCATCGGCACCCGACGGGCCGACCCTGGCCTTCCTCGAACGGCTGCGCGATTCGACCGATCCGACAGCCCGCATCTTGATCGAAGAGACCCACTTGCCCGATTGGGCAACTTTGTTTCCCTGGTTTACGCGACGCATGTTCGTCAACGCCCCCGCAGGCAAAGGCACTGCCGACGCAGGCCTGCACCTGAGCGCTGACACCCTCTACGGTCGTGCCCTTGCCTCATGGAGCGACACCGAACTCGACTATCTGGCCAAGGTGTACAACATCGGTTGGATCGTAGCCCGCTCCGAAAGTGTCTGCAGCCGGATGGACAGGTGGCCCACAGTGCGCAAGAGTCTCGACCTCCCTATGGGCTATCGGCTGTTCGTTCTCGAGCGTCCGCACAGCTTCGTGCTGCGAGGACAAGCCCAGATCGCAGAAATCGCCCCTGCCTTCGTGACTCTGGAAAACCTGCAGCCGACCGACGATGAAATCGTGCTGAGCTTTCTCTACCATCCCAAGCTACTCAGCTCGCTGGACCGCGTCCGGATCGAAAAAGAAGTAGACGCGGAAACTGGCGCATGTCTGATCCGGCTCAAACTGCTGTTACCCGCCAGCAGGGCGACGATCTCCTGGTGCCCCTAGATCCAAAAACGATAAACCCATGGTCTCTCTTCGAGTCCTCCAGTGTACCGGCTATGCTCGAATCCTGCAGGACAACCGTCGCATGGACGCTTTCGAGCAAAATCTTGTTGCAGAAGATCGCCAATCCGATACATTGTACCACTGACTGCAGTTTGGACACGATGGCAGCGCAGGACGACAAAAGGACGCATGTCGTCAGCAAACAGTAACCACACCGGCGTATGATTGGCCCGACGCATGGCTTAGATGCAACACCATCGAGTTGACTAGCCCCGCGCAGGAGGACTCGGCATGTTGAACAAGAGGCTCTTTCGGTCGCTACTCTTGGCTCTGGTTGTTGGTTGGGCATTGTCGGAGGCGGCGCCAGCGCAGGATGAGCCGTTTTTCAACGGCAAGGATCTGACCGGATGGGAAGGGCTCGGCAAATACTGGCGCGTCGTGGACGGAGCCATCGTCGGCTCCACTGAGCCAGACGGGCTCAAATTCAACACCTTTTTGTGTAGTAAACGACAGTATGGTGATTTTCAGCTTCATTTCAAAGTCCGCCTCAAAGGCGGTCTGGGTAACAGCGGTGTCCAAATACGGAGTGAAGTTTTCAATCGCGACCAATTCGCTGTCCGCGGCCCACAATGCGACATCGGTGAAGGATGGTGGGGCAGCCTGTACGGCGAACATTTCGGTGGCATGATGCAGGCGGCGGATAGAAGCCTCATCAGCAAGATCGTCAAAAAAGCCGATTTCAACGATTACTTCATCCGATGCGTGGGAAAACATGTGACTATCAGAATCAATGGGCAGGTGACCGTGGATGGCGAGTTTCCCAAAATGCCGGACAAAGGCATTATTGCCTGGCAACTGCATGCCGGCCCGCCTATGGAAGTGACTTTTAAAGACATTCATTTCCGCCTGCTCGCCGGCAAGTAAACCTTTGAACAAGCCGAACTGCCAACACGCCAAAGCGGTGCTGAGCATGTACTTGAATAAGTAACCGGACCGGCGAGGCAGTCAGATCGAAGACACACGGAGATGGGGTTGCCCGCATGACTGATCGTCAGGCCAGGATGTTAACACCCGGCCCAGGTGTTAACAATGCCCGGCATTGACCGGATCCCTCAGCTCCGAGGCGCGATTCTGTTTAAGTCATTAAAATTCAAGGAGTTCTGTAACTTTCCTTGATGTGTACTAAAGTACAGTAACAGGTGTCGTGTAAACTTTTGTTAACAGTGTTAACGCCCGAATGTTTCCAAATGTTTACACTTAAGCCAAAAAAGAGCAAACGCCCACTTATACTCGCAAAAGAGCTGAAAGTCAATAATCCATTGTCAGTAAGCAACTTGTGTAAATTGCGAAGAGTTTTGCGTGGCCGGCATGGAGTGCCTGGCACGGCATTTGCAATTGAATGGAACAAAGGGCAATTCCGGTAATCGAGTGGCATATTCCGATGTGCCCGAGTCGCCCGGAAGACTTGTCCGAACGGCCCCAAGCTGGGCTCTCTTACTGGAACCTCCCCGTAGAGAGTAAGTCCAAGGAACAACCCAAGGCGGTTGGTGCCAGGGAAGGTTAGCTGACAGCGAGTCGGCAGCCTGCACCGCTGTGTGCCCTAACCGCGCGGAGGGGAGATTTTCACAAGGGTGGACTAGGATGCGGCGCCCACCACGGCTTTGGGCACCGCGCGTGTGTTGGAGCGCCGCATCTTTCCTGTTTACCACCCGACGAGGCTGTTTGCTTTGCCTCGTTTTGTAACCTAGCTTTCAGTGACAACGCGCTGTCCTAGTCCGCAGCGCGACAATCGAAGGCCTTTGCCGCGGGCGGTGGTGCCCCTGCCCGCTTGGCTCAGACCGAGGTCTCATAAAACTTAGGTGCCCAAATGCCAATTTTGCCGCCCGAGACGTCCATATACCCGGAAAACCTGTTGGGCGCTTCTGACCTTTTCTCGTTCGATAGAGGTCAGTGGTGGGTTCTGCATACGCGTCCACGGGCTGAAAAAGCAGTGGCTCGTTTTCTGGGGACTGTTGGTGTCCCCTTTTATCTACCATTATACGCGCGCCGGTGGGTCAAACGCGGGCGCTTTTTCTCGTCGCTGCTTCCCCTTTTCCCGGGCTATTTGTTTATTTTCGGCACAGATGAACACCGTCTTGTGGCACTGAAAACGAATAAAATCGTTCGCGTTCTACAAGTACCGGACCAGGATCGGCTACGCTCCGACTTAGAACACACGCATCGCCTTATCGAGTCCGGGTTGCCAGTTACGCCCGAAGAAAAACTGGCGGTAGGAACGCGTGTCGAGATCGTCGCCGGCCCGCTTGCTGGCTTGACCGGCATAGTTACTCGCAGACTGAAGCAGCTTCGCTTCCACGTAGAAGTGGAATTTATACAGCGCGGTGCCTCCGTGGAGATCGAGGGATGGATGCTACAACCCATGGGAAAACCCTCGGCAGTAGTTTCCGCGCGCGCAAAGCCGCGTCTGTCCATCGCTACGAAGCGGTGAATCGGGCGCACGGCTTGAAGATAAGTTACTGTCCAGCAAACTGTTATACAGCTTTGGGTGTTCGTAACCCACGGGGACGGAGTCTGCAATGACGGCTACAGTCAATCTTATTCCTAGCCTTGCCTGGCGAAGCGCCGAGGTCCTCGAGCAAGGAGGCGTTTTCTAATGAACTGGCTGTGGCTACGCTCGCCGCACACGATCGCCGCCTCGATAGGCCTGGGGGTTGTGGCCTGGGTCTACTGGCCGGCTGCTGTCGAGCTTGCTAATCGCTGGGCAACCGACCCACAATACTCACACGGCTATTTGGTGCCTATCTTTGCCGCCTGGCTGCTTTGGTATCGTCGTAACCTGATCCCTGCACAGCAACACTTCAGTTGGTGGGGCATCCCCTTGGCCATTATGGCCCTAGCGTTGTATCTGGCAGGCGCCGTTCTCTATTTTGATTGGTTGAGCCACATGGCCATCCTTCCTTGTGTGCTGGCGCTTTTCATGACCGTTTTTGGACCAGGCGCCGTGCGTTGGTATTATCCGACGGCGCTCTTTTTGGTCTTTATGATTCCCTTGCCTTACAGCGTAGAAGTAGCGCTAGCCCACCCATTGCAGCGCGTGGCGACCATTGCCAGCACCTATGCCTTGCAGACCTGTGGTCTGCCAGCGGTGTCGGAAGGCAACCGCATTCTGATCAACGACATCCAACTCAATGTGGTCGAAGCCTGCAGCGGACTGCGCATGCTGACGGTCTTCTTTGCGCTTTCGTTCGGCATGGTTTTGGTGATGCAGATGGCCTTGTGGGAGAGAGTAGTTCTTGTCGCCAGTGCGGTGCCCATTGCCATTGTGTCCAACATCATCCGCATTGTGGTCACCGGCATATTGCACGTGACTGCCGGCAGCTATTGGGCGGACTTGGTTTTTCACGATCTTGCTGGATGGCTGATGATGCCGCTGGCGCTCGTGCTTTTGTGGTTGGAGCTCAGGCTTTTGTCACACGTGATAATCTACGAGACGCCTCACAAACGCCGGCCAGCCCCCAGTCCCCTGGGATTGGCCATGGAACCGGCTGGGACAGCGCGGAGCTCTAACCCAGTGTAGCGACATGTATGCTGCGAAATGCTGAACATCGTTATCCCAGCCAGGAGGTAGGGAAGATGACAATGGACTACTCAGTCGGCATTCTCCATACGAGGGTCATAACGTGACGCAAGCCCAGAATCCCAATCCACCTGCTGAGCCATCGGGCGGCGCAATGCCGGCGGCAGCAGTACCGACGCCGGCGGTCGTGTATACGAATGGCGTACCGGCTGGGGGCTATGCTGTCTATCCGCCTCCTGCTGGCATCACCCTGGATCCGCGTATTGCCTGGAAGATTCTGCGTCGCCGATGGATGCTGATCGTCAGCTTGGGCGTCATTGTAGCCGGTCTGGCAGCGGTACCGGTCTGGTTTTTGCTACCGGCCCAATACACTGCCAGCGCCTGGTTGCAGCTTCATTCCAATCCGCCGCGTACGTTGTTCCCCGAGCGTGACGGCGATTATTACCAGACTTTTCGGCAAAACCAGGCCGCCATAGTCAAAATGAAATTTGTTCTGGCGGCTGCTTTGCGCAAACCCGGCATCGCCGAGCTGCAAACGCTGCGCTCACAGATAGACCCAATCGCCTGGCTGGAAAGAGAACTGCGTGTCGAATTCCCAGGAGGCGGCGAATTGATGCGCATCTCCTTGTCAGGCAAGAATCCGGCCGAAATCGCCTCGATCGTCAATGCGGTCACCGAAGCGTACCTCGACGAAACCGTCAACAAAGAACGGGCGCGTCGCCTGTCTCGCTTGAGCGAGCTGGACAAGTTGTACAGTGAAAAAGAAAAAGAGCTGCGCGACAAACGGCAGTATCTGCGCTCGGTTGCCGAACAACTGCGCGCCACCGACACGCGGTCGGTGGTGTTACGGCAGGAGGCTCTGTTGGCGCGCTACGGCGAGCTGCAACGCGAGCACATGCGCTTGCTCAGCGACCTGTACCGCAAGCAGATCAGCTTGGGTGCTGAACAGGCGCGCGGCAAACAGGCTGCCGCCCTGCAAATACCCGAAGAGTTGATCGAGGCCCAATTGCGGGCCGATCCGGTCCTGCAAAAGCTCGCCGATCAGATGGATAGGCTGGCACAATACATCAGCCAATACGAGCGATTGGCAGCCGATCCGGAAAATAACCCCAATTTGCGCCGCTACCGCAGCGAACTGGAAAACCTGCAAAAATCTCTCGAAGATCGCAAAAAGGAGATCCGCCCGAAAATCATCGAAGTGCTGAAAAAATCCGTGCAAAATCAAGTCGAATTCAACGCCAAGCAGATCGAGGAAGAAATAGCCTTGATGCGCCAGCACGAACAACTGCTGCGCAAAGAAATCCAAGAGCTGGCGGCCGAGGTGGACAAGGTCGGCGCCCGCTCGGTAGACCTGGAATTCAGCCGCTACGACGTCGAGCAACTCAACAAGACTATTCAGAAAATTGCCGAAGCTCGCGAGGCACTCACGGTGGAATTGAACTCGCCGTACCGCGTGCGTCATTTGCAATCGGCAGAAGTACCCCAGGTGCGAGATAGCGACCCGAAAGTAAAAATGGCCACACTGGCCGCTCTGGCCGCCTTTGCGTTCGTGACGCTGCTCATCGGCGTTGTCGAATACCGCATCCAGCGCGTGGACAGTGCGGACGACATCAAGAAAGAGCTCGGCATGACCGTCGTGGGGGCGCTGCCTGCGGTGGCTGGGTCGGCACGACGTCGGCTGTTCGGTGGCAACGGCAAAGCCCATTGGCAGCACCTGTTGACCGAATCGGTAGATGGCATCCGCACACTCCTCGTGCGGCAGGCACAGGTGGAACCGGTACGCGTCATCACCATCACCAGCGCTTTGGGCGGCGAAGGCAAAACGACCTTGGCCTCGCATTTGGCTACCAGCCTGGCACGCGCGGGCCGGCGCACGTTGCTCATAGATGGGGACCTTCGACGCCCTGCCTTGCACCAGGTTTTCGGGATCGAGCAGCCGGCCCCGGGCCTCTCCGAATACTTGCGCGGCGAAGCCGATCTGCCGACGATCGTTCGTCAGACCCGCTTACCGGGCCTGGACCTGCTTTGCGTCGGCCAAGCGGACCGTATCGCCATCCAGGAATTGGCCAAAGAGCGATTACCCGCGCTCCTGCAACGGTTGCGCAACGAATACGACTTTATCGTCATTGACTCGGCTCCCGTTTTGCCGGTCGCGGATACTTTGCTCATCAGCCAATATACCGATGGCGTTTTGTTCTCTCTGCTCAACGACGTGAGTCAAAGCCGCCGCGTGCAGGCGGCCAAAGAGAAACTGCACATGCTCGGTATCCGCGTCCTAGGCGCTGTGCTGTGCGGCGCCAATGGAAAAGCTAGTGATTATTACTACTACGACTACCAGTATCAATCGAACGTTACTTAAAGGGCTCTAAAACATGCGGCCTTACATACCTTTTGCCGTTTTTCTGGCCCTTTTCGGACTGGGCGGCTTGGCCCACGGCTTGTGGACAAACCGTTGGACCGCTGCTGGCGAGCCCTTGCAGTTCGCTCAAAAACTCCAGAACGTGCCTTCAGTCATAGGCGACTGGGAATTGACTTCCGAAAGCAAACTCAACGAGCGCGAACTACAGATCGGCAATATCGTGGGATACATATCCCGACGCTACACCCATCGTGGCGATGGCAATGTCGTCGCATTGCTCATGGTATGCGGAAAACCGGGCCCCATTTCGGTGCATACGCCTGATGTGTGTTACGGCGGCGCTGGCTATCAGCTGATTGACGACCCAGCTGTCTGGCAAACGGCTAGCGAACGACCGGCGGTTTTTCGTGTCGGCGTCTTTCGAAAGAACTTGCCTGCCGAGGGGGCTACTTATTTGCGCATTTTTTGGTCCTGGTCTCCAGACGGCATCGAGTGGACGGCCCCCAAGCACCCGCGTATTTCGTTCGCTATGCATCCAGCGCTTTACAAAATGTATGTGATCGAAACTATCGAACGTTCCGATATGCCGTTGGAGAACAGCCCTGCGACTAAGTTTATATCGGAAATACTCAGGGTGCTCCATTGACTCTATGGAGCGAACTGCGCTATTCGGTGCAACTATGCACCCAGGAAAGATCTGGTCCACTGACGATCGGAAGCAGACTGGCGGTGCCCGCACTCAACCCCAGATGCTGCTATGGAAATATCTAAGGGAGCCGATGCCAGCAAGGTATTCGTTGCTAGCGAACGCAATGGTGTAAACGGCTATCACCGACACGCAGTCGAATTACGTCACCAGCCTGTGGGCTGGTACATCCGATGTAAGTACGTAGCCGATCGGGTTCTAGCAGGCATTTTGCTCGTATTGAGCCTGCCCATCCTAGCCGTGGCGGCGCTGCTTATCAAGCTGACATCCTGCGGGCCGATCATTTATCGGCAAAAGCGGCTGGGCAAGGCAGGCGCTCCTTTCACCATATACAAACTGCGCACCATGTACCATAATTGCGAAGTCATTTCCGGCCCTTGCTGGGCCACAAAGAACGATCCGCGCATTACTCCTGTCGGCCGCATTCTCCGCCGGCTGCACATAGACGAGTTGCCGCAGCTGTGGAACGTTTTGCGCGGTGAGATGAGTCTGGTCGGGCCCCGTCCGGAGCGCCCGGAATTCATAGAGCGGCTCCAGGATTACTTTCCTGACTATCGTCACCGGCTGAGCGTGCGACCGGGCATGACCGGATTGGCGCAGGTGCAATTGCCGCCTGATTCCGATCTCGACAGCGTGCGGCTCAAACTCGCCCATGATTTCTACTACGTCGAGCGACTCGGTCCTTGGTTGGACATACGCATCCTGCTGGCGACAGGGCTGTATTTGCTGTGTTTGCCGACCGCCTGGTGGCGACGGTGGCTGCGATTGCCAGGAGGACCGGAAGTTGTCCGCCGTTATGAGCCTAAAATGGTTCCCAGCTCGCGCCCCTTACCCTGGACCAATGGAGTTCACGCTACCGCGTACAGGAGGGTGCCAGGCTGAATCTAGCCCCTGTCCGCAAGAACGTACATCGGAACCGAGAGACACTGCCCGAGGAATACCCAGTGCCAAAAAACAACGCTAGTTCACAAGAGAAAATAGCTGACGAAGGTCAACGCGACAGCGTCTATTGTTGTCGCAGGGTATTGTATGCAGGCGATCCCTACGAGGACGACCTGGAACCGGATCCAGGACTTATCGCCAAATGGGGCCCAGCGGACGTGGCTAGACCTGCGACAAGACGGCAGTCATGACGACTCACGGCCAGCGCAAGCTCCGGCTACTTTATATTGTCCATCGAGTGCCCTATCCGCCCGATAAGGGAGATCGCATCCGCGCTTATCACATCGCTCGTTATCTGAGCAGCCGTGGCGATCTTTATTTGGCTTGCTTAGCAGACGAGCCCGTGGCCCCGGGCGTGACCGAACATTTGTTGCAGTATTGCCGTCAAGTGGCTATCGAGCCGCAGAGTGGGCTGAAACGTGCTGTGCAAATGAGTTGGTGGCTGTGTCATGGCCGGACTGCCAGCGAGGGGGCCTTCTGGTCCAATCGTTTGGCCCAGCGACTACGTTCGTGGGCGGACGCCGAGCCGTTCGACATCGTCCTTTTGTCATCCAGTGCCTTGCACACGTATCTGGACTTGCCCGAGTTGCGCAACACCCCGGCGATCGTAGACATGGTGGACGTGGACAGCCAGAAGTGGCACGATTATGCGCAGCGCCTACGACCACCGGCGCGCTGGTTATACCGGCTGGAAAGCCGGCGTCTAATGCATGTGGAACGCCTGTTGGCGCGCCGGGCGCAGGCGGTGACCGTGGTCAGTCGTGACGAAGCCGAATTATTTCGACGGGTATGCCCGGACGGACCGGTACATGCTGTCACGAACGGTGTAGATCTCAGCTACTTTTCTCCGGACGGCCTGCCCGCAGAAAAGGCTTGTGTCTTCGTCGGGGCTTTGAATTATTTCCCCAATGTCGAGGGGATGGTCTGGTTTTGCCAGGCGGTCTGGCCCGAACTTCGCAAGCGTCACAAAGACGCGCACCTGTACATCGTCGGCCGTCAACCATGTAAACGGGTCGTGAACCTGGCACGCAACGACCATGTGCACGTTATCGGTTCGGTACCGGATGTACGCCCCTATCTGTACCGTGCCAGCGTGGCTATCGCACCGCTGCGCATAGCGCGCGGCGTGCAAAACAAAGTGCTGGAGGCGCTGGCTGTGGGACGGCCAGTCGTTGCTTCGCCGCAAGCGCTCGAGGGTCTGGGAGTTACACCAGGCCAACACGTTTTCTGCGCGCGTGAACCGCAGGAATGGGTCGCTGTGCTCGACCGGCTTTTGACCGACCCTCAGCTCGGTGCCCACATAGGCCAAGCTGGACGCCGATATGTCGAGCAGTTCCATCAATGGGAATCTTGCTTAGCCCCCTTGGGCGATTTGATCCACCAGTTAGCGCGCACTCCTCGTCATTCCCTTCAGGCGACTCGGTAGCTTGCCCGCATGGACCGAGGATACCAGGACAGGCGCAAGGTAAGACTCGTGCCGGAGTCCGACGACAAGCTGGTGCGCAGTTGGTGCACTTGGGCAGGCTTGTTTTTCCTGCTTTTGGCCATTTACGGCAGCCTGATCCCTTTCTGGGTCGAGAGTATGGAGTTGAGCCAGGCGCGGCGCCAGTTTTTGGCCATGCCCATGCAAGATTTTTTCGATCTAGAGGCGCGCGGCGACTGGATGGGGACTGTGCTTTTGTACGCAGTCGTCGGTCTGCTACTCGCCGGTGCACTGAGCGGCACCAATAGTTGGACAGCGCGTCTGTTCGCCGGCACTATCGTCACAAGCTTCGGTTGGCTCCTGGCCTTGGCCATCGAGTTCGCCCAGGTCTTTTGCCGGCCGCGGACCGTTTCGCTCAACGATGTAATATTGACCTCGGTCGGTATGGGCCTGGGAAGCACATTGTGGCTCGTGTGTGGTCCGCATTTGGCGCGCTGGTGCCTCGCGTTCCGGACTGTGCGCAGTCTCGAAGAGACCGCCACGCATCTGGCACCAGCGGTTTTTATCGGGCTGGCATGTGTGGAGGCCTTCCCCTTCGATTTCATGGTCAGTGCCGAGGAAATGCAGCGCAAGTTGTCCGAAGGGCGTATCCACCTGGGGTGGCCTGTCCAGACGGGCGCCGGTCAAGACGTGCGCAGGCCGACCGAAGAAGAACGCCGGTTGTGGGACCAAGCCGCGGCTGGTGCATCGGTCAACAGTCGGGTACTCATCGCCAGGCTGTCAACGTTCGCTGGCTTCATGATACCGGGCTCTGTCTTGGGGCTGAGCCGTTTCCGGACATTGGGTACGGCGCTAGTTCTCTGCTTGGGCTTTTCGCTGTCCGCCGCCATCGAACTGTTGCAGCTCTGGAGCTATTCGCGTTATTTTTACGCCGTGGATGTGCCTCTCGGCATGGCAGGTGTATGGCTGGGCTGGTCAACGACCAAACGCCTTGCCTATATCTTTCAGGCAGGGACGATGCGGTTTCGGCGTCCTCGTGTATCCGAGCGGCTGTTGGCGTGGGCCCGCACTTGTTGTGCCGCAGGCGTGCTTATGTGGAGTGCTGCGCTCATAGCTTTTTACTGGAGGCCGTACGATTTTTTGCCGCTGAGCGAGGACGGCTGGCCGCCGCGCAGGATCAACTGGATCCCGCTGGCCGATTATTACTGGAACAGCAAGTACGGGGTTTTTGTGCAAATCCTCGTCAAGGGGGGATCGTTCGCGCCTCTGGGATTGTTCGGCGCGTGTTTTTTCAGCGGAAAATACAAGACGTTTGTGCTAGTATACGCTGGGCTCGTTGCCTTGGTTGTCGAAATGGGACAAGCCTTTTTGCCCAAAGGCTACCCCAGCACCACCGATTGGCTGGTGCAAACAGGTGGCGCGCTGATAGGATTTATGCTGATGCGAGCCGCGCTCTGTCGGCTGGCTCAGCCCAAGCAGGAAGTAGGTAGCGCCTATGTCATCATCCGAACCTAAGTTGGGGGCTGCGGAGCAGGCAGCTGCTGGCGACACCTCTGCCGTGCAGAAACCGGGGGAACCGTCCGGCCAGGCGGCGGAAAACGGTACCCCAGGAAGTCCTGCAACTAATGCAGAGAGTGCCCGCACATCTGAACTCTGGGATTCGGCAGACGAATTCTGCATGCCCGTGCGTTTGCAACGGCAGATGGCACCGCAGCCGCCCCCAGACGAGGAAATGAATGTGCCGGTATTGGTCATCGAACCACGTACCGCCTGGTATTTTCTGGACATCCGCGAGATCTGGCGCTATCGCGAGCTGCTGTACTTCCTGACCTGGCGCGATGTGAAAGTCCGTTACAAACAGACTTTTTTGGGAGTTCTCTGGGCTATCTTGCAGCCGCTTGCCACCATGGCGGTTTTCGCCTTTTTCCTCGGACGTGTTGCCGGAGTCACCAGCGGCGACGTGCCGTATCCGCTCTATGTGTTCGCAGGCATGCTCACCTGGACCTTTTTTTCTACGTCGCTCAGCTCGGCCAGTCAAAGTATCGTCGGCAATCAAAACCTGGTGACCAAGGTCTATTTCCCGCGACTGATCATCCCCATGAGCTCCATCGGCGTGGCTTTCGTGGATTTTGCCTGCGCGCTGGGGGTGCTGGTCCTATTCATGATCTATTACGGCATCTTCCCGGGATGGACCTTCTGGCTGGCACCGCTGTCGCTGGTGTTTCTGTCTGTGGCCGCTCTGGGGATGGGCACACTGTTGGCTGCCCTCAATGTGGCCTATCGCGACTTCCGCTATGTCGTACCGTTTATGATCCAATTTTGGATGTTTGCCACGCCGACCATCTACATGCAGGCCGAAGGGCTGGTCGGCTCTCGCACGGCACTGCTGTTGCCGCTCAATCCAGCGTATGGACTGATCCTGAACTTCCGTGCCGGGCTATTGGATATGCCGCCGGACTATTATGCCCTGACGGTATCAGCTGCCGTGGGCGTTGCTTTGGTGTTCCTAGGGGTCATATGGTTCCGGCATGTCGAGCGCGACTTTGCCGATGTCATCTGAAGTCGTGGGCCTTTTGTCCGAAGAAGAATCTGCCGTCGGCGCGGATCGTGTGCCGGGGATCGGCGCTCAACTGACATTGATTGCCAGCCGCGAGTCAGGCTACAGTATGCTGCAAACCGAGAAAAGCGTCTTTTAGCCGAGCGATGCCCGAAAGCCGTGACTCACGGAGGAAAAAGATGGGATTCTGGCGAGGCAAGACAGTTCTGGTCACCGGTGCGGGCGGTTTTGTCGGACGAGCGCTGACCCGCGCTCTGTTGCGACGGGGCGCCTACGTCGTCGCCCTGGTGCGCGATCGGCAGCCGGCCTGCGCTCGGCCCCTGCGCCATCGGCTCTATCCAGTCCGCAGTCAGGTGCAAGACCTCGCCTCCCTCGAGCGGATTATGGCGCAGTTCCAGCCCGACGCAGTGATTCATTTGGCATCCCAAGCGCTCGTAGGCCCGGCACTGACCCACCCCCTGGAAACGTTCGAGACCAATATTCGGGGCACATACCATATGCTCGAAGTGTGCCGCAGGCACGGTGCCAAGCTGGCCGCTGTAGTGATCGCTTCCAGCGACAAAGCGTACGGCGAGTGCCACGATCTGCCCTATCGGGAGTCGCATCCCCTCGCCGGGCGGCATCCCTACGATGTATCGAAAAGTTGTGCTGATCTGCTGGCGGCAAGTTACGCCCACACCTATGCCCTGCCCGTTACGATCGCGCGCTGTGGCAACATCTTCGGCCCGGGCGATGTGCACTTCAGTCGGCTCGTGCCCAGCGTCGTCCATGCCCTGTATCATGGTCAGCCGCCGGTCTTGCGCAGTGACGGCACGCCCGTTCGCGACTTTTTGTATCTTGCCGATGCGGTCCGTGCCTATCTGTTGCTGGCCCAGCAGGCGCGGCGACCGGACGTTGTCGGCCAAGCTTTCAATTTCAGCCTGGAAACAGGTTGCAGTGTGCTGGAAATGGTTCGCAAAATCGCTGCACTCATGGGCGTGCTCGATTTGGCGCCGCGCATCGAGGCCAGCGCCACTCATGAAATCGGCAGGCAATTGTTGTGCGCAGACAAAGCGCGTCGCCTGCTGGGGTGGTCCCCGCGTTATACCCTCGACGCTGCTTTGGCCCGCACGATCGAGTGGTACCGCGGCTATTTTGCTCGTACTCAGGGCCGAGCGAGGCGTGCCGCATGACCGCGTCCTTGCCCGACGGCGTGCGCCTGCTGCGCGGCGATCGCTTGCCTCACGATTTGCGCATCGTCCCCTTGCGCCGCATCCCCGACGAGCGCGGCACCGTCCTTCACATGCTCAAATGCACCGATCCCCATTTTTTCCAGTTCGGCGAAATCTATTTCTCCACGGTCTACCCTGGCGTGGTCAAAGGGTGGCATCGGCACGAAGAGATGACCCTCAACTATGCCGTCCCGTTCGGGCGCATCAAGCTGGTCGTCTACGACGACCGCGCCGACAGTCCTACTCGAGGCTCTCTAGCCGAGATTTTTCTCGGGCCTGACAATTACAGTCTGGTGCAAATACCTCCGGGTCTGTGGAACGGCTTCAAAGGCATGAGCGAGCCGCTGGCGTTGGTGGCTAACTGCGCCACCCATCCCCACGACCCGCGCCGCTCGCAGCGCAAACCGCCCACATCACCCGACATCCCCTACGACTGGAGCCCCCGCTGGGAGTAACGCCCCATAACCCGGGCCTCGCACCTAAGGAAGCACAACTATGAAAGGCCTTGTGGTAACGTTCCTGCTCACCTTTGGCGGCGCCTTCGTCAGCCTTTTCAATCCTTTCTACGGCCTGCTCATTTACATTTGCTTTGCCATCGTGCGTCCCGAGGCGATGTGGTTTTACTCCCTGCCCCAGGGCGGTAACTACAGCCGTATCGTCGCCATCGGCATGCTGTTGGGCTGGGCCATCAACGGCTTCGGTCGCTGGCAACTGGGACGTGCCACCGCCCCCACTGCCTTCCTGTTGAGCTATTGGGCTTGGTCGTTCATAGGCTCCCTGGCGTGCGAGTCCCAGAGCGTCGGCTGGAAATTCTTCGAGGAGCTTTCCAAGATCGTGCTGCCTTTCCTCGTCGGTGTCACTACCATCCATACTCCCAGGCAGCTACGCATGTTGGCCTGGACCATCGCCCTCAGTCAGGGCTATCTCGCCTGGGAACTCAATTTGAGCTACTATCGCGGCTTCAACTGGCTACATGGATACAACACACCAGGCGGCTTCGGCGGCATGGACAATAACTGCGTCGCCATCGCTATGACTGCTGGCGCCGGGCTGGCCCTTTTCCTCGGCCTCGAAGCAGGCCGTTGGTGGCACAAGGCCCTAGCCTTTTTCTTGGCTCTACTCCAGGCCCATACCGTCATGTTCGCTTTCTCGCGCGGCGGCATGTTGGCTCTGTGCCTCATGGCCCTGGTGGCCTTTCTGCTGGTGCCCAAACGCCCGGTGCATTACCTATATTTCTTGCTCGCCGTGGCTTTGGGATTGCGTCTAGCTGGGCCTGAAGTGCGCGAACGCTTCCTGACCACCTTCGCCGACCCAGAACAACGCGATGCCTCGGCCCAAAGCCGCCTCGATCTCTGGGCTATCTGCTGGGATATGATGCTCGACCAACCCGTCTTAGGCGTCGGCCCCGACCATTTCCCCCTGTACGTAGACGACTACTCGGCTAACAAATACCCCGAGGGCAAAGAAGCACACTCCCTGTGGTTGCAGATCGGTGCCGAGCAGGGATTTCTGGGCCTCGGCTTGCTTGTCGGCTTTTACCTGATCACCTGCTGGCGCCTGTTGCCTTTCACACGCCGGCATTATCCCCTATCCGACCCCTTTTATCGTGACATCGCTCGCGCTGTGATCGCCGGTATCACCGGCTTCGCCATATCCGGCCAGTTTGTGAGCCTGGAAGGCCTGGAACTGCCGTATTACATCATCTTGCTAGGCGCCGTCGCCCTCAAACTGGCGCCTGTGGCTACTCTGGCACCGGCACCAGCTTCTGCCGGCGCTTACGCCCCGTCCATCGCTTCGGCGAAGTGAACCTCATCACCAGCAAAAAGGACCCGACGATGCCTGACAAGTACCGCGTGGCTGTTTTCGCACACAACGAAGAACACAAAATCCTCGCGGCGTTGCGGTCCATCGAACAGGCGGTCCCGCCGGATGCCGATCTGCGCGCGGTCGTCCTGGCCAACGGCTGCAGCGACCGCACTGTCCCGCTCGTCCTCACCTTCATGAAAGAACATCCCTGGGTCCAACTGGCACTCATTCCCCTGCCCTCGAAAACCCACGCCTGGAATTTGTACGTCCACCACATCGCCGACGATGCGCCTGTGCACTTTTTCATGGACGGCGACTGCCGCGTTTCTCCCAATGGCTTGGCCCTCATGCTCGACGTGTGGCGCCAGCATCCCCATGCCCATGCCGTCGCAGGTTTCCCGTTGTCGGGCAGACATGCGTTTATCTACCAGGCTGTCATGCGCAAAGCCCGGCTGGTGTTCGGGAATCTCTACGCTATCGCCGGCGCCCATCTCGAACGCATCCGCATGGCCGGTGTCCACTTGCCTGTCGGCACTCACGGTGAAGACCACCTCGTTACTCGGCTCCTCTGGCGCGAGTCTTTTGTCATCGAAAAGTGCGACAACCGGCTCGTGGTGTACCGCGAGGACGCCGGCTATGTGTTCGACAGTTTGCAGCCGTGGCGCCTACGCGACTGGCGCACCTTCTTCCGTCGCCGCATCAATTACAGGCTGCGCACATACCACATTCGCGCCCTCGATCCCCTGCACCCACGAGACTGGCCACGGACCACGGATGCCATCAATCGGCAAATATTGCAAGAACTGGACGAGCATCCGCCGGCCGCTTGGGACTGGGTCGGACGCGCCTTGCGTCGGCGACTGCGCCGCATGTACCCGCGGCCCGATAGCGCCTACTACGAAGATTTGCTCGGCCGCTTTCCCAGTTACCAATTGATCACCGCCCAGACGCCTCCCTCGGCCTACGAATTGCTTCTGGAGTCTTGACCCATGACACCTGTGATCCGTGTTGCCGGGATTTCCAAACGGTATCGTATCGGTCCGCAGCGCGTGGCGGCCTATCGCACGCTGCGCGAAACAGTCACCGATGTCCTGCGCAAACCTTTGCGCCGACTGGTGCAGCGGCCTCCTACGGCCGACAACGAAGCTTTTATCTGGGCCCTGCGCGACGTGTCCTTCGAAGTTCATCGAGGCGATGTCGTCGGGATCATCGGCCGCAACGGCGCTGGCAAGTCCACGCTGCTCAAAATCCTCAGCCGTATCACCGACCCGACCGAGGGCCGTGCCGAACTGCGCGGCCGAGTCGGCAGCCTTCTGGAAGTCGGCACCGGCTTCCACCCCGAGCTGACCGGACGCGAGAATATCTACCTCAACGGCGCCGTCCTGGGCATGACCCGCAGCGAAATCGAACGCAAATTCGACGCCATCGTCGGCTTCAGCGGCGTCGAGTCGTTCCTCGACACCCCAGTCAAACGCTATTCCAGCGGCATGTACGTCCGGCTGGCTTTCGCCGTCGCTGCCCACCTCGAGCCGGAAATCCTCATCGTGGACGAAGTGCTGGCCGTCGGCGATCTGGAATTCCAGCGCAAATGCCTGGGCAAAATGGGCGAAGTCGCCCGCTCCGGACGCACCGTCCTTTTCGTCAGTCACAATATGAATGCCATCCGCTCGCTGTGCCCCAAGGCCGCCTGGCTCGATGCCGGCCAACTGCGCTATTTCGGTCCAGTCGAGTCGGCAGTCGAGGCCTATTTGCGCTCCTTGCAATCCGCCCAGCGGCAGCACGCTTCCCTGGCCGATCATCCAGGCCGCTTGCCCGGCTCCACCCCCTATTTCCTGTCCATCGAGCTGACCGATGCCCAAGGACAAGTGCCCGCGGCCTTTTACACAGGCCATACCCTGGTCATCCGGCTGCGCTTCCGCTGGCCGGATCTGTCGGCGCTGCGTCTACACATCGGCATTGACGACCTGTACGGCACCCGGCTAGCTACTTTGGTCGAGCCGGAACTGAAACGCCCACACGCACCATGCCAGGAAACTGTCGTGCGCTGTACCGTCCCCGGCCTCTTCCTGGCCCCAGGCTCCTATGCCCTCGATGTCGCACTCGGCCCCGCCTACTCCCGTACTTCGCTCGACACCATCGAGTCGGCGACCGCCTTCGATGTCATCTTCCCCCCAGGCGACCAACGCACCGCTTATTACCGCGGCTTCTACGGCCCCCTCGCTCTCCCCGCACACTGGATCACAGAAAGGAGCGAATCATGATCAAAAAAATCGTCCAGATTTGCACCCGCTGGCTGAGCTATTACCTGTTCCTCGGCATCTACAGCATTCTGTCCATTCTGAGAACACAGTGGGCTCGGAAGTTTCAAGCAACTGCAATAAAGTTGAAGCTAAAGTATCCCAACACATTACGAATTCCCACTCAATGCCAGTGGATTACTTATCGAGGACTGGCATTCCCTGCTGTGCCCGTGAGCCATCCTTCCAATATGTTGCTCATGTGGGGAATCCATGAACCGCACAATACCAAAGTGCTCGAGTCGGTCCTTCAACCCGGCGACTTTTTCCTCGATGTCGGTGCGCATATCGGCTATTTTTCCGCTATCGCAAGCCGGCTCGTGGGACCCAGCGGCCGTGTGCTCGCGATCGAGCCTTTGCCTTTCATTCTGGCCTACCTCATAGACGTTATCCTTAAAAACCATCTGGAAAACGTGACTATATTGAGCTGCGCTCTGGCGGACAACCACACGCTCACCTCCCTTTCTATGCCGGTTGGTGCGACGAGCTGTACGTCCCTTCGAGACAGTCTCGAGAAAACAGTTTCCGTCAGGAAGGCACCGGTACTGACGGCACGGCTGGATCGGATAGTGCCTCTGGAGTTTTGGAAAAAGTTGAAACTCGTCAAAATTGACGTCGAAGGGGCCGAGCATCTGGTGTTGAAAGGCGCGACCGATTTGCTCCAACACTGGCAGCCCCCGTATCTGATCTGCGAAGTCACCGACCAGTGGCTCAAAGAAATGGGCTCTTCCGCACAGGAGCTGATAACTTTCTTGGAAACGTTCGGCTACACACCTTTCCGGCCTGGACCCGAAGACCGGTGGCATCCCTGGCAACCGAGCTTTTTGCCTTGGCAATTCGATATGCTCTGCGTCCATAGCGCCGCCTTGGAATCGTCTGCCCAACTCGGGTTGTGTGCTAGTGTGTCGAAAGGATCGTTCGCAGGTCTCCCCCAACTGAGCAAGGGTGCCTAGGCATGAAAGTGAGTGTCATCATCTGTACTTGGAATCGGGCGAAACTGCTGGACATGACGCTGGCGCACATGCAGCGGCTGCGCATCCCCGAAGGAGTCGAGTGGGAGCTGATCGTCGTCAACAACAATTGCACCGACGACACCGATGCCATCATCGCGAAATACACTGGCAGGCTCCCGATTCATCGACTTTTCGAGCCCAAGCAAGGGCTATCGTTTGCTCGCAACAGCGGGGTCGAGCAGGCCAAAGGCGAGCTGATCCTGTTCACCGATGACGATGTCTTGGTGGATTCCGAGTGGCTGGCAGAGTATGTCAAAGCGGCACAGGATCATCCCCAGGCAGCCTATTTCGGCGGGACGATCGCCCCCTGGATTATTCCGGACGGCCTGCATCGCAAAGTGCAACGCTGGCCGGATCTGCTGACCACCCTTCCCCTGCGGCAATTCGGCGCTTATGTCGGCTCTTTTCCCGATGGCGAGCGTCCCTACGGGGCCAATATGGCTTTCCGCTCTTTCGTCTTCCAAGACTGTCTTTTCCGCACAGATTTGGGACCTGTGAAAAGGCAACACATCGTTGGAGACGAAACGGACCTTATCAACCGGCTGGACGCAAAGGGCTACCAGGGCATCTGGGTCGGCACAGCCAAGGTCTCCCACTACGTGGACCCATCCCGACTAACCCTAAGATACTACATGAAGAAGTGGTACGCGATAGGCCAAACGCATGCGCGGATGGACCGGGATTTACCAAGCCGCTGCACGATGGGTTTTCCACGTTGGCTCCTGAAACAGGCCGTTTTGTCCTATGTCCGTTTTCTTGCTTGCCTGTTGTACGCTCCGCGTAAGCTTTTATATCGCATCCGTTTATCATGCTACTTGACAGGGTTGTTGATAGAAGCCAGACGCATCGGAAAAAGGCGAACAGCACCATCGAGAATTCGAGGATGACGAGCCATGAGCGATACCAATGCCACTATTTCTACCATCATTCCCGTGTACAACGGCGAAAAGTACCTGGCCGAAGCGATCGAGTCGGTACTGAAGCAAACTTATCCGCCGATCGAAGTGATCGTCGTGGACGATGGCTCGACCGACCGGTCGGCCGAGATTGCCGATTCCTTTGGCCCGCCGGTGCAGGTCGTGCGGCAAGAGAACCGCGGCGAGAGCGCCGCCCGGAATACGGGCATCGAACGCGCCTCGGGCGATTATATCCACTTTCTCGATGCCGACGATCTGATGCATCCGCAGGCGTACGAGGTGTTCCTGTCGCACCTAGCCGGCAAGCCACGGGCTGTTGGCCTTATGGGCCTCGCCGTGTTTACCGATAGCCCTCAGCGGCCTATTCGAGTCTATAGAGCCAGGCATAACTGCTTTTATCCGGCGCTGTGCAGTGGGAATATCGGCGCACCACTGGCATGGCTCACGCCTATGCCGCTGGTCCGAGAAACAGGTGGGTTCGATGAACAGATCCGGTATTCTGAAGATTGGGACTTCTGGGCGCGGGTAGGCCTGCGCGATCCGGTGCTCGTTCCCATAGATTTCATCGGTGCGTATTACCGCGTACATGCGAAGAGCCAAAGCCACGAAGCCGTTTTTGGCCGCCGACTGCAGCGATCGCTGGATAAAGCGCACTTGATGCGCAAGATAATCTTGGGCCTGCTGCAAAAGCCGCATCTTCTGGCAGTGTCCCACACGGCAGCGTTTTGGGGAGCCTGGACGGCTCTGCACACGTCCCGAAAATTGGGGGCAAGCTGGCGCGATCTGGCTGCCCTGGTAGCTGCTATGGACGCTCTGGTGCATGCCTGTCCCGAACTGAGAAAGCATTCTCTTTTTGCCCGAGCCTGTAACATTTTCGGCACCCGCTGCGCCGAAACGATCCGTAGCTGGTTCGTTTCCGACAATGTCGAAGAATCCCTGGAAAGCGAGAGGGAGCAAGCGAAGCAATACGTGAACCAAAGTAATTAGGCTTAGCAGAGGTGCTTGCAGGATGCCGCAAAGATTTCCCAACTTATCCCTTAAACGTCTCCGCAGTCACTGATTCTACTCGGCCTCTGACGGCTGTGCGTCGCCGCGATGAGTATATCGCGCGAAGCGACTACGCCATGCAAATCGAACCGTATCTCGAACAATTCGGTCCCGGGCAAGTTTATCTGCTCACGCTCGAAGACCTGGAAAAGGATCCGCACGGGACCATGCGCGCTTTGTTCCAGTGGCTGGGAGTCAGTCCCGATGTACCCCTGAATTTGGAGGAAAAGCGCAACGTGGGCACAAAGCCGCTGTATCGAGTCCGCCGCGGCATGATGCCTATCGTCGGCTTGATGAACGATTACTGGCGCTGGCAAGCGCAGATCGAGCCGCGACTGCCAGGGTGGGCCAAACGCAGTTTGGATATGCTATTGTTCAAAAAGGTTTCGCGTCGGTACATTGATTTCCGGCCAGCCGAAGAGTATTTGCGGCCCATTTTGCAGGAAAAGACCCGCACATTGGAGCGGCTGTTAGGCCGTACTTTTCCCATGTGGCGCACGCTGTGGAAGCCTGTGCCCATGGCAGATCGCTAGGGCCGATAGCCAAGAGGAGCAATGCACGATGGCATCTTTTGTCACGGAAAAGTCCCAGTCGGTTGTGGCGACACCGCGCAAGGTGGTGCAAGCGCCTGTGCGCGTGGCGGTGATCGGGTGCGGGCGTATCGCCCAGGAAATGCACTTGCCGGTTTTGGCCGGGCACGAGCAGGCGCGGCTGGTGGCGCTGGTGGATCGCGACCTGGCGCGCGCTCGACAGTTCGCCAAAGCGTACGCGGTGCCGTATGCCTTGGCCGATGTCAACGACCTGCCCTGGGATGAAATAGACGCCGCGGTGATTGCCTCGCCGCCTGCGCATCATGCCCCTTGTGCGCTGCATCTCATCGGCAAAGGAGTTCATGTGCTGGTGGAAAAGCCCATGGCCACCCGCTATGCCGATGCCGTGCGCACGGTGGAAGCGGCGCGGCAGGCAGGGCTGGTTCTCGCCGTCGGCTTCATGCGCAGGCTCTATCCGAGCGTGCGACTTTTGAAAGCTCTGGTAGCACAAGAGGCGTTCGGTCCGGTGGGGGGGTTCCACGTAGCCGGCGGAGGCTTTTATTCCTGGCAGTCGGCGACGCTAGCGAACATGCGCCGCGACCTCGCCGGAGGCGGGGCACTCATGGATTACGGCTCCCACCTGCTCGACATGCTGGTTTTCGTCTTGCCAGGCTCTTACGAAGTGCTCGACTACCGCGACAACAGCCTGGGGGGCGTGGAAGCGGATTGCTTTTTGAGCCTGCGAGTTGCGCACAAGGGACGGGATATCACCGGGCAGGTCGAGGTAGCCCGCACGCGCGAGCCGGGCAATTTTGTACGCATCCGTTGTCAACAGGCCGACCTGGAATGCCACTATGACTCGGACCGATACAGCGTATACATTCTTCCGGCCGAGGCCGAAGCCGAGGACATCACGGGCGGCAGAAGGCCGTACCGTCTGCAAGCGCAATGGCACGGAGAAAAGGAACGATCCCGGTACGAAAGATTCCGCGCCGAGCTGGACGACTGGCTGACGGCCATCGTAACTGGAAGCCGACCCCATCTGGACGGGGCGTCGGCACTCGCCGCCCACGAGATCATCGAAGCGAGCTACCAGAAACGGCAGGAATCGAGGGAACCCTGGGTTGAAACCTGGCCGGCTGGAACCAATCTGGGGCTCGCCGGACAATACCGTCGCATTTTGATTACCGGGGCGACTGGATTCATCGGCTGCCGGGTGGCGGAGATGCTGCATGTGCGCGAGGGAGTGCCTGTGCGGGCCTTGGTGCACAGTCCAGCCCGTGCCGCCCGCCTGGCACGATTGCCTGTGGAATTGGTGCAGGGAGACCTAGCCGATCCTGGACAGGTACGGCAGATGGTCGAGGGATGCGACGCGGTCGTGCACTGCGCCATCGGTAGAGAGTGGGGGGATCCGCGACGCATTTTCGATATCACGGTGGGCGGAACCAAACGGCTGGCAGAGGCCGCTCTCGCCGCCGGGGTCAAACGCTTCGTACACGTCAGCACCATTTCCGTGATGGGTCCCGATACGCGCATGACGGGCGAGGTAGACGAGACCTGGCCGATCGCCCCGGAGCGCGGCAATGTGTACGGGGAAAGCAAAGCGGCTGCCGAGTGGGCGATCCACGCTTTTGTCCGTCGCGGCCTACCGGCAGTGGTCGTGCGTCCGGCGCGCGTGTACGGTCCGTTTTCCACCATTTTCATCACGCGGCCGATCCAGGCGTTGGCCCTAGGCAAGCTGCGTTTGTTCGGCACGCCCGATGGACCTGCGAACATGGTCTACGTGGACAACGTGGTGGAACTGATGCTGCGCACATTACAAGCGCCTGCCGAAAAAGTGGTCGGCGAAGTATTTTTGTCTTGCGACGAAGACGAAATGACCTGGCAGGAGTTTTACGGCTATTTTGCCGAGGAGTTGGGGCTGGAGCCGCCTGGTCGGGGGGAGCCGCCGGCTTATCGCACGTCTCGCCGGTGGCAGTCGCTCAAGTTCTGGCGCTGGCCGGTCGCTTTCTGGCGCGGCGTCAAAGAAATCGTCCGCTCTCCGGAATGCAAGGCCTTCGGCGGAAAAATACTGCGTACAGACCCCATCGGGACCGTGCCGCGCTGGATCATTTTCGGCATACCCGGCATGGAGCGACTGGCACGCAAGCTGGTGGGTGCAGACAGCAGCTCGGTGCCGGTCTATCGCCGCGAATCGCCTCAGGCAGAGGATGGCATCGTTTATATGGGCTCTGCAGGCGTGCGGTACCGCACGGAAAAAGCTCGGCGCGTCCTCGCTTTCGCTCCCCTGGTGGATCGGCAGCGAGCGTTGCAATTGACCCTGGAGTGGATTCGCTATGCCCGACTCGTCGAAGCCGCCCGCAGTTAGCATCATCCTGCCGACTTACAACCGAGCATCTTTTCTACCCGAAGCGCTATCTAGCATCCGCGCCCAAACCTGGGAAGACTGGGAGCTTATCGTCGTTGACGACGGGAGTAGCGATGGCACTGCCGAAGTGGTGCGCGAGCGAACAGCCGGCTGGTCGCAGCCGGTTCGCTATGTCTATCAAGAGAACCAAGGAGTTGCCGGGGCGCGCAATACCGGTCTGGATCTGGCCACTGGGCGGTATATCGCCTTTTATGATAGCGACGACCTGTGGCTGCCCCATCACTTGCGCCGCTGTGTCGAGGCACTGGACGCCCATCCGCAGGTGGACTGGGTGTTCGGCGCCTGCCGGATCATCGAGCTGGAGTCGGGACGGGTATTGGCGCCGACCACGTTCGAAGTGGACGGCCGGCCGCGGCCGTTCCGCCGTCTGCAGGGCCGTCGCAGCGGAGATCTGTTCATCATCCAAGACCCAGAGGCGACCCGCTGCCAGATCCTGCACGGGTTGTATTGCGGACTGCAGAATTCGTTGATCCGGCGGCGGCTTTTCGAGGGGTATCGTTTCGACCGTCAAGCCGTCATTGGCGAAGACCAGATTTTGGTCATCACCATGTTGGCCCGCGGGGCGACGCTGGCCTATTACGAAGAGGTGCACGTGCTCTATCGGACCCATGAGAGCAATTCCTCGCTGGGAGCACGCGACGGTAGGCTCGACAAACAGTTGCGCGTGCAAACAGTTCTGATCCAACAGTTCGAGAAACTGCTGCGCTCGGGATTGCTAGGACCTCGCGAGAGGCGCGCTCTGAAAAAAAGACTGGGGCGGGAGTATTTTTGGCTGTTGGGCTATGCCTTGCTATGGCAAAACGGCCGCCGCTCGGACGCGTTGGCCGCCTTTCGCATGGGACTGGCCTATTGGCCCTGGGACTGGCGCTATTGGAAGACTTACGCGCTGGCGCACTTGCGCTATCTGTGCCAGCCGTCGAGCGTTTAAACTGGACAACGCGCCATGCGGGTGCTTTATCTGACCAATAACGGTATGCTTGCCAGCACTACGGTGGCGACCAAGGGGTGGTTCGAGGACCTGATCCCCAAGGGGCTGCAGCCTGTGGTTGCCTCGCCGGTCGTGGGAGAGTTTTGCCAGTGGGCCGGCACGCTGGGCGTGCCGTCGTACCGTGTGCCTTTGCCTTTTCCCGAAAAGCTCTGGCCTTGGCCTTTTTTGCACGCGCTGTGGCGGCTGCGGCGCATCGTCCGCCGCCATCGGATCCAACTGATCCATTGCAATGAGCACGATGTGTACCCGATCGGCTGTCATCTGGCACGCTGGACAAGCGTACCTGCTGTATGCAGCGTCCAGTTCACTCTGACGCCTGGCTTCAGCACATGGGCTTTCGGGGGCACGAGGCAGCCGGCGCGGCTGTTTTTCGTGAGCGGCCAAAGCATGGAAGCGAGCCGCCCGGCGGTGGAGGGCGTGGTGCCGGAATCGCGCTGGCGCGTACTGTACTACGGCTTGCGACTCGAAGCATATCGCTGCGAGGAACGCCTGCGGCAGGCCTTCCGCGCCCGCATGGGATTGCAAGGGGGGGATTTGGCGATCGGCATCGGCTGCGGCCTGCGCCCGGTGAAGCAAATCGAACATCTGGCCGAAGTGACGGCGCGGCTCGAAGACCTGCCGGTGCGCTTGTTCCTGGCCGGGATTACCGTGCCCGGCCTGGAGGATTACGCTGACAAGCTCTTGAACCACCTGCGGCAACGGCTCGGGCCGCGGTTCACCTTCCTGGGTCAGCTCGACAATGCCCAGCTGCAGGAAATGTTCAACGGACTGGACCTGTATGTGAACACGAGCCTGGAAGAATCTTTCGGCGTCAGCGTGCTGGAGAGCCTCGCCTGCGGCTGCCCGGTCGTCGGCTATCCCAGCATTTCGGTCAGCGAGGTGATCCTTCCCGATGGCGGCGAAATCGTTCCGCAAAACGATTTGGACCAGCTGACCGAGGCAGTGCGCCGCTGGCTGAGCGATCGCGGACGCTTGCAGGCGGCACGGGCCCAGGCTCGCCGGCAGGCGGAGCGCTTCGACATCGCCCGCAGCAGCGAGCAGTTGTGGCAGGAGTACCACGCCGTATTGGCCGAGCACAACGGACGGGCGAGCTAGTGATGCGGGTGTGTCTGGTTTCGTGGGCGCCTTTTTATGCGGGAGCGGAAGTCGCCGGGCTGCGACTGGCGCAAGGGCTGATCGCCGCCGGGCACGAGGTGCTGGTGGTGCTGGGAACGGATGGCGAAGTGCGGCGGCGCTTTCAAGAGGCGGGCCTGGCCGTTCACTATGTGCCGCAGCAATTTACCGACAAGTGGCATTGGCTGCGCTACCGTCGAGCGCGCAACGCCCTCATGCGCTTGTTGCGCGCCTGGCGGCCCGACTTGGTGCACAGCAACGACTTGCCGACGCATCAGATGAGTTCGGATGCCGCCCGACGGTTGGGCATCCCGCGCGTTTGCCATCACCGCTGGATTTTCGAGGCCAGCGCCATTGACTGGCTCAATAAGTACGGCGCCGAAAGGCATCTGTTCGTGTCGCGTTATCTACGCGACACGCTTTGCGATCGCTCGCAGATGCTGCGCCGGCAGCCTGGGGAAGTGGTTTACGATGGCTTGCCTTTGCCGCCGACGCCTAGCGAACAGGAGCGCTTATCGGCCAAGCACCGGCTGGACCTGGCGGGCCGGTTGGTTGTGCTTTTCGCCGGCCAGGTCATCGAACGCAAAGGGGTGGCCGACCTTTTGCACGCCTGGGCACAGATCTGCCCGCGGTGGCAAGATCGCGCCGCCTTGGTCGTTGTCGGCGACGACTTGGAAAACCAGGGCGCCTACCGGGAAAAAATGGAAAAACTGGCACGGGCATTGGGTGTTGCGGTGCGTTTCACAGGTTTTCAAAAAAACGTGCCGCAATGGCTGACCGCCGCCGACGTGGTAGTGGTCCCTTCCCACGCCGAGCCATTGGGCAACGCGACTTTGGAGGCTATGGCGCACGGCCGTCCCGTGATCGGCAGCCGCGTGGGCGGAATCCCCGAAATGATCGTACACGGACAGACCGGCTTGTTGGTCGAACCCCAAAACCCGGAGGCTCTCGCCCACGGTCTGGAAAAACTGTTGGCCGATGACCAGATGCGCCATGCTTTGGGCTGCGCTGCACGCCAACGGTGCGAGCACCTGTTCAGTCTGGATCGGCATGTGCAGCATGTGCTGGAGCAGTACCGCGCGGTTTTGGGGAACTGCACCCGTGCTGGCGCCGTGACTTGAAAGTGCGTGCCGTTAGTTCGCAGCCGCTACTTCCCTGAGATGACTATGTCTTGGGCTGAATGGCTGACGGTGGGCGCTGTGGCTCTGATGACCGGGGCCCTTGTGGCGACGCGTATTGCCCCGGATCTCGTCGTCCTCGGCACGCTCACCCTGCTTCTGGCCGCGGGAGTGGTCGCCCCGGAAGAAGCATTGCGCGGTTTTGCCAACGAAGGATTGGTCACAGTCGCCGCGCTTTTTGTCGTCGCCGGGGCCATGCGCAACACCGGCGCCTTGGACCACCTGGTGACCTATGCACTGGGCCGGCAACGCTCGCTCTGGGGCGCGCAGCTGCGCCTGATGCTGCTGGTCGCCGCTCTTTCCACCGTCATCAACAATACGCCATTGGTAGCTATCTTCCTGCCTCTAGTCGTAGACTGGAGTCGCCGCAACGGCCTGAGTCCGTCCAAATTGCTCATGCCATTGAGTTTCGCCACCATTCTCGGCGGCTTGTGCACTGTCCTGGGTACGAGCACCAACCTGATCGTGGCTGGCCTGTGGAACCGTGATTTTCCCGACCGCCCGATGACACTGACGACGATCACCTGGATCGGCTTGCCCTGCTGCCTGGTCGGGCTGGTCTATCTCGCTTTCCTGAGCCGCCGCTGGCTGCCCGACCGCAACGCGCCACGGACCCAATTGGACAACCCACGCGAGTACACTGTCGAAATGGTCGTCGAACCGCACAGCCCGATCGTCGGCAAAACCATCGAGCAGGCGGGCCTGAGACACTTGCCCGGCTTGTTCTTGATCGAAATTGACCGCAACGGTACCGTTCTGCCGGCGGTCGCACCGCAAGAAAAACTGCACGCCGACGACCGGCTCATTTTTGCCGGCATCGTCGAATCGGTAGTGGATTTGCAGCGTATTCCAGGCCTCAAGCCAGCTACCGACCAAGTCTTCAAGCTCGACGCCCCGCGGTCGCATCGCTGCCTCATCGAGGCGGTGGTCTCCAGCTCGTGTCCAGTAGTCGGTCGCACCATTCGCGATGGGCGCTTCCGCAATCGCTATCAAGCGGTAGTCCTGGCCGTGTCGCGACAGGGCCAACGCCTGCGGCAAAAGGTCGGCGATATCGTCCTCCAGCCGGGCGACACTTTGCTCCTCGAAGCCCATCCTTGGTTCGTCGAGCAGTACCGCTACGCGCACGACTTTTTGTTGCTCAGTCAGGTTGCCGATTCGACTCCGCCACGCCATGACAAGCGCTGGCTGGCTCTGGCCATTTTTGTCGGCATGGTCGGCATCGTCGCCAGCGGCTTTGTCGGTACGGCGCCCGCTGCCATGCTGGCGGCGGCACTCCTCATCCTCGGTCGGTGCATAGCAGGAGACGAAGCCCGCAAAGCCGTCGAATGGCCCATTGTACTGGTCATCGGCGGCTCGATCGGCATCGGCAGCGCTGTCGAATCTACCGGATTGGCCCAACGCTGTGCCGCGCTGACGACCGGTTTGACGGGACACGATCCCTGGCTTGCCTTGACCGTTATCTATGCGGCGACCATGCTGCTGACCGAATTGCTTTCCAACAACGCCGCGGCCATCCTCATGTACCCGATCGCCGTCGCTACGGCAAACCATTTCGGAGCATCGCCACTGCCCTTTGTGCTGGCGCTGACCATCGCCGCCAGCTGCGGTTTCGCTTTCCCCATGGGATATCAAACGCACCTCATGGTGTACGGCCCAGGCGGATACCAAGTCCGTGACTTTTTGCGCCTAGGCGGTCCCTTGAACCTTATTGTCGGTGCCACGACATGTATCCTGGTACCCCTCGTGTTCCCGCTGTTTCCTTGAAAACGGCAGAGGAGCGCGCAGCCATGCTGACTTACATAGGCCAGGCAAACTCGTACACGCACTGAATGCGGGCCTCCGATGAACGAAATCCTCGTCCTTGCAAGCGTCTTTCCCCCCCAGATCGGCGGCAGCGGACGCTGGCTGTATGAACTGTACCGGCGCTTGCCGCCTTCGGCCGTGCGTATCGTCGCCGGATGCTGTTCTGGCTGCGAGGAGTTCGATGAGCGCCAGCCCATGCACATCGAGCGGCAGCCGCTCCATTTGCCGTCGTGGGGCCTGATGCATCCCCAAGCTGCTTGGCACTTTTACCAGGCCTATCGCCGGCTCAGCAAAATCATCGCCCAAAACACTGTTTCTTGTATCCACGCAGGCAAGCCGTTACCAGAAGGGCTGCTGGCTTGGTTTCTGCGGAAAAAAACCAAGACGGGGTACCTGGTGTACGTCCACGGCGAAGAACTCAATATCGCCAGATCCAGCAGGGAACTTGCTTTTTGGACGCAGCGCGTCCTGACCGGCGCCGGAGCTATCATCGCCAACAGCGGTAATACGCGCGCCCTGCTCGTACATGACTGGCACTTGCAACCCGGGCGTGTTTATGTTGTCCATCCCGGCGTGGACACGGATTATTTTCGACCTGCGCCCCCTTCGCGCCATGTTCGGCACAAGCTCGGGTGGAACGATAGGCCAACGGTGCTTACAGTGGGCCGCCTGCAGAAGCGCAAGGGACAAGATATGCTTATACGTGCGCTGCCCATGGCGCGGCAGGCCGTGCCCGACATTCTGTACGCCATCGTCGGCGATGGTCCAGAACGGCAGCAACTCCACTCCTTGGTGGATGCACTCCACGTGCAAGAGCATGTGCGCTTCCACGGCGATCTGACGGATCGAGACCTGCTCGAATGCTACCAACAGTGCGATCTGTTCGCCCTGCCCAATCGCGAGGTAGCCGGCGACTTCGAAGGTTTCGGCATGGTTCTCTTGGAAGCACAAGCGTGTGGCAAACCAGTGATAGCTGGTCGTTCGGGCGGCACCGGTGAGGCTCTCTGGGATGGCGTCACCGGTCTGCACATTCCCTGCGACCGGCCCGAGCCCCTTGCCCATGCCATCGGCCAGCTGCTTCAGGACCCTGACAGACGACGAACCATGGGCACAGCCGCCCGCACGTGGGTCGTGGAACGTTTCCGCTGGCCTATCGTTGCAGGCCAAGCGCAGGAAATCTTCCAGTCCCTCGGCCACCTGCCTTTCCATGGCGGTAATGGCTTGCCTCTGGACTGCGGAGTGCCTGGTACCGGGCGCACAGACGACATGGCGTCGTGCACGCGACCGCCGACAGTGCCATGAGCAGATTCCGAAAGCTGGTCAAGTCCCTGTGCGACGCGATCGCGGGCACGCTGGTGTTGCCGCTCGTGGCAGCGTATCGTGTGGGCGCGTTATTGCTTGGAACAAACAGAGCCTTTCCCGGATGGTCGCAGGCGCTGAGTCTGATTCCGGGGCTGACCGGCGTGTACTTGCGCCGGGCGTTTTATCGCTGGGTTTTGCCGCGCTGCGGGCGCGATGCCTGCATCAGTTTCGGTACCGTCTTTTCGCACCCTACCGCCGAGATCGGCGATCGGGTCTACATCGGTGTCTACTGCGTCCTAGGGGACGTAACGCTGGAAGACGACGTGCTCGTAGCCTCGCAGGTATCTATTGCCAACGGCAGCCAACAGCACGGCATAGATCGGTTGGATGTGCCCATTCGCGAGCAGCCTGGCACTTGGCCGCGCATCCGCATCGGCCGAGACAGTTGGATTGGCGAGCGGGCCGTAGTGCTGGCCGACGTTGGCGCGCAGTGCGTGGTCGCCGCCGGAGCGGTGGTGACCCGGCCCTTGCCCGAACGCGCCATCGCCGCCGGCGTTCCCGCACGCATCATCCGCTTCCGCGGCGACCCCTCCGCCCCGGCCCCTAACGATCACAGCAACAACGCAACATCCTCTGCGAACTCCCACAGGAGCCTCGATCATGGGTCTGCTTAAATCCATCAAGAGGAGAATACCGAATCAGATAAAGCAATTATATTGGAATCCAGGCCTATGCCGGGTCTTGTACCTATTACTACTGGAGCATGGGCCATACGTAGTATACTTGTACCTGCGTGGTTTAGGTACTTCGACACCGTTCGCCTACGTCACGTCCAAGGGACAGAGTATGTACTTGCGCGCAGGTCAGATTGCCGATTATTGGATTTTCGGAGAAGTGTTCGTGGATATAGAATATGGACCTGTTTCTAAATGCGTCGAAAATCCCAAGGTAATCCTGGACCTAGGTGCTAATATCGGTTTGACTTCTCTCTATTTGCACCGACTTTATCCCCAAGCTCGAATCATCGCTCTGGAACCGGATCAGGACAATTACTCCCTCGCCTGTCGCAATCTTTCCATCTGTGGCGAAAATATACTTCTCCTGCAAGCAGGAATTTGGCATAGAGATGCCCCCCTGCGTGTGGTTCGAACTGGTGGGCCTGCAACTTACCAAGTCGAGGAATGCCACAACGGTGAAACAGCCGAAGTACAGGGAATATGCATGGAATCTTTGATGTCCAGATACGGACTCGACAGCATAGATATCCTGAAAATTGACATCGAAGGAGCCGAACGAGTGTTATTCGAACACGATTGCAATTGGCTGACCAAAGTGCGCGCGTTGGCAGTAGAACCGCACAGCGAGGAAATCCGCAAGTTGATCGAAAGCAAACTGGAAAAATATGGTTTCGAGCATCGCTTTCAGAGCAGAACCCTTTTTGCCAGGCGCAAAGAATAACACAGCCTGCTAAGCGTCAGCGATATTGATTCTGGCATAAGTGAGCCACACCATGTGCGGCATTGCAGGATACCTGGTTGTGGGAGCGGATGCAACCGCTCTCGATTGTCGGCTCCAGGCAATGGCAGATGCTCTAGCGCACCGCGGGCCGGATGCGCAGGGACTGTGGCGTGGGCCAGGCGTCGCTCTGGTTCACAGGCGCTTGTCCATCATTGACTTGTCCTCAGGCGATCAACCCATCGGCAACGAAGACGGCTCGATCCAGGTTGTTTTCAACGGCGAGATTTACAACTATCGGGACTTGCGCGACGAACTGATAAAACTAGGCCACCGCTTTCGCACCCAGAGCGATACGGAAGTGCTTGTCCATTTGTACGAACAAGCGGCGGAACACGGCAGCGGCGATGTCGAGCAGCGGCTGGCGGAGCGCTACCTGGCGCGACTGCGCGGTATGTTCGCTTTTGCACTGTGGGACGGGAGACGACGTCAACTGATTTTGGCACGGGACCGGTTAGGCATCAAGCCGCTTTACTACTATCGCGACAGCCACCGGCTCATATTCGCGTCGGAGCTGAAAGCTCTGCTGGTGCATGCCGACGTGCCACGGGAAGTGCTGGCGGAAGCCCTGGCGGACTACCTAACGTACGGCCTGGTGCCTGGGGGCAAGACGATTTTTCGGCACATCGGCAAATTGCCGCCGGCTGGCTTTTTGGTGGTACGTCCCGAAGAGCCAGCGCGTGCGGTGAGACGGTACTGGCAGTTGACGATGGCACCAGAAAGCGGCCGGAGCATCGGCGCTTGGCAGGAAGCGATCCGTGCCAAACTGGACGAGGTGGTGCGTTTGCATTTGATCGCCGACGTGCCGGTGGGGGCGTTTCTGAGCGGGGGCATAGATTCCAGCGTCCTGGTGGCGCTGGCTGCGGGGCAAACCCAGGGGCAGCTCCGCACTTTTTCCATGGGATTTCACGAGGAGGATTTCAGCGAGTTGCCCCAGGCGCGGCGCGTGGCCGAACAGTTCGGCACGTTGCACACCGAGCAGATCGTGACGCCGGACGCCGCGCGGCTGGTAGACGAATTGAGCTACTATTATGACGAGCCGTTTGCCGACAGTTCAGCGGTGCCTACGTACCTAGTATCGCGACTGGCCAGTCGAAGCATCAAAGTGGTGCTCTCTGGAGACGGTGGGGACGAAGCTTTCGGCGGCTATGCCCGCTATGCGCACGACCTGGCCGAAAGCCGCTGGCGCCGACGGCTCCCGCGTTGGCTGCGACGCACCGTGCTCGCTTCTGTGGCACGCGTTTATCCCAAGGCCGATTGGCTGCCGCGGCCTTTGCGCGCGCAGACCCGTTTGACCAACCTGAGCCTGGAAGCTTGGGATGCTTATGCCAACACCCTGTCTTTGTGCCGCCCGCATGTACGACGGCGCTTGCTCCACAGGGACCTCAGCAGTCAACTGGATGGCTATCGCCCCGAGGAGCTGATCGCAGACGCGTTTCAGCGAGCGCCGGCCGGTGACGACTTGGCCGGCATGATCAGCGCCGATGTCCGTGTCATTCTTCCGGACGATTTTCTGGTCAAAGTGGACCGGGCCAGCATGGCATGCGGCCTGGAAGTGCGACCGCCGTTTTTGGACCACGAGTTGCTGGAATTGGCAGCACGCATCCCGTCGGAGCTCAAAGTCAGACAAGGCCGCACCAAATGGATTTTGCGCGAAACATATCGGCACCTGCTGCCTGCCGGCATAGCCGATTTGCCCAAACATGGGTTCGAGATACCCGTGGACCAGTGGTTGCGCGAGCCGTTGCGCGACATGGTGGAAGATACCCTGCTGTCGGCTGCCTCGCCGGTAGCGCCCTATATCAATGTCCAGGAAGTGCGAAGGCTTTACGAGCGGCACCGGCGCGGATGGGGTCAGCATGGCCAGGTGCTGTGGAGCTTGCTGATGCTGGCGCGTTGGGCCGAGCGCTATGCGAGGCGCCGATGAACTTGGTTCCCGATCTTTATGTAGAGCGCATCGAAGATCTAGAGCCACGGATATTGCAGGCCCGCGGGCTGCATTTTTTGCTGCTCGACGTGGACTCGACGCTCAAGGACTATCGGGCGCAAGCATTTGCGCCGTCCATCGTGACGTGGACGCATGAACTCAAACGAGCCGAGATCGGTATATGTCTGGTGTCGAACGGTGGCGAGCACCGGATCGCGCCGTTGGCCCGGCAGCTGGGCGTCCCTTATGTGGCTCGGGCAGCCAAGCCTGCGCCCTACGGATGCTGGCGGGCCTTGCAAATCATGGCGGCATCGCGGCGAGCGACCGCCCTGGCCGGTGACCAGCTATTGGCCGATGTATTGGCCGGTAAATTGGCTGGCCTATTCACCATCTTGGTCAAGCCGGTACGACCCGAATTGGAGCCGTGGTTCACGCAATTGAAACGGCCGTGGGAGCGCGCTCTGTTGCGACGTTATCGCCGCCGGCTCCGCTTCGTGGACGGCATGCATGAGCCATAAGGGGCTTGTGCCCAAGCGGTTAGCACAGTCGAGTGCACGCCGCCGGAGCAGGCTACCACGGGCCTTTCGAAGCCCTTTGGCAGATCCACACATTTCGAGTAGCCTGTTGGCGCACAGAGGTGAACAACCAATGCAGACGCCTATTGATCACGAGCAGCGCATAGCAGCGACAGCGGACGACTCTTTGTCGCGATCGCACAAGGGAGAAGGTCCAGCGGCGGCAGGGAGGCATAGCTTGGCCGCAAAAGCGCTGGCCTATGTGTCCATCGCACGTCCCGACCATTGGGGCAAAAACGTATTCATGGCGCTGGGCGTTGTATTGGCTTATTTTTACCGGCCGCACGCCTTTAGCTGGTCCACGCTAGGAACGATCGTCTGGGCGTTTATGGCCACCTGCCTCGTGGCGTCCAGCAATTACGTGCTCAACGAAATTCTTGACGCCGCGCGCGACCGGGAGCATCCGAAGAAGCGCTGGCGGCCGATCCCCGCCGGAAAAGTCTGGCTGCCGGCTGCCTATGCGCAGTGGGTTCTTCTGGGCGTCGTCTCTTTGGCGATGGCCTGGCAGATCAACGCGGCCTTTTTCGCTGCCGCGGGTTTGCTCTTGGTCATGGGATTGGTGTACAACGTGCCTCCGATCCGCTCCAAAGAGCTGCCCTACTTGGATGTCCTATCCGAGTCGCTGAATAATCCGATCCGGCTGCTTTTGGGCTGGTTTGCAGTGATCGCGCACGAAGTTCCGCCGATCTCGCTCATGCTGGCCTATTGGATGATCGGCGCTTTTTTCATGGCGGCCAAACGCTTTGCCGAATACCGGCATATCAACGACCCGGCACGGGCCGCCGCCTATCGGTCTTCTTTCCGCCATTATAATGAAAAACGCCTGCTCATAAGCATCGCTTTCTATATCACTACCTTTGCACTGTTTCTGGGCGTCTTTATCATACGCTACAAGCTGGAGCTTATTCTTAGCTTCCCGTTGGTCGCAGGATTCATCTGCTACTACCTCCACATAGCATATAAGGACGAAAGTGCCGCACAAAGTCCGGAAAAGCTCTACCGCGAAAGAGGGCTTATGGCTTATTTGTTGGTGTGCCTGATAGTATTTTTCGCCCTCATGTTCGTAGAAATCCCGGTGCTGTACGAATGGTTTAACGTAGCGCCGAGCACGGTCTCGCCGTTGTGGAGGATTTGAAGATGGCGCTATCTTCGGCGGGGCAGCACGAAGCGGCAACCGGGGCATGGAGATATATCGTAATCTTGGCGACCCTGGCGCTCCTACCACGTTTCGTATTATGGTACTGGTATTGGATTCATCCCGAAATAGGGCTGTACCACGACGAAACCGATTACGATCAGCTCGCGCGCAATCTCGTCGAGGAAGGCGTTTACGGATACGAGCAGCCTGGCGGCGCAGTGACTCCGGCGTCGTTGCGGCCGCCTCTCTATCCGGCCTTTTTAGCAGCTATCTACCGGCTGTTTCCCAGCGATCGCTTTATGGCCTTGTCGGTGGCGCGGCTGCTTCAGGGATTGCTCAGTCTGGCGACAGCGGGCATCGTTTTTTCTCTAGCGCGACGCCTTTTCGACGACAGCGCCGCCCGAGTCGGGGCAGCGATCGTATGCTTTTATCCCTCGCTCCTGTTTTACAACCAATTCGTCTTGACCGAAGTACTGTTTACACTGCTCCTGTGTAGCTTTGTCTGGGCGACAGTCATCGCCTTACAGGAGCGCTCGTTAGTTTGGTTGGCAACCGGCGCGTTTTTTCTCGGTCTAGCAGCCCTGACCCGGAGCGTAGTCTATTTATTTCCTTTGTTGCTCGCGCCATTTATTGCAGCCGCCTGGACGGGACCGATCCGAGAACGATTACTGGCCGGCGCACTGGCATTGGCTGTTTCCATCGCGCCGATGGTCCCATGGTCTATACGCAACACGCAGTTGCATGGCACTTTTTTAGTCGTAGACTGCATGGGCGGTCGTAATTTTATGATGGGCAATTACGAATATACGCCATTGTATCGGGCTTGGGACGCCATATCACTGACCGGCGAGCAGGCCTGGTATCACGTTCTGCGACAGAAGTATCCAGAGATGCGCGGGCTAACCCAGGGACAACTGGACAAATTGGCTTTACGCGAAGGCATACGTTTCGTGTTCGATCATCCAGATTTGACGGTAGAACGAGACATTATAAAGCTGATCCAATTCTGGGGCCTGGAGCGGGAGGTAGTCGAAGGAGCCAGGCGTGGCCAGCTGGGACCGCTACCGCACTGGTTGATACTCCTTTTAGCGGGTCTTGTGCCGGGCAGTTATGCATTGGTTGCAGTAGCAGCTATATGGGGCGCTTGGCTGGCACCCAAAAAAGCGGTCGCCTGTCATGTACTCGTCCTGCTGGTTGTCGGTACGGTCTGTGGATTGCATACGCTCTCGTTCGGACATTCGCGCTATCATGTCCCGTTGATGCCGCTGCTCGCCGGATACGCTGGGGCGGCATATGCCTGCTGGCGTGCAGGGACTTGGCTGCGGACGCCGATCCGGCTGACGGGAGCGACACTTACGACGTTGGCTCTGGTCGGCGCTTGGGTTTTCGAGGTAGTCTTCGTCGAATGGGACAAGATCGTGCGGCTGCTGGGTTGAGAGGACCCTCAGCCCGAAGCGCCGTGCCAAAAAGCGGGAGGCCGAGTGACGTAGTGCCGCAGCAGGCGGTACCGCTACGCAAGAGGAGAGCAAGATGCCGGGCATAGTCGGGCTTATGAGCCATCAGCCGCAGGTGGATTTCAGCGAGGAGTTGGAGCAGATGCTGGCTTGCCTGCGGCACTACGACTGGTATCGGAACGAGTCGGTCAGTGTGCCCGAGATAGGTCTGGCAGTCGGGCGCGTGACACTGGGTCACCGGCCAAACGCTGCGCAGCCGGTGGCTAGCCGAGACGGTACCTGGCAAGGATTCGTCGAGGGGGAGTTGTACAATGTCAGCGAGTTGGCCCAGGAGTTGGCTGGCCAAGTCCATCCCGTACCGACGGATGGCAGCCAAGTTCTGGTCGAGGGATTTGCACAGAAAGGCGCCAAATTCCTCGAGCAAGTCAACGGACTGTATATTGCCTGTCTGTGGCATCGCCAGTCGAGACGGCTGGTACTGATCACCGATCGCTTCGGCATGAAGCCCCTCTACTACACCCATAGCCCGGGTTGTTTCCTGTTCGGCAGTTCCATTCGAGCGTTGCGGGTAGATCCCGCATTGGACGGGACCTTGAGCGCGCGCGGATTGGCGCAATTTTTCATATTCGGGCATTTTTTCAACGAGGACACTTTTTTCCAAGAGATACGCGTGGTCCCGGCGGCGAGTTGCCTGGTGTACGACGCTTGCAACGACCGGGTGACCATCGAGCGCTACTGGCATCTGCAGCCGGCAGAACGGACCCTGGCAGACCAGGCGGCCTTGGAGACACTCTGTGAAAGGTTCGCGCGGGCTGTCCTGCGACGCGTCGGCGACGGGGCACGGCTGGGCCTTTCTCTGTCGGGTGGACTGGATGCGCGCACGATCCTCGGCGTGGCTAGCAGGTACCAGGTTCCACTGATCACGGTATGTCTAGGGATGGACGGCAGTCTGGATCACGCAAGTGCGCGGCGCATGGCACGGATAGCCGGCTGTCCGCATCACAGCCATATACTGGACACGCATTTTCTGGGGCAGTACGGCGAGCATTTGCGCGACATGGTGCGGCTGACCGACGGACATTATCTGTGCCAGTGCATCGTCATGCCGACGCTGCCGTTGTACCGACGGCTGGGGATCGAGGCCCTGTTGCGCGGTCACGCCGGCGAGCTCTTGCACATGGACAAAGCGTACAATTATTCGCTCGACGCCGAAGCGTTCTGGCTGGCCAGCGAAGAAGCACTGACCAACTGGCTGTTGCGACGCCTGCGCGCTTACATCTACGAGCCGCGACTCGAGCTTTTTCGGCAATGGTCGGCAGCAGAAATCGAGGCGGAGGCACGCGACTCGCTCCGACAGGCTCTGGCACCGACCCAAGCATGGCCCTCGGCGGCACAACGCATCGCCCATGTGTTCTTGACGCAGCGTCTGCGTCGCGAGACAGCTCTTTCGTTGGTCGAATTCCAGTCCCTGGTGGAAGTGCGTCTGCCCTATTTGGACAACGATTTTATCGCTGCTGTGTTCGCGACGCCGCCGGAACTGAAACGCGGCGACCGGATCCAGGCATTCATTTTGCAGCGGTTCCGGCCCGAGTTTCTGGAAATCGTGAACGCCAACACCGGCACCGTGTTGGGCGCGGGGCGTCTGCGCCGTACTCTGGCCCGAATCAAATTGAAAGTGCTGGCCAAACTCGGCGTGAAAGGGTATCAACCTTACGAGCGATTGGGATTGTGGCTGCGGCGTGAACTGCGTCCTTTGGTCGAAGGCATGCTTTTGGGCGAACGGTGTCTGGACCGGGGCATTTTCGAGCCGGACGCCGTGCGTCGGGTCGTGCACGACCACATGGAGAATAAACGCAACCACACCTATTTGCTTCTGGCATTGCTCATCTTCGAGCAAGCACAGCGGGAACTTTGGGGCCGAGAGGCGGTGCCCAGTTGTTGATCCAGCACAGTGCCGAAGGCAGAGCCAAACACGGCACAGCCCAATAGGGGCCAGGGGATCAGGATAGCCAAGCGCTTGGTCATGGTCAAAAACAAGCCGGTCATCTGCCAGGTGCTCCACGCTCTGCATGTGGGCGGTGCCGAAATGCTGGCAGCGCGTTTGGCACGGTCCCTGGCCGACGAGTTTCGCTTCGTCTTCGTGTGCCTGGATGAATTGGGGCTCCTCGGAGACGAGTTGCGCCGTACTGGGTTGCCGGTGTACGTGCTCGGCCGACGCCCGGGATGGGACTGGCGCTGCGTCTGGCGGCTGAGTCGTATTTGTCGCCGGGAAGGGGTGCACGTGTTGCACGCCCATCAGTATACTCCCTTTTTTTACACGCTGCTGGCGCGCCGCCTGTATCGGAGCGCAGGGGTTGTCTTTACCGAACACGGGCGGCATTATCCTGACTACCGCCGGCCTATGCGGGTAGTATTCAATCGTTTGCTGGTGGAACCGCGCGATCGGCTGATTGCCGTAGGCCAGGCGGTGCGGCGAGCGCTTGTAGCCCACGAAGGCCTGTCGGCAGCGCGCGTGCGCGTCATTTACAATGGCATCCCCTTTCCCGACGATGCCGACACACTCGATCGCTTGCACATGCGCCGCGCTTTGGCCTGCCCCGAAAACGACTGCCTCGTCCTCCAGGTAGCGCGCCTGGATTATTTGAAGGACCAGCAAACGGCATTGCGGGCCGTGGCACTGGCCCGCGCCCGATGCCCCAGTCTGCGCATGTATCTGGCCGGCGAAGGGCCAGAAGGCACGACTCTGGAACGGACCATCGAGCGACTCGGCTTACGGACAACTGTGACGTTGCTAGGACTGAGACGGGATGTGCACCGGTTGTATGCTGCTAGCGACCTATTCTTCCTCTCGAGCATCAGCGAAGGGATACCCTTGACGGTGCTCGAAGCAATGGCGGCGGGTCTGCCGGTGGTCGCCACCCGTGTGGGAGGAGTGCCCGAGTTGGTCGAGCACGGTACCACCGGCTTGCTCGCTGCCCCCGGCGATGCCGAGGGACTGGCCGACCATTTGGTACGGCTGGCCAGTGACGCCGAGCTGCGCCGGCGTCTGGGAGCTGCCGGCCGTGCCCGCGCGCGGAAGCTCTTTTCAGAACACCGTATGCTGGCAGGTTATCGGCAGACGTATCGGGAAATGCTGGGCGGCGCAAGTTCTATGCCGCCGATGCTCGCCCCAAAGGTCAATGGAGTGCACTCGTGACCTGTGTGCCAGAGGCGTGTACGATGCTGTCCGCTCCTCGAGTCGAGGCAACGCTCGTGGTCTTCGCCGACGATTGGGGGCGGCACCCTTCGAGTTGCCAACATTTGATCCGGCATCTATTGCCACGCTATCGCGTGTATTGGATCAACACCATCGGCACGCGACCGCCCAGGTGGGATTGGGCGACACTGCGCCGCGGTCTGGAAAAACTGCGGGACTGGTCACGTCCCAAAGCGCACGCGCAGGGACCGTCTCATCCGCATTTGACCGTCCTCAACCCGCGCATGTGGCCTTACTTTACCCGTACTTCGGATCGCCGGCTCAATCGCTGGCTGTTGACCTCGCAGCTTGTGCCATACATCGAAAAAACCAGCACGCCTCGCGTGGGCATCACCACTTTACCGATCACTGGCGACCTCATGCACACCCTGCCGATGGATCGCTGGATCTACTACTGTGTGGACGACTTTGCCTCCTGGCCGGGACTGGATCACCGCGCACTGAGTGAAATGGAAAAGACCGTCGTGGAGGGCGCCGATTGTATCGTCGCTGTCAGCGATGTATTGCGCGAGCGTATCGCGCGGCTTTATGGGCGCAATGCCGCCTTGTTGACCCATGGCGTGGAGCTTTCACTGTGGCAGCAAAAAGACAGCCGGACTCAGACAGCACACGCCGCATTGCTAGAGTCCCTGGAAAAGCCGCTCATCGGCTTTTGGGGGCTTATACACAATCATCTCGACCCTGAAATCCTCACCGCAGTAGATCGGCTAGTGCCGCGCGGTACGATCGTGCTGATCGGCCCGCTCGGAGATCCGCCCCCTCGGATCTGGCAACTCACAAAAGTCAAGCACATCGGGCCGGTACCGATGGACGAACTACCCGCTTTAGCGACCGGCCTGGATATCCTCATTCTGCCCTATGCCGATGTGCCGAGCAATCGCGCCTGTCAGCCGCTCAAACTCAAGGAATACCTGGCGACGGGCAAGCCAGTAGTAGCCAGAGATCTGCCTGCCTTGAGAGAATGGGCGGACTGCGTAGACCTGGCCGGAGATGCACACACGTTCGCCGAACTGGTCTGCCGGCGACTGGCAAGCGGCCTGCCCGAGGAGCAGCGGCAGGCACGCAGCCGACTTCACAAGGAGGACTGGGCGTGCAAAGCCGCTTTGTTCGAAGGATGGTTGCACGAGACCTTGCAGCAGCCGCCTCGATACCGCGGGAAGCAGCTTTCGGCCACAAGTGTCGGGCGGCGCACTCACACCCACGCGCCTGGCGAGGATGGCCGAGCCGACCGGTTGGCAGGGGAAAACCATCTATCCATTACCCCTAGTGAGCAGGTGTCGGCAGTGTTGCACGCGGCTAGAGTGGCCCACGTGCAGCCGGCGACTGAAAAGGTCACGGTCCTGGATGTGCGGGTAGTTACCGGGACAGGCGGGGGTCCAGAAAAGACCATCCTCAACGGCCCGCGCTATTTACGCCAGTCCCCGTACCGGACTATTTGCGTCTATTTGCATCCGCCGGGCGATCCCGGCATCGAAGTGCTCCGGCGTCGAGCTGAGGAATTGGAGGCACCCTTTGTCGGCATAGCCGACCGCGGGCCGCTGGATTACCGATCCGCCCAGGCGCTAGTGGAGCTCTGTAAACGCGAAAAGGTGCGTATTTGGCACGCCCACGACTACAAGACGGATGTATTAGGATTGCTCCTGCGGCGCTTGTGGCCCATGATGCTGGTGACGACTGTGCATGGATGGGCTTACCGGACCGCCAAGACGCCTCTGTACCACGCCGTGGACCGTGCCTGCCTGGCCTACTATGACGCTGTAGTATGCGTTTCCCAGGACTTGTATCGGATAGCCAGGCGGGCGCGCGTGCCGCGGCGGCGCTGCTTCCTCATCGAAAACGGCATAGACGCGGAAATATACCGTAGGCACAAGGCACCCAGCCAGGCGCGTCGAGACCTGGGCCTACCGTGGCCGCTCTTAGTGGGGGCTGTGGGCCGTTTGTCCGAGGAAAAGGGCTTCGATATTCTGCTGGCAGCGGCCGCCCAGCTCATGGCCGAAGGACTGGATTTTGGTGTCGTCCTGGTAGGCGATGGTCCCCAAAAGCAGTCCCTGAGCCGTCTCGCCTGCACGTTGGGCATCCAGGAACGCGTTCATTTTGCAGGGTATCAGCCCGATCCGCGCCCATGGTACGAGGCCATGGACGTCTACGTTTTGTCCAGCCGGCGCGAGGGTTTGCCCAATGCTGTTCTGGAAGCCATGGCTATGGAAGTGCCGGTCATCGGCACACGCATTGCGGGTGTACCGCGACTGATCGTGCCAGACCGTACAGGCCTGCTGGTGCCGCCTGAAGACGTAGCAATGCTGGCACAAGCTTTGAGACGCGTCTTGACCGATCCCGATCGCCGACACAAATGGGGGCAGGCGGCGCGACAGCGTATCCTGGAGCAGTTCAGCTTCGCTGCCCGTATGCAGAAATTGCGTGCCGTATATGATAAAGTCCTCAGCGGCTAAGCGAGTTGCCTGTCTCGCCGGTTACCCACGGACGGAGACCTGCAGATGCGCTGCTTGGTGACAGGGGCGGCGGGGTTCATCGGATCGCACTTGTCGGAGGAGCTGATCCGCCGCGGACATGAAGTGCGCGGCGTGGACGCTTTTATCCCCTATTACCCGCACAGCTTCAAAGAAAGGAATGTGGCCTGGCTGCGGCAACAGAGGGGTTTCGAGCTGCGACAACTGGACTTGCGCTCGGACGATTTGGACGGCCTATTGGAAGGTGTGGAAATCGTTTTCCATATTGCCGCCATGGCTGGCCTGATGAAAAGCTGGACAGATTTCGATGGCTACTGGACGTGCAACGTGCAAGCGACGCAACGACTCCTGGAAGCATGGCGGCACGAAGGACAGCACGTGCGCCGGTTGCTTCTGGCGTCTACATCCTCGGTGTACGGCAAATACGCCATCGGCTCGGAGGATATGCCCACACGGCCGGTATCGCCTTATGGCGTGACGAAACTGGCCGCCGAGCATTTGTGCCGCGCCTACCTGGACAACTTCGGCGCACCGATAGTCATCCTGCGCTATTTTTCCATTTATGGACCGCGCCAGCGTCCCGATATGGGGTACTACCGCTTCATCGAAGCCCTGCTGCGAGACCAGGAAATCATCGTCTACGGCGACGGTCAGCAAGTACGCGGCAATACCTACATAAGCGATTGCATCGAGGCTACCCTTCTAGCTGTCGAGGCGCGTCCGGGAGAGGTTTTCAATGTAGGCGGGGGTGAAACAGCCACTGTCTGGGATATTCTGCGGCGTCTAGAACGACTCAGTGGCCGAAGTTTTCGCGTGCGTCAGGAACCCGAGCGGCCAGGCGATCAGCGTTACACCTTCGCCGATACATCCCGTCTCAAACAACAATTCGGCTGGCAGCCCAAAGTGGGCCTCGATGAAGGGCTTGCCCGACAGTGGGTCTGGCAGCAGAGCATGATCGGCTAACGGAAAGCAATGTCTATGACTGCTTCGACCCTGGTGCCGACGGTACGAACCGTGCCGCCGGCGCGAATCGGGGAACGGTTCGCCGCCTGGCGGGAGTGGCTGGCTAGCATACAACCCCAGGCGCTTACATACGACCCGGCGTGGCTGGTGGTATTGCAGCGCGCTCTGCGCCACGCCCCGTATGCCATCGAAGCCTGGGACGGCGACCGGCTGGTAGGGTGGCTGCCCTTGTGCCTGGTGCGGTCGCTCCTTTTCGGTCGCTTTCTGGTCAGTATGCCGTACCTCAATGTCGGCGGCTTGCTGGTTCGACACGCCGCTGCAGTCGCTCCTATCGTCGAGGCAGCCGTTGCCCTCGCCGAACGACTCGATGTGCGCTACCTCGAGCTGAGGCATGAGCAGCCGGTCCAGCACGGAGCGCTGCAGGTGACCGTCACGGGCAAAGTGCACATGCGCCTGCCGTTGCCTTGCGGCACCGATCGGCTCTGGAACATGCTCGACGCCAAGGTACGCAATCAAGTGCGCAAAGGGCAAAAGACGGGGCTGACTGTGCACTGGGGCGGCATAGCGTTGTTGCCCGAGTTTTATGCGGTTTTCAGCGAGAATATGCGCGATCTGGGCACGCCTGTTTTTGGCCGCAGTCTGTTCGAGACGATCCTGGAAACCTTTGCCGACCGAGCGGAGCTGTGCGTGGTGCGTCTGGGCGCACAAGCCGTGGCCGCAGCGCTTTTGTTGCATGGCAGCGGTACGACCGAAGTCCCGTCGGCCAGTTCGTTGCGCCGCTACAACTCGACTTGCGCCAACATGCTGATGTATTACCATTTGCTGGTGCGCAGCGTGGAACGCGGGCAGCAGTGTTTCGACTTCGGTCGCTCCTCGCCGGACAGCAACACATACCGGTTCAAAAAGCAATGGGGTGCCGTGCCCCATCCGGCACACTGGCAATACTACGTACGCCGGGGAAGCGTGGGCGACATGCGCCCCGAAAACGGGCGTTACCAGCGCTGGATCGCTGTGTGGCGCAAGTTGCCCGTATGGCTGACGCGGCTGATCGGGCCGCCGATCGTGCGCGGCATCCCATGAGTACCCCGCACAACTGCATGGGCACTGAGTCTCTCCCCGCCACGAGGAGTTTTTCATGAGCCAGGCGACGAACGTTTTGCTTGCGCGAATCGAAAAGCGGCAGGCGCGCGTAGGCATCATCGGCTTGGGCTACGTGGGCTTGCCGCTGGCCCAGGCCTTCGCCGCGAAAGGGTTCGCAGTCCTAGGCTTCGATATTGATCCGCACAAAGTCGCCAGATTGCTCGCGGGCGAAAGCTATATCGGCCACATTCCAGCTCGGACCGTGCAGCACATGCTCCAACAAGGCTTCGAACCGACCAGCGATTTCACGCGTCTGAACGAACCCGACGCCATCCTCATATGTGTCCCCACGCCTTTGACCGAAGCCCGCGAACCGGACTTGAGCTATATCGAGAACTCGGCGCGCAGCATCGCCCGGCAGCTGCGTCCAGGGCAGCTCGTCGTGTTGGAAAGCACCACGTATCCGGGCACGACCCGCGGCATAGTCCAGCCCATACTCGAAGCCACAGGACTGAAAGCGGGCAAGGATTTTTACCTCGCCTACAGCCCCGAACGCGAAGACCCAGGCAACCCGCAGCACTCTGCGCCGCGTATTCCCAAAGTGGTGGGCGCCACCGATCCGCTCAGCCTGGAATTGGCCAGCACCCTTTATGGGCAGGTCGTGGTCAAAGTGATCCGCGTGTCCACCCCCGAGGTCGCCGAGGCATGCAAAATCCTGGAAAATACTTACCGCGCCGTCAATATCGCGCTGGTCAACGAGTTGAAGATGCTCTACGATCGTATGGGCATAGATGTGTGGGAAGTGATCGAGGCAGCGCGTACCAAGCCTTTTGGCTTCCAAGCTTTTTATCCCGGCCCCGGGCTGGGCGGGCATTGCATTCCCATTGATCCCTTCTATTTGACCTGGGTGGCACGCAAGTACGGTATGCCTACTCGATTCATCGAGCTGGCCGGCGAAATCAATACGCACATGCCGCATTACGTCGTCACCCGCTTACAAGATGCGCTCAACGAGCGCGGGCTGCCGCTGAAAGGCAGCCGGGTCTTGATCCTGGGTATGGCCTACAAAAAAGACGTGGACGATCCGCGCGAGTCGCCGGGCTTCGAAATCATGGACCTATTGCTCAAAAAGGGCGCACATGTCGCTTATAACGATCCGTATATACCCGTTTTGCCGCGCATGAGGCATTGGCCGCATCTGCGCATGGAAAGCCTGCCCTTGAGCGAAGAGGTACTGCGAGCACAGCAGGCGCTATTGATCGTTACCGACCACTCGAAATACGACTGGCACTGGATCGTGCAGCACGCCTCCCTGATAGTGGACACGCGCAATGCCACCCGCGACGTCGCCCACGGGCGCGAAAAAATCGTCAAAGCCTGAATCCAACGCCTCGACCTTTCGGGCCATGCTCTACCGATTGTCGCGTTTCCACGTGCCGCCTGGAATGCGTGCAGTTTGGTCAACGAGCCAACTCGGCACGGTACCATTCCAGTGTGCGGCGCAGTCCTTCGTGGAAGTCAATGCGTGGCTTGTAGCCCAACTCGGTACAGGCCCGCGAGATATCCGCCTGGGAGTGTCGCACATCGCCTGGCCTGGGCGGTCCATGTACGGGCCCCAGTCGCGTGCCCAAAAGCTCGTTGAGAGCAGCCACCAATTGCAAAATACTGGTGCGCGCGCCGCTGCCGATGTTGTAGACACGCCCGGAAACTCCGCTGGCGCGCGATGCGCACCAGCATGCCTCGACTGCGTTGTCCACATAGGTGAAGTCGCGCGATTGCAGACCGTCGCCATGTACCGTCGGCGACTTGCCTTGCAACATGGCGTGCATGAAAAGGGCAATCACTCCAGAATAAGGACTGGAGGCATCTTGGCGTGGCCCAAAAATGTTGAAAAAACGCAGCCGCACGGTTTCCAGACCGTACACCGTGGAAAATGCACAGCAATAATGCTCCCCGGCCAATTTGGCAGCGGCATAGGGCGAGAGTGGATCGAGCGGATCCGATTCGCGACGCACGGCTCCTGGGGTGCCGCCGTAGGCACTGCTGCTAGCGGCATAGACGACTCGCCGTACCCCTGCTTGACGCGCCGCCTGCAAGACCAGCAAAGTCCCCGTAGCACATACCAGGTGCGTCGTCTCCGGGTCTTCGACGCTCCGTTGCACCGAGGGGATGGCTGCCAAGTGATATACAACTTCCGCCCCTTGCAAGACGCGGCGCAACAAGCCCCGATCGGTCACGCTGCCGGTGATCAGCTCGATCTGACCAGCCACGGCGGCCAGATTGCGTGCCTTGCCCGTGCTCAAATCGTCCACCACCCGCACGCGCACTCCTTCGGCTATCAGTCGCTCGACAAGATGCGAGCCGATAAAGCCCGCTCCGCCGGTCACTACATGCAGGGCCATGTTTGCATCCTTTCCGCTTCGCGTCCAGCGTAATTGTCCGAGTGCCCGATACCATGGTCCGCTCATCCAGGCATAGGCCAGAGAAGTATAGCTTTCGCCGTCCTGGCATGTCGTGGAGCAAAACCGGATACCTTGGAAACTAGTCGCCGGATCCGCCCACCCACCCGGCGACAATGCACCGGCAAGGCAACAGGTTGGACCACTGTGACTACGCACGACCAAGCTTTGGCGTCCGCCCCCTCTCTGGATGTCATCGTCAGCGTGGATGTCGAAGAACATTATCGCATCGAGGCTGCCAAAGGACTGCTTCTGGCGCCTCACGAAGAAGAATACTACCGTCGGCGCGTGGTATGCGTCACCCAGTGGCTGCTGGACCGACTGGCGCAGCATAACATACGGGCCACTTTCTTCATAGTCGGCGATTTGGCCAGACGGGAACCGCGGCTGGTGCGCACTATCGCTGCACAGGGACATGAAATTGCCTGCCACGGGTGGGACCACAGGCGATTGAGCGAATTGGGCTGCGCTGCCTTTCGCGAGCAGCTCAGACGCAGCCGGCAGGTACTGGAAGAGTTGTCTGGCGCCCAGGTGGCTGGATTTCGTGCCCCTACCTTCAGTCTCGGCCGGACCACGCCTTGGGCACCGCAGCTCTTGCTCGAAGAGGGATTTCGTTACGACTCCTCCATTTATCCAATTCGTCACGATCGCTATGGCGACCCCACTCTGCCCCTCAGCGCCTTTTACCTAGAAACAGAAGCCGGACGTCTACTGGAATTGCCGCCTTTGGTGTGGACGTGGCGCGGTCGGCGTATTCCTGCCGCCGGGGGCGGCTATTTCCGCTTGTTCCCTGGGGCGCTGCTTTCGCTTGCTCTCCGCCAACAGGCTCGACTGCGCCCGCACACGCCGGCTATGCTCTATTTTCATCCCTGGGAATTCGATCCCCATCAAAAAAAACTACCCCTCGCGCGGCTGCGTGCCTGGCGCACTTATTTCGGCATTACGCGGACTCGGCCGCGTTGGCAAAAGCTGCTGCGCTTGTTGTCGGGCAATGCGGACTCGCACACGCCGCCGTGGCGTTGCCTGCGTGCCATTGATGCGGCAGAAAAAATCCTTGCTTCCGGCAAAGATTTGCCGCATATTTGCCTTACGGGAGCTGGAGTCTGATACTATCAGGGTCGGACAGAGAAAGCCACATAAGGCCAGATCGTAGCAGAAGCTGCCTTACGCGAGCCTATCGGCGCCAGGTCGCGCCGGGTTACTGCTGGCTGCGATCTTTCGAGTTCCCGGACGCATCTCTACGCCAAGTTGCGCAGGGGCCGGTTTTCCTGCAGTAATACGCTGCAGCAGTAATAAGCTGCAAAAGAGCGCAGAAAATATTCAGGCCGAAAAAGGTGAGTTGTTCGCCATCCCTTGCGGCGAGCGGGGTCCTATTAGCGGAGTTGTTACGCGAGGCAAGACAAGAGGTGGCAGGTTCTGAGCCTCTAGGGAGGACGCAGCAATGTGGAGAATCAACGCCCGATTTCTGTTCATCGTGCTCGTGGTGACGATAGTGTTGGCGGGTGGCGTGCATCTGTTACACGGTTACCAGTTACGGCGCAGCTCGACGGCCTTGCGGGAACGGGCCCTGGCTTTGGCCGAACAAGCCGATCTCGAACGGGCCATCCGCTATATGAGCAACTATCTCCACTACGAGCCCAACGACGTAGACGCTTTGGCGCACCTGGGTATGTGGCTGGATCGTATGGCCGAGCGGCAGCCGCGCGCCCGTTTACAGGCTTTCTTGCGACTCGAAGAGGTATTGCGCAAGAACCCCGACCGCGAAGATGTCCGCCGCCGGGTCGTCAGCATCGCTATGGACCTCGAACGGTTTTCCGACGCGCGCGTGCATTTGGAGAAGCTCCTCGAAAAATATCCTGACGACGCGGAACTCAACGAGCATTTTGCGCGCTGCCTGGAACAGGCCAATGAGTTGCAGGCGGCGGTGCAACGCTACGAAAAAGCTATCGCCCAGGACCCGAATCGGGTTCTCGCCTACTCGCGTCTGGCTGCTCTCCTGCGCGACAAACTCGGCCAACCCAATCGAGCGGATCAAATCATGGACGACATGGTCAAAGCCAATCGGCGCTCTTCGGACGCTTATCTGCACCGAGCACTGTATCGGCATCAACTCGGACTCAACGAAGAGGCGAGCAAAGATATATCCGAGGCCCTCAAGCTAGCCCCTGGCGATGTCGCCGTGATCCTCGCCGGTGCCCGTATCGCGCTCGACCGCAATCGTCCGGAAGAAGCGCGCGCCTTCTTGCGCGAAGGTCTGCGGTCGCACCCGCATAACGTCTTGGTGTACAAGTCGCTCGCCTGGCTCGAGAACCAGCTAGGCGACCAGGAACGAGCCCTGGAGGTCATCGCTCAGGGTCTGGAAGTGTTCGACGAACGCAAACAGGGGGACCATCCTGGCAAACAACGGGCTGCCCGTCTAGCTCGACGCGAGCTTTTGCAGATGCAACTAGGCTTCTACCTCCAAGCCGAGCGCATGCCGGATGCGAAAAAAACCCTCGACAACTTGCTCCGCGAGGGCGCCCCGAGTGCTTGGGCCGACTACTACGAGGGGGCCGTCGCTCTGCGCAGCGGTCGCTGGGGCGACGCCGTTCGACTGCTGGAAAAAGCTAGACCGGAACTCACCAATTACCCAGAAGTGGCCGTCACCCTCGATCTGATGGCAGCCCAATGCTATGCCCAGCTGGGCAACTACGATCGGCAGCTGGTAGCGCTGCGCCGGGCTGTCACGGCCCAGGGCCAGGGACTGCGGGCTCGACTGGCTCTGGCCGAGGCCCTGGTCGCCCAGGGCCGATGGACAGACGCCCTGGTCGAGTTTCGCATCGTCCAACCCTATCTGCCCGAGGTCGGCGTGCAGATGGCACGCATCATGATCCTGCGCAACTTGCGCTTGCCCCCTTCGATGCGCGATTTCAGCGAAGCCGAGGCAGTCCTGGCCAAGGTGCCCGAAAAGAGCCCAGGATACGACCAGGTGCCTCTCCTGCGTGCCGAGATCCTGGGAGCACAGGGAAAAATGGACGAAGCGCGCACGCTACTGGAAAAATCCATCGCCGCACAACCCAAACGTGCCGACTTGCGCTTGGCCCTTGCCGGTTTGGCAGAGAGGCAAAAGCAATTCCCCTCGGCCGAGAAAATCTTGATCGAAACCGAACAGTCCTGCGGGGATAGCGCAGAGTTGCGGCTGGCCTGGATCCGTCATTGGCTGCGGCGTGCGGACAAAGACACGGCCCAAAAGCTCACCCAGCTGGAAAAAAACCTCGACCGGCTCCCACCCAAGGAGCGTCAGCTGGTGTGGCTCGGATTGGCCGACGCCTACAATCAGATGGGTGCCCTATCGGATGCCCGCCGTTACTGGGCCCAGGTGGCGCGCGAACAGCCGAACAATTTGCGCCTGCGACTGCTCTTGTTCGACGCCTCGATGCTTCTCGGCGACGAACCCGCTGTCCAACAGGCCCTGCAAGAAATCGAGCGCATAGAAGGCAACGCCGGTGTCTATGCACCTTTCGCTCGCGCCTCCTATTTGTTCTGGTTGCTGCGCCGAGGCCAGGCGCCGGAAGGAACCAATCTGGAAGTCCGCCGACTGCTCTTGGAAGCGCGCAACCGTCGGCCCGGATGGGCACGACTGCTGCGCCGCGAAGGAGAACTCGACGAATTCGAAGGACGTCTGGAACGCGCTCTGGATCAATATCTCGAAGCCGTGCGGCAAGGAGAAACGGATCCGGCGTTTTTGCGGCGCGTCGTGCACATGGCCTACCGCCTGCAACGCTACATCGAGGCAGATCAGGTGATCCGCACCTTGCAGCAGGAAAATCCGCTCACCGGGGAAGTGCAGCGCCTGGCCGCTGAAGTATTCCTGCGCAATCAAGACTTTGCCCGAGCTTTGGCCGAAGCCGAAAAAGCAGTGCCCCCCGATTCCAAGGACGATCGCGATTTCCTGTGGTTGGGTCAAATCTACTGGGCAGCAGGCGAACACGCCAAGGCCGAAAAAGCCTTCCGTCGCTGCATCGAACTCGATCCTGCCAAGCCCGAAAACCACGTGGCCCTGGTGCAATTCCTGATCCGCACGCGCCGCCGCGACGAGGCCCTCAAAGAAATGGAGCACCTCGCCGCAAAGCTCGCCCCCGAGCACCGCTATCTGGCGTTGGGTGCTTGCTATCAACTCCTCGACGATCGGGAAATGGCTCGGGCGCAGTACGAAAAAGCCGTCGGCGAACGCCCCGAAGATTTGTTAGCCCGCCGGGCAGCCGCCAGCTTCTACCTCGACATCGGCGACCGGCATCAGGCTGAACCTCATTTGCGCAAAATCCTCGATCCAGCCAGCAAAGCCCCAGCAGAGTTGGTCCGCTGGGCCCGACGCGGACTGGCTTTAGTCCTGGCCCCAGGCGATTACGAAAAATACCAGACCGCCGTGAACCTGCTCAAAGAAAACATGAAAGAGTCACCTACGGCAGCAGACCGTCGTACCCTGGCAGTCATCCTGGCGTCCCGTCCCTATCGTAGCTCCCGCCGCGAGGCCATAGCCATGTTGGAAGAAGCCATCCGCAAGGAGGGATCCAAACCGGAGGATCACCTACTGCTGGCGCAACTGTACGAGCGCGAAGGGGACTGGCCCAAGGCACGGCAGCGTTTGTTCGCACTGTTGGCCACGCATTCGTTCAATCCTCAGTACGTCGCCTACTTCGCGTCCACGCTCATCCAGCGCGGCGATGCCGCAGATGCCGAACCTTGGGTCAACAAGCTGGTGCAGCTCGAGCCAGATGCCCTGCGGACTCTGGAAGTCCGTGCCCGTTACTTGGCTGCCACGCAACGGCTCGCCCAAGCCACCAAGCTTCTCATGGAGTACGTAGACAACGACAGTATGCGGCCGTCCAGCAAAGCAGCGCGGGCGCTAGTGGCAGCCAGCCTCCTGGGTCAAATCGGCGAACCTAATGTCGCCGACAAGCTCTTCCGCCAATACGTGGATCAGCACCCCGAAGGCCCCATCTTGTACGCCACCTTCCTGGGCGAACAAGGACGGGTTTCCGAAGCATTGAATCAGTGCGACAAACTGTGGAAACGCGGCCCTGCCGAGTTGGCTTCGCATGTTTCCTTGCGAGTTTTGCGAGCTTCGCACGTATCTGCGCAGGATGGCGCACGCGTCTCGCGCCTAATCCAAGAGGCCATACGCAAAAACCCTAAATCTACAGCACTGGTCTACCACTATGCCGAACTAAAAGAAATGCTCGGAGAATACGGAGAAGCCGAACGGGTTTATCGCGAGATCCTCAAAAACAACCCTAACAATGGCGTAGCTCTCAACAATCTGGCTTGGATCCTCGCTTTCCGCATAGATAAAGCCGAAGAAGCACTGACGCTGATCAATCGGGCAATTGCCATCTATGGACCTCTATCGGAAATGCTGGACACCCGCGGCGTCGTCTACCTGACGCTCAACCGTATCCAAGAAGCAGTCCGCGACCTCACCGAGGCGTCCGAGGAAACACCAGCCGCAAGCAGGTTTCTCCATTTGGCGGCGGCTTACCATCGGGCCGGTCAGCGCGATGCCGCCTTGCGTGCCTTCAATAAAGCACGTGAATTGGGTATACGCCCGGAAAAGCTGCACTCGCTGGAAAGAGGGCAATACGAGCAGTTGGCGGCCGCCTTCGCTCAGGAGCAACAGTGACCCTTCAAAAAGTTATGCAACGGGTTGGGAACTCCACAATAAGGGCTTCAAGGGCCAAGGCTAGACATCTGTCAATCTAGAAAGTCTGCACAAAGTTAACAAAAGTGTTAACTTGAATAAAGCTGGGCTGCTACACAAAGTGGTAGCCCAGCTTTTCTTTTATGTTAACGTAAGTCCTTGTTACAAAAATACTTATAGAAAGCTAAAAACCAGCTTCCTATCTGTAACATGAACGTAAGTTCACACCGAGTGTTAACTGTGTTAACACCCGGTGTTAACTTTCGTTAACGCTTTTTGGGTCTGACAGGCAACTAGCCTACGGACGTGCACAAAGACAATAAAAACGCAAGTCATTGCTATCAAATTACTTAATGATCTCCAAGGCGTATCCTGTTCTTTTTCTTGTGATTGTGGCACGAGAAGTGCAAATAACGACATTGCCTTTGGGTTAATTGATCCATCGGATGTGGATCGCCCCGAAGGGCTTCCAATCTCCTCTCTTTGGAAGTTGCGGGGGAACGGTAACAAACGTTTTTTTGGGGGAGGTGCAGTATTATGCGCAAAGTTCTGGTCCGCTTGTGGCGCGACGACGCTGGTTTTGTTGTTTCCACCGAGCTGGTTTTCGTCGCGACGCTGTTGGTGCTGGGGATCACCGTTGGGCTCGCAGGCTTACGCAATGCTGTCAACAACGAGCTCGAAGAGCTGGCCAATGCCATCATGTCGCTGAGCCAGGCGTACAGCTTCAGCGGTCAGAGCAACTGCATTGCTTCCAGCGCCGGCTCGGCTACCACGGATACCTGCGATACCATCCCGATCGGCAATCCAGCGGCTACGGTGTGCGATGTGGATGGCAGTCCTTGCGATTGATCGGTACACGTTGTGGAAGGTGTGTTAACCTTATAGGGGGCATCGCCTGAATTTCAAGGGGAGGTGTTTTATGCGTCGCTTGTTCGTGAAACTGTGGCGTGACGATGCGGGTTTTGTGGTTTCGACCGAGTTAGTTTTCGTTGCAACGCTTCTGGTGTTGGGCATCACTGTCGGGCTCGCCGGCCTGCGCAACGCCGTCAACAACGAGCTCGAAGAGCTGGCCAATGCCATCATGTCGCTGAGCCAGGCGTACAGCTTCAGCGGCCAGAGCAATTGCATTGCTTCCAGCTCCGGCTCGGCCACCACGGATGCTTGCGATACCATCCCGATCGGCAATCCATCGGCTACGGCGTGCAATGTGGATGGCAGTCCTTGCGACTAAACCCAATCTGGGTCTCTTGAACTTTACCGAGTGCGACCTCGAGCCAGGGTTGGTCCTTATCTGACCTCAACCTGGCTCGAGTTCCACAAGGAGCGAGGGGCCACGCGGAAGCATAGCGCTTAGCGATTGTTCCGGATTTGTGGCCGCTCCCAGAAAGACACGTTTTGCGAAGTGACAACGGATTGTTTGAATCCGCTCTCGTTTTACCCTAAGCTGGTACCGGACCTCCCCTGCGAGAAAGCTGGTGCGGGCTTATGCAACAGCCTTTCTTTCCGGATCCAGTCTTTGGGTGGATTTGTTATGCTGTGCTGGTCGGCACGACCGGCATGGCGGCGTGGGTGGATTACCGCACCCGCGTGATACCGAAGTGGATCACTCTCACTGCCCTTCCCCTAGGCTTTTTGGCCAACCTCGTGCGGGGCGCTTGGCTGGGCTCCAGCGGGCAGTCCGTTTGGGTTCTCGGTCCCGGGTTGTGGTACGGACTTCTCGACGGTCTGCTGTTCGCCTCCAGCGGGTTCTTGTTGGCCTTTGTCCTATTTTTCGTGATCTGGCTCCTGGGCAGTGGCGGCGGCGGAGATGTCAAGTTGTTCGCCGCCGTCGGTGCCTGGGTAGGAGCTAGATTGGTGCTTTGGATCCTTTTTGTCAGTGCCATGCTGCTGCTCGTCGTCACTGTGTTCTTGCTGCTGGGCAGTATCGTGACGCGGGGAGCGAGCCGCACTGTGCGCGATTACTCGCGAGCAGCTTCGCCTTCGTCGGGTGGCCAGCCGCGCAAGCGGATCATGAGCTATGCTCCTGTCGTAGCGCTCAGTGCCGCTTTGGTGCTGCTTTGGAATTGGCGTGTGGATTTGAAAGTGGCGGCTCCTGTGGTCTCCAAGGGCTTTGACGCCGATGTGCGCTCATCGCAGGGCGCGACTGATGCCTTGATGTGCGTTATGGCGCGACAAGACGGAGGGAGAATTTTTCTTAGCGCTGTCGCCGAGCGTTAGGATGGAGAGACGCTATGAGGCAGTCGGCAAAACAACGCGCAGGTGGCGGACGTCGCGGCAGTTTTGCCGTGGAACTGATCCTGGTTTTGCCCATCCTTTTGGCGCTTATTCTGGCAGTCGTGGAATTCAGCATGCTGCTGGCGGCGCGGCAGCAACTCCAGGCAGCCAGCCGCGAGGGAGCGCGTGTGGCAGCGCTGGGAGGCTCCCTGACGGACGTGCAACAGGCTGCCCGTCGCATCCTGGGCGGCGGCAATTTGGGACAAGCACAAATCACCGCCACTCTGACGGATCCCAATACGGGCCAACCCGTGCGCTCCGGAGATCCGATTCAGGTATGCGTGCGTCTGCCGGCGCATCAGGCCGTCCCGGATTTCTTGGCTTTTGTCGGCATAAGCATTCGCAATCAACAGTTGGTAGCTTGCACGGTTATGCGCAAAGAGTGACGCGCTACCCATAAGAGGAGGTCGAGCCTTGAGAGCGAGCACCTTTTTTCTGTTAGCCCTAGCGGTTCTGATCGGGTTGGGTACTGCCGTGGCGTTGAAGGCGAGCGGCTATTGGGAAAAACCTGCTCCGCCGCCACGGGAACCGATGCCGGCTGTGCTGGTCGCAGCCGCCAACATTTACGAGGGCAGTCATATCCACAGCGGCGATGTCCGTGTGCGTCCCTTGCGGCCGGACGAAGTCGAGCACTACAAAGCGTATCGGGACCAATACTTGCCCCCGGTGGTCAATGCAGCCATCCGCCGGGTGGCACGCGTCAACATTCCGGTGGACAAACCCATCCTCAAGGAGGACCTGGAAGAATTGCGTCCACCGACTGCCCTGGAGGTGCGTATCACGCCCGGGATGCGAGCGGTCCACGTCGCCGTACTCAAGGAACAATGTGCCGGCGGCCTGATCGAAGTGGACGATTTGGTAGACGTTTATTTGACCACCGACGTAACCCGTCCGGACGGCGCCAGCGTGACCCGCACGGGGGCTATCGCTCGCTATGTGCGGGTTATCGCCAAGCGCAACAGTCTGGTGCCGGTGGCCACGCCGTTGGGGACTGGCTGCCCGGTCAATTTCACCCTGGAAGCCAATCCGTACCGTGCCGCGGTCATCGAGTTCGCCAAGGACAAGGGGTACCTGTCTTTGATTCCCATTTCGGAAGCGGACAAGACCGAGTATCGCAAAGCGGCGCGCAAAGGGTACGCCATCCCGGGCAGCGCCGAATACCGTGACGAAGACCAGCGCGTGGCTCAATTCCTGAACGGGGAACTGATCGTAAGCGAGGCCGACCTGGCACGCATCCTGGATGTGAAATACACTCCCGCACCGGCGCCGGTCATGGTAGAGCGTTATAGCGGTTTGCACGCGCAAGGGTATTATGTATTCGGGCCAGGTGGGACGTTCATGACCCACGAACAAGTGCGGGCCGGCATGCCACAGGCTCCCGCTGCGTCTGCATCGGGGCAGGCTGTTCGTACTGCCGGGTATTTCAACTTCCGGCCGCCGAGCCAGGGTGCCCGCTGCCCGACCTGTCCCGGTACTAGACGCTGACGACAAGCAAGGAACAACCCAAAGGTACGCCCCTCCCCTTTCCTCCGTCGGAGGAAACGCACCTCTGGCAGTCCACGAGCTATGTCATCATGACCAGACGTGCAGCCTTCGATATGCGCTTGGTGCGGCGGGGCAGCTTGACCGCGTTGGTCCTGTTCGCCATGCTGGTGCTGCTGGGCGTCATCGCCCTGGCACTCAGTTTGGGCCAGCTGGCCGAGGCCAAGGCCAGTCTGCAAACGTCTGTTGACAGCGCCGCGCTGGCGGCTGCTCTCGAGTTAGTTGACGAGCGACTATTGACCGACGATCCCGAACCGGTCGCGCAAACGATCTTGGTTTCTGCCCGAGCCCGGGCCATCGCCTACGCACGCGCCAACCCTGTTGCCGGGGAGCCTTTGGTCTTGCAAGACAATCCGCAAAACCTCGAGCAAGGCGACATCCTTTTCGGCACGCTCGATCATCCGCGGGATCCGACATTTCAACGGGCAGAAAGCCCCTACTTGCACGTGACGAACGCAGTCCGCATACGTGGTCAGCGCACACGAGCGCGAGGCAATCCCCTGCGCTTATGGTGGGGTGCGTTCGTACTGATGCCGACGCGCAATGCCCTCGCCGTCAGCACGGCTATGCTCGACCACGACGTGCTGGGCATCCGCCCGCAGACCAGTGCTGCAGTGCCCCTTATGCCCATCGCTCTCGTTTCCGATCGCACCCTGCTCAACACGCGCGCTTGGGAGTATCAGAGCCAGTTCGGCGGTGACCTGTATGCTTTCGATCGGGCGACCCACACTTTCGCCCCCGGCGCAGATGGCTTGCGCGAAGTGGAAGTGCTCATCCCGCTACAGGGAACGAGCGCCCCCAGCGAGGCGGTCTTCCTGCAACTGGCAGCTATGCAATGGTCCGATGTTTCCCGACAGATCGGCTCAGGAGTAACGCAACAAGACCTGGCCGACTACGGCGCTCAGTTCGTGCTGCGTTCCGATCTGACACTGCCGGTGGTCGCTACCGCCCACGGCCCTGCCCAGGGTAGCTCCGAGCTGAGCCTTGTGCAGCAAGCGCTCGATCAGGTCGCGGCACGTGCGGAGCCGCGTGTCTGGCCCCTTTTTGTTTCCTACACTGCCGATCCGGCTCAGCCGGGCATCGGCGATGAAAATGGCACGGCCATCGTCACAGGCTTCGTCGCCGCCCGGATCGTCCACGTCCAGACACAGGACGATGGGCACGGCAACCATTATCTCAGACTGGTATTGCAACCGACGATGCTCGGTCTCTCGACGCTGGTTACCGACAGCCAATACCGGTTGCAACAAGGCGCAGACACCTGGAATCGTTACCTGGCGAAACTGCGACTGGTGGAATAGACGGCCTTGGTCCAAGTCGGTGGGACAAGCGGGTACGGCCTCGAGCGAAAAACGCGCCCTCTGGAAAACACTGACGACACGAAGGATCGCGCTGGCCAGTGCAACCAGGCTGAAGCAACGGACAGAGGAGAAGCATATATGCGAGCGTTGACCACAGCGGTGCCTGCTAAACCGGAACAAGCTACTGACAAGCTACAACGGCTCAAGGTGGACATCCATAAACAGATCGTCGAATTGCTCGACTTGTCGCGCCTGGGACGCTGGAAACCCGAGCGATTGCGTCGCGAGGTACACGCACTAGCCGATCGGCTGGCAGCGACTGCGTCCGAGGCTCTGACGGCACGGGAACGTGAGCGGCTGGTCGCCGAGATCCTGGACGAGGTATTTGGCCTCGGCCCCCTGGAGCCGTTGCTGCAAGATCCCACGATCAGCGATATTCTGGTCAACGGGCCCAAGACGGTCTACATCGAGCGGCACGGGCGTCTGGAACTGACCGACGTGACTTTTTACGACGAGCACCATTTGTTGCAGGTGATCCAGCGCATCGTGGCGCGGGTAGGGCGGCGTGTGGACGAAGCCGCGCCTATGGTGGACGCCCGATTGCCCGATGGATCGCGCGTCAATGCCATTGTGCCACCCTTGGCGCTCGAAGGGCCGATTCTGTCCATCCGCCGTTTCGGAGTGCGTCTGACGGCGACCGACTTGATGAACAACGGCACCTTCCCAGCCGAGGTGCTGGAACTGTTGCGGGCGGCGGTACAGGCGCGCATCAACATCCTTATCTCCGGCGGTGCTGGAGCCGGCAAAACCACCCTCCTCAACATCCTCTCGGCTTTTATTCCCCCGGACGAAAGACTGGTGACCATCGAGGACGCTGCCGAACTGCAGCTGCAGCAGCCCCACGTGGTGAAGTTGGAGACACGGCCGCCCAATTTGGAAGGCATAGGCGAAGTGCGCCAACGGGAGCTGGTCCGCAACAGCCTGCGTATGCGGCCGGACCGGATCATCCTCGGCGAAGTACGCGGCCCCGAAGCCCTGGATATGCTCCAGGCCATGAACACCGGGCACGAAGGGTCCCTGACCACCATCCATGCCAACGACACGCGCGATGCCTTGGCGCGCTTGGAAATGATGGTCGCTTTGGCCGGCTACGAGCTTCCGGTGCCCATCATTCGTCAATACGTGGCAGGTGCCATCCGTTTGGTCGTTCACCTGGCGCGTCTCAAAGGCGGCCCACGCAAAGTAGTCCGCGTTTCCGAAATATGCGGGCTGCGCAAGCGCACTTACATCGTCAAAGATCTTTTCGGATTCCGTCAGACCGGCGTGCAAGATGGGGTCGCCGTGGGCGAGTTTTACGCCACTGGGCATGTGCCCACGTTTCTGCCGCGTCTCAAAATAAGCGGTGTGCCTGTGCCCGCGGACCTCTTCGCAGAACGGGTCATCCCCGTCTGCGCCGAGGGCGCGTGTCAGCCGAGCCCGTACAAGCCGACCGATTCCTTGCCGTGGATACACGACGAACAGGAGTTGCGTCATGATACCCCTTGAACAATGGTTATCCGGCATACCCCTTTTCCCCATACTGGTCGTGGCACTGACCACCATCGGCGCCTTGGCAATACTTTTCGTCGTGCGCGACCTGTGGGAGCATGCGCGCAACAAAGAGCCTGCCGAGCCCGACACCCAGAGTCTGCTCCAGCAACTGGAAGAAATGCGTCGGCCGCCCACCTTGGCGCGGCGTCTGGACCGTGGTTTCGAATACTTGATCCACGCTACTGCCTTGCCGCTGCAAGCCGATCATGCGCTGGGCCTGATGGCGCTGGCCGGCAGTGCGGGGGCCCTGGCTATGTACTTGTGGCAAGAGACTCTGCCAGCAGCCGCCACCGGACTGGTCGTGGGGCTAGCAGTGCCCATGCTGCTTTTCCTGGGCCTGCGCGGGCGCTGGCAGCGTCAGGTGCAAGAAGAGTTGCCCGACGTTTTCTTCAGCTTTGCCCGGGCACTCCGTGCGGGCTTGACGGTAGAACAAAGCATCGCTCTTTTGGGACAGCAAGGCGGTCCCTTGGCGGGCGAGTTCCGCCGCTGTGCCGAGCACTTGGAACTCGGCCTGTCGGCACCGACCGCTTTGCAGACCGTGGCCGAGCGTCTGCGTTTACCTGATTTCAACTTCTTCGTGTCTCTGGTGACGTTGCACCGCACCACCGGCGGCAATTTGGCACTCCTGGTGGACCGTTTGGCAGCCAGCTGCCGTGACCGCAATCAATACCGAGGCTACTTCCGTGCCGCTACGGCACTCGGTCGCTTGAGCGCCGCTTTCCTTGCCTTGGCTGTCCCCGGCGTAGTCGCTTTGTATTGGATCACCGACCCATCTTACGCCGCTCGCTTTTTCGAATCGTCCCTGGGCATGACCCTACTCGGCTCGGCATTGTTACTCGAGCTTGTAGGCGGATTGTGGATGTACTTCTTGCTCAAGGTGGAATACTGACCACGCTGCTTGTGTGCAGGAGCGCTGGCCGATAAGAACCGGAGTGGTGAACAATAGCCGAGGACTAGAGCAATGTGGCAAGACTGGCTACCGCTGGTAGGCATAACCGTGGTCGTGACGACGATTGCATTTTTAGTACTGTACGCCGGTCACTTATGGATACGGCGCAGCCGAGAGGATCCCAGCGACGGTACCGAGCCCCAGGAATTGATCCTGGGAGTGCTGACGCCCGGACTGGCCCCTCCGGTCACAGCAACAGCGCGTGACGTGCTGTCGCGCGAGTTGCGCGCCGCTGGGTATTATCGCCCCACTGCGCTGACCGAATACTTGGCGCTGCGCACTCTGTTGGTTTTTGTCCCCCTTTTTGTGGCGTGCGTCGTGGCTTTGCTGGCAGACCGTGAACACGTGTTCCGCATCATGATTGCCGGCGGGGTAGTGGCCATACTGGGGTATAGCCTGCCGCGTTTGTACATCCAGTACCGGGGCCGATTGCGTGCCCGCAGGCTACAACGTGGCCTGCCGCTGGCTTTGGACATGCTCACGCTGAGCCTGAGCGCCGGCCAAAACCTTCTGGCTTCCCTGCATAGAGTGAGTCAAGAAATCCGCGCCGCCCATCCGCTCATGGCCGACGAATTGGATATCGTCCGGCAACAAGCCGAAATTGCCACACTCGACCAGGCGCTGCAGCAATTCGCCCAGCGCGTGGATTTGCCCGAAATCCGCAACCTGGCTACCATCCTCGGCCAATCGGAGCGGCTCGGCACCGACGTGACCAGCTCGCTCATGGAGTACGCCAATGCCGTGCGCACGACGTTGCGTCAACGCGCCGAAGCGCAGGCCAATCGCACCACCTTCTGGCTACTGTTCCCGACCGTTACCTGCCTGTGGGTCGCGGCAGCGTTGGTGATTATCGGACCGGCAGCATTGGAGTTCCGACGCCATCACCTCGAGTCCGGCGAGCGAATCCAGCAGCTCCAACAGGACGTAACCCGTTTGGGCACGCCACCCGGTGCCCCTGCACCACCGCAAGAAGGGCCGGTCCAGCTCGCCCCGCCGGTGCAGGCCGGCAACTTCTAATCACTGGCCCAGACAGAGCGAGAGGCGCGGATCAGAACAAGACCTGCCCGTTTTGGGGCAGAATAGGTCCTCTTGCGGGCCTGGCAACATGTGCACGGCTCCTGTTGTGTTGGCATGCGATGCCGCTTTTCCTCGCGCTCGGCCTGCCAAAAGGTGTTCCTGTGTGACTTTTCAAGCCTCGGCTCGTCGCCGTAAACTTGTCACTTCCCCGTGCCATCGAGTACCTCGGCATAAAACAGCCGGCAATCTACATAGAAATCCTAAGGAATTTTCTCGACATCTCCATCGCGGGTTGCTTTAATCGTTTATTAAGCTGATCCGCGCGTTCTGCACGGTCAGAGTTTCCCGGCGCTCGCCCTTGTACTTCTGGCTGGGGCAAAACGCAAAATAGGGACCGCAGACAGTTCGCTGTGGGAACAAGTACGATCGGGCATCACTTAGGAGAGGAGGGTCAGATGCAAGGCGGGACACAGAGTTGGAGCCGTGGCTTTACCCTGATCGAGCTATTGGTGGTGATCGCCATCATTGCAATCCTGATCGCTTTACTGTTGCCGGCGGTGCAAAAAGTGCGCGAAGCTGCTAACCGCATGTCGTGTAGCAACAACCTCAAACAAATCGGTTTGGCGATGCACAATTTCGCCGGCAATAACGGCAACGCCCTGCCCCCAGCTTCCATCACTCGACGTTTTCCGCAACTGGGGGTGCAAGTTGACGGCATTTGGCATGGATGGGGCCTTTTCATTCTGCCTTACATAGAGCAAGAGGCCCTTTACAAAGCGTACAATTTCAATGCCGACTTTCGGGACCCTGTCAACCGCCCAGTGGTGACCACGCAGATTAAAACGTATCAGTGCCCGTCGGCGCCTAATCCACGTCTGGACGTTTTCACTAGCGGCGGGTTTTCCAACTGGCAAGCCGCGTGTGGAGATTACGCTCCTGTCAATAATGTCTCGACTGCTCTGGTCACAGCAGGCCTTATTCGGGTCCGACCCAACTATCAGGGTGTACTGTTGGCCAATCGCATGATCAAATTGAACACCGGCGAGATCAACGACGGTACATCGAATACGCTATTACTGCCGGAAGATGCGGGCCGGCCACAGCGCTGGCGGGCTGGACGATTCGTAGCGGCGACCCGCTGGTCGGGGGGCGGATGGGCCGATCGTGACGCAGAATTTACCTTACATGGGTTCACCAGCGACGGCTTGGTCACTCCAGGTCCTTGCGGCATCAACTGCACCAACGACAACGAGATTTATGCCTTCCATACCGGAGGCGCCAATATCCTCTTTTGCGATGGGAGTGTGCGCTTCCTTTCCCAGACGATTGATATTGACATCCTGGCGTCACTCGTTACTCGTGTAGGCGGGGAGACGATCAATTCCTTGGACTAGTCCTGAAAGAAGCGCCCACGAAACTGCTGAGTGAACGGAGTCTAGGCGAGCCGGTCTAACGCCGGCTCGCTTTTGCATTGACCCGCAAGGAACCGGCGCCTGCGACAAACTACGACCCGCCTCACCAGGTAAAGTGGGGCTGTTCTTGTTAAATCTTTCTGAGGACCGTAAACCAGCTACTGGCCGTAGCGACTGCTACATGGTAAGCTGGGTAGAGTTAACGACGCCAGACTGACTTGGCCGTTTGCAACTCGGGTTCGAAGGGAACGAGTTTATGGTCGGCCAAGTGAACCGGCGGGCCGCCGGAAAACACCTTGAAGCGATCGTCCGGAAGGGTAGCTCATGCAAGACAAATTGACCGATGGGCAGGGGCCTAAAGCAGCCTTGGGGTTATTCGATGCGACCAGCATTATCGTGGGCATTGTCATCGGCTCTGGGATCTACAAGACGGCGCCCTTGATATTCAGCAACGTGGTCCAGCCGTGGCAAGCGCTGTTGGTGTGGGGACTAGGCGGTGTGCTATCCCTCATTGGGGCATTGTGCTACGCGGAATTGGCGACCGCCTACCCACGGTCTGGAGGCGATTATGTCTATCTCACCCGCGCGTTCGGCTCGTGGATGGGCTTTCTTTTCGGCTGGGCCCAACTAGCCGTGGTACTGACAGCCAGTATTGGGATGATGGCATACATTTTTGCCGAGTACGGGGCTCGGCTTTTGGGATGGTCCCAGTACCAGGAAGTGCATGTATTGCTCGCCGTGGCGGCAGTGACTGTGTTGACCGTATTCAACACCCTGGGTGTCGTGCTGGGCAAATGGACGCAAAACATTTTGACGCTGGCAAAAGTACTGGGCCTGGGCGGCATCGTATTGGTCGGTTTCCTCTGGGGACGTCCCGAAGTGTTGGCCGAGCCGGTGTCTGTGCCCGCCGGCGCCACGGCCAACTTGGGACTGGCCATGATATTGGTCATGTATACCTACGGAGGTTGGAATGACGCCGCCTTCGTAGCCGCCGAGGTGCGGAAACAACGCCGCAACATTCCCTTGTCGCTCATCCTGGGTCTATTGGGGATCACGGCCATTTATTTAGCGGTCAACGCGGCCTACTTGGCGGCGCTGGGGTTCGAGGGAGCGCGACAAGCGAAAGAAATAGCTGCCGATGTGCTGGCGCTGCGTCTCGGAGAATACGCCGGCAAGGCCATGTGCGTGCTCGTGATGATCTCTGCCTTGGGAGCGATCAACGGCATGATTTTTACCGGCGCTCGCGTGTACTCGTCGCTGGGGAGCGAACACCGGCTCTTTGCGGGGCTGGGTACATGGCACAGGCGCTGGCAAACGCCGCTGTGGTCTTTGGTCGTACAGTGGGGCTTGACGGTGGTCTTGATCCTGGGGGTAGGTACGGCACCCGGCCAGTCCATATTGGACAAGTTTTTGATGAGTATCGGTCTGTCGCCGATCCCGTGGGACAAGTACGGCGGGGGGTTCGACACTCTGCTCGCAGCTTCGGCGCCGGTCTTCTGGAGCTTCTTCTTGCTGACCGGTCTGGCAGTTTTCGTGCTGCGCGAGCGCGATTCAGAAGTGCCACGCCCGTTTCGTGTGCCGCTGTATCCCTTGTTGCCGTTGATTTTCTGCGGGAATTGCTTTTTTATGCTCTATTCTGCTGTCAATTACGCCGGCACCTTGTCGGTGATCCTGGGACTGGTACCCGTGGCGGTGGGATTGCCACTGTGGTGGATCTCGCAAGCCCTGCAGACGACGAGTCGCAGCGTGCCTGGCTTGGCTGTCTCGACGGATCACATAGCCTCGGCGGGTCAGCAACTTCCAACTGGCAGGCATGTTTAGTATAACAGAGTCAGTACCCGACACTGCCGAAGCGATTCAGAGATTCCTGTGGTGGAATCACACGGCAGCGGGAGTGCAACAGGTAGTTCGAAGGAGGCAGCGATGAAGAGGCAAGTGTTCGCCCTGGGAGCGGTGGGGGCATTGCTCGGTGCGATGGGCATCCTGACCGTGTGGGCGGTGGGCAGTTGCGCCCGGGCACAAGAAACGCGTCGTCCCGATGTCATCTATGTGCCCACTCCGCAGCCAGTCGTGGACAAGATGCTGGAAATCGCCAAAGTCACCAAAGACGACATCGTGTACGACTTGGGCTGCGGGGACGGCCGCATCGTTGTCACCGCCGCCAAAAAGTACGGCTGCAAAGCCAAGGGTTTCGACATAGACCCCGAGCGCGTCAAAGAATCGCTGGACAACGTCAAGAAAAACGGCGTGGAAAAACTGGTCACCATCGAGCAAAAGGATATTTTCACGCTCGATCTCAGCGAAGCTACGGTCGTCACCCTTTACTTGCTCCCGAGCCTCAATGTCAAACTGATCCCGCAACTCAAGAAGCTCAAACCAGGAGCCCGCATCGTCTCCCACGATTTCGACATGCGCGGGGTCAAGCCCGATAAAGTCATCAATTTCACGCCCCCGGGTGAAGGGCAGCGCGAGCACACCATCTATCTGTGGACGGTGCCCCTAAAATTCGAAAACGACAAGCAATAGACGTCGCCGCTAGGACGGCGCACGAGTAAGATCGCCAGTTCGGACAAGGGGCCGGCACGACCGGTCCCTTGCCGTTTCTAGCCCACCGAGTCCGCTTGTTGTCGAGGGCGAGCATGCCGTCGAGCTACGATGTCATCATTGTCGGCGCAGGGCACAACGGACTGGTTGCTGGTGCCTACCTGGCAGAGGCCGGCTTGCGCGTGCTGATCCTGGAAAAAAGACCGGTGGTCGGAGGCGCTTGCGTCACCGAAGAAATCTGGCCCGGGTACCGCGTTTCCACCGCCGCCTATGTCAACAGCTTGTTCCGCCCGGAGATCGTGCGCCATTTGCAACTGGCCAAATATGGCTTCCAGATGCTCGCGCGCAATCCTTCTTCGTTCACCCCTTTCCCGGACGGCCGGTATCTCTTTTTGGGTCCCGATCCGGAGCTCAACCGTCGGGAAATAGGCAAATTCTCGGCAGCCGATGCGGCTGCATACCCGCGCTACGAAGCCATGCTCGACCGGGTAGCGCGCTTTCTCGAGCCGCTGCTTTTGGAAGCGCCGCCGGATCCCTGGTCCTACCGGCTGAGCGATTGGACGCGCTGGGCGCGTCTGGCCTGGCGGTTCCGTCGGCTCGGCCAGGACGATGGCCGCTGGGCGTTGCGCATTCTGACGGCTCCGGCACGGACCATCCTGGACGACTGGTTCGAGTCCGAGCAGCTGAAAGCCACGCTAGCTACCGATGCGGTCATCGGCGCTTTCGCTTCTCCTTCGACGCCTGGAACTGGCTATGTATTGTTCCATCACGTCATGGGGGAATGCGAAGGCGTACGGGGCGTATGGGGGTATGTGCGCGGCGGCATGGGGGCTCTGACTCAGGCTTTGGCTCGTGCTGCCGAAGACCGAGGCGCGCATATCCTCTGCCAAGCGGAAGTGCAGTCCATCCAGGTAAGCAATGGCCAGACACAAGGGGTCATCCTCGCCGATGGACGTGAATACCGTGCCCGCTGCGTGGCTTCGGGGGCCGACGCTCACGTTACCTTCTGCCGTCTGGTGGGGAGAAAACACCTGCCCGAACCCTTCGTGCAAGCTATCGAGCGTGTGGATTATTCCAGCGCCTCGCTCAAGATCAATTTGGCCTTGGCTGAATTGCCCGATTTCCGCGCTCTGCCCGGGCGCCAGCCGGGTCCGCAACATCGCGGCACCATCCATATCTGTCCGGATCTGGATTACATGGAACGAGCTTACGACGAAGCGCGTCGGGGGGTTCCCTCTACGTACCCGATCCTGGAGTGTACGCTGCCGACGGTTATGGACGAAACCCTAGCGCCGCCGGGAAAGCACATCATGGGCCTTTTCGTCCAGTACGCTCCCTATCGGCTGGCGCAGGGTTCCTGGGACGATCACAAAGAAGCCTTCGTCGATCGCTGCCTGGACGTATTGGCACAATACGCGCCTAATATCCGACAGGCGATCCTCCACCGTCAGGTCTTGTCTCCCGTGGACATCGAGCGGACTTTCGGGCTGACCGGCGGCAATATTTTCCAGGGGGCTATGGTGCCGCACCAACTTTTCTTTCAACGGCCCGTCGTCGGGTGGAGTCAGTACCGCACTCCGATCGTGGGCCTGTACTTATGTGGTAGTGCGGCCCATCCTGGCGGCGGCGTCATAGGCGCATGTGGCTACAATGCCGCCCGCGTCATCCTCGAGGACCGGCGCCGCTGGAAATGATCCTCAGGCAACGGCTAAGCTAGCCCGTTGGGCGCCGCGGCCAAACTTGCATTGCCTCGCCGCGAGCGCCCGCTCCCTGGTTACCAGTCCAGGCCGGTGCCGCCCGTATCTCAAGTAGACCGGCGGCTGCTTACTTGGAAGTCAAATCGAATTCCAACTTCATAGGCTCCCGGTTGACGACGACCCGGTAGTCGGAGGTCTTGACGTCGCCGTAGCGAGCAGGTAGGCGATTGCGGACAGGCGTACGCCCGTCGTACTGGGCCGGCATGTCCGGCCAGAAGAAAGTCACGATATACTCCCCTTCCGGCGCACCGTCGTTGGGAACATATGTGCTCAATACAAAGGAGCCATCGGCGGCGGTAAGTCCGTCCGGTGTGCCGAAGCGCCTGTTATCTTTACCCGTGGTGGGATGCAGCCGGACCCAAATGCCGGCGGCCGGCTGACCATCCACAGTGACTTTGCCCCGCACGGGATAGGTCGCTAGCCTTTTCGTTTTGGTGCCCGGCTCGTCGGTTTGCGGCAGCCGCAGATCGTCGGTGAGCACCCCTTCCAAAAGCACATTGGCAACGATCGGCCCTTCTTTTTTCATGGTGACCCAGGCGATATGGTCGCATTCGCCATACTCGGGGCCGCGCACTTTGCTGACGCCGCCGGTAGTCGCCAGCTGGTAATAGACACGCCCTTGACGCACGCACTTCTGATAGCGATGCAGATGGCCGACGAAAACCGTATAAGGCCGGTCAGCCAGCGCCTTTTCGATTTCCAGCCAGCCGTTTTTTTCCAAGTCGGGTGCCCGCCAGGCTGGCTTGTGAAATGCCACGAAAGTCCAGCGCACCTGATCGTTGTCCCGGAGCACTTGCTTGACATACTCGACCTGTTGCTTGGAGAAGTTGCCGTGCTCCTGGCCCGGCGGATCTTCGCTGTTGAGTATGAGGAACAGCACATTGCGATACACGAAATGGTACCAGCGGCGGCCATACTTCTCGACCCAGACGCGGTCCTGCAACTCGTTGGAGATATCGTGATTGCCCGGCGTGTAGAAGAACGGCATATGGAGCCGGCGGACGAAGCCCTGAAATTCGCGCCATTGCCGTTCCAACAGCTCGCGCTCTTTGCTGTATCCTTCGATCAAGTCGCCGACACTAATAACGAACTCCGGCTGCAGGAGATTGAGCTGCTCCACTGCCCGGGAAAAGATAAGCGGTCGGTGCCCGCCGGTTCGGTCCGCCACTACCGCAAAACGAAATTCATCGGGGTCGTTGTTTATCCTGAGATGGGTCCACGGATTGACTTTGCCCACTTCGACGACCAAAGGCGCCGTCGGACGCAGCGCCCCGGACAAGCTGGCTATGAGCAAACACAGCCCCAGTGCAGCTCCGACAAGAACGAACTTCCTCATCTTTGTGTCTCCGCTCCCTGCCCTCCGCCTGTGAACTCTTTGCGTATCTGCCACATCACTGCTCGCGACACTCGGTCGGCTTGTTCGGCGACATTTTTATTATGAAAAGCAGGTCACCTGGACAAGGCTACCTAAGAAAATGCGCAACTCGTTCCGTTTTGGGGCGGTGAAAGTCTTCAATCTTCCTTTTGGCATTGCAGCAGGCCGCCCTGCGCGAGGCAATTCGCGCGAAGTGTTTCACTCGGCTTGCCGATAAAACGGATAGGTGGTACTTCGCTCCAACTGGGCAGGCGCACGCACCGCCTGTGTAACGCTGTCGAAATCCCCCGGCCCTGCCGAGGAAAAGGGGTGGTTTTATGGCTAGTCGGCGGCAAAAGGAGTCGCACTTGTCGAAGTTTTTTCTGGTGATTTCCATCGGCGTTATGCTGCTGACTGGCCCCCCGGGGTGCCAGCACTATCGTGCTACCGGTTCGGCTGAGATGGCGACCGAATCGGTCACGCCGGTGTATGCCTCGGATCCGGATGTCCGGGGGGCAGCGGCACCTGCTGTGGCACCCGACGAAGTCGCACCAGCGCAAGCTGCGGGACAGCCGCTGGATCTGCCAGCGCTCATCGAAATCGCCTTGGCGCAACACCCCGAACTGGCGCTAGCTCAGGCACAGGTGGACGCCGCCAGCGGCGAAGCAGTACAGGCGGGGCTTTATCCTAATCCACGCATCGGATGGATGGGCGAAGAAATGGGCATGCGGCACGGTGCCGCGGGGAGGCAAGGACCCATAGTCGAGCAGGAAATCGTAACCGGAGGCAAGTTACGGCTGGCGCAGACTGCAGCGTCCTACGCCGTATTGGCTGCCCAGGCCAACCTGATTACACGCCGGTTTGCGCTCATCACCCAAGTACGACATGCGTACTATGACTATTTGTCTGCTCGCAGGGAGCGCGAAACAGCCGAGGAGCTGGTACGTATCGCGGAAGAAGCAGTGCGCGTGACGCGTATCAAGCTCGCCGCGGGGGGTGGCTCCGACTTGGATGTGGTCCGCGCCGAACTCGAGCTCAACCTGAACCGCACACGCTTGGTGGCCGCGGGCGAACGCGAACAAGCCGCACGCCGGCAACTGGCTATCGCTATCGGCGACCCAGAGTCGGTGCTGCCCGCCATCCAAGGCGACCTGGAAGCTCCAGGCCCGGTTTATGACCTCAAGCAGGTCGGTCCCCTGGTTCGCTCGCGTTCGGCTCAATTGCAGGCGATACGCTATCTCTTCGCCCAGGCAGAGGTGAACCTGGCCTTGGCACGCGCCCTCGTCATCCCCAACCCCAGCATTATGGTCAGTCCGTTCTACTCCTTCGGCGAAGAGCAGGCTATGGGCACTGTGCAAGTGTCGTTGCCGCTGCCGCTTTTCAATCGCAACCAAGGGCTGATCCAAACCCGTACCGCCGAGCTAGCGCGTGCCCACAAGGAATTGCGGCTCGTCGAGCTACAATTGGACGAACGTCTCAACGCCGCCTACCGTGTTTATCAGGAGGCGGCCCAGCAAGTGGAGTTGTATCGCAAAGAAGTGCTGCCTCGTGCCGACCGAGCTCTGAAGCTGGTCCAAACAGGATACCAACAAGGCTTGGCAGGCTTCGATTACACAACCGTCTTGCAAGCGCAGCAGGTTCTGGCGCAAACCCGTCTGGAGTATATCCGCATATTGAACGCGTACTGGCGCGCCGTCAGTGACATCCAGCAATTGCTTCAAGAGTGATCGGCAACGATCGAGCCTGCATTTTGGGCACCCAGAAATCGCGCCACCTCGGCGGCGACTCGCCGTGCGTTTTCCGTGCAGTCGTTGACTGCAACCCCACGCAAGGCATTGCCAGTAAGATACAGCCCCGGCCAAACCAGCGACAGCTTTTCGATACGCCGGAGCCGAGCCAGATGTCCCACCGAGTACTGTGGGATGGCGCGCGGCCAGCGTACGATGCGCACCATCGCGGGCGTCGCATGGATTCCGCCATGGAGCTGGAGCGCACCTCGTACGGCAGCTACAAGCCGGTCGTCATCCCATGTCAAAACATCCGTACGTCGGCAGCCGCCCGACATGACCCTCAGCAGGGCCATCTCTGCCGGCGCTCGACCGGGAAAGATGCTGGAGCAAAACTGCACGCCTAAGATGTCGGCGGCACATCGCTCCGGCACGATAAAGCCAAAACCATTCACCTCTGCAGGTATGTCCGCCTGCTGCAAGCCCAACGCTATGACAACGATAGGCACATAGGCAATTTGGGCCAGCTCGTCAGCCAAAGGCGGGCTCAGCGCGCGCAGAATGGCAGCCTGGGCATAAGCCGGACTGGCGACAACCAACGCGCGTGCACGCCAAGGCTCCCCATCCTGAACCTGTACCACCCATTGCCCTTGTTCAAAGCACACGCTTTGCACAGGCCGGCACAAATGGATCCGCCGGTCCAGCTTCTGCCACAGGGCTTCCACGAGCTGGCGCATACCGCGCCTGAGAGAAAGCAAGCGCGATCCTTTGCCCATCTGTCGGCGCACATGATCGGGTAGCTTTGCTTCGATCGCCCGGCGAGCTCGACGAGTTTTGAGAAAACCCAGGAAAAGACTGCCGTATTCGCGCTCCCAGTGGGCGGCGCGGGGAAAACATGCGGGCCAGCTGAGCTGCTGCGGATCGCCGGCAAAAATGCCGGTAACCAATGCATCCAGCGCCACTCTGGCCAGACCGGGCGACAGCCGCCGGCAGGCAAAATCGTAGACCGACTCGTCTTCGGGAATAGGCCCTCGCCGTCCTATTTCCACCAGCAGCGCCAGACGGTCCCGCAAACTAAAAAGCGGACTCGTCCAAAAGTCAATGAAATTCGACGGCAACAGCTCCAGTCGTCCCTGATGCCATACGTAGCGCCGGGCGGCTGCTTCGCCGGCTGCCACCAATTCTCCTTCCAACCCCAACTCCTGGCAGAGTTCCAGCGTACTTGCCTGGTTGAGCAAAAAGCCATTGGCTCCGTACTCGATGACGAAGCCATCCAGGTACTCGGTCCACAAAGTACCCCCGGGCCGCTGCTGTGCCTCTAGGACGACTGGCTCGATGCCCTGTCGCTGGAGGTAATATGCCGTGGTCAACCCCGAGATACCCGCCCCGATGACCAGAACTTGTACGCTAGTCACAGGCACGGATCATTCTCCCAGCCGGCGCCTGGTTGCACAGCCTATGTACAGAGTGTGGCAGAACAAGCGTTGCTGTCCCTTCAATCCGGGATCGGCGCATCTCGATCCCAAGGCAGGTCCCACTCTTTTTCTTGAGCCACGGTCTTGTGCACCTCCGTCCACAGCTCCACGACCCACTGGGGGGGATCGAGGCCAATACCGATGGGCCGGTCCATCCAGCGGCGCAGATCGTTTTCGAACTGGTGCCACAACGGTCCCGGGCCTTTTTCCACCAGCTCGTGGGCCACAGGCGCGACCTGAGCCAACAGGTAATGAAGATCCATGCGGGATACGAAGCGCTCGTCGAGCAGATCGCGCAAAGTTTTCAAATGGATGCCGCGCACTTGTTCCAGGCGCTCGAGATCGTCGAGCAACGCCTGAGCGGCCTTGACGGTCAACTCAGCGACACTTTTTTGCCATGCCCGGGCCACGGCGTGCAATCCCTTGCGCACGAGGATTTCGTGGACGCGCCACAAAGGACGCAATTGCCAAGCCTGACGCTGATAGCGCACCCCCAGCGCGGCGAATTCCAGAAACAAGCCCACGTTTTCCCCGTAGTCGGATTGGATCGTGGTGGCGTTGTAATCCACATAGAGCGGAAAGTTTTCGATCAACGCTTCGAGCGTGATGCGCAAATGACGCGCTGCCTCGTCGAAAGCGACTCGACTGCCCAAATCTCTGCCTAGAGCAACTTCACCACGCTGCATCAACTCTTCCAGGAAGTGTTCCACACCGCGGTGCAAAATGCCACGCAGATTGGCCGGCGTCATGAACCGCGGATGGAAAAGGTCGCCCCCGTAGGTACGCAAAAACTGCATCAGGCGTACCCATTCCGGGCGATCCTGGATTTGATCCAGCGCAGACAGACGCAATGATTTACTGTGTTCGACCCAGAGCCTGACGAAAGGGTAAATGGCCTGTTCCAACGCTGCCACTATGCCATCGTCGGAAGGGCCTCGACAGATTTGGTCCAAGACGTTCTCCACGACGAGACTGAAAAGCTCTTCGAACAAACGATCGAAGGTGGTAATGCGCTCCCCCTCGGTGGCGTGTTCCATTTGAAAGGCGCACTGCAGCAGTTCCTGGACTTCGGCGAATAGGCCACAGGCGGGCAAGCGCTGGCCGATCCTGCGCAAGATGCGCTCCGTGAGCAGTGCCCTGGCCATACCTTGCGGCTTGCCCCCGGCATTGAAAGGCATATACACGATCGGCTCGAGTCGTATCTGTTCCAAAAAGGCAGGCAGCACCATCCGTGCGTCGGCGAGCTGGCCTGCCCACAAGGCGCGTTCCAGGGACACAGTCAATTCTTCCAGCGTCGCAGGTTGCCGAGGCACATCGGCACCTTGTGCAGAGTCTGCTGCCGGAACTTTTTGTGCTGCAGCCATGGAGCGCAAAGCTATCTCCACTTCCAACCAGGCATGGACACAGTGCTGGATCACATCGTCGCGGAACTGACGCCGCCGATCGTAGTCCATATGGGCGTCTTCGCCACTGTCTGCGCTGCTCAGCGGGATCGCATAGATTTGCTCGGCCAATTCTGCAAGTCCATCGCGCACTTGGCGCAAGATCGGTTGCCAGTTGTGCAGCAGCGATTGCAACGCCTGCATTTCTGCTTGGGACAGCGCTGGGCGTTTGCCCGAGAGGGTCAGGAGCCGCTCGATGGCGTGCTGCCACAATCGCCCGAGGGCAGCGAAAAACCGCAGCCGGTCCTGCAGGTGTCGTCCCAGCGGAGTCGCCCAAGCCGAGTTGTCTTCGTCGAGCAGTGATCCTTCGGAACCGGTTTGCAGAGTAGCTGCCAGCTCTTCCAGCCATGCCTGGCCCGATCCTTCACCCTCGGTATCCAGGTGCGGCGGCCAGCTCAGCAAGTCGGCGGCATTGGCCTCGAAATGGTCGAAAAACCGGCACAAGGAGTGCGCCAGGTCGTCTTCAGGGACCTGCCCGAGCCAGCGCGCGGCCAGACGATAGAAAGAAGCGTGTTCTTCTTCCAGCGGGATTTCCTGAGCCTGGCTGAGCCACTGCATGAGCAGGGCCAGAGCCGCACGCTGATCGTTGCGATCCAACAGGGCGGATGCCACGCGGGCAATGGCGCCCGGTCCGGGCAAAGCGGACAGATGCCGACGCCAAAAGTCCCGACTGGCCGTCGCTTCCGGCTCGCCATGCCAGTGAGCCATGAAGCGTGCCACGTGTTCGGCGTTTTGCAAGGCCGAGCCGCCGTGCACTTTACGCAGGTCGCCCACCGTAGTAGTGGCAAATTGATCCCACCATTGTGCCAGTCTGCGGAAACGCACCAGGATATCGCGACGGAGTTCTTCCTGGCCATGTGCTGCCGACTCGACCAGGGCCTCTGCGCACATAGCAAAAAGCTGATCCATGAGGGCAACCAGCTCGTCGGCACGTAGATCGCGGATGGCGTCTTCGCGCGCTGCGGACAGGGGGAAAAGCCCTTGAAAACCCAGGATATTCCACGGATCCAAAATGGCCCCGCACGCGATCCCGCGGCGCAATAGCTCTTCTACGGCATCCAAATGGTCGGTCACACCATCGAGCCGACCGCGCCGTAGGCCGGTACGCACAGCGGCCAGCCGTGCGCGGATTTCCGTCGAAAAACGCACCGAAGGCACGCCGATCTGGCGTGCTACACCGATAGCGGCGGTATCGTTGCCCAAGGTGGCCATGATCAGGGCCGCCTGCCGTCGTTGCAATTGCAGGGCTCGGTCGCGGGCCAGGTATTGATTGAGGTACATACGGCAAGCGCCGAAAGGTTGCCCCAGGCGGACTGCCTCCTGCCGCAGCCGGTCCCCGAGAGCGCCTGGCACCTGCTCTAGCAATCGAGCGTAAAACAGGTCCCGCAGACGCGCCACCTGGGGGAGCAACTGTCCCAAATGCGTGCTAGAGTCTTGATCCGTCAGGCCCTGCCCGGTCAGACTCGTCGCCATCAAGACCGAACCCGCCAGAACCGCTCCTGCTTCGAACAGTGCTTCATCGGCAGGCAAACCGCATTCACGGACGCGCCGTTGCAGCACCTCCAGCAGCAACCGTCGGCTCACGAAGCGCCGATACCCCCCGTAATCGTCTATCACCCGCGTATCCCATTCGCCGAAGATATGGTTGGGCCGGCGGCTCACCGGATGACTGTGGTCGTAGCCGCGCACGTCCAAGGCCCACTCTTCCAAACGCTCGAGGACGAAATGCGCTTGTGCCAGAGTTGCCCCGTCCGCATTGCCTAGGATATCCAAAGCCTTTTGGATTATGTCGCAATACGGCCCGCAGGCTACGCCGGCGCCGCGTAAGTACATCGGCACAGGACGAAACTTCTCGTGCTCGTAGGGCTCGGTCGTGGGGCGCGTTTCCAACAGCGCCACCGGACGATACCCGGCATAATCGTTGAGCAACCGCAACGCGCCGCGAACGATGCGTTCCGTCTCCTGCCAGGGTGGCCCCTGCTGCAAAATCGCCTCGATGACGCGCACCAAAAAGAACGGATGATAAAACCAGGTCTCTTCCAGGTGCCCTAGCAAGTCGCTATGGAAAGCGCGGTACGCCGGCACAACATGGTCGAAGCACAAGCTCACCACCGAAGCCGCCTGGGAAACATCGGCGAAAGGGCCCCCACTGGCCTGGGCTTGTGCCACCAGTTCCTCCAAGCGGGCGCGCACTTCCCGCCACGGCCGTTTGTCGTCCGTGGCGCGGCACAGCAAGTAGAATTCGTTCCATTGCCGCTGAAAACGTACGTCCGGCGTACCATTGGAGAAGTTGAGATACCCGACGATCCCTTGCCAGGTGGCCCCGTTTTCCGACCGAGTTGGGTTCATCGCCAGTACGCTCCCTGGCTGCCTCGACACAGACTTTTGTGTCAGCTTATCACAGTCCGCCCTCACGATCCAAGGTTATTTCTACTGGCTCGAACAATCCCCTTGCGTTTCATTGCCCAAGCCCAGGACCAGGCTCGTCAGCCTAGCAAATCCTCTAGCCTAGCAAACCGACTGCGGTCTTTGTACGATCGTAGACAGGAGCCAGGCAGAGGACCGGCGAGGAGTACCGACCAGTGACAGACAAGCCGATAGCATTGGTCACAGGAGCGGGTCGGCGGCGTGTGGGCCAAGCTGTCGCCAGACATTTGGCCCAGCAAGGGTATGCGCTAGCCATCCATTACCGCACTGCCCGACAAGAGGCCGAACAGTTCTGCCACGAATGCCAGCTAGGGGGCATACCGGCGACTGCTTTCGCGGCCGACCTCGCCGATCTGGGCCAAACCGAGCGATTGGCCAAGGCGGTCTTCGACCACTTCGGCAGAATTGACGTGCTGGTCCATTGTGCCTCGCGCTGGCAGGCCTGCGCGCTGGAACACCTGACCGCCGAGGCCATCGTCGGCGACTGGAATATCCACGCCGGCAGTGCTTTGCTTCTGGGCAAACATGTCGGGTTGGCAATGACTCGACAAGCCCAAGGCGGATGTATCGTCTTTTTGGGCGACTGGGCTATCGTACGGCCATATCGCGATTATCCCAGTTACCTAGCTTCCAAAGGAGCAATACCTACGATCACCCGTTTGCTCGCGGTCGAGTTAGGCACGCGCCATCCCAAAGTCAGGGTCAACGCTATCTTGCCCGGCCCCGTCTTGCCCCCGGAAGAAATGACGCAGGAACAAATTCACCAACTGGAAAAAAGCACTTTGGTCGGCCGAGTCGGCTCGGCTGACGAGGTGGCCCAGGCGGTCGTTTTCTTCCTCACCAATGCTTTCCTGACCGGCGTCTGCCTGCCACTGGACGGGGGACGCACGATCTACGCGGGCGCCTAAAAACACTCCTTCGGCCACAACTCATTTCCAGAACGAGTCTTGAGAAATTTTTTCCTCAGACTCTTGAAATCGTCCTTTCAAAAAGCTAAAGTGATGGCGCTGTGGGATGATTTCCCACTAACTGGCACCAGCTAGAGGCCTATAGGGGAAGAAATCCCACAAAATTAGCGGTACTGCGGTATCTGTACAGATGCGTTGCTGAGGCACTGGCGGCAAAAAGACGCCGACGGAAGGGGCACAGGAGGCCGATGACGAGGTTATGCGCGGGGCATGGCGGCGCCTGAGACGTTCATCACCGGCGAGTATTCGCGCACGCTCGACGAGCGCTATCGCGTGGCGCTGCCGTCTGAGCTTTATGAAGCGCTCTGTCCGGATGGCGCTGAAGTGTGCATCCTCGCCAAAGAGCGGGAAGGGTGCTTGAGCCTATGGCACGAGCAAACGTGGCGCGAAAAGGTCCAAGCCGGGATAGATCTCGTTCGGCAAAAAATCGTCGCCCACCGATTGGAAGGCAAGCTGGCCAAAATACAGCAATGGGGCCGGTTATTGTCCACACGCTTTCGGGACGTGCGCCTCGGGGACCGGGGACGTCTGGTGATCCCGGAAGGTTTTCGCGAGTTCCTCGGAGTTGAGCCGGGAGGAGAAGTGATCCTGGTCGGTGCCGTTATTTGTGTGGAATTGTGGCATCCGGAAAAGTGGCGCACCTATCTGCGTCGCAAGATGCCGCGCTTCGGTTTGCTCTTTGAAGAATTGAGCCAATAAGCTTTAGCCCAGCGCGCGTGCCCGCCCGGACTACGGCGCGGAGTGACCTCTCTTGTCCTGTTACCCAAGGAAGGCGCACGTGGCACGGATGCCCAGCTATTTTTCCCAGGCGGGCACGCTTTTCTATAGTACTCAAAGCTTCTGGTTGCCCCAGACAATGCCCGATGGGGTAGCGTGTCGTAAAATGTTTCACGTCGTCGTGAAACGCCGCGCGTTGGCCTAGGTGCCGACAGGCGACATCCCACGGCCTGCCGGCATGCGAGCTGGCGGCGCTGCAGCCGCTCCTACTAGACTTACCTTCAGGAGATTTATGATGCGCTTCGCCATCTGTAACGAACTGTTCGAAGGTTGGCCGTTCGAAGACGTTTGCCGTTTCGTCGCCGAAACTGGGTACGATGCACTGGAATTGGCCCCTTTCGCGCTGGGGCAACGGCCCGCTGACATGAGCTTGTCGCAGCGCCGCGCCCTGCGTGATGCAGCGCTGCGGCACGGCTTGGACATCGTGGGACTGCACTGGTTGCTGGCGCGGACGACAGGGTACCATCTGACTTCTCCCGATGCCCAGGTGCGCAAGCGCACTGCGGAATACCTCGGGGAGCTAGCCTGCCTGTGTCGCGATGTGGGGGGACAGGTGCTCGTGTTCGGCTCGCCAGCTCAGCGCCAATTGCCGGCGGGGATGTCGCTGGAACAGGGCCTAGACTATGCCACAGATACGTTGCGGCGCGTTCTGCCGCGGTGTGCGGAAGTCGGTGTGTATTTGTGTTTGGAGCCGTTGGCGCCTGCGGAGACGAACTTTCTGAACACCTGTGCCCAGGCTGTGGCCTTGATCCAACGACTGAATCATCCCTTTGTGGCTCTGCATCTGGATGTCAAAGCCATGTGCTCCGAAGAGCGGCCGCCTGCCGAGACCATCCGGCAGTTCGGTCATCTCGCGCGACATTTCCATGCCAACGATGCCAATCGGCGCGGCCCCGGGATGGGGAGCGTGGATTTCGTACCTATCTTTCAGGCACTGCGCGAGGTCGGATACCGCGGCTATGTTTCTGTCGAAGTGTTCGACTTCACGCCCGATCCGCGGACCATCGCACGTGACAGCTTACGCTACATGCGTGCGTGTATGGAACGACTCGGATGGCAGGAGCCAAGCCCCGGTGGCCCACTCGGATCGGCGACTAGCGAGGAGAAATCCCAGCCATGAAAACACGACCCGCATTGGACTTGTATCGGCATATCCCAGCGGGAACGGATTTGCCGGCGGTGGTCAACACGATCGTGGAGATACCCAAGGGCCGTCGGAGCAAATTCGAAGTGGACAAGCAGACGGGGCTGATGCGCCTGGACCGGTATTTGTATTCGTCGAGCCATTATCCAGGGGACTATGGTTTTATCCCGCAAACGCTCGCAGAGGACGGGGATGCACTGGATATTTTGGTGATGGTCAACGAGCCGACATTCACAGGTTGTCTGATCGAGACACGTGTGGTAGGGCTGTTCCGTATGAAAGATCGTGGCGTGCCCGACTACAAAATCCTGGGGGTGCCGCACCGGGACCCGCTGTTCGCTGAGTTTCACGATCTGCGAGACGTACCGCCGCACTTCTTGCGCGAAGTCGAGCACTTTTTTGCGACCTACAAACAGCTCGAAGGAGTGACGACAGAAGTAATGGGATGGGCTACGGCGACCGATGCGGTAGAAGAAGTACGTCAGTCGGTGCAGCGCTACGAGCGGGCGCAGCGGCAGCAGGGAAAGGCAAACAAAAACGCCCGTCGCCAGTGATAGCGACGGGCCGCAAATACGGGTCCCGGCGATAACCTACTCTCGCGGCAGTAGCCACTACCATCGGCCCTGGAGGCTTAACGGCCGTGTTCGGAATGGGAACGGGTGTTTCCCTCCAGGTATGGTCACCGGGATAAATGCTGTATCGTGTAGTCTTTTACTCTACACGACTGTAAACGTATCGTTCTAAAGCAATAGAGACACTTTACAAACTCGTCCTGGCGGGCTTTCAGGACGGAGGGCGACAATAACAGCAGACAAGAGGGAGCGGCGCTGGGTGCGTACTCCGAGCGGGCACCTCTAGCTGGATGCAGGCCCAGGGGACGAGGCGACGTCCCGTGGTGGCATCGAGCAGAGGATCAATGCGGCCAAGCGATCGGCGATTAGTACCGGTTAGCTGAGGCGGTTACCCGCCTTACACACCCGGCCTATCTACCTGGTAGTCTTCCAGGAGCCTTCGCACCTTGCGGTGCAGGAGACCTAATCTTGGGGACGGCTTCACGCTTATATGCTTTCAGCGTTTATCCGTGCCGGACATAGCTACCCTGCGATGCCGCTAGCGCGACAACAGGCACACCAGAGGTCCGTCCCTCCCAGTCCTCTCGTACTAGGGAGAGGTCCCCTCAAGTCTCCTCCGCCCACAGCAGATAGGGACCGACCTGTCTCACGACGGTCTAAACCCAGCTCACGTACCGCTTTCATTGGCGAACAGCCAAACCCTTGGGAGCTTCTCCACCCCCAGGATGCGATGAGCCGACATCGAGGTGCCAAACCTCCCCGCCGCTGTGAACGCTCAGGGGAGATAAGCCTGTTATCCCCGGAGTACCTTTTATCCGTTGAGCGACGGCCCTTCCATCCGGCACCGCCGGATCACTAAGCCCGACTTTCGTCCCTGCTCGACTTGTGAGTCTCGCAGTCAAGCACCCTTCTACCTTTGCGCTCAAGGCCCGATTGCCAACCGGGTTGAGGGTACCTTTGGACTCCTCCGTTACGCTTTAGGAGGAGACCGCCCCAGTCAAACTGCCCACTTAGCACTGTCCTCCGCCCGGATGGACGGGACGGAGTTAGAACCCAAGCACAACAAGGGTGGTGTTTCAGCGACGGCTCGACGGGGCCCGGGAGCCCCGCTTCACAGCCTCCCACCTACACTACGCATGCTGGGCCTAAGCCCAATACTAAGCTGCAGTAAAGGTTCACGGGGTCTTTCCGTCTAGCTGCGGGTACGATGCATCTTCACATCGACTACAGTTTCACCGAGTCGCTCGTGGAGACAGTGCTCCAGTCGTTACGCCATTCATGCAGGTCGGAACTTACCCGACAAGGAACTTCGCTACCTTAGGACCGTCATAGTTACGGCCGCCGTTTACCGGAGCTTCGGTTGCGAGCTTTGCCTTGCGGCTAACCCGCTTCCTTAACTGACCGGCACCGGGCAGGCGTCAGTCTGTATACGTCCTCTTACGAGTTCGCACAGACCTGTGTTTTTAGTAAACAGTCGCCAGAGCCATTTCACTGCGGCCTCCTCGGCCTTTGGCCTTGCGGCCTCCAACCTAGCGAGGCGCCCCTTGTCCCGAAGTTACGGGGCCAATTTGCAGAGTTCCTTCACGAGCGTGCTCTCGAGCGCCTGAGAATCCTCATCGCGCCTACCTGTGTCGGTTTTAGTACGGTCACGTCTGTTTCGACCGCCCCAGGGTTTTTCTCGGCGGAAGTTCCGGTGAGTTCGGGATCGTAATGCCCTCCCCCTTGCGGGCCGCCGACAACTAGCGCGGCGTACACCTTCCCTTCCGCGTCACCTGGATTGTCCACAGACGTGGTGCAGGAATATTAACCTGCTGTCCATCGGCTACGCCTTTCGGCCTCGCCTTAGGGGCCGACTAACCCTGGGCGGAATGACCTTCCCCAGGAAACCTTAGGCTTTCGGCGAACGGGATTCCCACCCGTTTTATCGTTACTCGTTCCGGCATGATCACTCGCACGACCTCCAGGAGTCGTTGTCCGTCTCCCTTCGCAGGCGCGTGCGACGCTCTCCTACCGCCGAGGGCAACGCGTGGTTGCACTCGGCCCGCCGCTTCGGCGCCATGCTTAGTCCCGTTCATTATCGGCGCAGGACCCCTCGACCAGTAAGCTATTACGCACTTTTTAAATGGTGGCTGCTTCTAAGCCAACATCCTGGCTGTCTCAGGGATCCCACTTCCTTTCGCACTGAGCATGGACTTGGGGGCCTTAGCGGGCGGTCTGGGTTCATCCCCTTTTGTCCACGAAGCTTATCCCCCGTGGACTCACTGCCGTCGCCTGGTCCGTCGGTATTCGGAGTTTGGTTTCGAAGGGTAGCCTGGTGGGCCCCCTATCGAATTCAGTCGCTCTACCCCCGACGGCAGCTACGACGACGCTGCCCCTAAAGGCATTTCGGAGAGAACGAGCTATCTCCACGTTTGATGAGACTTTCACTCCTCCGCACAGCTCATCCCCCAGGTTTTCAACCCTGGTGGGTTCGGGCCTCCAGGCGGTTTTACCCGCCCTTCACCCTGGCCATGCGTAGATCACGTGGGTTCGCGTCTACCGCCGCCGACTGCACCGCCCTTTTAAGACTCGCTTTCGCTACGGCTCCCCCGCAGAGCGGGTTAACCTTGCCGACGACGGTAACTCGCCGGATCATTATGCAAAAGGCACGCCGTCAGGCATTCCGTGGCAAGCCACGGCATAGCCCTCCGACCGCTTGTAGGCATGTGGTTTCAGGTTCACTGACCTCCCCTAACAGGGGTTCTTCCCACCTTTCGCTCGCGCTACTAGTGCACTATCGGTCGCCAGGGAGTACTTAGCCTTGCGGGATGGGCCCCGCGGATTCACGCCCGCTTCCACGTGACGGGCGCTACTCAGGAGCCGGACGGGAGACTTTGCCGTTTCGCATACGGGGCTATCACCCTCTGTGGCGGAGCTTTCCAGAACACTTCTGCTACAGCAAAGTTTGCTAACTCCCTGCCATCGAAGGCAGTCCGGTCCTACAACCCCGTCGGGACGAGTCCAGACGGTTTGGGCTGATCCGCTTTCGCTCGCCGCTACTCACGGAGTCGCGGTTGCTTTCTTTTCCTCCAGGTACTGAGATGTTTCAGTTCCCTGGGTTCGCCTCGCACGCCTATGGATTCAGCGTGCGATCATTCGGGGATCCCGGGATCAATGCCTGTTTGACGACTCCCCCGGGCTTATCGCAGTCTACCACGCCCTTCATCGCCTCCTGGCGCCTAGGCATCCCCCACACGCCCTTAGTAGCTTGGCCGCATTGATCCCATCCTCGATGCTGGCCTGCGACCAGCCTCTACGATGCGATCCTCAAACCAGCTACCGCGCTTACCTTTTGGGCAAGCGCTGTTTCGATCCTCTTACGGGAGACGCTCGGAGCTTTCTTCTCTCGGCGACCAACCTGACCCGACCTGCTGACGCAAGTACTTCGGTCAGGCGGTTACCGTGTGAAGATTGCACCCTTGTGCCGCTTCCCACTTGTCAAAGAGCTCTCGCGGGCTAACGCCCACACCGGCACTTCGAGTAGCCGGGAGCTGCGACGCCCGCAACGTCGCGGCTGCCGTCCACTCGCGTCCGACGCATTATGATTTATACGCCTCACCCACAAAAGTTACAAGGGGTCCGGAACCATTTTTTCTGGAGACGACCGGGCTCGAACCGGCAACCTCCGGCTTGCAAAGCCGGCGCTCTCCCAATTGAGCTACGTCCCCGTATTGGGCGCACCTGGAGTCGAACCAGGGACCTCATCCTTATCAGGGATGCGCTCTGGCCAGCTGAGCTATGCGCCCGAATACTCTTATCGAATCCCTAGCGACAATGCCGCCCGGACCAATACCTATCCTCAATCCTGGCAAGCAATTGCGCTCGGCTCGACCTGCTCTTGACCGGGACTGTGCTTACAGCCTCGAGCGCTTCGTTTTACCTATTCGCCAATCCCCATTATAGATCGTCTCGGTTCCACGTCAACTTAACCGGCGATCGCCCGTTCCCGTTAGGCCAACCGATCGGGTACGGGCGAGAGCTTACAATAGCGCTCCGAGGACGCAATGGCCAGACTAATTTCTCGATCAATGGGCCGGAGGCGCTTGTTGTGCCGAGCCGTTCTCTGGCTTTGTGCTCTCCCTCACGGGCGGTTTTTGTCTTTTGGCCTCGTAAAACGCTTTGAGCTCGGCAAAAGTGCGCAAAGGTACCTGACCGCTGAGTGCCTCGTGTGACAAGCGTGGCGCCGGAGATTTCTTGGGTACTCGCTCTGAAACAGGTCGCGGTGACTCGGTCCTGCGCACTTGCTCGACCTCTGCCGACTTTTCAGGAGCCGTTGGCGGCGCCGGCCCTTGCGTGGGGGAAGATACCGACGCAGGCGGCGAAGCCGTTCCAGCGGCGCTAGGTGTCTCAGCTGCATTTGACGCCCTGGGGGCAACGACCGCCGGCTTTGGCGCGCGCGGTTTGCCCGTACGCCGACGCAGGCGCCGAGCAGGTGGCTTGGCCGGACGAGCCTCGGTGCGTTCTTTAGCTTCGGCAGGTTTGGCGGCAACGGGCTGTTTGGGCCGGGTGCGTGGCGTGCCCGGCGGCATCATGGTCAACGACACCCGTCGCTTGTCCCGATCCACTTTCAGCACCCAAGTAGTTACTACGTCGCCCACCGACACCAACTCGTAGGGACTCCGGATATAGCGATTGGCCAGCTCGCTAATATGCACCAGGCAGCTGTCGCGCAGGCCGACATCTACAAAGGCGCCGAAGTCTACCACATTGACGACCGTTCCCCGCAGCTCCATTCCCGGCTGGAGGTCTTCGAAGCGCAGTACCTTTTTGCGCAACGTGGGGCCAGGGCGCTCCCAGCGCGGATCGCGGCCAGGATGTGTCAACTCGTTGATTACATCCTGAAACGCCTGACGCGACACCTGCCAAGCGTTTGCCAATTCGTCCAGGGGAAGAGTCGGCAGTTTTTCCTGGGCTTGGCGTCTTTTTTCCGGGTCACGCCAGTCGGCCACGGCCAATCCCAGGTGTGACAAAATGCGCTCCGCCAGCGGATACTGCTCGGGATGCAGCCAGGTTTCATCGAAGGGATGATCACCGTTGTAAACACGCAAGAAGCCCGCGGCGCGCATGAAAGTTGCTGCGTCCATGCCCGGTACTTGCATCAAGTCGGCGCGACTGCGGAACGGACCGTGGTCGTTGCGCCATTGGACGAGCTGATGCGCTTTGAGGTGGTCCAGCCCACTGACGAAACGCAACAGCGCGGCAGATGCTTCGTTGACATCCACACCCACGGAATTGACACAGCTTTCCATCACTTCCAACAGGGTCCGCCGCAATCTGGGCACGGGCACGTCTTGATGATAAAAGCCGATGCCGAAATGCTGGGGATCTATTTTGATCCACTCCCCCAAGGGATTTTGCAGTCGGCGACCGATGGCCACTGCCGTGCGCACACGCACATCCACGTGGGGCAACTCTTCGCGACCCAGGGCGCTCTGCCCATAGTGGCGGACGCCTGCTTCGCTGACCACACAATAAGAAACATCGGGCAGCTTTTCTGCGATGATTTCCGAGAGCAGCTCTTCGGTTTCGTAGCGGGCAGGCCCATTGCCGATGGCGACGACCTGCACGCGATGCTTGCGCAGCATATGCTCCAATCGTTCGCGGGCACGGTGCCGTCTGGCCTGCCAGACCTGCTCCGGCGCAGGCTGGCCAGCCGCAACGTTTTCGAGCGCGGCTTGACCCGGCGGCGCGGATGGACCGGGAAGAGGGGATGGCTCCGAGTGCGAGCCGACTCCGGATGCGGCGATCGAACCTGCCGAAGTCGAAGTTCCTTGCTCGAACGCGGGACCAGACACCGAGGGTGCCGAAGCGACCGCACCTATCTCCGCGGCATTGGTCTCCGCCGAGGACTCGCCCTGCTCCGAGGGAGCGGCCACATGCCCAGTCGTCGCCTCACCGGAGGCCGACCCTGGTGCAGAAGCAGCGCCCGTGGACGCCGATTTGCCCCCCATGCGGAAATGAGGATAGATAACCGTATGTTCGAGGAGTTGGCCGCGTTCGTCCAAGGCCACTAGCTGGCATCCGTTGCGATACCCGGGATCTATAGCCAGTACTCGGGTCGTCAGCAGAGGCGGCTGCAAAAGCAAATTGCGCAGATGACGCGTGAGCACCTGCAGGGCATGTTCCTCCGCTCGCGCCGATAACTCCCGACGCATCTCCTGCCGGAACTGCGGCACGAGCCAATGTTCGACGGCTAGCGGGATAGCGCGGCGCAACCACTCGGCATGGACATGATCGCTCAAAGGCAAAGCGCCCGCCACTGCCTCTTCCAGACGCGGGCGCGGAAACTCCACCGTTACTCGCAGCGCGCTGGCTTTTTCTCCTCGATCTATCAACAGCATGCGGTGAGCAGGTATGGAGCGGATGGACGCGTCGAATTGAAAATATTCGCGAAACTCTTCGCCCTCCCCAGTCGGCAACCCTTCGAGACGCTGCACGCGCAGACGTCCGCTTTCGCGGCACACCTTCCTGACGGCTTCCCGCACCGGCAGATGGGCAGCGATCTTGGCCGCCAGAAGTACCACAAGCGTCTGCGTTACTTCTTCGACACTCGTCAGTTGCCGCGCAGGATCTACGAACGTGGGCAGCAACTGATCGAGCTGCTGGACTGCAGGGTCCTGAGACCAGACCGCGTCGGCAAGCGGTCCCAGACCGCGCGACAGTGCCGCAGCTGCCAGGGGTAGGTCGGTGGCATGGATCGCATGGTACAGATCATCGAGCGCCAACATGGTGGCGGCGTTTTCCACCATCTGCTGCAGGTTGGGGTCGAGCAACCCCCGTACTTCCAGAGTTTTCACAATGAGCTGCTTGCGTTCGGCCAGTTCTTTGTTTTGCTCGAGCCGCCGACGGATGGCGCGAATCCGCTCCTCGGCAATGCCCCCGGTCCGCTCCTTGCGATACCTGGCAATAAAAGCAGGGGGATCGCCTGCCTCGAGCATGTCCACGACGCGAGCGACTTGGACTTTTCGCAATTGCAAGTCCTGGGCCATGCGCGCCAGGTCTACGTCTTTGCAGCCATCCATTTGGGTTGTTCCCATCGGCGCGTGTCAGGGAAGTGGGCTCCAATTCACGCCAGCAAAGCAAGCCTCACTGTAGGCATAGGCACCAGAGACGTCAAGACAGCCGCCGCACCGGTAATCCGGCCGAACATGCGGCTACTCCCGTCCGCAGAGCATTGGCCTTCTATGCCGAACCTTGCAGCCTCCGCGCCGAAGCGCAACTCAGCATCAGGCGGGGACCGGCTGCGCACAGGTTAGGTGCAACAAAAGCATACCCAGCCGCTGCATTAACGCCGCTCGACGAAGCGCTGCACCATGCACCGAGAACCCAGTCCACTGCGCTCGAAGACACCATTCCTGCAGTCTAGCTTATGAGGTATTCGGCTATGTCAAGCGCTGCAGAAATCGTCGGGCCAAGCTACCAGGCAGCCGGGGCCGCTGTACCTATCGCAACACCGGCGGTCGTTGCGCTGCCGATCTTGCACCGTGCCGCCCGTCTATGCGCCGCCTGTTCGTTTGTGTCCATTTATCGACACGTCCTCTAGCCAGGCGCTGTGCCCAAAGCCAGCGTGGCAGCGGAGCGAGTTCCGGGACACATCGCCTAGACAGACGAGATCGTCAGCAGCCGCTGGTTTTCTTTCGGCTCTGTCGTCAGCCCCACGAACGTGCTAGCGATGATTGGCCGGCTACTGTCGCGCACGCGCCAGGAAGCGACCCAGCATTTCGCGGCAGAAGTGCGGCAAATCGTTGAAGCCACGTGCGGTAATCAGGTTGCCGTCCACGACACACGGTTCGTCGCGATAATTGGCGCCGGCGGCACGCAGGTCATCGCGAATCCCAGGGGCACAGGTAGCATAACGACCGAACAGCACCCCGGCACTGATCAGCAGCTGCGGTCCGTAACCGATCGCAGCCACCGGCCGGTCTTCCTCGACAAAGGTGCGCGTAATATCCACAGCCTCTTCACGCAGGCGCAAACGCTCTGGGGCATCCCCACCGGGCAAAAGCAGGACCTGGTACTCCGCTGGGTTGGCCTCGTGGATAGGCAGACGTGTCTCGACGACATAGCCGTGTCGTCCGGTGACCTTACCTCCGCCGGGGGACGCCAGCACTGCTTCCGCGCCCTCTTCGAGGCACCGAAAATAAGGATAGAAAAGCTCGATATCCTCGAACCCATCGGCCACTAGAACCAGTACTTTCATGAGACACCGCCCTTTGTCCATGCCTTCGACAACAAGCCAATTGCTGTGCTAGCTTAATGAATCGCCTGTCATTATTCTACGCCAATAAGTCAGGCAACGCGACAGCAGTCCAGCCGGCGCTGACGAACATGAATCTGTGGCATTCCCTGGAGGCACTCTAGTATAATAAAACCACCGATTGTACCCAACAGGCAATGAGTTTATCTACTGGAACACGGATGGCCAAACGACAACAGCCGCAAGCATATTAAGGTGTCGGTCAAGCTAGCGTGGATCCATTCTCGAAGTCTCCAACGCACTACCAGCCGCGGACTTGCGGTGAGGAGGCTGGCTTTTTGGAGAGGTGCCGATGGACCGTGACAAAGACAATTTGATCAGGCATCATGCACTGCATACCCCCAGTGCCATTCGTGCGCGGCTCGCTAGTGGGCCGGATCATAGTTATCTGCGCGATTTTACGTTCGGTGCCATTGACGGTCTGGTCACGACTTTCGCCATGGTGGCGGCGGTGGCAGGAGCCGATCTCAGTCCGACTATCGTCATCATTGTCGGCTTAGCCAACGTTTTGGCGGATGGCTTCAGCATGGCAGTGAGCAATTTCCTAGGCGTGCGAGCCGACCAGAAACTATTGCAACAGGCCCGGCGTAGTGAAGAGGCACACATCCGCTTATACCCTGAGGGAGAACGCGAAGAGATTCGTCAAATCCTCATGCGCAAAGGATTTGCCGGCGAAGACCTGAACCGTGCCGTGGACGTTATAACTTCCGACCTGCAACGCTGGGTGGACACCATGTTGACCGAGGAACTCGGACTGGCCTTGCATCGGGCGTCCGCCTGGCGCGCCGCGCTCGCCACTTTTGTCGCTTTCGTGTTCATTGGTTTGGTACCTCTCGTACCCTTTTTGATGCCGCTCCAAGCGCTGCTCGGATTGTCCCCCTTTGCCGTGAGTGCTGCAGGTACGGCGCTGGCCTTTTTCCTGGTCGGGGCATTTCGCGCGCGTTTTACAGAGGAAAAGTGGCCTGTATCGGGGCTCGAGACTCTGGCTGTCGGCGGCACCGCCGCCTTTCTAGCGTGGTTGGTCGGGGCTCTACTCAAAGACATCCTGCCATCGGGCTAGCGGGAAGCCGCGTAGTCGGGCAGTTATGCTCCTGGCATCGCGTCTTTTTCCAGGCCCTTTGCTCGAGCGCTTACTCGTTGCCAATCCCACCGAGGCGCGACACGTCCTTAGCGTTCCTGCGGGCGGATTTCTGGAGCCGAGGAGGCCAGGAGTTGATCGAGGACGGATGCGATTTGCCCAAGGTCTGCCATGGCTCCGACGCCGAGATCGCCGCAGGCCAGTTCTTTTTCGGTCGGTGGCAAGATGCGCAACCAAGAACAGGCCCTATGCACAGAGGCGACGATCGTCTCCGGCGTCGGCAAGCCGACGGCGTCGGCAACTACGTAGCGCTCGTCACTGACCAGGCGGCCGAGCAATTCCAGGTGCCAGCGCGTGTGGGGATGGTACCACATGCGGGTGTTCATAGCTGGCGCTAAGAGCACCGGACGGGGCCACTCCCAGGCGCGCCAAATGCATGCCAAACAATTGTCGCACAGACCCAGGGCAAAACGAGCCAATGTGTGCGCATCCAGCGGCGCCACTACCAAGGCGGCAGCCCAGCGACGCAGTTCGATATGCACCACGGGGTCGCCACGTTGATAGTGCTCGCCTCGAGATCGGCGTGGCCACTCGTCTTCATCGCGCACGAGCACGCCTGGGGGCAGTTCCTGCGGGTCGAAAAAATACAGTGCAGGAGTGGTCGCCACCACACGGACCTCGTGCGCTCGACTCAACAAGCGAAATAGTTCCGGCGTTTTGATGGCGGCTACCGAGCCAGTGACTCCGAGTAACACACGCGCCACAGATGACACTCCGCATTGCCTGCATCTTCAGCGACAACGATCCCCCGAGCAGCGACAGAACGAAAGAGATTCACGGTCCGTTTTCGTCGCTCCCTCCTTCACTATGCGGCCCAGACTCCTCGGCGTGCCGAGCGCCGATAGATTCTAGGATGTCGAAAAGTCGCTTGGGCAAGTCTGCACGTGGAACACGCAGGTACCGGTCCTGGACCGGTCCGATAAGAACCCACGCCAGGCGCTCCTCGACGGTATTGGCGACTACCAGGTCAGCTCCGGCACGCAGACGCGCCTTTTCTGCGCGCGCCTGCAATTCTGCTTCGCCCACCTGGCTCTCCAGCTTGAACATCACGATCCGCCCTGTGAAGCCACAGTCCGAGCGCAGGCGGTCAATCAATTTGGGGGCCGGAACCAATTTGATCCAAAGCACTGGGTAATCGCTGCTCACCTTTCCCACGCCCGGATGGCAAAGAGACGGCCCATTGGGGTCGCGGAAAACACCTTGTACCAAATAATCGCTCACCGCCGCTGCATGGATCACGACATCGTACCGCTCCGAGGCAGCGCCGCTCAGCTCTTCGTAGAGTACATCCCACAGCTCGGCGACGGTAGCGTATTCGCGTATGCGCCACCGAGGAAAAAGGGCTGCTTGCACTTTAGGGGCTACCTGGGCGTGACGGCGCGACAGCGCTAACGTGACATGGTGCCCGCGCTGGTGCGCCTCACGCGCCAGTTCCAAACCGGTCCGCCCGGTGAAAGGGCCGGCAATCAGCCGCACTGCGTCTATGGGCACTTCGGTCTGACCGCCGGTTATGAGGATTTTCATGTCGCACAATCGTCAGCCGGGGTCCGCTACGACGTTGGCTTATTATTGTTCGGTTTTATGGCCCAGGTGTGCTCGGCCGAGGATCGTATAAAGCGGCCCACTGGGCGTCAGCTCGCTGGCCATGAGAGCCAACTCCTCGACCAGCATGCTGCCGGCTCGAAAACCGCTGTGCTGTGCCAAGAAGCTGCTGAGCCGAGACTGCCCCCCAGGCGCCTTGACACGCCCCAAGGTGATATGGGGCGTGTACTTACGCTCCTCGCGCCGATAACCCAACTCCGACAAAGGGGGTTCCAGCCGATCATGCAAGGCGATCAATTCTTGTGCGCCGCTGCCCACGCCGATCCACAGCACGCGCGGATGGTGGATGCTGGGAAATGCCCCGAGCATTTCCAGCGACATTGTAAAAGGCGGCTGGCAAACTGCGGCTTGTTCTGCAATGCGGAAAATACGCGGGATTTCCACGTCGTTGACCTCGCCCAGAAAAAGCAGAGTGACGTGCAAATTCTCCGGTTCGGCCCACTTGACATCGGATCCGGCTATACGCGCCAGTTGCTTCTGCAAGCCCAGTGCTTGCCGGCGCAAGGCCTGATCGAGCTCGACAGCGATGAATGTACGTATGCGTTTCACGACACCAGTCCCAGGCACCAGTCTGTCGTCGTTGGTTTGTCTCTACACGCTGGGGGACGCTGGCCATGCAGGTCAAAACGCCAGCATCCGTCGGTATTCTTGCAGGCGTGCCTCGATGTCGGCCCGCGCCGCACGCGCCAAACGCTCGAGACTGAATCCTTCGACAGTCAAACTGGCGACAATAGTGCCATAGGCAATGGCGCGCCGCAGTCTTCCAGGTCCAGGGGTCGGATCGCTGGCCAGATACCCCATGATGCCCCCGGCAAAACTATCCCCGGCGCCTGTCGGATCTACGACATCGGGGGTGGGATAGCCTGGCAAGACGAACACGCCGTCCTTGCTGAAAAGAAAAGACCCGTGCTCGCCTTTTTTGACGATCACGAATTTCGGACCCAGTTGCCGGATGGCTAAACCGGCCCGCACGAGATTTTCGTCTTCGGCTAGCAGTTTTGCCTCGGCATCGTTGAGGACCAACCCGTCCAATCGAGGCAACAATTCCAACAGCTCGTCCCGCTGGGTCTCGATCCAAAGGTCCATCGTGTCGGCGAGTACCATCTCGGGCCGCTCGATCTGATCCAGCACTTTGCGTTGCACCACGGGACTGGCGTTGGCCAAAAAAACATAACCCAAATGCCGATAACTCGCCGGCAGCACCGGATCGAAATCGGCGAACACGTTGAGATGCACTTCGAGCGTATCGCGATGGTTCATGTCTTCGTGATAGCGCCCTTTCCAGCGAAACGTTTTGCCGCGACGGACGACCAGTCCGGAGGTGTCTATGCCGCGATCTCGGAAAAGGCGCACATGCTCTTCGGGGAAATCGTCACCGACCACGGCGACCAAATGCACCGGAGCGAAAAAACGCGCCGCCACGGAAAAGTAGGTCGCCGAGCCGCCCAGGACTTCCGTGACACGCGCGGTCGGCGTTTCGATCGTGTCCAGTGCAACCGTGCCGACTACCACGATGGACATCTAGCGGATCTCCGGTCGCTGCAGGGCCATAGCGATGCGCCGCAATGTTTCGTCGCGCCCGAGGATCTCCAGGCAATCGTACAGACCCGGCCCGACGGTAACACCCGTCGTGGCGACGCGCAGTGCATGGATCAAATCCCCGGTTTTGCAACCGCGGCTTTGGCAATAATCCTGCAAGGACGCTTCCAGTGTCTGTGCCGCGAAAGGTTCGACGGTACGCAATACGCTGGCAAAATCGCGCAGCAGCGTTGGGATGCCGTCCTTGGCCAACCTCTTGGCGACCGCCTGCGGATCGTACCAGGGATCGCGAAAGAAAAAGGCCCCGTAGAGCAAAATATCGGAGAACAGTTTCAAGCGGTCGCCGCATGCCACTACCACACGGCGCACGCGTGCCAGCGTATCGGCATCTGGCTCCTCGGCGATCAGTCCTGCACGAACCAAATAAGGAACTACGCCATTGACTTTCTCGTCCAAAGGCAACATGCGCATATACTCGCCAGCCAGCCAGTACAGCTTGTCGGGATCGAAGCTGGCCGGGGAATTGTTGACTCGCTCCAGGCTGAAATGGGCGATCATGGTGTCCAGGGGAATGATCTCGCTTTTTTCGTCCAGGGACCAGCCTAGACGACCCAGGTAATTGACCAAGGCCGCCGGCAGGTAGCCGAGCTCGCGATAATAGGCGATACCGGCGGGATTCAAATCCTCGCGCGAATCAATTTCTTCGTCGGTCCATCCCAGGGCATGCAAGCGAGCGCGCACCTCGGCCGTGACGAATTTTTTCATATCGCGCTTGCTCAGCTTTTTGCGCGAGCCCGGCTCGGTGACCACGGGCACGTGGGCGAATACGGGCAGCGAGGCGTTCAGTGCGCGGTAAATCAACACCTGGACAGGCGTGTTGGAGAGGTGCTCCTCGGCGCGGACGACATGGGTGATCTTCATTTCCAGGTCGTCCACGACGGTGGCAAAATTGTACACGGCACGTCCATCGGCACGCACCAGGATGGGATCGCCGATCAAGTCCGTTTGCCAGCTTACTGGCCCGCGGATGCAATCCTGCAAGGCCAGCGTCTGGCCGAGGGGAACGCGCAAGCGGATCGCTGCCTGACGGCTGTCGAGGACCGCCATTGCTTCGTGCGCGGGCAGGTCCCGGAGCCGACCGCGATGGATGTAGGGCTGTCGGGCTGCCTCTGCTGCCCGACGCTCGGCGTCCAATTCTTCCTTGGTCGCCAGGCACGGGTAGGCGTGTCCGGCTTGGACCAGTTGCCGAGCGACCCGTCGGTACAGTTCCAGACGTTGGGACTGGAAATAGGGGGCATAAGGGCCGCCGACTTCCGGTCCTTCGTCCCAGCTCAGACCGAGCCAGCGGAAGCCCTCCAGGATCGGCTGCAGCGCCTCGGGACGATTGCGCTCGACATCGGTGTCGTCAATGCGCAAAATGAACTGGCCGCCGTGCTTGCGGGCCAAAAGCCAGTTGAACAGCGCGGTACGCACGCCGCCGATATGCAAAAAACCAGTCGGACTGGGTGCGAAACGCGTGCGAACCGTCATGCGACCCCTCCTGTGCGACGCCGGCTGGTTGCATCAGGCCTTGATGATGTCCCGCACGGTCATGCCGCTGGGGATCATCGGAAGCACGTGCTCCTGGTACGGTACCAGGACATCGAGCAAATACGGTCCGGGCGCATCGAGCATCTCGTGCAGTGCGTCGCGCAAGTCACCTTTGTCGCTGATCTGCCGTGCCTGCCATTTGAAGCCGCGAGCAATGTCTACGAAACTGGGATAAGGTCCTTCTTCCGGACCGGCGCCGAGGTACGTATGAGCCCGGTTGCTCCGATAGAACCGATCTTCCCACTGTACGACCATGCCCAAGTGCTGGTTGTTGAGCAACAACACTTTGACGGGGATTTTTTCGCAATAGGCGGTCGCCATTTCCTGAATGTTCATGAGCAGGCTGCCGTCGCCATCTATATCCAGGACCAGGCAGTCTGGGTGGGCCACTTTGGCGCCCAAGGCCGCAGGCAGACCGAAGCCCATAGCACCCAGCCCGCCGGACGTGAACCATGTGCGGGGCGATTCGAAGTGGTAGTATTGCGCCGCCCACATTTGGTGCTGCCCCACTCCGGTAGTGACAATAGTCCGGTGCAGCCAGCCCCGCTCGCGCACCAGATGGAACAGCTGCTCGATCGCGTATTGCGGTACGATGGCGTCGTCGCGATCCACGTAGCGCAAAGGCTCCGTCTGACGCCAGTGGTCTATTTGCCGTAGCCAATCGCGATATCGGCTGCCAGGCGACTCGCCGGGGGCCAGATGCAAGCCCGCATCCACCAGTTTGAGCAATTCCTGCAGTGCATAGCGGATATCGCTGGCAATAGGCACGGTTGCCGGCTTGCACTTGTTCAGCTCCGAAGGATCTATGTCAATATGAACGATCTTGCCGTGCTTGGCGAACTCGCTCACTTTCCCCGTAACGCGGTCGTCGAAACGGACTCCGAAAGCCAAAAGCAAATCGGCGTCGTTGATGGCATAATTGGCGTACACCGTACCGTGCATGCCGAGCATGTGCAGGCACAAATAATGGCTGGCAGGAAAAGCGCCCAGCCCCATTAGAGTCAAAGCTACAGGTATGCCGGTACGTTCGGCGAAAGCCCTCAGCTCGGCAGCAGCATTGGCAGCCAGGATACCTCCGCCGGCATAAATGATCGGCTTGCGGCTTTCGCGCATCAACTCCATGACCTTGAGCAAGTCTTCGCGCCGCGCCTGACGGTAAGGATGGTAGCCTGGCAAGTTCATGGGCGGGTCGTCATGCTCGACCACGATCTGCCGGTTTTGCACGTCTTTGGGTAGGTCTATAATCACCGGGCCGGGCCGCCCGGTCGCGGCGATATAAAACGCTTCTTTGACCACTCGGGGGATGTCTTCCGTGCGCGTCACCAAATAATGGTGCTTGGTGATAGCGCGGCAAATCTCCACAGTGGGGGTTTCCTGAAAAGCATCGGTACCGATGACCGGGGTGCTCACCTGACCGGTGATGGCGACCAGAGGAACGGAATCCATTTTGGCATCGGCCAGGCAGGTTACCAAGTTGGTCGCTCCGGGGCCGCTGGTGGCAATGCACACGCCGACTTTACCGGTGCTGCGGGCATATCCTTCGGCCATGAACCCCCCGCCCTGCTCGTGGCGCGGCAAGATGGTACGAATACGGTCACGCACGCGCGTCAGGGCCTGATGGATGGGCATACTCGCGCCGCCTGGATATGCGAAAACTACTTCCACCCCCTGACGGATCAGACACTGCACCAGGATATCGGCGCCGGATTGCGGAGTGCCTGCCGGCTTGCTGTCACGGTTTGCAGTCACGGTGCCATCCTCGTTGCTGGGCCATGTTCGCTTTACCCTCGAGCTGCCACTTCGGCCAGGATCTCTTCGCGGATATTCATACTACTATACACGTTTTGCACGTCGTCGTGCTCGTCGAGCGCCTCCATCAGCTTGAGTACCTTGTGGGCAGTCTCCGGATCCACATCCACCGGGTTTTTGGCCACCTGGGTGATTTCGGCATTGGTGATCGGTATTTTTTTGGCCTTGAGGGCCTCCTGCACGCGTTGGAAGCGTGTCGGATCACAGGTAATTTCGTAGTTGCTGCCGGTGCGTTTCAGATCGTCGGCTCCGGCATCGAGGGCTACCTCTAAAAGCTGATCTTCGTCCACGGCGGCTGCAGGAACCACGATCATCCCCTTGCGCTCGAACATCCAGGCGACACTTCCCTGGGAACCCATTTTGCCCCCGCCGCGCTCGAATATCTTGCGGATTTCGCTCGACGAGCGGTTGCGATTGTCCGTAGTACACTCCACGAGGATGGCCACACCTCCGGGCCCGTACCCTTCGTAAGTGGCCTCTTCGATGGTTTCTCCTTCCAGCTCGCCGGTGCCTTTCTTGATGGCCCGTTCGATGTTCTCTTTGGGCATACTGGCTTCGCGCGCCTTTTCGATGGCGTAGCGCAGCTTCAGGTTGGCTTCGGGGTCCCCGCCCCCCAACCGGGCAGCGATAATGATCGCCCGGCTGAGCTTGCTGAACAGCTGCCCCCTTTTGGCATCGGCAGCACCTTTTTGCCTCTTGATCGTTGCCCAGTGCGAGTGACCGGACATAGGTTGCTCCCCTTTGGCCTCGGCTCCCAGTTCCTGGCATCCGACGACGACCGGCCCGTGCGGCTCATCCGACTTGCAAAAATCGGTCGCCGATACGGCGCCTTGCGAGCGCTCGCACGCGTCCGTGCGCGGGCACTTGTCTCGTAGGCCCCTTACTAAAATGTAGATACGTTCCGGCCATTTGCAAAGACCGTCTCGGCTCTTGCCCGCAGGCGGAGCAAGCCTCGGTGGCAGATAAGGACAGGCTAAGCCGAATGGTCCTGCAATGCCGGCGGTGGCGGCGACTGCGCCACTGGTGCCTGTGGACCGTTGCCTTTTTCGGCCGGGTCAGCGCAGGCTGGATCAGCCGCACCGGTCGCCGGATCCATGATCGTTCGCTCCAGAGCAGCAATCTCCCTGCGCAAGTCCTCTATCTCTTCCAGTTTGGCTCGCAGCAACTCGCGGAGTCGGCGCAATCGTTTTTGCGGGGTGTAGCCCCCCCAAGCGCTGTACCAGATCGAGCACCAAAAAGGCCCGCCAGGCCTTCATGACCAGGGCACGGAGCCGATAGGCCGATCCCATACGGGTCAATTGCTGCAACCAAAGCACGCGCAAAAGCCTCAATGCGGGCATCGCTTCGAAAAGGGGTAGCGCGACAATCAGCACATCCACCCAGTTGCGTAAACAATACTGCAGCTTGTGGGGCGTCACCGAAATCATCAGCGCAAACTCTACAGCGAAGGCGAACCATATGGCAGCCGAGCCGATATCCAGTGCCAGCGCCAACGCGGGTATCGAGCGCACATGACTCCAGCCGTACTCGATCACCAGCAGAGGCACCACCAGAGCGGCTATGACGATCATGGGGACGCTGAAGAAGCGCTCTAAGTCGCGGCACAGGGCTTTGTCAACCACGCGCCAGCCGGCTACAGGCAACCAGATGTAATCGCCGCGGATATAGCCGCGGGCGCCTAATCGCAACGGCGGAAACAGCACCATCGCCGCCACAGCTCCCAGACAGGTGCGCCAACGCTGCGTGCCATAGCACAGCCACAGCCGGATAGCACCATCGGCGAGAAAAATGGGCCAGGTCACGATCAAGCTCCACTTCATGATGCTGATTTCCAGAGGCGTAACCTCCGGGTGTCGGAGCCGGTGTGTCAGCCCAGCGACGATGCCGAGAAATAGAAGACACAAACCAAAGTAAAAGACAGCAGCGCACGTCTCGCACCGAGCCCACAGGCTGGATTTGCAACGCTCCTGGCTCATTGGCTCATCCCCCGTACAGATCGGCCTCGGTGCCCGTCAGCTGCCGGGCACGATCGGGCTACACGGCGCGGACTCGGGGCCTGTCTTGTGTTTAGCAGGGGGTAAGCTCCTCGACGCATGCGAACCGAGCATTCACGACGCCCTGGGACCCCGTCTCGGCTTCCCTCTACTCGAACAGGCTCTTGACGTAGCGCCTCGTTTTCGCTAACAAACACGAAGCTCCTGGCCATGTAGATGCATCCTGTGTCCGCAGGTCTCGAGGAGGACTGTCAATGTCATGCCCTGTACCGTCTCAGAGTCGTCATTGGTTTTGGGCCGTCGCGTTATTGCTCATTGTAAGTCAGTCGCTATGGGCAGAGGAAGCGGCGGGCGTGGCGCACATTCGCATGAGCGGTACTCTGGACGAATCGGCGCCTTCCAGTGATCCGCTTTTCGGCAGTAGTGAAACTCTCAACGAGCGCCTGGAACGCATCCGCCGAGCGGCTGCCGATCCCAAGGTGCACGCTTTGTACCTCCACTGGGAAAACCCACGGCTCGGGTGGGGCCGAATTCACGAACTGCGCCAGGCTATCCAGGATTTCCGCAAAAGCGGCAAAAAATGCTTCGCCTATTTGGAAGAGGGCAGCGCTTTGGATTATCTCGGAGCTTGCGCGTGCGACGAAGTCATCATGCCGCCGGGCGGTATGCTGCTTTTGTGCGGCGTGCGCATGGAAATGTTCTTTTACAAAGAGCTGTTGGACAAGCTGGGTATCAAAGCCGACATGATGCAAATGGGGGCCTTCAAGGGAGCCGCCGAACCGTTCACGCGCACGCGCATGAGCCCGGAAAACCGGCAGCAATGGGAGGCCATCCTGGACACACATTACCGCTACCTCACCGAGGCCATTGCCCGCGGGCGGCCAAAACAGAACTGGACCCCCGCCGATGTTGCCAAACTGCTCGATCAGGGACCTTTCACCGCGCGGCGTGCACTGCAAGCAGGCCTGATAGACCGATTGGCCTATGCCGAGGAATTGTCGCAAGTTTTGGCCAAGTCGCTGGGCGTTTCCCAGGTACGAGTCACCAAAAACTATGCCAAAAAGAAGACTGCCGAAGTGGATTGGGCCAACCCATTTGCTTTGTTCCGTTTGCTCGCTGCCTCGCGCGAGCCGAAGTTGAGCGACAAGCCGAAAATCGCCGTCATTTTCGCCACCGGTGCCATCGTTACCGGCAAAGGCGGCATGAGCCTTTTCGGTGAGGAAACCATCGGCTCGACGAGCATGGTCGCCACCCTCCGTCAAGCCATCCAGGAACCTACGGTCAAAGCCATCGTTTTGCGTGTGGACAGTCCCGGCGGCTCGGCGCTAGCCAGCGATTTGATCTGGCGCGAGATCTACCACTGTCCCAAACCGGTCGTGGCCAGTATGGCCGACGTCGCCGGTAGCGGCGGGTATTACATCTGCATGGGAGCTAACAAAATCTACGCCGAGCCAGCTACGCTCACGGGTTCCATCGGCGTGGTCGGCGGCAAAATCATCCTGGGCGGACTCTTCGAGAAAATCGGCATCCACAGCGAGTCGCTCAGTCGCGGCGCCCACGCTGGGGTTTTCTCCCTCACCTCTCCGTTCTCCGACAGCGAACGGAAAGTCATTCTGGCACTGATGCAGGAGACCTATGACGAGTTCCTCGACAAAGCCCTTTTGGGTCGGAAAAAAGCCGGACGGCCGATGACGCGCGAACAACTCGACAAGTTCGCTCAAGGACGCATCTGGAGCGGCGTGCAAGCCAAAGACATCGGCCTGGTGGACGAAATCGGCACTTTGCAGGATGCCATCGCCGAAGCGCGCAAGCTGGCTGGCTTCAAACCTGACGAGAGCGTGGAGTATTGGTATCTACCGAAAAAACGGGCCTTTTTCGAGACCTTGCTCGAGTCGGTCAGAGATGTCCAAGTGCGCCTGCCCGACATGCCTTCGGCACTGCTCAAACAGCCGGAACTCGCGCAGCATCTGCGGGCTATCGGCGTTCTGTGGCATCTGCGTCACGAGCGGCTCTGGCTGATCGCCCCTATGGGCATGTGCATCGAATAGCGCCCAGCTGCCGCTGATCGGCTCCCAGCAGCGACCGGGCACTGGATCACAAGAGCTCGACCCGTTCGTACTGTTCGCGGAAGTGGTCGAGCGCCTCATCGGGGCTCATATTGAACAGGGCACGGCCCTGGGTATGCCAGCGTCCTTTTTCGAAATGGAAGACCGCCGTGCCACTGCGACGGTGTTCGATGCTGGGCCAATCTTCGCTGTCGGCGCCTTCGGCAGGCTCGAACTGGATGGTCACACCGACCAGTGCCAGGAACTGGCCGGTCATGCGATCGCGGGCAAAGCACACATAATTGTCGAATTCACAGTCCTTCCAGCGCAGGCCACGCGGCTTGCCCGAAAGCGCTGCCTGCTGGAGGAAATGGGCCTCCAGGTGTTCGCGTTGCATGCCGAATAGAGAGCGCGTCCGCTCAGCCTGGACTTCGCGGTACATTTCCCGAATGGTTTGCCAATTGATGACGACGAAGACAGCGATCAACACTGCGACGGCACAAGCTACCGCCCCGATGAGCCACCACATGGTCGTCCCTCACCGCTACCCCCTGTTGCTTCCCTTCTTGCCGACCTGCGTCTATTGTACCGCCGCCCCCTAGGCTATTGCCAGAGGGCAGTTGTCAGAATTTCGCTACCGCAGGGTTTTTCAGGGTGTAGCAAACGGATAGGCAAAGACTGCCAGCGAAAGAACAAGGCACAGGCGGCGTCTATGTGCGGGACCGCCTGTGCCTCCTGAGAGCCGGCCAGTGGGGCCAGAGTTGGCATCAATACATGTCTTCGTACCCGCCGTGCCCCCCTGGTGTTTTCTTTTCTTCTTTGGGGATTTCGGCGACCAGAGCGTCGCTGGTGAGCAGCAGGATGGCCACACTCGCCGCGTTTTGCAATGCCGAGCGCACCACTTTGGTCGGATCAATGATGCCTTCCTTGACCATGTCCACATAGCGATCCAACCGGGCGTCGTACCCGAAGTTGGGGTTGTCGTTTTCGGCGACCTTTTGAGCGACGATGGCACCGTCCACGCCGGCGTTTTCGGCGATTTGCATCAAGGGGGAACGGCAGGCACGCAAGACGATGTTGTAGCCGACCTCCTCGTCATGGATATCGCCTTTGTATTTGAGATCGGCCGCGGCCCGTAGCAAAGCGACGCCGCCACCAGGGAGGATCCCCTCTTCGACAGCGGCTCGGGTGGCATGCATGGCGTCTTCGACGCGCGCTTTGCGCTCTTTCATTTCGCTTTCCGTGGCGGCACCGACCATGATTTTGGCTACGCCGCCGGCTAATTTGGCCATCCGCTCGCTGAGTTTTTCTTTATCGTAGTCGCTGGTGGATTTTTCCAGCTCGCGCTTGATCTGTTCGATGCGCCCCTGGATGGCTTCCTTCTTGCCGGCCCCCTCGATGATGGTGGTATTGTCCTTGTCTACGACCACCTTTTTTGCTTGGCCGAGATCGCGCAGGGTGACGTTTTCGAGCTGGATGCCCAGGTCCTCGAAGAGTGCCCGCCCGCCGGTCAAGATAGCGATATCTTCGAGCATGGCCTTACGGCGATCACCGTAGCCTGGCGCCTTTACTGCGCAGCATTTGAAGACACCGCGCAGCTTATTGACCACCAGCGTGGCCAGGGCCTCGCCTTCGACTTCCTCGGCGATAACCAAAAGCGGTCTGCCCGACTGAGCCACCTTTTCCAAGAGCGGCACTAGGTCCTTGACCGCCGAGATTTTCTTTTCGTGGATGAGGATATAGGGATCCTCGAGGACGCATTCCATGCGCTGCGGATCGGTGACGAAATACGGCGAAAGGTAGCCGCGATCGAATTGCATGCCCTCGACGAATTCGACGGTGGTTTGCAGCGTTTTGCCTTCCTCGACGGTGATGACCCCGTCTTTGCCGACACGCTCCATAGCCTCGGCGATCTTTTCGCCGATTTCGTAATCAAAATTGCAGGCCACCGTGGCCACGTTTTGCATGTCCTTTTTGTCTTTGACCTTGATGGACATTTTTTTGAGTTTTTCCACCACGTCTTCGACGGCCTTTTCGACACCGCGTTTCATAAGCATGGGATTGACGCCTGCGACCACGGCGCGTAGGCCTTCGTTGAAGATAGCCTCTGCCAGCACGGTAGCTGTGGTCGTACCGTCCCCGGCGACGTCACTGGTCTTCGAGGCTACCTCGCGGACCATGCGGGCACCCATGTTTTCGTACTTATCTTCCAGCTCGATTTCCTTGGCGACCGTGACGCCGTCTTTGGTCACCGTCGGCGAGCCGAAGCTCTTCTGCAAAATAACGTTGCGCCCTTTAGGACCGAGGGTGATTTTCACTGCTCGGGCCAGTTTGCCCACGCCTCGGCGCAACGCCTCTCGCGCTTCCTGATCGAACGCCAGCATTTTCGCAGTCATGTTCACCTCCTGAGATCGAGCAGCTAGCAGATGTCTCTACATAATCCAATGCAAGAATATTCCCGCATCCCGTTGCTCGAGTCAGCCGACAGCTCAGGCAAGGTCGCCTGTGCTATCGGCTGGCAATTAGCTCAGTCTCCTTCCAGCACAGCAAGAACATCTTCCTCGCGCATGAGCAGCACTTTCTCACCGTCCACTTGGAACTCGTCGCCGGCGTACGAGCTGAACAGCACGGTCTCGCCTACCTTGACTTGCATTTCTTTGCGCTGACCGTTCTTGAGAAGCTTCCCCTCGCCCACGGCCAGGACCTTGCCGATTTGTGGCTTTTCCTTTGCGGTGTCGGGAAGTATGATTCCGCCTCGCGTCTTTTCGCCGGCTTCCTGACGCTTGACCACCAGGCGATCTCCTAGCGGCTTGAGATTCATCATCTCCCTCCTTTCGACCTCACCTCCAGAAACAACCAGCTCCTCTTGCCATAGACAATTGGCATCATAGGCAATTGGCAAAATGTCACCGAGCCCAACAGGCTACCCGGGCGCGTTTCAGCACCGCCGGCGAGATAACTCCCCCGGGCTAAGCGACCGGGCATGCTCCGTGTAGACCCTGGGCATACCCGCTTTTTGCTTCAGGCTACTTTTGCAATACCCATGCCATCGAGAACTCTATTATAAGTACTTGTTCAACAATGACTTGTGCCACGTGCCCGACCTGTTTAATTACTGTTTGGCTGCCAGAACAACTACCAGCGATCGCACACGACTGCCATTTTGACCGTTGGGCTGCATAGGATTTTCCGCTCGGCACTGCACTGGTTCAAATGGCAAAGTTGCAGAATGGTAGGTGATTTTAGTAGCTTTAATGGTTTTGTCGGCGAACAAAACGCAAAATTAGCGCGAATCCATTTGACTTGTCATCGTTCGTGTGCCAGACTTTGTTAGCGAGTATTCTAGCCCTTTGTTCCCGTGGCGACGAGCAGCGCCTGGCGAGCCTTAGAAGCCAGCGAGAAAGCATTCCGCCAGCAGGGACAATCCTCCCCGAGCGAGCCTCCCCCAACAAAAGCGCTTCCCGAATTTAAAAGCCCGGAGGTCCATTACGGACTTCAGGTCCAGATAAGGTCGTCCTCCCCTGGAGGTTGGTCACCGATGAAAAGCATCAGTGCGTTTCCAGGTTTGCTGGCAGCTCTGCTGCTGGTCACTCAAGCCCATCTTTATGACGGCGGCGATGGTCCCAGCTCTGGTCGCGTACGGTTTTCTACGACCAAGTCCTGGAGTAGCGCAGCGCTGAATTTCATCAATGATGCGCACAACAAATCCAGCGCAGCAGGCTGGCTGGACGCCACAGTCAGCGGGACTGGGCTTTACCGCGGGCAGCATGTCTTGGTGCCGTCCGAAGCGATACCTGAGCCTGGAGCTATTGCCTTGGCCAGCATAGGCGGCAGTCTGATGTTGCTCGGCTGGCTATGGAAATGTCGCAAGAAGACCAGACCACTGCAGATGCAACCGTAGTAGTTCGGACGATGCTGCTAGCCATCGAGCTTTTCTTGGAACAAGCAGGATAGCCTGTTGACTAGCCGGCAGCGTGTGCATTTACTAAACGGAAGCTACAGAAAGTACGGGCTCGACTTGCTAGGCGAACCGCCCTGGATATCGGACATGCCCCAGGAGACCTTCCTATGCACGCTGCCGGCGATTTGTCCCGCTCGACAACCCTGGTCCTGGCTTTAGGCGTTAGCTTTTGCAGTGCTGCAGTGGTTCCGGCTGCAGAATGGCCTGGCTGGCGCGGACCTGAACGCAACGCTATTTCGCCGGAAACGGGCCTGCTGCAATCGTGGCCGCAAGGCGGTCCGCGTTTGGTCTGGCAAATAAAAACCGCCGGGGAGGGATACTCCGGTCCTGCTGTCGCGCGCGGCTTCCTAGTCACCATGGGCAACCGGGACGAAGACGAATATGTCCTGTGTTACTCTGTAAACGACGGACGCGAGCTGTGGGCCTACAAAAACGGCAAAGCTTATAAAAACAGCTACGGCAACGGACCACGCTGCACACCCACGATAGACGGCAATCGTGTCTTTGCGCTAGGGGCCAACGGCGACCTGTGCTGCCTCGACCTGCGCACCGGCAAGGCGTTCTGGCAGATGAATATCCTGCAGCGCTTCCGCGGCAACAACATCGGCTGGGGGATCAGCGAATCGCCCTTGATCGAAGGAAACTTGGTCATCGTCACACCGGGTGGCACTGAAGGTACGCTGGTCGCACTCGATAAGTTCACCGGCACACTGCGCTGGGCCAGCAAGGATCCGAGCCGCGATCGCGAGCCAGCCGGCTATGCTTCTCCCATTGCCTTTACCGTAGGCGGGGTGCGACAAATCGCCACGTTCACCAGTCTAGGCGCTTTCGCCGCACGTGCCAGCGACGGCAAGTTTTTGTGGCGCTACGACAAGGTGGCCAATCGCACGGCCAACATTGCCACGCCGGTCTTCTTTCGCGATCACATCTTTTACTCTTCGGCGTACGGGGCAGGTTGCGCCCTTTTGAAACTTTCGTCGGATGGCCAGGCCAACGAAGTATACTTCTCCAAGGACTTGCAAAACCACCACGGCGGCTTTGTGTTGGTGGACGGATATCTATACGGCTACAACGGGGGCTCCGCACTGGTTTGTATGGAGTGGTCCACGGGCAAACTCATGTGGCGTGACCGCAGCGTCGGTAAAGCTTCTCTCTGCTACGCGGATCGTCATCTGTATGTGCTCAGTGAGGATGGAGTAGTTGGCCTGGTCGAAGCCAATCCCAAACAGTACCGAGAGAAGGGGCGGTTCAAGCTGCCTGTGCGGAGCGACAGACATTCATGGCCGCATCCGATCATCGCAGATGGCCGGCTGTACATCCGCGATCAGCAATACATTCACTGTTTCGATGTGCGTTCCAGCGCAGCGGCGCGAATCGGCCTGCCGCTTTTCGAACGACACGAACGCCGAGAATAGCTAGCGCCCTGTGCAACGTGCACCACGGCCAGACGGGGCACTACCGACTTACCCAAAGTGATTGCCATAAGTGAAGTAGCTCATCGGGGCTATTGACTGGTACTGGGCGTTTGCACCTGCAATTCGTTGCGCACGTGGTAAACACCAGGTTCGAGACGCAGCAACGCCTCGGCCAGCGCTTTGTCATGATCGCTGCCGACAACGCCCCGCAAGACGACCACATTGCCCTCGATAGCCACTTGGAGCTTGCTATCCCGTAGGTTGGGAGCTGCTTGGACGGCGCGCAGGACACGCTCGGTAGCCTGATCGGGTGGCTGCTGGCTGACGTCCGGCGCCGGCGAGTCCGGCTGCAAAACATAAAACGGTCGCGTTACCAGAGCACTTGCCGTCCTGGCAGCGGTCCGTCCGCTCATACCTAGAGCACCCATGCCGAAAACGGTACCCATTATGCCGCCGGTCAACAGGGGATTGGACTGAAGATTGCCGGCGAAGCCTCCTTGGTTTGCGAATTGGGTCAAAGCGCGCCCCGAGCCGCCGACTGTGCCGGTGCCTGTACGTCCTTGCATGCCCTGAGCCAACGGGTTGGCACGGGTGGCCGCGAAAGGATCGAAACGACTGCCCGCTTGCCGCGATCCAGTGAGGCTCAATCCAGTGCTACCGGGCCGAAAGCCGGTACTCTGACCGAGCGGGCGCAGACCTGTGCCTCCTAATGTGGTTCCCGGGGCAAAGCCCCCCAAACCTCCCAAGCCCGTACCCAATCCACCTCCCAGGCCACCCAAACCCGTACCTAATCCGCTGCCCAGGCCTCCCAAGCCTGTGCCCAATCCGCCACCTAGCCCGGTACCGAATCCGCCCGTAGTGCCGATGCCTGCCCCTCCGATACCTCCCGTGGTCCCGCCGACCCGCGCTTGCGCAAATAGTTCAGCGGAAACAAATGTCAGAAGGCACATCGCTGCAAGTATCGTTCGTAGCCTCATGGTGGCCTCCTGCACATGCTGCATGCAAGCCGCCGGTGGCTCGAGCCCCCCTATCGAACGAACCGTCGCCGCCAGACAGGTCCCCTTTTTATCCCATCGTCCCTGGACTGCGCCCCTGTTTATATTTTGTTCCGGAGTCGCTTCAAATACAAGCTTAGGCCCAATGCGCGGCGACTTTGTGTTCATACTTTTTTAACGGTTGACTGCTCGAGACGATCAGCGGCTGGTCCTCTGGAGCGCACTTGTCTAGAGCGAAGACACCCGGCGCAAGCCGCCGGTACGTCTTTTTGCTTGAACCAGCGATAAGCACGTTGCACAAGATATGCCAGGGCGCCCGCAATCGCCGTCCAGATTATCAGCCATTGCCAGTAGTCCATGTCTTACCCCAGCAGTGTGCCTACCTGATAAGTGACCAAGGCGCCCAGGTAAGCCAGCAAGGTCATGTAAACGAAGGTAAAAAGCGGCCAAGTCCATGTATTGGTTTCACGCCGGATGACTGCCAGCGTGGACACACACTGACAGCACAAAGCGAAAAAGACCATAAGCGAAAGAGCCACTGGCAGCGTAAAGACAGGCCGCGACGGATCGCTGTCCCAAGTAGCCTGCCGCAGGCGCTGACGCAAGGTAATGTCAGCTTCTTCTCCGGCCAGGTCGGTATCCACATCATAAACGATGCTCAAGGTGCCGACGACGATTTCTCGGGCTGGGAAACTGGCCAACGTTGCCATAGCGATACGCCAATCCCAACCGAGCGGGCGCACCACTGGTTCCAGAGCGTGGCCCAACCTGCCGAGATAGCTCTGCCTGCGCCACGCGCCGCGCACATGGGCGATCTCGGCCCGTACACTCTCCTCACGACTGGGCTTCGTGGCCGCTTGCCCGCTGCCGCTGGACTCGTTTGCATCGGGCAGGTTGTCCCCCGTCGCGCGCTGCAAGCGTTCCTCCAGTGCTTGCAGCACTGCGTCGTAACGTTGCCCGGAGGCATCGGTCACTGGGAAATACAAAAGCGCCCACACCAGGACCATGGTGGCCAGGATCAACGTACCGGCGCGGTGGACGAAGGCCCAAGCCCGATCGAGCATGCGAAAAACGACGAGCCGCGCCGAGGGCCACTTGTAGGGCGGCAATTCCAATAGAAAAAGCGACGGCTCACCGTGCAACAGCGTGCGTTTCAAACACCAGGCAACCACAGGCGCCACCACGATACCGAGCATATACATGGCAAACAACACCAATCCCTGCAACCTGCTCCCTAGCCAGGTATCGGTCGGTACGAAGGCGGCGATCAACAGCGTATACACCGGCAAACGCGCCGAGCAACTCATGAGCGGCGCGATCAGAATGGTGGCCAAGCGGTCCCGTCGGTCGTCTATGACCCGCGTCGCCATAATCCCAGGGATAGCACAAGCAAACGAGGACAAAAGCGGAATAAACGACTTGCCGCTCAGCCCGAAGCGTGCCATCAATCGGTCCATCAAAAACGCTGCCCGTGCCATATAGCCGCAATCTTCCAAAACGGCGATGAATGCGAACAAGATCATGATTTGCGGTACAAAGGCCAGGACACTTCCCACCCCTTGCAATATACCGTCGCAGACCAAACTGCGCACCGGACCTGGCGGCAACACTTTGTGCAGTGCGCCGGCGCATGTTCCTATGGTCCAGTCAATGGCCTCCATGAGAGGCTCGGCACCGGTGAAAATCGCTTGGAAGACCAGAAACATCACCGCCAGAAAAAGCAGGGTGCCCCACCAGCGGTGTGTCAGGATACGATCGAGGCGGTCGGTCCAGTTGTTGCCTGTGGACGGCCCGCGGCTCAGGCAGGCTCGTGCCAGCTCGCGAATCCAGCCGTAACGCACCCGAGGCTCTAGCGCGCTCAATGCCAATCCTTGCTGTTCCAGGTGCTTGCGCAGCGCGTCGAGAACATGCTGTGCTTGGCTATCGCGCGCGACCCATTCCTTTTCCAAACTGCCGCCCACGTCCAGGATCAAACGCCTGGCCAAGAACTGGTCGGGACATCCCCGCGGCAGGTGTGTGCCGTCGTGCTCTCTCAAAATTTGCAAGCAAGCCTCTTCGAACGGCCTCGGAAAGGCTATCGCTCGGGGAGCAGGCAGCTGCGCAGCGTTCACGAGTGTCTCTTCGAGCCGATCCAAACCGATCCCCCGGTGCGCTTGGATCGGCACGACAGGCACGCCCAGCAAGTTTCTGAGCCGGTCAATGTCTATCGAAATGCCCTGTTTTTCGGCGAGATCCATCATGTTCAGGGCGACCACCAGCGGACGACCCAACTCCATAAGCTGAGTGGTCAAATACAGGTTGCGCTCGAGGTTGGAGGCATCCACGATCGCCAGGATAACATCGGGAGGCGAGTCACCCGGCCGCCGTCCCAACAATAGATCCACGGCCAACATTTCGTCGGGAGTACGTGGCGACAAGCTGTATGTGCCGGGCAAGTCGAAGATATCCAAGAGCACATCGCCGACCCGTCGGCGGCCCTTTTTGATCTCGACCGTTACACCTGGATAATTTCCGACGCGCTGACGCAAGCCTGTCAGCGCGTTGAAAAGCGTGGTCTTACCGGTGTTGGGATTGCCGACTAAAGCAATCGTGACGTGTCGGCGGCTCGACGCGCCCGGACCTTGCGCTGCATGTGCTTGTACTTCCTGTCCGCTCATGGGTCAACCTGAGACGACGGCTCCGAGGAGGCGATCGCCACGACCCTCACTCGACTAGCTTCGGCGCGCCGCAAGCTCAAACGATAATCACCCACGCGCACTTCCAGTGGGTCACCCAGAGGCGCAGTGCCGAGAAACTCGACGACCTCACCTTCGATCAAGCCCATTTCTCGCAAGCGCAGGGAAACAAAATCATCGCCCACAACGGTAACGATACGCGCCTTTTCGCCCGGTCTCAATTCAGCCAAGAGCGGCATAGCCTGCTTCGCTCGGAGTGAGCCGCCTATACTCTGTCGGCGGCGAACTCAAATGAGACGCAATTTCACAAAACTTGCACTATGGTATTTGCCCTAGTCGGCTCGGTGACTCACTTGCGTCATAGATCGCCTGTTGCCTCGGAAGGCAAAGGTCTTACTAAAACCTGGCACGATGCTTCGGTGCGCAAACTGAGCCGCGATTGGCCTATCTGGAACAAACAGGGTGAGCCAGGCGAAAGCATGCGCACACGCGCGCCCGGACGCAATCCTAACTCGCCGAGTCGAGCTACCAAACCGACTTGGCCACAGACATCAGTCACCAAGCCCCACTCGCCAGCCCGTAATAGCTCCAATGGCGTGAGAGCAATCTCTCGCATGTTGTCAACTCCCGGCAACTATCAGTATGTGCCGAGCCTCCACAAGCCACACTGCTCACCGTCGTTCCAAATACCGGAACAACGCAGAAAGCAGCAACTGAGATTCAGTCTCTATTAGCATCGTACAATCTCGTGGCCGCACGTCAAGGGGCAAATGAAAAAAATCTGGAAAAACTGTACCGGTTTTTACAAGGGATTAGGCGCAAGGACCATGTATGACGCGGGCAATATCATTTAGCCCAATTTACATCGCTAAGAGCGATTTCTGTGGACGATCCAAAAAGCGACACATGCATGGGAATTCCAGCATCATTCGATGACAGGCCAACAGAGCAAACTCGGAGACGATGCAATTCAAAGATGGCGCCTGCGCTCCGCCCACGCTCTCGAGTATCCAAGTGGTCTAGCCGGCGCCGATGAACCCACTGCCTCGCTAGAATACCTGCAAGTTAAACCCTCTGCTGGCTCCGCCGTCTGTGTGCGTCACGTTCGGGGAACGTGAATTATGATTGGCAAAGGCGGCGCGATGGTCTTGGCTGGACGCCAAGCTTGTTTGCCGCGAAGAGGGCAACACTCAGGCAGTCGCAACATGAACAAGTATCGTTTGCTTACTCCCGGGCCCGTACCCGTGCCCGAAGAAACTCTTCTGGAGTTGGCGCGGCCCGTGGTGCATCATCGTACTGCGGAGTCGCGTCGCGTTCTGGCCGATGTGTTGGCAGGGATGCGTTACGTGTACCAGACCGCCGGCGATGTCGTGCCATTGACGTGCTCCGGGACCGGTGCCATGGAGGCAGCATTGGTCAACGCGGTGCCTAGAGGACGCAAGGCCCTCTGTTTAGTGGCGGGCCGCTTCGGCGAGCGCTGGCATAAGCTGTGGACGGCTTTCGGCGTGGAAAGCATCCCATTGAAGGCTCCAGATGGGCGTGCCGTCAGCGTAGAGCAAGTCCGCGAAGCCCTGGCACGTCATCCGGATGTAGCCGCCGTGTGCGTAGTCTATTGCGAAACCAGCACAGGCGTCAAACATGATGTGCGCGCTTTAGGAGAACTGGTGGCCCAGACGCCTGCGGTACTTATCGTGGATGCGATCAGTGCCCTGGGCACTATGGAATGCCGAACCGACGATTGGCATCTGGATTTGGTGGCCTGCGGATCGCAAAAGGCGCTCATGCTTCCGCCTGGCCTTGCCTTTTTGTCGGTAAGCCGCAAAGCCTGGGAGCAGATCGAAAAGCACAGTCCGCCGGCGTACTATTTCGATTTGCGCAAGTATCGCGCGAAGTTGGCCGAGCCGGACACGCCTTATACACCGGCGCATACGCTCTTGCGCGCCTTGGTGAAAAACTTGCACCGGATCCAAAGCATCGGCATCGAGAACTTCTGGGAGCACCACGGGCGACTGGCACGAGCGGCGCGTGCCGGCGTGCAAGCCTTGGGGCTGAAATTGTTCGCCGATCCTCCCGCCGACGGCCTCACCGTGGCCTCTGTCCCTGACCAGCTGGACGGCCAAGAACTTTTACGCCGACTGGAGAAAGACCACGGCATCAAGCTGGCCGGCGGTCAGGATCAGCTCCGTGGCAAGATCGTTCGGCTGGCCCATATGGGCTACATGGACTTTTTCGACATACTAGCAGCCTTGGCCGGTTTGGAGATGACCTTGTTATCCATGGGTTGGCGTGTCGAACTGGGTGCCAGTCTGACTGCTGCCCAACACGCTTACGCCCAGCTCAGTGCAACAAGTCGCTCGCGGCCGGGCTGACGTCTTGGCTGGTTCGCACAGCGAGATTGCAGGATTGACGCCGTGATGCAGGTACTCGTTTCGGATCCCCTGGAAGAATCGGGCCTGGAAGTGTTACGGCAGGCCGGACTCGAAGTACAGTATGCGCCAGGGCTCAAAGGGGCAGCCTTGCGGGAAGCCCTACGCAGTGCCGATGGGCTGATCGTGCGCAGCGGCACGCGCATAACCGCGGAGCACTTGGAAGAGCCCGGACGCCTGCGGGCGATCGTGCGCGCGGGAGTGGGTGTGGACAATATAGACGTCGCCGCGGCCACGCGCAAAGGCATTGTGGTCATGAACACGCCCGGGGGCAATACGCTCAGTACTGCCGAACACACCTGGGCACTGCTGTTGGCGCTCGTGCGTCATGTCCCCCGGGCCCATGCCAGCCTGTGCCAGGGGCGTTGGGAGCGTGCCCAGTTCGTGGGCACCCAACTGGCCGGCAAGACCTTGGGCATCGTGGGTCTGGGACGTGTGGGCCGCGAAGTGGCGCGTCGAGCGCTGGCCTTCGACATGAAAGTTCTGGCCTACGATCCCTTTCTGAGCGCCGAACGGGCAGCGCAGCTGGGCGTGACGCCCATCGGCCAGCTGGACGAATTGCTAGCGCAATGCCACATCCTGACGCTGCACGTGCCATTGACCGAGGAAACGCGTGGGTTCATAGGCGCACGCGAGTTGGCGCGATTGCCCAAAGGGGCTTGGCTGATCAACTGTGCCCGCGGGGGCCTAGTGGACGAACAGGCGCTAGTGCAAGCGCTACGCTCGGGCCACCTAGCCGGCGCGGCTTTGGATGTGTTCGCTCAGGAGCCGCCCGCCGCGGATCATCCGCTGTTTTCCTTGCCCAACGTGGTGTGCACGCCTCATTTGGGGGCCTCGACGCGCGAGGCGCAAAGCACAGTCGCCCGCGAAGCTGCCCAACTGCTGGCTGACTACCTGCTCAAAGGGATCATTCAATTTGCCGTCAACGTGGCCGCCGTGGATCGCAGCGAGCTCCAAGAGCTGCGCCTGTACCTGGACATGGCCCGGCGTCTGGGCCTCCTGCATGCGCAGATGAACCAGGGAGCACCGCGCCGGGCGCTCCTGCAATATCGCGGCGACATAGCAGCCCGCAATACACGACTGCTGACTGCCGCTTTTGCCGCCGGCTTGCTCGAATTGCGTCTGGCACAACAGGTCAATTTGGTCAATGCCGAACTGTTGGCGCGCGAGCGCGGTATCGAACTGGTGGAAGAAAAGAGCAGCGCCAAGGGCGATTTCAGCACCCTCATCCGCACCGTCGTCGAAACCGAAAAGAAAACCTATGTCGCCGCGGCTACCCTGTTCGGCAACCAGTACTTGCGTCTAGTGCACCTGGGACCGTACCACTTGGACGCCTATTTGGACGGGATCATGCTCATCTTCAGTCATCGCGACATGCCAGGCCTGATCGGCTTCATCGGCACGGTTTTCGGGAAGCATCAGGTCAATATCGCGCAAATGGCAGTGGGCCGGCAGCAGCCTGGCGGCGAAGCCATCGCCGTGTTGAACTTGGACAGTATGCCTCCCGAAGCAGCGCTGGCCGAGGTGCGCTCGCACCCCTTGATTTCCAGTATGAGCGTGGTCAAGCTGCCGCCGCCTGGCGAGATGCCTCCCTGGTTGGCATGACGCGCGTACGAACGGTCGCTGCCGGTGGCCTGCCCTGGGTCCTCATGCTCGCCCGACAGAGCTATTCGGCGAACAAAGCGTCCACATAGGCCTGCGGATCGAAGACTTGCAGATCTTCGGGTTTTTCGCCGACGCCGATGAATTTGACGGGCAATCCCACCTGCTGGCGGATCGGGATGATGGCGCCACCTTTGGCAGTGCCATCGAGTTTGGCCAGGATGATGCCCGTGCAGGCGATGACTTTTTTGAACATGAGCGCTTGCTGGATTGCGTTCTGACCGGTGGTAGCGTCGAGGACGAGGAGCACTTCATGCGGGGCACCCGGGATCTGTCGGGCCAAGACCCGGCGGATTTTTTCCAGCTCGCGCATGAGGTGGTCCTGGGTATGCAAACGGCCCGCTGTATCTACGATGAGCAGATCGGCGTGCCGAGCGCGTGCCGCTTCGCAGGCATCGTGCGCTACCGCTGCCGGATCGCTGCCCCGTTCCCCCTTGACCAGTTCGCAGCCGATGCGCTGGCACCACACGGCCAACTGCTCTATCGCCGCCGCACGGAAGGTATCGCAGGCGGCTACCAAAACACGCTTGCCTCGTTCCCGGTACCAATAGGCCAACTTGGCGATGGAGGTCGTCTTGCCCGAGCCATTGATGCCGGCGATCAACAGGACCGTCGGGCCTTGCGGATTCCAGTGCACCTCGTCTTCCTGTTGGGTCAGGAGCTTTTTGAGTTCGTTCTTGACGAATTCCTCGACGTCGCCGCTGATCTCCTTGTCTAGGAAAGCCTGCCGCACGCGCTCGACGATGTGCCGCGTCGCCGACGGTCCGACATCTGCCAGGTACAGCCGCTCTTCGAGTTGGCGCAAAAAATCCTGGTCCACTCTGCCGCGCCGACGAAACAGCGAGGCAACATTGCCGAACACTGCACGGGTTTTGGCCAGGCCTGCTTTGAGCTTGTCGAACAGTGCGCGAAAGACCATGCTGCCACCTAAGAGGATACTAGGATGCGGTCGGACCGGAGCCCGATCCGGAGGTACCCGGCGTCGGCCGGTCGGGCTTTTCCACAGGCTGGTCCGGCGGTGAGCCCAAGCGATGGGCCGCCAGACGGTCGAGGATGCCGTTGACGAAAGCCGCCGACTCGGCACTGCCGTAGCGCTTGGCCAATTCGATGGCTTCGTCAATAGCCACGCGCGGGGGCGTTTCCTGCTCGTAGAGCAATTCGTACACACCCAGCCGGAGGATATTGCGGTCCACCAAAGCCATGCGCTCCACGCTCCAATTTTCGGCGACCTGAGCCAACAGGCGATCAATGTCCGCCAGGTGGCGCAGGGTGCCGCGATAGAGCCGGTCGCAAAACTGCTCCAAGTCTTCGGACCCGAGTCGGCGCCGCATGAACAGACGGACCGTATCCTCGCCCACGTGTGGGTTGAGCTCGTGCTGGTACAAAAGCTGGAGCGCCACTTCGCGCGCACGGCTACGTCGCGTCATGCTGTGCTGCCATGCACGGGTCCGGAGAAAGGCCGCCGTCGGCAGGGTAGCCGTCGGTCATGGGGAACCTCCAGGCAGCCGGGCAAACAGCTGGGCCATTTCCAGAGCAGCCAAGGCCGCTTCTGCCCCTTTGTTAGCGCCTTTGCCTCCCGCACGGTGCAATGCCTGCTCGAGGGTGTCGCAGGTCAGGATGCCCAAAGTCATCGGCACCCCGGTGGCGACTGCTGCCTGCTCGACGCCGGCGATGGCCTGTGCGGCGATGTGCTCGTGGTGCTCGGTCTCGCCGCGCAACACGGCACCGAGACAGACCAGAGCCCGATAGCGACCCGATGCGGCCAGGACACGTGCTGCCTGCGGGATTTCGAAGGAACCGGGCACCCAAATCAAGTCAATGGCTTCATCGGCGATGCCTGCTCGGCGCAGCGCATCCACCGCCCCGTGCACAAGGCCCTCGACTACGAGCCGGTTGGTCCGCGACGCCACAAGCCCCCAACGGCCAGGCACTGCAGACCAACTGCCTTCGATTTCCTGAGGCATGCACGCCTCCACCCTCGCTACTGGCCAGCCGGACCGCGCCTCCCTTACGAAAGATTGAGCGTGGCCAGGAACTCGGCATTGCTCTTGGTCTTGGCCATCCGACTGGTCAGCAGTTCCATGGCCTCGACCGGATTCATATCGCTGAGGACCTTGCGCAAGATGTACACGCGGCGCAGTTCCTCAGGGGACAACAACAGTTCTTCTTTGCGCGTCCCGGAGCGATTGACGTCAATGGCCGGCCACACGCGCTTGTCCACCAGACGCCGATCGAGGTGCAATTCCATGTTGCCCGTGCCTTTAAACTCTTCGAAGATGACTTCGTCCATCCGGCTGCCGGTGTCGATCAAGGCGGTTGCCAAGATGGTCAGGCTGCCTCCCTCCTCGATGTTGCGTGCGGCACCGAAGAAGCGCTTGGGCTTGTGCAGGGCATTGGCATCCACGCCGCCGGACAGGATCTTGCCCGAGTGCGGCACTTCCACGTTGTACGCCCGTGCCAAACGGGTAATCGAGTCGAGCAGGATCACCACGTCATGGCCATACTCGACCAAGCGCTTGGCTTTCTCGATGACCATCTCGGCTACCTGGATATGCCGGCTCGCCGGTTCGTCGAAGGTCGAGCTGACGACTTCGCACCGCTGGCCCTTGACGTGCCGTTCCATGTCGGTCACTTCTTCGGGCCGCTCGTCAATGAGCAACACGATGACGTAGCACTCCGGGTGGTTGCGCAGAATGCTGTTGGCGATCTTTTGCAAAAGCACCGTCTTGCCGGTACGAGGCGGAGCCACGATCAGACCACGCTGTCCCTTGCCGATAGGCGTGATCAAATCCACGACGCGCATGTTGATCTCGTCGGGATCGGTCTCCAGCCGCAGTCGCTCGCAGGGGTGCAACGGCGTCAGATCGTCGAAAGGTACCTTCTGGGTGAGCAGCTCCGGATCTTCGTAATTGATGGCTTCGACGCGCAACAAGGCAAAGTAGCGCTCTGCCTCTTTGGGCGGACGGATCTGTCCCGCCACGATGCAGCCTGTGCGCAAGCCGAAGCGTCGGATCTGGCTCGGCGAAATGTATATGTCGTCCGGGCAGGGCAGGTAGTTGTAGTCCGGACTGCGCAAAAAGCCGAAACCGTCCGGCAACACTTCCAGGGTGCCTTCGCCGAACATGAGGCCGTTTTGCTTGCAGCGCTCCTTGAGGATCTTGAAAATGAGGTCTTGCTTTTTCAGACCGGCGACATCCTGGATACCCTCGTCTTTGGCGAGCTTGAGCAGTTGCTGCATGGTCATTTGCTGCAGCTCGGTGATATAGGTACCCCCGCGCTTGACTTCCTCGTAGCGGGCGTTCGTTTCGTCGTCGAAATCGTAGGCCTCCTGCTCGCCCGGCTCGGCAGTTTCTTCTTCCTCGAACACGAGGGAAGGCTCTGCGGTTGCCTGAGCGGAACCGGATGTGCCGTCGCGGGGCTCCGTTGCCCCGGTCGCCGTGTCGGTCCTCACGTCTTCCGGCTCCGTACCGGCGGCGCGAGAGCGCGTAGTCCGACGGGTCGTTTCCTTCCGATTGCGTGCTTCAGCCATGCGTTTCTCCTTCCTGAAACCTCTGCGAATCTGACTGGTTGCTCGACCGACTCCGAAGCGACGCGGCCGCGACCCTACCCGGCGCTGACAGGACCGGGACACGCCGCCAGGAGCTGACACGCTGGAGACACCGGAATGGTCTCCGACAGGTGTTCCGCGTGATCGCAACCAGTGGCAGGACCAACCTCCTCAATCGCTGAACCCAACCAACCACGACATTCCCTGATCGGGCCCGATCGGTGCCGGGCCCCTCCTTCAGGCGCCGACTGCCGTCGCGGGACCGAGCCCCGGCGACGACTCTGAAGGCTTCTCCTGCGTCAACTGTTTCCAAATCCGGTCAACCTGGAGCCGCAGGTCCTCCAGACTGCCAGAGTTGTCAATGACCCAACGAGCATAAGCCCGCTTTCTTTCCACAGGCCATTGTGCTGCCTCGCGCGCAGCCCATTCCTGCGCCGACCATTGGCGCTGAGCCATGGCCCGCTTTTGCCGCATGTGTGGCGGGGCATCCACGAAGATGACCCCGTCGCAACGCTGGCCCCAACCGGTTTCCAGGAGGATGGCTGCGTCGAGCACGACCACCCGCACCTGCGGATGACGTTGCGCCCGCTGCCATTCACGCTCGATGCCCTGGGCAATCCAGGGAAACACCAGTTGTTCCAAAGCGCGTCGTTCGCTTTCACGGGCAAAGACGATAGCCGCCAAACGCCGGCGATCCACCTTGCCCTGAGCATCGGCGACCTGACTGCCCCAGCGCTCGAGCACCTGCCGCCGAATATCCGGCTGCTCCAATGCCTCGTGGCCGAGCCGGTCGGCTTCGATAACCCAGGCACCCCGTTCCGCAAGCAGCCGCGCTACCTCGCTTTTGCCGCTGCCGATACCGCCCACCAAACCGATCAAAAGCGGGCGTGTCGGCTGGCATGCCCTATACGGCTCGGTGTGCGCTGTCTCAGCGGCATGGCCTGCGTTGTCCACGGCCCTGCCCTCGGTGTCGCCCGCACGACTGTGAGTGCGCGCAGACTACGCGCGTTCCATCACCCGATCCAACGGCTCGACATCGAGCCAATTCGGACCGGCTGCCACATCTACTTTCAGCGGTACGCGCAAAGGCAAGGCCCGAGTCATCTCCTCCTCGACCACTTGCGCTAGAGCTGGCAATTCGCTGCGCGGCGTTTCGAACACCAGTTCGTCGTGTATCTGCAAAATCATGCGTGCCTGAAGGCCTTCTTGCTGCAAGCGACGATGAATATGCACCATAGCCAATTTGATCAAATCTGCGGCCGAACCCTGAATCACGGTGTTGAGGGCTTCCCGCTCGGCAGGGTTCCGCTGGCGATACGACGACTGGGGGCGAATCCCCTGGACGCGCCGACGTCGTCCCAGGACGGTACTAACGTAGCCATTTTGCCGTGCCTCGTCCAGCACTTTTTGTTGGAATTTTGCCACGCCTGGATAACGAGCGAACCAAGCATCTATGAAAGCTGCCGCCTGCTCCTGACCGATACCCAGCCGCTGCGCCAGGCCAAAAGCACTGAGGCCATAAACCACCCCGAAATTGATCGCTTTGGCCTGTCGTCTTTGTTCAGGGGTGACGGCGGCTTCATCCACCCCATATACCTGGGCTGCCACATAGGCATGGATATCACGATCCGCGGCGAAAGCGCGCATCAATTCGGCATCCTCGGCCAAGTGCGCCAGGATGCGCAACTCGATCTGCGAGTAATCCGCACTTACAAGTAGCCATCCTGGTAGCTCCGCGACAAAAGCCTGGCGGATCTGCCGGCCTTCTTCCGAACGCACCGGAATGTTCTGCAGATTGGGGTTGCGCGAGCTGAGCCGCCCGGTGGCGGTAGCCGTCTGCTGGAACGTAGCATGCACCCTACCGGTGCGGGGATGGACCAGCGCGGGCAGAGCATCTACATAGGTTCCTTTCAGCTTGGCGATCTGCCGATACGTCAAGACCTTCCGCGGAAGATCATATCCTCGAGCCGCTAACTCTGCCAGTACGTCCTGGCGCGTGCTGACTTCGCCGGTCAGGGCAGTTCGGCGTCGTTGAGGAAGTTTCAGTTCATCGAACAGAACCTGGCGGAGTTGCTTCGGCGAGGCTATGTTGAATGCCCGGCCAGCCAGCGCGTATATTTCCTGTTCCAGAGCCGCCAGCATTCGAGCGAATTCTTCGCCAAGCCGCTCGAGCCGGGCAATATCCAACTTCACCCCATTATACTCCATATCCACCAAAACTTCAACTAGAGGTAGTTCGACCTGCCGATACAGGGTGTCCAGGCCGTGTTCCGGCAGCAGCGGCTCGAGGACCTGGCACAGACGCCAGGCGATATCGGCGTCCTCGCCTGCGTACCATGCCACGCGCTCGACATCCACCGCGTCCATACTTCTGGGCTGGCGCTCGCTGCCGATCAGATGGGCGATCGGCATCGCCTCGTGGTGCAGATACTGCCGCGACAGATCCTCGAGCGTGTTGTGGCGCTGCCCATAGCTGAGCAAATGCCCAGCGATCATCGGATCGCCGACAATGCCGCGCAATCGTATCCCCAGATGACGCAACACCGTGGCATCGTATTTGATGTTCTGATTCACCTTGCCCACCTGATCCGATTCCAAAAGGGGGCGCAATCGAGCGAGCACCTGATCTGCGGGCAAAAAGGGCTGGCCCTGGGGAGCGCGCACCGGTACGTACCAAGCCAGCCCTTCCTGGCAGCACAGCGCCAAGCCTACCAAATCGCACCGATGCGGATCGAGTCCGGTAGTTTCGGCATCCAGCGCAAACCGACCAGCCTCGGCGATACGCGCCACTACCTGGTCCAGCTCTGTCCAGTGGCGGATTACGCGATAATCGGCGGTCCAATCGGGATCGGGATGCCAGGCCTCGGCCGCGTCGTCGGCCGACGTTTGGCCAGAGGAGCCGTCGTGCGGAGGAAAAAGCGCGCCCTGCCGCTGGGCCCCTGCCGCACGGGCGATACGCTGCAATTCGTCCTGATAGCGTTTGAAGCCGAACTCCCGGAACAGTTCTGCGAGTGCCTGGAAATCAGGTACTTGCCGACGCCATCGAGACCAAGCCGGGACGATCGGCACAAGCTGTTCGAGCTTCACCAGCTGGCGACTGATGGCTAGGTCTTGCCGATGCGCACGCAGTGCCTCGCGGATGCGCGGCGGCTCGACTTCTTCCAGCCGCTCCAGCAGTCGGTCCAGTGTGCCAAAGCGAGCCAGGAGCTTGCTAGCTGTTTTCGGGCCGATGCCCGGCACCCCGGGCACGTTGTCCACGCTGTCGCCGACCAGAGCCAGAAAGTCCACTACCTGCTCGGGACGGATACCCCATTCCTTTTCCAGTCCCTGCGCATCGAGGACCTGATCTTTGCGCAAGTTCAGCAGTCGCACATGGGGTCCGATCAGCTGGCGGCAGTCCTTGTCACTGGTGCAAAGAAACACTTCGACCTGGCGTTCGCTTCCTAGACGCGCCAAAGTGGCCATCACGTCGTCTGCTTCGTACCCCGGCACTTCCAGCCGCGCGATACGCATGGCTTCCAGAACGCGGGAGATATGCGGCAGCTGCGCTGCCAAGTCATCGGGCATAGGCGGCCGGTGCGCTTTGTACGCCGCGTACATGTCCTCGCGGAACGTTTTGCCAGGCGCGTCGAAGACACACACCAAATAGGTCGGCTGGCGTTGCCAGACACGTAGCAGGTCACCGGTAAAGCCGTACAGTGCATTGGTCGGTTGGCCCTCGGGCCCGGTCATCGCCGGCAATGCGTAATAGACCTGGTAAATCAGAGAGTGAGCATCGAGAACGTACATAGTCTCAGCCATGATCGGCATCTACAAAAGGGCCGGACATCCACACGTGGTGGCGTTCGTTGCCGAGCGCCTGGTACACATGTTAGCGCATGTCCAATCCCTCGGCGAGTGTAACTGCAGAGTAATCCGAGACCGAACGTCGTGTCAAGATACTCGGTCGAACACGGCATCTTGCTGTAGGCCGGGGAGTAGATCGGCCCGCCTATATCGGAGAGCGTGCGCCTACGACACCGACGACGTACCCAAGCCCAATTCCTGCGATTTATCTTGATTGAAGAGGCAAAACGTGTTAAAGTAGCTTCGAACAGGTCGAGGAAGGGTTCGAGACCAGGTACTGCCCGCCTTTTCTCCTGCCCAGCTGTCTCGCCTCGATTGTGCGCAAAGCCAAGACTACAGAAAGGTAAGGCTATCATGAGTGTGACCGAAAAAGAAATGCTGCGGGCTACACCTACGCGTCCGCAAGTGACTTCGAGCATGCCGCAGAAGCTACCCGTCGGCGCGCGAGTCACCAACTGGCTCGCTGTGATCCTGCCCCTGTTGGGACTGGTGATCGCAGCCGTGCTGTGGTCGTTACGGGCCTGGGGTTGGCTTGACCTGGTCTTGTTCGCAGTGCTGTACTTCTTGACGGCATTGGGCATTACACTGGGTTTCCATCGCTATTTCACGCACCGTTCTTTCGATACATACCCCTTTATCGAGGCGCTCCTGGGCGTGCTCGGTTCGATGAGTGTACAAGGCCCGCTGCTGAAGTGGGTGGCGCTACATCGTCGTCACCACCAGTATAGCGACCAGCCTGGCGATCCGCATTCGCCGCATCTGTGTGGTCCTGGCGCGTTGAGCGTGTTGCGCGGGTGGTGGCATGCACATGTGGGGTGGATTTTCCTTGCCGATCCGCCTGGGTTGCACCGATACATCACCGACCTAAAACAGAGTCGTTTGGTGCGTACCATCAGCCAGTTGTTTCCGCTGTGGGTCCTCGTCGGGTTGCTAGCACCGGCCGTTCTCGGCGGGTTACTCACTGGGACTTGGCTAGGAGCCGTCACGGGCTTTGTCTGGGGCGGGCTCGTGCGTATTTTCGCCGTGCATCATGTCACCTGGAGCATCAACTCAATATGCCATCTGTGGGGAGCACGCTATTACCGCACGGACGACGAAAGTCGGGATAATTGGGTCTTCGGCATTTTAGGCCTGGGCGAAGGTTGGCATCACTCGCACCATGCTTTTCCCACTTCGGCACGGCACGGCCTGCGCTGGTGGCAATTGGACATAACCTACCTGGTGTTGAAACTGCTGGAGACGTGCAAGCTAGCCTGGAATGTGCGCATTCCGCGCGCGTCGCTGATCGCCGTCAGGCAGCTCTAGTCGGCGACTCGTTCTTTGCCCGGCAGGCCCAGTACTCCCATCCCTGCATAGCGATACGACGCCCCAGTAAGCAGCCCCAGGCGGGCAGCTGGCAAACACTCCTTCATGCAAAAAGAGATACTTTGCCCAATGTGGAGAAGATGGACAATCCAGCCGGACATTTCTCGCGCAGGTTTTGCAATTTTTTCTTTGACTTTTTCGCAGCCTGTCTGCATACTAATGGGCAACTTCGTCAGGAGGGGAAGTTGTAGGTTCAGACGAGTCAAGGAGGGCGAAACATGTTGTACCCGACCGAATCCAAGCCACAGAGTTGGCGCGCTGTGGTGATCTTCGAGGATCAGCGCGAGTGTCTTTTGTATCTGGGACGATCCTCAACACAGGTCCGAGCCGGCTACGGCAAGGCGTTCTACGAGGTGCTCGACGAAGAAGAGCGGCAAAAAGTGGTGAGCATTTCGCTGCAGCGTTGGCATGGTGCCCCCGACGCCGGCCAATGGATTCCCCAGACTACGTTGACTATCCCCGGAGCGAAGTTGGCCAAAAGCGCGTGATCGTCTGGTATCCGAGCACCACGGGCCGCTTTGCACGGGCCGAAATTTTTGGGCGGCACAGCCGGTCGGCTGTGCCGTTTTGCTCGATAGCGCCGTACCATCCGGCAGCCCTCGGGCAGTGGTGGTGCCTGCGGCAGATGGGCCGCAGTGGATTTCTCCGGTTTTTTGACCTAAGTGTTGGACATACAATGAAATCGTGCGCTCGGCCGAGTGCCCTGACCGAGGACAGCTTGTCGTGACCCGTTGGTCGCCCCCCAGGTTACTGTGCCCCAGCTATCCGGGAGGGGAGAAAAACGTATGAACCCATTTTTGTCGCTGTGTGACGATTTCAGCTTGTGTGCGTACATCAACACCGAACTCCCCCTGCCCACGAACCGCGAAACCGTGCTGCTTTTTTTCGAAAGCCTGCAGAAAGGCTTCCCCACCATGGCGCATCTGTACACCCGCGAGAGCGGCGAGATCGTCATGGAAGAAGACAAAGAGCAAGGATCGTATCGCTGGGTGACCTTGGAGTCGCGACGGGTATGCACGGGCTACGTCAACCCGCCGGACTTGGACCTGGCCGACCGGCAGCACGAACGCGTCTTCGAGCTGGCGCCGTACCACCTCAATCTCAGCGGTTTGGACTGTGAAGCGATAGACGTGCTGTACATTTTCGACTTTGTCTACCACGGCAATCACGACGAAGTCGTCGCCGAGGCCCTCGGGGCGGGCACGCCTCTAGAATCGTTCCTCAACATGCGCGGTGCCCGCATCCTCAACTACGAGCCAGCCATCATGCTGGCCCTCGACGAGAGTATGAAGCTGCAGTGTCGGCTCGCCATCGAAACGCGCACCAACGCGTACCAAATCCGCACCGGGCAGTTTTCGGACGAGCCCATCAGCGTGTATTTTACGGTGCGTCAATACTGGAGCGGCGGTTCCGCACAAAACTTCGTGGAATCGTACCGACGGCAACGGACGGTGATCCAAGAATTGGTGGAGCAGCACATTGTCCCCGAAGTGTTGCGCCCCTTGGCGCAAACGATCGCCGCCAAGCAATGACTTAGCGACCGCACCGACAGCCGGCGGTTCGTGCCGGCGCCGATCCCTGGAGGGATCTTGCGATGTCGAGCCTGCTGCGTGCGTGAGTTGACGAACTCGATGCAGGCGCTGTCAGTCGTGCGCCGTTAGCAATCCGTGGGATGGGCAGCCGGAGGTGCCTGCTTTGATGCCGGAACTGAGTCACTTTGCGCGCCACCTGCAAGTCGAAACAGCTTTCGATGTGCTGGCTGTAGCCCAACGACTCAAGGCGCGCGGCAAAGATGTGATCGAATTGCACATCGGGGACAGTCCGTTTCCGAGCACCGCGCACGCCAAGCAGGCAGCCATCCGCGCCATCGAAGACAACCAAACCCATTATTGTCCGAGCGGCGGCTTGCCTGCGGTGCGCGAAGCCATTGCCCGTCAGTATCAATGTGAGTTCGGCGTGGCCATCGCGCCGGACAACGTGGTCGTGGGTCCCGGCGCCAAGGTGTTCGAGCAGTTTTTCTGCGAGGCCTTCCTGGATCCGAACGACGAAGTGCTCGTTTTCAGCCCGCATTTTCCTACCTATGGACCCAACATCGCGCGGCGCGGGGCGCGGGCCATGTACGCGCCGTTACGGGCAGCGCGTGCCTTTCGCCCCGATCCCAACGATGTGGAGCAGTTCCTGCGCACGGCAGCGCGTCCCAAGGCCATTTTTCTCAATTCCCCCCACAATCCCACGGGCGGCGTCATGACCGCTGAGGATGTGAGTGCCATCGTCGAGCTCGTGCGCGGTCGAGGTATTGCACTGTTCAGCGACGAACCATACTGCCACATGGTGTGGCAGGGACGGCACTGGTCGCCTGTGCAGTGGGAAGGTATGCTCGAGCAAACTGTCGCCGCTTATACCTTGAGCAAGTCGTACAGCATGAGCGGCTGGCGTATCGGCTATGCCGTGACCGGGGCGGCCATCGCCGAGGCGCTGGTCAAGATGATCAATACTTCGCTCTCGTGCACGCCACCTTTCGTGCAATTGGCGGCCCAAGCAGCGCTGGAGAAAGACGCAGCCGAACGAGACCGACACATGGAACACTTCCGCCGCAAGGTGCACCTACTCGTTGCGGCGCTGGAGCAACTCGCCGACGTGCAGGTAGTGCCGCCTGCCGGAACGTTTTACGTATTTCCCGATGTATCCGTCATATGCCGAAGACTGGGCATTACTTCGCACGGACTGGCGATGTACTTGCTGGAAGCTGCCGACGAGCGCCGCGGGGTTGCGTGTCTAGGCGGCGAGTGCTTCGGCCCGGCAGGGAGCGGCTATCTGCGTCTCAGCTGCGCTGAACCGGACGAGCGGCTCGTAGAAGCAGTCCACTTCCTTGCCGAAGCGGTTACGCGGACTGACCCTGTCCGCCGCTATCTCGACGAACATCCGCGCTATCGGCTGACCGTACGCGACTGAAACCTCGACGCCGGCACCTATAAGGCAATAGCTGCAACGCCCACAAGTCGCGACTAAGGTTGGCCCTACAGACGAATCACATTATTCACCAAGTCAGGCATAGCCACCGGTGCCGCGGCGGGAATTAGACAAGCGCACCCACGCTCGTCCCGAGCGTCCAATATCAAGTGCCGATCGCTGGCTAGCGCGTATCCGTCCTCGCAAGGGAAATGCCCCGTGATCAAAACATCGGCATCGGCTTGCGCGAGCAGCCAGTCTACCTGTTCGGCTGATGGGTCGCGGCCCCAGACGATTGCATAGAGCACTCCCCCGGGCCGCAGGTCTTCCGGCTGCCAGTATTCGCGATACAAATCGGTCCAGCGGAACTTGTCGCGATACCTCGGCGCGGGCAAACTGTGGCATATGAGCACCCGGCTTGCCGTGCGAATCGCTGCCGGACAAACATCGAAGAATGCCCCATAGGCTTTTTCCAGAGCTTCGGCATGAGCGCCGTAGGATCGCTTCAACCCCTCGCGAAATAGCCCGTTGAGCTCCAAATCGTCCTTTACGATCGCCCGACCCGTCCATTGGGCCAGTTCGTGATTGCCCAGCAAGAAGTGAACGCGCTCGGGAAATTCGACCTTCAAGGCGGCGACCAGATCGAGCAGCCGATGGGACCGATCTCCTTCCAGGGCCAGCCTGTCCATGGGACCGTGGAGGACTTCCTGCAGAACCAAATGACGTTTGCGATGCGTCTTCAAATCGGCATGGGCCAAGGCCTGTTGCAGATTGCGAAGATTGCCGTGCAGATCGCCGACCACGAAAACTTCCGACGGGATGTCCACGACGTGCCCGCGGCGGCCAGGAGTAGCCAGTGTCGCAGCTCTGGCACGTTCCAAGGTTCGCAACATGCGCACTGGGTCGGGCATATTCAGGCCTCGCTCAGGTCAATCTCCTCGGGCTCGAACAGCACCCGACCTTCCATGCCTCCCGCGACGGTCAGGATTTGGCCCGTGATGTGGCCACTGAGCTTGGGCGAGGCCAAGAACACGACGGCAGCCGCCACGTCGCTGGGACGTGCCACCTTGCGCAAGGGCATGGTTTGCAGGACCCGCCGGAAACGTTCGGGGTGAGCCGCGTAGTCTCGTACCATCGGCGTCAGGGTCCAGCCAGGACAGACCACATTGACACGCCCGTGTCGAGCCAGTCGGACGATCTCGTTTTTGGCACTGCGGGCGAGCCCGAACGCCAGCGCCGCTTTGGCCGAGGCGTAGTCGGCATGGCCGGCTTCTCCGAAGAGACCGGCAGTAGAGCCGATCAGTACCGCGCTCGGCTGCTCCAGCCGATGCCGCCGGATGCCCGCGATGAACTCGCGCAGACATAAAAAAGTGCCCGTGAGATTGACGGCTATAGTGCGCTGCCATCGCTCCAACGTCATATCCACGAGTGCCACGTCTTGCGGCGGCCAGTAGCCGGCATTGGCGACCAGGATCTCCACAGGACCGATGAGCCGGTGGGCATCTTCGAAAAGCTGCCGCACCTGGTTTTCTTGGGTAAGATCGGCTTGCAGCGCTACCCACTGGCCGGCACACCCTTCGAGCTGCCGTACCACACGGTCCTGGCCTGTGTGGTAGTGGGCGATCACACGGGCGCCCTCGCGCAAAAAGGCGCGTGCGACCTCACCGCCTATGCCTCCCGAAGTCCCCGTGACCAGTACGTTTTTTTGCGCAAGTCCCGTATCCATGGCGCTATCGCCTTTTTTACGTTTCCCGGACCTTTCGAGCAAACCGCCAAAGCCCCTCCAGCCTGCTCGAACTCCCGTGCCGCTAGCCCAGGACGGGGCCGGCAGACTTCCTTTACGGGGCTGATTCAATATGATTTATAAGGGGTGGCGGCAGTGCCGATCACCGGTAGAGAACCATCACGAGCTGCGCATCCTGCAGGGGTGCGCGATGCCGTGTGAGGCGCGCTCGTGTTTGCCAAAGCCGCGCGGCGCGGCAGCGACTCATGAACTTGACCAGAAATCTGCGCATCGAGAGTATCGCACGGCTGCAACCGCCGGCGCCTCTCGTGGTCAGTCCACAGCAATCGGTCCGTCAGGCAGTGCAGCTCATGCAAGAGCACCGCATGGGATGCGTGTGCGTTTGCGACAACGAGCGATTGCTGGGCATCTTCACCGAACGCGATTTGCTCAAGCGCGTGCTCGGTCCCGGACGACCGTTGTCGCTTACGCTGAGAGAATGCATGACGCCTGATCCGGTGACGGTCAAAGCTTCAGAGCCGGTGGCGGCGGCCTTGCGCCTTATGCAACTAGGCGGCTACCGCCATCTGCCTGTGATCAACGAAAACGGCAGGCCGATAGGCATCCTTTCCGTCAAGCGCATCGTACGGTATTTGGTGGAACATTTTCCCTCTACCGTATACAACCTGCCTCCGGATCCCGAAGGGATCCAGCGCGAGCGCGAAGGGGCCTGACCGATTCCTAACATAGGAGCACGAAAAAAATCATGGCGAGCACGGCACCTTCTATCCAGGAAAAGGCACAAAAACACAACGGCAAGCCAGTGCAAGAACTGGACGCGGTAGTAGTGCGCTTTGCCGGCGACTCCGGCGACGGGATGCAACTGGCCGGGGCACAATTCACCAACGCTTCGGCCATTTTCGGCAACGATATCAGCACGCTGCCCGACTTCCCTGCAGAAATCCGTGCCCCCGCCGGCACGCTCGCCGGGGTCAGCGGCTTCCAGATCAACTTCAGCAGCTACGACATTTACACCCCCGGCGACCAAGTCAACACACTGGTGGCCATGAATCCTGCCGCCCTCAAAACCAACATCGCCGACCTGGAACCTGGGGGCCTGCTCATCGTCAACTCCGACGCTTTTACTCCCCAGGATCTGCACAAAGCCGGCTACGAATCCAATCCGCTCGAGGACGGCAGTCTCAAGGCCTATCGGGTGATCAAGGTGCCTATTACCACGCTCAATCGCGAAGCAGTCAAAGAATTGCGACTCACTCCGCGCGAGGCCGATCGCTGCAAGAACTTTTTCGCCTTGGGCCTGCTCTACTGGCTCTACGAACGTCCCATGGAGCCGACGCTGCGCTGGATCCGCGAAAAGTTCGCTAAAAATCCAGCCGTCATGGAAGCCAACACGCGCAGCCTGAAGGCAGGCTATCATTACGGGGAAACGACCGAAGAGCTGCCCGTGCATTATCGTGTGCAACGGGCCCCCATTCCGCCAGGTACCTATCGCAAAGTCACGGGCAACGAGGCCACCGCTCTCGGTTTGGTGGCGGCGTCCCTTCTGCTCGACAAACCCTTGGTGTACGCCAGTTATCCCATCACCCCGGCCAGCGATATCCTGCACCAACTGGCAGAATTGAAACGCTACGGCGTGCGTACCGTCCAGGCGGAAGACGAGATTTCCGCTGTGGGCATGGCCATCGGGGCCAGTTTCGGGGGCGCCATCGGTGCCACCGCCACCAGTGGGCCCGGAATCTGCCTGAAATTGGAAGGCATCAACCTGGCGGTCATGACCGAGCTGCCCTTGGTGGTCATTGATGTGCAGCGTGCCGGTCCGAGCACGGGCATGCCGACCAAAACCGAACAGGCCGACCTGCTGCAGGCGCTCTTCGGCCGCAACGGCGAAAGCCCCGTGGTCGTGGTGGCACCGACCTCGCCTGCCGATTGCTTCACCATGATCATCGAAGCCGTGCGGCTAGCCGTGCGCTACATGACGCCGGTCTTCTTTTTGTCGGATGGTTTTTTAGCCAACAGCGCCGAACCCTGGCGCATCCCGAACCTGAGCGACCTGCCCAAACTCAGTGTGACCCATCCGGATCGCCCCAACCGAGACGGCCGCTTTATGCCATACCTCCGGGACGAACGGCTAGTGCGACAATGGGCTGTCCCCGGCACCCCCGGCTTGGAACATCGCATCGGCGGCCTGGAAAAAGAAGACATCACAGGCAATGTCAGCTACGACCCGCTCAACCATGAGCGGATGGTCCATCTGCGCGCTCAAAAAGTGGCCAACATCGTCCACGATATCCCCCCTGTGCGTGTCGAAGGTCCCGAAGAAGGCGATGTCTTGGTTGTCGGCTGGGGCGGTACCTACGGCACGATCGCTACTGCTGTGCAGCGCGCTCGCCGGCTCGGCCTGTCCGTGGCCCATGCCCATCTGCGCTATTTGAATCCCATGCCCGGCAACACCGGCGCGATCCTGCGCCGCTTCCGCAAGATCCTCGTACCAGAACTCAACCGCGGACATTTGCGCCTGCTGCTACGAGCCGAGTTCCTCGTGGATGCAGTCGGCCTCAGCAAAGTCCAGGGCCGGCCTTTCCTGGTCACGGAAATCTTGAACAAGATCCAGGAGTTGGCCAAAAAATGATGGCACCTAAAGCAAGGTACTGACCATGGCAACTATGACGACTACGCTGCCCACGTTGACCCCCAAAGAATTCGCCAGCGACCAAGAGGTGCGCTGGTGCCCCGGGTGCGGGGATTACTCGATCCTGGCCCAGATGAAAAAAGTCTTGGCCAGCCTGGGGATCCCCAGGGAAAAACTCGTCTTCATTTCCGGTATCGGCTGCTCTTCGCGTTTCCCCTATTACCTCAACACGTACGGCTTCCATACCATCCACGGACGAGCACCGACCATCGCTACCGGGCTCAAATTGGCTCGTCCCGACTTGTCGGTCTGGGTTATCACCGGCGACGGCGACGGATTGTCTATCGGCGGCAATCACCTCATCCACGCCTTGCGTCGCAACGTGGACATCAAGATCCTCCTATTCAACAACGAGATTTACGGTCTGACCAAGGGGCAATACTCGCCTACATCCCGTATCGGCACGCGGACCAAATCGAGCCCTTTGGGTTCCATAGACAACCCGGTCAAACCGCTCTCGATTGCCCTGGCGGCCGAGGCAACTTTCGTAGCACGCACGGTGGACGTGGACATCAACCACCTGACCGAAGTGTTGCACCGGGCGGCTGTGCACCGCGGCGCCGCTTTCGTCGAAATCTACCAAAACTGCAAGATCTTCAACGACGGCGTCTTCGAATACGCCAGCGACAAATCCATCAAAGCCGACAACGTCCTCTACCTCGAGCACGGCAAGCCGCTTATCTTCGGCAAAGACCGCAACAAAGGGATCCGCCTCAACGGCACGCACCTGGAAGTGGTCACCTTGGGCAGCGGCATCACCGCTGACGACTTGCTCATACACGACGAGAAATCGGAAGACCCATCCCTGGCCTTCATGCTCAGTCGCATGGTGCATCCGGAGTTCCCGGAGGTGCTGGGCGTGCTGCGCGCCGTGCAGCGTTCCACCTACGAAGAACTCGTGCTCAAACAGATCGAGGACGTCATCAAGGTCAAAGGGCGCGGTACTCTTCAGGACCTGTTCCGCAGCGAAGATACTTGGGTGGTGGAAGGGCCGCGTTCGCAGATGCAGGATGCCTCCACATGATTTGTCCGCACTGCGGGTTCAACAACATCCCGGGCTCCGAAGAGTGCGCCCAATGCCTCCAAGATCTGACACACCTTGATCGTCCGGCGCCCCAGGACCACATCGAACGCTGTTTGATGGAAGAAGCCGTCGAAGTGCTACAACCGACGCGACCTGTGACGCTCTGGCCCAGTGCCAGCTTGCGCCAAGCGATCCAAACGATGGTCGCCCACAATGTCGGCGCCTTGCTGATCGTTGACGAAGACGGACACTTGGCAGGCATCCTGACCGAGCGCGATTTGCTCATGCGTGTGGTCGGCCTGCACGAGCGCTTCGAGGACCTCCCAGTCAGCATGTTCATGACCTGCGAGCCGGAAACCATATCTTTGCGCGACAAACTCGTTTTTGCCCTCCACAAGATGGACTGCGGCGATTATCGGCACTTGCCGGTCGTGGACACGGAACGACGCGCCGTCGGCGTCATTTCCGTCCGCGATATGCTTCGCTACCTGGCGGCCTTGTGCAAAAACCACGAGTGATCCACGCACCTTATGCCACCCACGGACGATGTTCAAACCCGATTGATCTGGTATCCCCAGGATTCCCCCTCCTGCCCCGATGCCATCGAGGCGATCGTGCCGCCTTATCGCTTGCTCTACGCCTGCCGCGATCCTTCCGCAGTTCTGGGCATACAGCATCTGATCTGCGATGGAATACCCTCCCTAATAAGCATCGAGGCTTTGGGTAGGCCTGCCGGGGCCTCGCCTTATGTGCTGGGGGCGTGCGCCTTGACGCTGGGTCCTGCCTATAAGGAAGCGGACGGCTGTTGGTTCACTGTAGCAGCCCTGACACCCGACTGGGGCACCTGGTCATGCCGCATCCTGACGGATACCGGCACTTCCTTGGCCTGGGAAACCGAGTTCCACATAGGAGGCGGCCCGATCATCCGCGAACACTTTGTGCTGGCCCCCTCAGGTTTGCAGTACACAACGAGCCTCCTGTGGACGGTGGACGGTTTTCGGCTTCAATTGCCCATCCCAGCCCGCGCGCCGGGCGCGGACCTGCTGCTGAGCCTAGACGGCCCGCTACTGACAGTCAAAACAGCGCAGCACTGCCTGCGAATACGCGAGCTGACAGGCACCCACCGCTGGTTTGTCGAACCACTGCCCTGGAACCGTCCCCACGCAGTGCTTTGGCAGCAAGCCTGCTTGCACTCCCGCCAGGCTGTCGAGTATCGAGTGCACATCGCGATGGAATCGCTTTGCGCCAGCTCGTGACCGACCGGCAAGTGGCTGGTAAGAGTCAGCCGGTCCGGTCTATTTGGTCGGCGTATCCTTCGCGGCTTTCCAAAACGCGGCAAGCTCGGAGCACTGAGGCACAGAACATGCGACCGAGCTTCGCAATGAACCCAAGGGTAAAGGAAAGATGGCGAAACTTTACAGGTTCCCCTCGCTTTACCGACTTATCCGCACGCAACAGTTCTGGATTGGCTAATCAGGCCACATCGTTATGCCGATTCTTGCAAAATAACAGGTCTATGCCAATGGTGGCCTAGGGTGCCGAACAAAGTGCGTCAAGGGAAAGTTCGGCGCCCCAAACAAGGAGGTACCAGTATGTCGGTCAATCGAATCAAAGCACTCGTAGCCGCGGTAGCGCTGGGCGCGTCAGGTGGCCTGCTCTGGGCTGCTGATCCACTCGACCCGCCGATGGCAGCGCCTAAACCCCTGCCTAGTGCCCAGAGCCAAGCCCCCACCGTCCAGCAAACCTTGGTGGACAATCACGCCTGCCCCGATCATGGTTGCACGCGCTTGTATGGCAGTGCCGAAGTACTGTGGCTGCGACGAACCGATTCTAGGCGGGAAAACCTGACTTTTAACGACACTCCAGCCTTCCTGCTCAGCTCGGACCAGGGTGAGTTCGATTGGGAGATCGGCGGGCGCTTCCTTGTAGGCATGTTCCTCGACAACAACAACTCTCTGGAAGCCATGTACTTCGGATTACAGACTTGGGGCAAAAGCGCTTTTGTGACCAACATTAACGAAACACTGCAACCTTACTGGGGCCAGTTCGGTGTCCGAGGCGGCCTCGACGATTCCGCCTTCACAGATGCTTTTGCCCATGGCTTCCAGTACGAGTCGCGATTGCATAACGGCGAAATCAACCTGCGGCACTGGTACAACTCCTGCCTCTCCACGCTGGCTGGTATTCGTTACCTGAACGTTCGCGACAAGTTCTGGTTCGGTTCGCTCGACGACATATCGGCCGTTCCATTCGGCCCCTGCTCTGGATTGTACGAGGTGCGGACCAAGAACAACCTGCTCGGTTTGCAACTGGGTGCGGATGCCGCGTATCCGCTGCTCTGTGACACTCTACGTGTGGGCGTGCGTGGGAAAACCGGTTTGTTCCTGAACTTCGCCGAGCAGTCCAGCCGCTTCCTGAACATCCCTACGGAGGGGGAGGGCCGAACCACAGATGAACGCACGGACGAAGACGGCGTGCGCCTGGCGGGAGTGATCGAGGTAGGCGCCTACGCCACGTACTGGATCACCAAGAACATCGCTATCCGAGGCGGCTACGACCTCATTTACGTGGCCGGACTGGCGTTGGCTCCAGAGAACCTGGACAATAGCCCCCTGCCGCTCAACGCGCGCAGGAACCTAAAGGATAACGGCGATATTATTTACCACGGCCCGTCGGTGGGCATCGAAGTCCGCTGGTAGCGATCACTTGTCGCACTTGCCATGCGGGCCGACCTTGTAGCGAGGTCGGCCTGCATTTTTTTGGATTGGCTTTGCGCCCGCCTGCAGTATTCACCAAGGTTACCCAGCCAGTCACGAACCCGTGCATGCCCCAAAGTTCGAACGGGCTAGATGAGAACCATAACTCGCCCAGATTGGCCTTGCTCCGGGACTGCAGTGGACCCAGTGCTTGCCTTGGCCGCACCTAGTGTCGGCGTGCTCCCATCAGTGAGTTAATCCGGTTTGTGCACTTCACGACAACCTGAAACTTGCTTTGGTTTGTAAGACAGTTTCGACGCCACGCTCTGACGTTCGAGGTGAGGCACTATCCAAAGCCACAGTGACCCGCCCAGCCATTCTTCGTCGGTGAGCCAGCAAGCAAAATGCCCGGCGAACGAGCGGCTTTTCACGCGGGTTACTCACTTGGGCTGGGCATGTCGTGGACATCCAAGGGTTAGCATCGCAACTAGCTGCCCAGCAGGACCTTGCACGTCGGGTCGGCAGTTGCAGTCCGAACTAGACCGATCGAGCACGTCCTGATCGAAAGTTGTCCTTACGACTACTGGCCGCTTCCCCCTCTTAGACTCGAACACCGCCGCGGCCCAAGGAAATCACGTCCCAAAGTCGTCTCCTACTGTCACAAATCTGCTTCGATCTGCGTTTAGACACTATAGAGCGTTCTCACGGCATAACAACGGCCGGACATTATTTACTTAACCGAGCGGTAAGAGCATGGTATTACATCGGAGGGAATTGCGCTGATGGAAATAGTGGTTCAACGCGCCGCTTGCGATGTTCTTTCACGCCTGGTACGGGAACTAGATGCCGTACAAGCCCCACTCGATGAGTGCCGAAGCCGTTGTCAGTCACTAGGAACATGCCTCGAGAATCGTTTGCAAGAGCGTGTCCGGCGAGCCAACGCCGTGGTAGAAGCTACCGAACGCCGCTTGAAACAAGTTCAGGCCGATTTGGAATCGGCACAACAGCGTATAACCGCACTCCATGCGACTTTAGAGGCGGTTCAACGACAGGGACAACTTCCTGAATCGGCAGGTGATCTGCTTCGTCAGCTCGATCAGTATGTAGAAAGAGCTGTCAGACCAGTTCGGCAAAAGTTAAAGAAATTGCTGCAATCCCGTGATGCTTTGGAAGAACAGCTGCGCAATTTAGAGCAACAGCGTTCGCGCGTCAGCAGCCAGCAGGAAGAAAGCCAAAACCATCTGCATGCCTGCCAGACCGGAGCCGATCATCCAGTCATCGCTGATCAGGTCGCAAGGCGCCGACAAGCGCTTAAAGATGAATACAAGCGATCAAAACAAGAGTTAGTGAAGCTGCGGCGACAAATTGAATCTGTCAATGCCAAACTATCCGATCTACGAGCGCAGCTGGCTGACCTGCAGGCTGCTGACGCAGATTGGAGACAGCGGAATCAAAAGCCTGTCCTGGCCAAAATTTTCGACCCGACTTGGTGGTCAGGCAGGTTCAAGTCCTACGAGGAGAAGATTCACAAAGTCGAAACCACCCTCCAGAAAACGATCGCAACTCGCGACCGGTTGAAAAAGGAGGCTAACGAGCGTGAAAGGCTGTTGCGTTCGATGGAACAAGACCTACATCGTAGACTGGCCCATTTGGATGACGAAATCCGCCGCGAACTGGCTCGCCATTGTCAACAACGCATCCTAAAGCTGCAAGTCCGCATCGAAGAGTTGATTGAATCAATGGCGCCTGTTCGCGAGCAACTCGAAGCCCGCGAATCGAAAATCAAGGCCTTGCAGGATCAGGAACGTGAAGAGGCGCTGCAAGCCGAAAGAGACGGGCTAGCTCAAATCGTACGTGACCTGGAAAACGAATGCGTTGACGCCGCACAGGAATGTGAACGACTGAAGGCAGAAAGCAGCAGGGTGTCAGCGAAGTACCTACGGAGGCGGGACCGCTTGCCCCAATGGCTGTCCTGGCGGCCGAAAACAATCGAAACTGAGCTGGAAGTCCTCCAGGACCAAAGTCGCCGCTTGGAGCAAGAACAGCACGACCTCGCTCAACGCATTCAACACGTACTCGAGCAAACTGGTTTGCCAGTTGACGAACCTCTGACAGCGAAGCGCCTCGAGCACATTCGTGCTGAACTGGAACAGCGATCGGCACAACCCAGGCTTCATGGCGCATGGATACGAAGGAACGTTCCGCCGGCGACAGACCGGGTTCTTCCACACGATGCAATCCAGGGTAGCGTCACCCTCGATTTGGTGCGGCGCGCAGAAGACGATGAACAAGGCCGTCCAGGACTTCGTAGTCAGCTTCGGCAAATTCGTGCCAAATTTCCGGGACAATTCTTCCCGGATTTGCAATCCGGCCAGGATATTCTGGAAGGGTTTCGCGAAGCGTTTTTTCCTCCTGACTTGCCCGTAGGTATACTCGTATGGAATGCTACGTCCGAGCAGGGCGAGCAGTCTTATTATGTGGGTTTGAGGCCATACGCTATTGGACCCCGCTTGGAGCCCCTCTTGCCGCCGGGGCTAAGCCTGGCCATCACGGGTAACGTTTTCTTCGATAAGCGCGCTAACCGGCATGTCATGATGGTGCAAAGCATAGTCCCGATTTCGGACGCGCCTCCCAGGCCATTCGAGCTGGCAGTTGTTGCCCAATTTCTTAGCCGCAATGGCCACAGTCGCGATGCGACAGCGGAAAACCAGGACGACCTATTTGCCTCGTCCCAGTTTCAGCAGCTGCCCTCCATCGCTCGGAACACTGCCGTGCGATTGAGTTTATGGCGAGACTACTTGACATGGAAAGAACGACTGACCCAACTCATGCAGCGCGGGCTCCGCTTTGTCGGCAAGCCCCAGTTGATTCGGCGCCGCGGGTGGGTGTGCAGGTTTCTGGTTGTTGCACCATCGCGGGAAGACTTGCAGCGCCGCTGGCGCCTGCTCAGACGCGGCGACCCGTTGGTCTGTGATCTACGCTGTTCCACCGACCGGTTCGACTTCCGCCCACGTCAGGATGAAATGGCAGAAGGGGTCATCCTCGGCGATGCTTGTCACTACGAGTTAGTCCAGCAGCCTCCAGTTCGCCTGTCGCTGCCGGACGACTGGGAGCACTCGTGTTATGCCTGGGCTGACTTTTTCCTGAGTGACGATTGGCAAGAAGAGATCCCCGACAACGAAGAAGCTGCACGGCAATGGTTCGAGAAGAGAATCGCTCCGCGCATGCCCGAAGAGGGCTTTATTGTGCCCTCGATAATCGGCGATTTGGCTTTAGTTCGCCGTCTCAGCCGCGAAATTGACAACGTGGAGCGACAAATGGGGTTCGCTCCGTTATTATCGCTGTATCTCTTTGACATCGGTCAGGCGGACCAGCCGCACCGGCCCGTTCGACTGGGCGATTCAGAATGGTTCACACCGCTGCTCAACGAGGACCAGAAGAAAGCGGTGGAGTTGATTCTCAGCGTACCGGATATCGGCTTGATCCAGGGGCCGCCTGGTACTGGTAAAACGACGGTTATTGCCGAAGCCGCAGCTCAGCTGACGCGCCTGGGGCAAAAGGTCCTGATCGCCTCCCAGGCCAACATTGCTGTGGACAACGTTTTGGAGCGACTGCCCCCAGCTATCAGCATTCGCGCTATCCGTCTCGGGCGTCGCGGAGAAATAGACAATCCATACAGTCCAACCAACGCCATCGCCACCTATTATCGGACCATCGCTGGGATATGCGAACAACGCTGGCTGTCCCGTTGGCGTAGCCTGGATGCGGACATCCGCGATCTGGAACGGTACCAACGTAGCCTGACCAGCCTCCAGACACAGCTGCACCACATTCGGCGTGAGCGGGAGGAATTGCAGGTACGACTCAGCTCCTTGACCGAGCGCGAACAAGCAGTACGCGAACAGCTCGCGGACGTTACCCGACACGCCATGTTGGCGGACAACACGCGCCGTTTCCTCGAAGCGTGGCGCAACGCCGATCCGACTGGTACGCTGGAAGAGTGCCCCCTGCCCCCGAGGTTCGAAGAAGCATTCCGCGAACAGCTCGAGAGCATAATCAGTCAGGTTGCCGAGTTGGGTTTAGCTTGGAACAACGTACCTGTTGCAACCACGCTGCGACATGCCAACCTGTAGCAAGTACTGGCGTGGAAAAACCGGGACTTGCCCGCCATCGTCCAACGCATCGAGCACGACATCCGGGCTTTGGAACATGTTATAGCGCAGCCTCAAGATGAGGTACACCGGCTGCGAGCACACCGAGAGCAGATCCGCCGACAATTGGCCGAAGCGCAGGACCCAAACGAAACGGAGCGCCTGCGAAAGGAATGGCAAGGCACCAACGCAAGACTCCGCGAAATAGAGGCTGCCGCAGCGAGCCCCGACCCACAATGGTACGAACAACTCCTGAACGGTGGCGACAAGGTCCGTGAGCGCTGGAGCGACCTCATCCGTCAGGACATCCCCTTGGATAGGCGTTTGCAGACCCTACGTGAGCTGAGAACGCTCCTGACACAGCTTTTGGACCAAGTGCAGCGCATCCCGCACAACGCCGATGACCGGATCCAAGCCATCCTGAGCTTGACACCGGACGATGAGCAGCTTCGACAAGAGTTGGCCCGACTGGCCGACACCCGCTTCGATGCCCAGAACCAACTTGCCGACCTGGAGCACAGGCAACGAGATGGCGAGCAGCAGCAGGCAGCAACCATTGCCGAAATCATAAAGCGTTTTCCCGAACTGCAGCCTCATCAAAACGCCCCGGCCGAACTGTTGCGCATACTGACCAGGCTGCTTGGGATGCGGCACGATGAGGTGGCATGCCATGAGCCCGTCCGGCACGTTTGGGAACCTATTTTACAAGACTGGGTCGGCATGCTCGGCAACTCCAACCAGCAGGCCAATGACCAGCAGTCGTTGATCAACGCCTACATTCGTCATTGCCACGTTATCGGTATCACTTGCACAGAGAAGCGATTTACCCTCGAAGGCTACGGCCATCATCGCTTCGACGTGGCCATTGTGGATGAAGTCAGTAAGGCTACCGCGCCGGAAATTTTGATGCCTTTGCTCCTGGCTCGCAAATCCGTGCTCGTAGGCGACCACCGACAATTACCGCCGCTGTTTCGCGAACACGAAGGCTCTTACGCCGAATCTGTGGAAGATTTGCAGGAACAAAGCGAAAACGGCGAGATCGAAGTGGACGGGGAAACCTTGCGCCTGTTCAGCCGTGAGAACTTTGACCGATTCCGCAGACTGGTAACGGCGTCGTGGTTCAAAGAGCAGTTCGATCAGGCGCCCGACTCTCTTAAAGTCACCCCGACCACGCAATACCGTATGCATCCTGAGATCATGGCTGTTATCAACCGCTTCTACGACAACCTGCTGACATGCGGACTGCCCGATCCGGATGGGACAGATCCGAATTCGGACGTCCGCCTGCGACGTATCCATGGGCTCAGCTTGCAGGGAGCAGGGGGTGCCCACTATGTCAAACCGGACAATCACGTCATCTGGATTGACAGCTCGTTGGAGCCTGGGAATCAACGCCCCCATTTTGAAACGACGGAAGGCACCAGCAGGGCAAATATTCTCGAGGCGGCCGTTATCGCCACTTGTTTGCGCGACCTGGAATTGGCCTTGCGGCAGCAGGGCTACGGCGCTGAAGGCAAACCCCCGAAGCGCGTGGGGGTAATCACCTTCTACGGCAGGCAGGTTCAGGTGCTGCGCGACGCCATCAACAAAATGCAGAGCATGTACCGGCTGCAATTCCAGGCTCTCAAGTACGATTTGAACACCGTAGACCGCTATCAGGGTCGTGAACGTCCGATCGTCATAGTCAGCTTGGTACGTGCCCCACGTCGGCCTTTGAGCGAGCGTGCAGTCACTGCACAGTTCGAGCGAATAAACGTCGCTTTCTCCCGAGCCCAAGAACTACTGATCATCACCGGATGTGTCAACGCATTCCGCGACTATCAGGTTCTGCTGCCTAGCCTAGTTGACCGCAAGGAAAGTGATCGGCGGGTAGCCGTATACCGCCAAATCATCGAATACGTAGCCAATCGGGGCGGCTACTGGAAAGCCAGGGACATTGTGGATCGGCCCATGTGGCGCGACTTCAGCGCAGCATGAGGAACGCACCTATGGGAGCACCAAAAAGCCGGCAAGACCGAACCGTGAAATTATCCAACCTCCGCCTCGGTTTTCCCATCCTGCGTCTGCGCATCCAGGTGGACTATCGCTTGACCCGCCAGCCCACCGCGTGGGAAAAAATCGTGCTACGTCTCGCGCAAGACTTGAGCACAACTTCCCCGTGGAACTCGGTACCCCTGCAGCAGTTATTTAGCGATCTCCTTGGGGTGCACAACCCCGCACCGCTTTTGGAGGAAATCCTCAGAGAGATGGAGGTGAGCAATATGGTTCGCCTTCATGGCGGGATCCCTCTGGAACAGATAACCTTGAGCCATGTCGAAATAACGGAGGTGGGCAGGCAACTGCTCGCGGGCGCCGATGCCAATTGGCGGTTCCAGACTGTAGAGGCGAGCGTAGATTACGACCCGATCCAGCAAACTATCGTCGCATGCGGCACAGAAGCGGATTTACCCCCGCGCACTCAGGAACCGCCAGCAGCAGCCCTGCCGGCTGAGATATTCGCTCATGTCAATCCGACCGCCCAGATGGCCCCGGAAGTGGTGCGCCAGCAAGCTGCCCGCTTCGAGGGAAACCCTGAGATCCGCTCGGCACGCGAAGTAGAGCGCCGCGTTCTTTGGGAGGAACAAGCGGTCGCGCTCTCTTTGAGCGGGGACCGACTCGCGTTCCAAACCGGAAAAGATACCCACCAACAATACCTCAACGGAATGCCGGGCCGAGATCTGTACGATCACATTCTCGTTCCGGTGAGCAGAGAGCTCATCTTCATGCGTTCCAATGCACCTGCAAACGGGGATGACGGACAGCAAGTTTACTTTGCCATCGAGCAAACACCGGAGCAAGTGGTCAACAAAATCGTGCGCGATAAGTTCGTGGTAGTCAATGCACGAGCTGATTGGCAGAATGTGCCGCAATCGGCTGCCGAGGGTCAAGTGATCGTGATCATAGACCCCGATGCGCACGATGAACCAAGCGTACGCTGGAACACATTCAACACCGGCTGCATCGTTACCGTCCGAGAAAACGCCGGCGACTTGGTTATCGCCAATCGGCGCAGCACACTGCGTACGATGCCCCTCGACTGCCAAGTGGGTGGGGATAGGTATTCATGCGAAGTTCCTTTCCTGGTTTTGGATCCCCAGACCGGCGCCCGCGACCGGTACGGCGAGTTGCTGGATGCGCTAAACAGTCACTTGCTCGATCACGGCGGTGCAACAGGCATGCTGATTCATCTCGCTTGGCAGCGGGACGAAGACTTCTGGCGTTTTGCCGCCAGCCACTTTCTCACAAAGTCGGCCACTGTCTACCAGGCCATTCAGGATTTTCTCGATCTGCTTCAGGCGGCCCGTGAGGCAGAAAAAATGCCGCCTATGGACTTGCAAATGCAAATCTTATCGGAGATCGTAGACGAAGCGGCCCGACAAGAGAAGTGCGATTGGCGACAGAACGCTCAGGAAACCATGATTTCCCTGGTCCGCATCTACCGGCGCTATTACGGCGAGCAACTGAGCGACATCCTCGTTCGGCTCAACCGCTACATTCCGGACGATGTTATGGACAGACTGGATTCTTTGCTCGGCTCCTAATTGTAAAGTGTGCGTGCTGTCACTCGTAATTATTAGGGAGGCACAAATGCAGATAGCTAAGCGGAGAAGAAAACAGGCACTTGCACGTACGTAACTCCTCGAGGACATGTTAATAAGGGGAAACCTATGAGTGAAATAAGCGTAAGCGTGCTTGTGGTGGGAGCAGCGGGGGGCGCTTTGGCACGAGAGGCAGCGAGACGCCGACGCGAGGCGGAGCAACGGCGCCGACATGAAGAGTATCTCGCTCGGCAGGCCGAACGGGAGCGGCGCCACCAAGAATACCTCCAACGTCAGGCAGAGCGTGAGCGTAGGTACCAAGAATACTTGCAGCGCCAAGCACAGCGGCAAGCGCGCGAGCAGGCCTACCTGGACCGCGTTCAGGAAACAACCTCTTCCTTCTATCATCGCTACGTCAATGCGCTCGAAGAGTTAGAACGTGAAGGACTCGCCGAATACGTCCAGCAGGAATTCGAGCGTTTGCAGCAAAGAGTCGAACAACTAGCAGACATGTTGGAGTCCGATCCGATCGTGGCTCGAGATTTATCGTTCGAGTTGGGAAGAGAGATCGGTCAGTTGCCGCATCTGGCACGGGAAGCGAAACGGCGCGTCGAGCAGCGTCGCAAGGAAATGGAAGCAGAGACGCGTCGCATCCAGGCCGAACAACGTTCTCAACTGGGACGTTTGCTGCAGACCCTTCTCGGCGAAATCCGCGATCCGATCGAGTACGATTTTGCCTTGGACGATCTCCGTCAGCTGCGCCAAGAAATAGCTCAGTGGCCCCAAGCCTCCGCTTCGCTTGCCGAATTGGAACAACGGCTTCGCGCTCGCATGGACGCCATCCGCACGCAAGCAGCCCGCAAAGCTGAGGAGTGGAAGCAGGCAACATCGCGACAAGCAGAACAACAAGCGGCGGACTACGTACGCCAAGTGGTTGCCGACGAAATCGGTGCACAAGCCGCCAACCAGGCGAGCGATGTAACCAGGCTGCGCGAACTGGTAGATCAGCGGGATCGCACGGAGGCAGACGAGTCGGTCCGCCGCTATGCGGTTGCAGCCATCATGGATAGTTTGCAGCGCAGCGGTTTCCTCGTCGAAGAACCTATGCTGGTGCCGCAAAACGATCAAGAGGTTGTCCTGATCCAGGCTCGCAAACCCGCCGGCCAACAAGCAGCATTTCAGGTCCAGTTAGACGGACACCTTACCTATAAGTTCGACCAGTACGAGGGAATGGCTTGTAAGGAGGACATCGAGAAGGTGCAGCAGATGCTGGAGGAAATCTACGGCGTCAAGCTTTCCGATGTGCGTGTCCTTTGGCAGAACCCCGATCGCATTTCGCGTACTGCTAAACCGCTCGCTCCAGGAGATACACGCCATGGCCATGCATGACACGCAAGAAAATGCCTGGCTCGACCTGCTCGCACGTGAAGCAGGCATCCGCAAGGCGTTGATCGTGCACGGGAATCTGCTCGACCTGTTTTATTGGCCCGAGGAGCAACGCTACGTGCCGCTCAGCGAATTGCTCCCCCGCTTGTTGAAGCGGCGTGGCTACCGGCTGGTCGTGATCTGGGACCGGTTCAGTGGTGTTCGCGGCGTCACCGCGCAGGAGTGGAACCAACTGGCACGCGCTGTCACACAAGCAACTGCTCCAGCCCGACCAGCTGCGGCTCGCAGCTACGATCTGGGTGGTCAAACTCCGCAACCGCAAGCTCCGGCTGCCGATGCGCCAAAGCCTTCCCCGGACGACTTCTTCGCTGTAGTGCATCACTACCTCATCCGACCTCTTCGGGAACAGGGCGAACCGGTGGCCTTCGTCGCCGATTGGACGAATTACCTCTTCGGCAATGCCAATGCTTTGAGCGAACAGGAACGGCAGTGGTTGCTCATCATCAACCGCTCGTTGGTATCGGCGCCTGTAGAATTAGCCGACCTCAACAGCATGCCCAAGAATCACCACCTCTTGATTTTGTTGTGTCCGAGACTCACCGGAATACCGCCAGTCCTTTACACGGACAATCCCGCGATCAAAGAGATAAGCATTCCCTGGCCAGGCCGCACAGAACGGCAACGGCTGCTCGAGCGGACCATAACGGCCTGGCGCATCAGTAACCGCCCTGCAGTGGGACAGGTAGCCTTCGCAGAATTTGTGGATTCCCTAGAAGGTTTGTCGTTACGCGACCTATTGCAAATGCTGCGTTTGTCGCAACAAACCAATGAGCCACTCACTGCGGAACGCCTGATCAATCTCTACCGCTACGGCGAGCAGCGCAGCCCCTGGGAAGACCTGAGCTACGAACGTCTCAGCACACCGGAGGATACGCTTCGTGAACGGGTCAAAGGTCAGGATGAAGCCATCGAAAAGGTGGCCAGTGTGATCAAACGAGCTTACACGGGGTTGGCTGGTCTGCAACATTCCAAGAAACAGCGCATGCCCAAAGGGACCCTCTTTTTCGTCGGCCCCACAGGCGTGGGCAAAACCGAGTTGGCCAAGTCCCTGGCACAATTTCTTTTCGGCGACGAGGAAGCCTGTATTCGCTTCGACATGTCCGAGTTCAACCATGAACACTCCGACCAGCGCCTGGTCGGTGCACCGCCTGGTTACGTCGGCTACGAAGAAGGTGGCCAACTTACCAACGCGGTCAAAAAACGCCCCTTTTCGGTTCTCCTCTTCGACGAAATCGAAAAGGCCCATGTGCGCATCCTCGACAAGTTCCTGCAAATATTGGAGGACGGAAGGTTGACCGATGGGAAAGGGGAAACCGTTCATTTTTCCGAGACGGTGATTATTTTTACCTCGAACATCGGCGCCGCCGAAGTGCAATTCAGCGAAGATAAAACATCTGTCCGCGAGGAATTTATCGAAAAAGTCAAGCGGCACTTTATAGAAGTGGCTGGCCGTCCCGAATTGCTCAATCGCCTCGGCGATAATGTAGTACCTTTCAATTTTATCGCCGATCCAGGTGTGCTTATCAATATCGCTCGCACTAAGCTACGCCCGCTTCGCGAACGACTTCGCGAAAAATATTACATTGCCGATCTAGTCTTTGACAACGAGGAAAAAGCCCTGGGTAGTATCGTCCAACTTGTGGATCGCCGCATGGGCGGCCGGGGAGTTCTCAATCAGCTCAACGAACGGTTGCTCACGCCGCTGTCGCAATGGTTGTTCGAGAACAGCCGACAACGCTCTCGTTTAGCCAATCGTACCATCCGCGTCTTGCAAGTCGGCTCACTTCCCGAGTTCGAATTCGATCTGGAGTAGCACGCATGGCCCTCTTGAACTTGGCTGCCTGGCTCGATTGCACCGAGGCGGAAGGACCGGGAAGGAGATTCGCCCTATGGGTGCAGGGCTGTTCCATCCGTTGCCCAGGTTGCTGTAACCCGCACATGTTCGATTTCGTGCCCAAGAAGATTTTGGAGGCCGCACAAGTCATCCAGCAAATCGAAAAAGCTCATAGCCTTCACCATTTGGAAGGTGTAACCTTTTTGGGCGGCGAACCGATGCTGCAAGCGCGTGGCTTAGCAGCAGTCGCTCAGGGCGCTCGCCGGCTCGGGCTCAGTGTCATGGTGTTCACGGGTTATACCCTCGAGCAGTTGGAACGCATGAATTTGCCAGGCGTAAAGGACCTGCTGGACTATACAGATGTTTTGGTTGATGGACCCTATCGCGCTGATGTGCCGGAAACGGAACGCAATTGGGTCGGCTCCCGCAATCAACGATTCTTCTACTTCACCAATCGCTACGATAGCACCATCGAATACGATCCCCGCTATCGGCGAAGTGTGGAAATACGCATAGCACGCGATTTGCGGATGACCATTTCCGGCTGGCCTACGCAGATTGTGTCAGCATCATGAAATGACACGTCCCCGCCCAACCTCTCTACGGCTCATCGTGAAACGACCCAGAATCCCGACAATTTGTTAGTGACAACTACTACTCGAATAAGAACGGCTCCCGAGCGTCCCATATCTGCAGGTAATTCGCATTCCACATCGTAACCTTGCCCGGCTGTGAACTACCGGCAGTGAACATGCCAACGTCCGATGATCTGATGGATCCACAATCATGTCATAGAGCCACTGTTACACAAGGGTGACATCCGTCATTGGAACGGTAAGGCGCGTTGACCGAACGGCAATAGTCCACTCCATTCAGCCCGTTGACCAGTTGTACGACCCATGATACCCTAACGTTGGCTAGGTTAGGTATAGCCTGCACTGCATCACCCCATTGCGGAGCGCTTTATGGCAGAGAACTTGGGGTTGCCTGGTAATTTGAATACTTTGTTAGCGCGAATTCAGGACCCAGCCATTCCTGAGCCTGAGGCGGCACATCTCTACTTCGATCACGTTGACCATGTAGCAGAACAGGCAAAGGCTCGGGTTGCCCAACGTTTTGGCACTGATTCTCGACTGGCCCAACTCCTCGACGACCACTGGCGGGAGTGGACAATGTATGTGCTTATCGAGAAGCCCCGCAAGCTCGGGAAGCCTGGCTACGATGCCAGCCGCTCGGGAAACCACTGCGAGATTCTGTTCAAAAAATGGCTGGACCGTGTGCTGCACCGTCGCACGATTAGCGAACTTAGGGGGACCGTGCCTACAGCAACTGATTCGATGGAAGAACTGCCTGATACTCGACAGCGCGTCGACGAACTAAACGAGCAATTAGAACTGCGCAAAAGTTCCTTCCGATCGGCCATCAAAGAGCTGGCGAGAAAAGTCGGCCCTCCGAAGCGCCGAAACGCTGTTGATTACCTCGTCGTGTTCTGGATGACGCTTTACATTAAACTCAGCTGTATGGGTTTCAAGACATTTCGTGAAGGTCGGCGGGCGGTCGATGGAAACGTGCTTGCTGACTGGGTCGCTGAGCTACTTCCCCTGCCCGAGGAACTAGCCGGTCGCTCTATGAAGCCCGGCATGCCGCCATTGTCAAAGATCCGCGAGATTTTCCGTGATGTGTTGTCCCAGCTTAACGAGCGGTCGGCTGTTCCTCCATATGCCGACTTTGTGAATCCAGTTAATGAAATGCTTAACATAGGGGTGTGGAGCCAGTGGATATCTCGCTCGCTCAAGCAATACGAAAATGAGTGGAGGGAATTACTGCCCCAGGAAGAGCGCGAAGTGCTCGACGATTTTGTTCGCAGGCTGCGACGTCATCCCGAACGAGAAGCCGAAAATCATACTTAGAGCGACTGCACGAGGGACACCTGACATGGAGCTACAGCACGTTCGTATGCCCAATAGCGAGCTGGGACGCTGGGCGCAAGCTTTTTCGAGTGCCGAAAAGGTTCTCGAGCACATCGAGGCACACCTTCTCGATCAGGAAGAAGGATTGCGCTGGCGCCGAATTGCCCCAGGCTTGCATGAGTTGCTTCCTGACGAGCGTACCGGCGTTAGAAAGCTCCAAATGGCTCGGAACGGTGACTTTTCCGAAATAGAACCAATCTACGCCCTGTACTGCGAGACGGTAAACCAGGAGATGGGGGACGCCCAGTCGCTCGGCTGGCATAACTGTGGTTCGCGCCCCAGCGTGACGGTGTGTGTCGCGATGGGCACCAGTGGCGTGTTGGCTCTGTTCGAATGCGATTATTTTAGTCCATGGATCATGCGTACCGCGTTCATCCCCGGCGTGGGATCGAAGGCGAGAACTGTGAAACGTAAAATGCAAGCCTTTGGCTACTACGTTGCGCAGCCTCCGGGACGAGGCATGCTCGAGGGACGATTCCGGAAGAGCAACATGGACCGTCGCGATCTCGAAAAAATGCAGGAGCGCGAAAGGCAATGGACCACCGAGCAGTGGATCTTCTATCGGTCGTTTCGGCCTGCTTTGCAATTTGTTTGGAAGACCCATCGCAACAGTACCGCGTTGGACGGGAAAATAATCAAGAAGGACTACGCTTTGCTGAAGGATAAATTACCGCCAAGGAGCTTGCCCTACGAAACTTGGCTCCGATGGCGTCGAAGCTGTCGCCAATAGGGCGTCAAAGTGTAATACTTGCATTCGGGCGGGCGTACATAAGTGCCAGCGCAGAAGTCCGCCGTTCTTCAAAGGAAAGGAGCCTGTGAAATGACGCGATCGTAGCAATAAGGAGCGATGGTACATAACTCTGGAGTATTTTATAATAGTTTATGGAGTTTAAAACATGATGCGCAATGGGCGTTACGCGAGACATTTGCAGGCCACGCGGAAAAAGACCGCCCAGCCGGTCGAGCCGGTGCGCGAGTGGGTAGAACGGCTCTACGCTTTGTTCGACGAAAGTGGAGTCGGCGAAACCGTTGACCCGACTTCTGTGTGGACGGCGCGGGAATGTTACGAGTTCTTGGCATGCCAGGGGGGGCTGTGGCGAGCGCGCCGCGAGGTCGTGGCAGACGCAGCGGACCTAGAACATCTCACGAAGGCCTTACACCATGCACAGATCCTGTTCGAGCGGTATGGGCTGCGAATCGCCGCCTGCGCTTTGACAGTTCCCAACACCCAGGAGTGGCTAAAATGTGCCGATCAGGTGGCCGAACGTGCTGAGTTTACGCAGGACGAGGATTTAACCCCGGCTGGGCAAGTGGAGGTGGCCAGTCTGGTCGCCGAGTTGTGGCAGCAACTGGACGAGGCGGAACTGGTCTGCGCCCTAGCCACGAAGGCTGTACTGCCCGTCGAGCGACCGGGCGAAGCACTCGCCGACCTGGAACTCCCGTACGACGCCAACAAATTTGTGGAGCTCCTCGAGCAGATCGAAGACGAATTGGCCAACTGCCACGGCTGGGTGTACCGACACGCTGAAATCTTCCAATTGGCAAGCATTTATATCCAGTCCGTGGCGCTCGGCTTGCGCGACGACCTGGAAGAAACAGACTACGCACTGGATGCAACGACCATGAAATACGACTTCATCCTCGACGAGTTGGAGGCTGGCGAACGGCTCCTATTCGGCGGGGTGCAGCCGGAGGATATCCCCGACTGGCTCCGGTTGAGCGTAACAGCGCTCGGCGAAGCTCACGAGCGTACCGTGGTTCCCAGCGGCTTTTTACCTGCTCACCCACGAACTGCACTTGCCGCTGTGATGATTGCCGCCGACATCTCGGCTCCAGAGCGTTTCTTTACCTGGCGCTCACCTGGCGGGGAATACGAGGCTCGCCTTCTGGTTCGCGATACCTGGACACTGCGGCTCTACACCCGGGAAGGGGACAGGGCTTTGGACTTCGCGGGCAAGACGGTGTACCTGTGCGATGTGCCCATCCAGCTGGACGACCAGGCCCGAGCCGAAGTGCCCAGCTCAGAAGTGCTCAGGACAGGAAAGGATCTCGAGCTACGAGTGGGACCGCGGCGCCAACTTTGGTACGCCGTCCCAGAGTCGCCTGGGCCCGAGGGTGGTACCTTGCAAGCTGGCTAACCGGGCTCGGCATTGCCAACGTGGAGGCACCGTTCTAAAGGGGCTTTCCCATGCCAGAGGTCGGCGACCGTGGAGGATTGTTGCACGTCGTAAAAAACACCTGTTCAAAGCCGCCCAACGAGATCAAGCCCAAGGAGCTTTTTGAATTGTATTTTCGGTTGCGGTATCTCGTGCACTACTGGCTGCGGCCGGAATTGGCAAAAAAGGTGGAGGACGAAGTCGGAGGACGCATCGAAAAAAAGGACTTTGCCGGCGTCATCGGCTCGTGCTGGATCGTCTTTGCCCTGAAGTCGCCGCAAGAGTATCCCTCTCTCCGGCCAGCGTTTTTGCTCCCATTGTGCTGGCAGCGCGACCGCCCACATGACCATCGGTTGCCGCCGAACTTACGAGCTCTCGCCGATAACGTGATGGCCGACTTGAGGAGGGAAGGAGAGATCAACGCCGCACAGAAGTGGGGGTTATGGCTCCATCCTCACTTCGTCATCAACGACAGCGAGCCCGATTTTTCGAATTTCGACAACAAAGTCTCGTTCAATTCTGGCTGGGGAGCGCTCTTTGGAGGACTGTACCTAGCCAACAAGGGGCAGAGGCCCAACGAAAAGGTGTGGATATCAGCGGCCTATGATCCCCGAAGGGGGATCGTAGCTGTCGGCCACGTGCGCGAGAAGCTCGAGCTGGCCAGCGAATATGACATAAAGAAATTTTTCCTTCCCCGGGAGAACGTAAACGAGCAAAACGACGCTGCGGGCGTCCATCTGGTCCCCTTGGCCCAGGAGGTGAACAAAAGTCCGCTCGCGTGTTTGGGCGACTACCTGCGTGCTCACGATGTGGAGCCACCGACGCCACAAACTGAGGACGACTTCAAAAGATACTGCGAGTGGTACAACCGCCAGCATTTTACCGACCATAGCGAGGCGTTGGCGCGGTACTTGCAGAATATTCTGCCTTGGGTTGCCGACAAACAGCGCCGGCACATCAGAAAAAGCTGGCCCAATTGCAAACCACAGACGCTGGTAACCGTACTCAGTGGCAGCCCGGAACTGGTGGCGCTCACAGCCAAAACCCTGGAAGCCAAGAAGCTCATCGTCCTGTGCGACCGCGACTTGGCCGCACGCGTACAGAACCAATGGAACCGCGTCAAAGCCTACTTGCAACAGGCTGGATTTTCGCTGGATGAAAAGGAATTCGAGATCGTCTCTCTGGAGAGCTGTTTTGACCGGGTCAGGAATCTGTTACCGTGGTCGGAATTAGCAGAAGATGGCTTGGCAGTGGACCTGACACCAGGAACCAAGATCCATTCGCTCGCGTTGGACCGAGCCGCTCCCCCAACTGCCTGGCGTATCTACGTGCAGACCGAAATGCAGCAACCGCAACGACGACCAAGCGCAGGATCCGAACAATTCATAGTCTGGAGCCCCGACAGCCATCGGCCCACCGAGCGTCCCATCGAGTCCGTGGTTATAGGTTCAGGAGATGTTGATTAGATCGTTTCCGGTCCGCGCTCGCCTGTGCGCATGTGGATGCAATCTTCCAGAAGCAAAATGAAGATTTTATCGTCGCGATCATGCCTTCCGGTCCGGAGCGACCGGCTTCCATGATGGCGTTGTGTCGTCAGCCGACGGGACAAATCGCTCGGCGGCAACATTCTGGAATTGCACTTCGCGCAACGAACTCCGAAGAACAAGTTCAACCATCGCTGCCCTATAGCTAGCCAAACTGTGGGTAGGCTCGCCGAGGTTGTGGCCCATGTGCGGGGCGCGTGCAGCTCGACTCCGGCAGCCTGGCTACAAAGAAGCGAATGGCAACTGGTCCAGGCCAGAGACCCTGAAACCTGACTGGGATACTCGCTCATGTCGCGTCTCGAAGCACTTGGGCAGCGCTTTGGCCTAGGAAACCATGTTTCACACAGGAGTCAGCGCGTAAAGCAGCCGGGATACCGCCGATGTGGTCTGGGTAAGGTACAGCTAGCGCGGGCAGACGATCGCACGGCGACGACGCGAGCACGGTCCAGGTGCGCAGTTCACGGGAGAAACACCTGGATGCGAGCTTTTTGCCGCTCCTGCAGAAGGATCCGGTGGCGCAACTCTTCCGCCGCCAAGAGGCGTGCATCTTCTCGCGCCTGCTCCAGCGTAACGGACTTACCCGGCTTGCGCTCGGTAACTTGGATCAGGTGAAACCCGAAATCGGTTTGCACGATGTCGCTGATTTGGCCAACTGCCAAGCGAGAAGCGGCGCGCACGAAGGGGTCGGCGTCATTGGCACGGGGCGGAAAATAACCGAGATCACCGCCACGCTCGGCAGAACTATCCTCCGAATACTTGCGGGCAGCTTCGGCGAAATCCAGGCCCTTTTCAATTTCCTCACGGATTTTTGTCAGCCGCGCACGGATTTTGGCCTCTGCTCCAGGCTGAGCGCGCACAGCGATATGGCGGGCGCGGATGAGCGTCCCCGCCAACAATTCCTGGTTTTCCTGAAAAGCTCGTTCGATGTCCTGATCCGTCAGCTTGCGTTTCACATAAGCGTTCCAGCGGATGACCGTGACGATGTCGCGTCGGATTTGTTCTGGCGTTTGACCAGTATCCTGGCAGTATTCCTCCAGTGTGCGGCCGGCAGCTCTGAGGCTAGCCTCCAATTCGGCAAAGCGCTTTTCGACAACGGCCCGGTCCGGCTCCGGTACCTGACGCGCCAGAAACTGTCGAAAAAGAACTTCGTCAATCATGAGTGCCAATACGTCGCGCTCCAGCAAACGTTGCCGTTCCGGCGTCCATTTTTCATTCGGAGGCGGCGGCAGACGTTTGAGCGCCTGGTCCAGCTCGGCGCGTCCGATCTCCTCGCCATTGACCACGGCTACTACTTTCGCCGCGCCTGCGGTTGTTTGCGCCAACGCTTCATGAGGACACCATGCACCTACAAGGCCTATCAATAGGCCCCAACGCCAGTTATGCAGTCGCGCAAACTTGCCCATGCTCTGTCCTCCGCCCACCGACATAGCTCCCACTCGTCTGCCTCAAAGAGCGAGCATTTGCAGTTTGGTAGTCGCACGGAGGCGGCATATATCACAGGGCGTCGAGCGCTTCCAGAGGAAAACGTGTCCTTGGCCTCTCGCCGAGGGCAAGCGTGGCGTGCATAGAATATGAACATGAGGGACATGCATTCGACCGTGCCACTCGAACAGATTCGGCCATATCAAGAGCATCGGCTGAGCATCCTCAAAGACAAGCCGCCGGGGATGCTGCTCGTGCACGAGATTTATCGGAGCATCCAGGGCGAATCTACGTACGCTGGGTTGCCCTGCGTCTTTGTGCGCTTGACGGGATGTCATTTGCGTTGTGTGTGGTGCGATACGCCTCACGCATTTCGGGAAGGCCAACTCCTGGGCCTGGCCGAGGTAATAGATCGTGTGCTAGCTTTCGGGTGTCCGCTGGTAGAGCTGACTGGGGGCGAACCGCTCGTGCAGCCGGAAGCGCTGGAGTTGATGCAGCGGCTGGCTGACGCGGGATTGACTGTTTTGTTGGAGACGAGCGGCGCCCTCAGCGTCCGGGAAGTTGATCCGCGAGTCGTTATCATTATGGACCTGAAATGTCCCGATAGCGGCGAGTGTGCGCACAACTATTGGCCCAATCTTGATTGGCTCAAGCCTCAGGATCAGATCAAATTTGTGGTGGCTTCGCGCCGGGATTTCGATTGGGCTGTGGAAACTGTTGTCCGGCACAAACTCGACGAGCGGTTTTCCGTTCTTTTCAGTCCGGCATTCGGCCTGGTGCTCCCCCGCGACTTGGCGCAGTGGATCCTGGAGAGCGGCCTACAGGTGCGCATGCAATTGCAAATGCACAAGTATATATGGGATCCCGAGACGCGGGGGGTGTGAGACAGTTCTAAGCCGGGCGTTTGCATACACAGCGCCGACCCGATCGGAGACAAAAAAGCACCCGAGCCCGAACGAGCCTGGGCTGCGGGTGCCTCCTCAGCATGGCGTCAATAAGGGCCTGACTATCTGGTGAAGTCAGCTTTTCCTCCGTTCTTCTGGTCTTTGCCGGGTTCGCGGCTTTCGACATCCTTGAACCATTTATCCCAGCGCTCGGAACGATCGCGACGATCCTTGTCGTTACGATCGTTGATGTACGAGCGCGCGCGAAGCTTGCCCTGGTCATCAATATAGAGGATCTCCAAAGGAGCTGACTGCTCGCGGAAAGTCTGTCCGCCGCGGTCGCGGTAGACCAGATCGCGACCGCCTTGGAAGTCCACGAGGATACTCGCCGTGCCCAGTGCGCCGGTGAGGAGCTCCAAAAGCCGATCTGCCCCGATTTTGCCTTCGTTGGGACCCGGGGTGGTATTGAGCATGGTGGAGATCCAAACGGGTAGGCGCGTTTTGTGAGTACGGCCAATGTAATCGCCACGAGCGACTGGCATTTTTTCTACGACCCAATCACCGACCGGATACATCTTATTGGGGTCGTCTGCCCGCTCGGCAAAGGCGACCCACTTGTGGATTTCCAGAAGAGCTTGATGCTCAGGTAAACGTCCTTTTTCCGGCTTGTCCGCCGTGTACACCTCGACCATACGAGGAACGGTGACAAACTCGCTGGGCTGACTCCAGGCGCCATAGATCAGCTCTTCATATGCGAAAGCCGGGTCGGAAACTTCGCTGGACCGACCGTAGTTCTCGTTGACCATGACGATGCGCACACGGTATTGATAGGTGGCGCCAGGCACGAGTGCACCAGGCTCTATGTCCAAGGTCCGGAAGAAGATGTACTCCGGATAATCGAAAGAAGCTGGCTCGGAAGGAGCGGTACCGGTAGATGATCCTTCTCCCTGGGTTGTCCCGGCGCCCAGGCCGAGATTGGGGTCGAAAGGATCGAATCCTTCACGCGGCAGTCGCGGATCGGGCGGCGGCTTAGGTATGCGCTTTCGGCCTTCTTCTCTCATTTTGCTCAACGTTTCCCGGACCTTGACCAGTCGGTCTAGATACTCCGGGTACTCTCCACGCGCCAGCCGGGGCAAATTGATCACCAATCGGCCAGCCAGATCGCGCAAATCCCGCACGCTTTGGTCGGATTCTTCTACGAATTCTTCCAGAGGCACACGATTCATGACAAAGGTGACATAGCCCATACGCACGTCCACCCAGCCGATTTCCTGGGTCGTGGCTTCTTTACTGTTCAAAGGCACCAGTTTGCCTTCAGGCGTCAGGATGCTATCCTCTGGGATGAGTGTGCCATCCGGCAGACGCGTGTTTTTGCGTAATATTTCACGCCGCTGGACTTCCACTCCGAAATAGGCATTGGTGACTTGGGAGAGATCCTTTTTGTAGGCGCGTGCCACTTCCTCGATCTGGCGTTTGTAGGGGACGCTACCGACGAGCAGCACGCCGAATTCTGGGCGCAGATTTTGGGCGATAATGTGGGAGCTTTGCAACTTATCTGCGTCAATCCATTTACCGCGGGTAATACCAGGGGCTTCTGGCTCGAATCCGCCGGTTCCTGCTGGCCCCCCTGGGAAAGGTGGGATACCTCCTGGGCCAGCGCCGCGGCCGGGGGCACCCTCGTCAGGCGAGCCCGTATCACCTGGGAAACCACCGCGACGGCCCGCGCCACCCCCTGCACCTGGCATACCGGGGACTTCCCCTCCGCCGCCGGCGCCTGGATAACCAGGATACCCTCCCATGCGGCCGCGACCACCGCCTGGACTCGGCATGCCTGGACCGGGAAAGCCTGGATAACCACCGCGCTGTCTGCCGCCCCTCTTCAGTCGCTCGTTCTCCTGCTTTTGCCTTTTGGATTTGGCAGGCTTGACCTTCAGTTCACTTTCGTCCACCACATAAACTCTGCGGGTACCTTCCTTACCCTCTTCGATCTCGAACACGCGAAAGGAAAAGGCCATAGGGATACCTACCACTTCCTCCGGAGCGAATACTTCTGGATTGCTTCTCCAGGTTTGTTCAAAGCTCAGTCGAGGAGCAAATGGGTAGAGGAGCTGGTAGCCCTGCGAGTGGATAGGCGTATGAAATGCCGTTTCCAAATGCCGGATTTTATCCTCGGTGGGGGCGTCCTGCGGGTGGATCTTATCTTCTTGGACCTGGGATTGCTGAATAGCCTGGCGTGCAGAGGCAGCATTTTTCTTGATGGCCTCGTCGGACGTAGGGCCAGAGCCGCGACCGAGGCCCCACCAGACGAACAAAATCATGATCAGCAGGGAGACGCCGATACCTATTTTTTCCCCGTGTTGCAGCAAGAACTGTTTGACGTCGAAGTCCTTCATGGTCTTGCCCTCGCAGAGATTTCAGCATCGGTCAAGGGCCAGCGCCCTGGGTTACCTGGCCGGCTGTTTTCTTTTGAATTCGCTCCCTTGCTTCGGGGTTTTCGTAGATCGTTGCCCAGCCGTATATCTGCAATTCAACGGGCGTGGTATCTTCGTCGAGCGGCCCGGCGAATAGCTCGGCTTCTTTGGGCAACTTGGGCTTTTCTTTAGGAGCGCTGGGACCCAGGGGCGAACGCGGTGCGCCGGTACCGGGAGGGGCCCCAGGAGGCACAAGGCCTCCGGGTGCACCCGGAGCGCCCGCACCTGGACCGGACAGAGTTCCTGTGCCGCCAGTCTGTGGAGTTCCCGGACGGGGCAATTCCGGCACGCGCGTAAACACCACCTGGGTGATTTGGATGCGCAGTCGCGAGTTGTTGACGGCGGTCAGCACGTTGTTTATGTAGCGCTGATCCACGATAACCACCATGGCGATCGGGATCCGGCGCACTTCGATATCGAGCTTGCCTTCGTCGTTAGCGACATAACGTTCGGTAGGCAATCTGTGGATAGGGGTAAACTTTTCCTGAGAGCGGCTGTAACCGCCAGCAAGTCCAGCTCCTGCGGCGGCACCTGCGGCGCCCATACCGGCTCCGCCTTCCGGCATGCCAGATACTCCGGTGCTCCCGCCGGGCCCCGGCGCAGTTGCCGGCACAGCTGGCGAAGCCGCTTGACCCCCTTTGCGCGCAAAATCGTACTCCACCAGTTGCGCCAGGTAAGTCCGGTCGGACTGAGAATGCGCCACACGCCCCATCTCGATGCGATCTATGCGCTTGATAGGTACGGTACGCCAGTCCAAGGTCATGCGCATTGCGATCAACTCCCGAGGCGTACCTACCTGAACCGTACTGCGCGGCAGCGGCCTGCTCTCGCCAGCCACCAGACCGCGCAACTCTTTGCCTTCGAAACGGATCTGGGCACTGAATTGTACCTTGCGGGCATCTTGGACAACTGCCTCGAAGCCACTGGGCAAAAGCCTGCGCCCGCTGATGTTGTAAAAGGTGCCCTCGACGATCCCCTGACCACCGGGCCCTTCCAGCAACCGTGCGTCTACTAGCCACAGGCCGTTTTGGAATCTGCGCCGATCCAGCTCCGGTGCTTGTGGTTTGCGCTGAACAGCCACGATTTTGTTGGCTTGTTCCGGTACGACGATCGGCTTCCAGACACGGTTCGACTGCTGCTCGGTCTGCTGTTTCGTTTTCGGATCCACCGTTGTCCGCGAAGGGGGCAAGTCGCCGGCTTGTTTCAAATCTACGGTCCAGCGCTGTCCGGACGCTTCGTGTTCCACGATGACAACCAGCGGCGTCGGGGGTATACGATGGACATGGCTGAGATTGCTTTCAGTGATGCGTAATTCCACCTGCTTGGGGCCGACGCGGACCAGGTCCATATCGAGAAGCCAACCGTCCCACCAATTCAAACTCGGGCCGGTGCCTTTTTCCTGGTCATACGGAACCACGCCCACCTGCCAGGTGGTATTGAGGTACCGCTTATGGTCGAGGAACACGGTGCGCGGTTTGGCTACGGATTCTTTGGCTTCAGCAGCCGACGCCCCCTGTGATGTAGATTCGCTCTCACCCTCGGCAGGAGTCTTGGTGTCCTCAGAAACCGTCGAGGCAGGCAAAGGTGGCGGTATTTTTTCTTCCCACTCGTCGCGCATCTGACCGACATCGTCGTTGGCGGCGGCAACGATCTTCAGCAGTTCCCGCTTGATCGCCACTTCTTCTTGAGCGAGCCAGAATTCTTCCCAGGTGGCTTGTTTGTCGCCCCAAACGATGGGACGGAGGATCTGTCGCGCATTATCGCGGGGCGCTCCCGAGCCGTAAAAGCGGACTGCGCCGGTACCGGTTTTTTCGTCCAGAGGCCGGACCAAAACGATCATCTCTTCGTATTGTCGCAGGTACACATTGGGTTCCTTGTATTCGTTGGGGACGACACCGGCGGCGGAGGTGTACGGCTCACCGAAATCGAGCACATCGCCGGGACCGCGAAAACCGGTTTGCGGGGAAAACGTCAAGGGTAAAGGGGGCAATTGCGTGATTTGCGGCCAGGTAATCAGTGGATTCCAGCGAACAGCCGGAGGGCGCCCGATCTGGTCGCTAACATTCGAGCCGGCAGGCTCGCTTGTAGCCGGCCGAGGTAATGTGCGCGCAGCCCGGACGACTTCATTTTGCCTTTCCCAAGCGTCCCACCAGATTTCGTCCTTTTGCTTTTTGGCTTTCTCCGTCTCTTCGCGAATACGGGCAATCCATTGGTCGTTATAAAGCAGCCCGCCATGGATCGCTTTGAGCTGGTCGTCGGTGGATTTGGCGGTATTCCAATCCTGCTCCGCCATGCTTTTCAGGCCGCTGATACTGAAGATGCTTATGAGCCACAATAGGCAGGCCGTCCCGAGGATGATCCAAAAACGGTGCTTGATGAGGGTCTGCACGTCTATTTTGGTCGCCATCTATGAGCTCCGTCGCTATGGTTCATGCAGGGTGCACATGTACCCTGGGTCCCATGTGGAACTCGTACCGATACCGATTGTGTGAGCGTAATCCTTTGCACTAAGGGATCCAAGCTGCATTCACGACCCCGACGATCCCGGCGCGCCAGGATACCCGGCGGGCGGCCCGCTGACTCCCCCTGGAGCGCCTGGATAGCCAGGCGGAGCAAACGTCCCACCGCCGGCACCGGGACCCGCTGGCTTGATGTCGCCACTAGGCAAAGGCTCTTCCCAATACAGGACGATCACGAACTCGGTCCGGGTGTAATTGGTGCGGCCCGAGTCGGCGCTGCGCTGCTGCGAAGCGCCGGGAGCACCTCCACGCTGACCGGGCAGATTGATTCCAGGACCGGAGTCAGGCGACCCCGTTTCACTGCCACCGGGCATACCTGGAACGTCGGGCAAGCCGAGTCCCGAGCCGCCCGACGCACCTGTGCTACCGAATCCGGCGCCTGCGCCCGCAGCCGAGCGAGTACCTGTGCCGAGTCCGGTCCAGTCACGGCCGGCACTTGCGAAACCGCCGCCACCTTCGAGCGTGCCGGTGGCTCCGCTTCCCCCTTGGCCTGGGATCGCTCCGGCGGCACCTTGCGCTCCCAAGGTTCCCATACCCGCGGAACCTCCGGCGGCTCCTCGCCCTGTACTCCTTATCAGACTGTTGACAAAAGCCGCAGGTGTTGCCGAAACCAGCCGAAACGCAGGCGGGTGCGTCGAGGAGATATTCGGCTCGGTATGGTAGCGGAGCATGCCCACATGGCTGACGGCAACAGGCACCGGACGCATACTCGGGTCGCCCAGCGGGCTGTAAATCTGCTTTCTGTGCCGCAGATTTTGCAAGAAAGTGTCCATCACGAACCGTTGTTTGCCGCTGTGATAGGTGTAACCCCGCACCTCGATGACCCAGCCGGGCTTTTCAGGAGGCTTTGCCCAGTCGGTCGGATCGAAACTTTCCTTTTCGTTGCTGCTCTCGCGGGCATTGGCATAGAAAGCCATCCTGGCCGATTCGTCCCGGCAATAACGACCGTACACCGCCTGGACAACGATCTGCAGCAGGGCGTTGAGATCGGTTTCGTCACGGACGCCTTTTTCATCCCGCTCACGCTTATTGCGGGCGGCCCGCTGTGCAGCCTCGTTCCAATACCTCTGATAAGCGGTCAAGTTGTCCGGTGGCAAGGGCCGCGAGTTGTCCAGACCGCTGCCGTTGGGTTGCGGCAGGCACTCGTTGATGTACCGCAGCAGCAAGGGCCAGTTTTGCCGTTCTTCTCCGCCGCGCAAGACTGCCTGAGCCGCAATCCGGGCTGCCTTGAGATCGTTTTGAGCAGAACGAAACTCGCTATCGTAACGGGCTTTTTGATCCAGGACCGGCTTACCGTCTTTTTGCGCCGCCTGGGCTGCAGCATTGGCGCGTTGATAATCACCGCTGAAGAAATAAGTGGTAACTGCCGTACCGACCACCAGGCAGGCGGCTGCCAGCGCGGCCCATGGTTTCTTGGAGCGGACCATGCGCTCCAGCTGGATCTCCTGGGGCAAAAGATTGGTGTGGATGCGTGCCAGTCCCAGACCCTGTAAGGCCAAGCCATAGGCGACCCCGAAACTGAGCAGGTTCTCACGAAACACCGGCGCACGCACGACCTCGTCGCCGGTGAGACGTTGGAACGCACCCAGTCGCTCCACCTCGATATTGAGCGACTGAGCTATGAATTTGCCCAGACCAGGCAAGCGAAAACCGTTGCCCAAGCCCACCAGTCGCTGGATGTCGGCGTCGCGATGGGTGTTCGTGAAAAACCCCAGGGAGCGCTGAATTTCTCCGACGAAATCGGCGAACACCGGACGCATCGCCTGGAAGATGGCTTTGGGGTCCTCTGCCTTGGTGGCGTTGCGCTTCAGATGTTCCGCTTTGGCGAAGGTCAACTTCAGCTCTTTGGTCAGGATACGGGTGAAATGGTTGCCCCCGATAGGGATCGGACGCTGCCAGATGATGCGTGCCCCATCGGTAACGACCAAATTGGTGTTATCAGCACCCATGTCCACAACCACCGTGCAGGCCTTCCGACCTTGCTCGGCCTCGCCCTCGTATTCGCCAGGATTGCGTCCTAACAAATCGAACGTGGCAAAATTACACAAAGCGAGGGGCGTCATCTGCACATAGTGCACCTCGAGCTTGACTTCTCGGAGGGCTTGCAAATAGCGGGCTACCAAATCCCGCTTCATGGCGAACAGTCCGATTTCGTTTTCGACGAAACCATCGGTGGGAGTGCCGCCGCTGATGGTTTGATAATCCCACACGACTTCATCCAACGGGAAAGGAATCTGCTGTTTTGCCTCGAAGCGCACTATATCGGGGATTTTCTTGGCCTCGACAGGCGGCAATTTGACGAATCGTGCCAGACCGGTTTGGCCAGGAACGGCCAGTGCGATTTCATCGCCGCGCACATCGTTGCGCGACAGGAATTGTTCCAACGCGGCCCGAGTCAGCTCATCGGGATCTGCATCGGGCTGGCTGAGGATTTTGGGGTGCTCGATGTAGTCGAAAGCGGTGGCTACAAGCTCACCATCGGCCACTTCCAGCCGCAACGCCTTCAAAGCACACTGGCCGATATCGAGGCCCCACACGCCGACATTTTCACTGCTGGCCATAATGCTCCTGCTCCCCTACCCGGCGACTCGCTACCCGGACTGAACAGTCTTCCTCGCCACAGGCCCACCGACAGGCATTCATGCATTATTCTAGCTCGTCGCGTCTTTTTGCCCATAATATTGAAAGTACCACGGCAGGCGGGGCGCTGTCAACTGTCGGATGAAGCGATTGTGCCGAAATTGCGCTGCGGCGACAGCGTTGCCCGAACGCACCCCCTTGGACAAGCCCCTGCCGGTTCAGCCGCAGCCGACAGCGACCGGGGCGGCTCACGACTGCGGCATGAGGAAATCAGCTATGAAAAGCTGAGCCCCCGGCATGGTGCCGTCACGGGTCGAAGTCCACATGAGCTTTTTGCCATCCGGGCTGAAGACCGGAAGCACATCGGCGCCCGGAGCGTAGGTGATGCGCGTTTTGACGCCTGTCTCGATGTCCAACAGCCAAAGGTCGTAATTGGGGCGCACGGTCGGATCGCTATGGTCTGCTGCCGAATAGATAACGTGCCGGCCGTCGGGATGCCAATACGGTCCCCAATTGACCCCCTCGGTATCGGTCAGCTGTCTTTCGCCGGTTCCGTCGGTATTGATGACGTAAAGCTGCAAGTAATCTTTCTTTTTGCGATCGGCGCGGAAGATCACCCGTTTTCCGTCGGGAGAAAAAAACGGCCCGCCGTTGTAGCAGCCCGGCGCGTTGGTCAGTTTGCGGACTAGACGCCCATCGCTGTCCATGATGTACAGCTGCAGATGGCCGTCGCGCTGCGAGCAAAAGACGATGGACTTGCCGTCCGGGGAATAACTCCCCTCGGCGTCATAACCCGGGGCATCGGTCAATCGCCGCAGGTGTTCGGTCGTCAGATCGAGCTCGAAAATGTCCATGTACGGATCGAAGAACCACTCATAGCGACGCGGGCGTCCGAGTTGCAACTCGCGAGCGCGCCGCGCCAGCTCTTCTGCCTGGTGTTTTTTCGCGTTCGGATCCAGATGACTGCTGGCGAAAATGATCTTCTTGCCATCCGGGTGAAAAAAAGCGCAGGTGGTACGACCGACCCCCGGACTGACACGACGGGTTTTGCCGGTAGCCAAGTCCATAAGGTAGATTTGGTAGAAAGGGTTGTCGCCGCGGTCTTCGGCCTGAAAGACGATAGAACGCATGTCGGGAGAAAAGTATCCCTCCCCGGCACGCACAAAATCGAAGGTCAGTTGGCGGATGTTGCGCAAGTGGCGCGCCTCTCGAGCCGGCCAGTCGGCCGTCGGCGCCACGAGTGCCACGGCAAACAAGACAGCCCATGCCATCACCGATCGCCTCGCTTTCTAGTCACTGATCCGACCCCATGCCACTGGCCTGCAACAGCAGTTCCTGAACCACGATATCGTGGTCCAAAGTCCAATCGGGTGTTTTGCGGCCCCGGCAGCAAGCGGCGAACTCGCGCAAATCGGCGATTTGCAAAGGAGCCGCCGGCAGCTCGAGGGTCTGCCAGGCCGACTGCTCGGGGCGATACAGTTCCAAACGTTCGGTTAGCGGATTGGCCAAGTGGCCACTGCCCAAGTGCGGGATGACGGCGGCGCCTGCGTCCCCGTACACCTCGATGCGTCGTGTGCCCTTGGCCACTTCCAAAGCGCACGACTCCACTATTCCCCAGGCATGATCGTAGGCAAAAACCGCCAGCGCGTTGTCCACAAAAGTGCCCTTGTGCCCGGCCCGGTGGTGCCCCAGAAAAGACTGCACCTGTTTCGGTTTGCCCAACAAGGTCACCATCAAGTCTATCAAATGCCCGGCCATTTCGAAAAAGACACCTCCGGGGTACGGTTTGAGCTCGTCTTGCAGCCGGGTATATTCGTCGAGTCCCTTGGGCAGACGACCGCGGAAAAGATAAATCCGACCCAACGCGCCGGCCCGCACGCGACGGATCAACTCCTGCACTGCTGCCATGTAGCGGAAAAGATAGGCCATCTGCACGTGCAGATGCTTGCGTCGCGCCAGCTCGACGAGCTTGCGATACTCAGACCGATCGTTTCCGGCTGGCTTTTCCAACAGCACCGGCTTGCCGCTTTCCAAAGCCAACTGGGCCAGGCGCAGATTTTCGTACACCCGCCCCTCCACCAACACCCCATCGAGGGGCTGACCGAGCAACTCGTCGGGAGACTTGTACAGCGGCACGGCGCCGAGCACCGGCTCCCAAGCTCTGGCACGTTCCCGAGCTGTGGCGGGGTCGGTGTCGTAGAACCCGACCAACTGGAACTCATCTTTGTGCTCGGCCACGCGGCGCACCATGCCGTGCGCGTGCACGTGCCACATTCCCAACATTCCCAACCGAAAGGGCATGGCAGGTCTCCAGCCGCTCGTCGAGCGCCTCCGGCATGCACCGGATATGTCGGCGACAATCGGGTTCGCGCAGTCCGGCCAAACGACTGGCCGGCGACTAGCCTTGTTCGTGGACGCTCACCGTGTTACTATAATTTCTACCAGGGGCGTCCACCCAGGCAGCCCCGGTCTTTGTGGCTCTCCTGAAAGGTAACCTGCCGCGCAGAGTGGTATCCTGAGGGCACGGATCGCCTCGCGTAGAACAACGACGAACGCTTTCCAGGGCGGGATGGCTCACTACGGGGGTAGTCCATGAATAAGCTGGCGCTGGTCGTAACGGCAACTCTTTGGGCAGCTCACTCCCTGACAGCGGCACCTCCTGCGAAGATCTCGTACAACGCACACATTCGGCCCATCCTGGCGGAGAATTGCTTTGCCTGCCACGGAACCGACCAAAAAGCCCGCAAAGGCAAGCTGCGGCTGGACGTTCCCGACATGGTTTATGCCGATCGCGGGGGATACCGCATCCTGGTGCCGGGCAAACCGGAAGAAAGTGAACTGTACCTGCGCATAACTGCCGAGGCGCATACCGAGCGCATGCCCCCGCCTGATTCCGGCAAAGTGCTCAAGCCGGAGCACATCGCCCTGATCCGACGCTGGATCGAACAGGGAGCACAGTACGAGAAGCATTGGTCGTTCCTGCCCATCCACAAACCGCCCTTGCCCCAAGTACGCAATCACAGCTGGGTACGCAACGAGATAGATACCTTCGTCCTGGCGCGTCTGGAAGCCGAAGGACTGACCCCCTCTGCGGAAGCGGATCGGCGCACGCTCATCCGACGGCTCTATCTGGACCTCACCGGCTTGCCCCCACCTCTGGAAGAGGTGCGGGCGTTCGCGAGCGATCCGGCGCCGGACGCTTACGACAGGTTAGTGGACCGGCTCTTGGCCTCGTCCCACTACGGGGAACATATGGCGCGCTATTGGCTCGACGCAGTCCGTTACGGCGACACCCACGGACTCCACCTGGACAATTACCGCGAAATCTGGCCTTATCGTGACTGGGTCGTCAACGCTTTCAACCGCAATATGCCGTACAAGCAGTTCCTGATCGAGCAACTGGCCGGCGATCTGCTCCCCAATCCGACGCGCGAGCAGATCATCGCCACCGGCTACAACCGCTGCCATGTTTCCACCAACGAAGGAGGCGTCATCCCCGAAGAAATCTACGTCCGAAACGTCCTCGACCGCACGGAGACTACCGGCACGGTCTTTCTCGGCTTGACCCTCGGATGCTGCGTGTGCCACGACCACAAATACGAGCCTTTGACACAAAAAGATTTCTACCAGCTGTTCGCCTTTTTCAACAGCATGGACGGCAACGAAATGGACGGAAACATCAAAGACCCGCCTCCGGTCATCCGCGTGCCCGGCGCGGAGGACGAAAAAAAGATGCAGGAGCTGGAACACAAGATCGCCGACTTGGACCGCAAAATGAAAGAGCGCGAACGCTCTGCCGATGCCGACTTCGCCAAATGGCTGACCGAGGCAAGCGGCCACATCGAACGATTTACCGAAGTGCGCGACGGACTGGTAGCCCGCTATCCCCTCGACGAAACTGCCGGAGAGGCAGTGGCCAACGTAGCCGGCGAGCGCAGGCCCGCAGTGCTCAACGGCGGCCCCGCCTGGAAAGCTGGCCACTCCGGACACGCCCTCGAATGCGACGGCCAGCGCTTCGTGGATGCCGGCCAGGTCGGGGATTTCGAACGCCATCAATCCTTCAGCTACGGCTGCTGGGTTTACTGGAACGGTAGCCCGGAAGGGATGTCCCCCCTGTCGCGCATGAACGATGTCGAAGGATTCCGCGGGTACGATGTGTACATCGGCGGCGGCCGCGTGTCAGCCCACGTCGTCCACCGTTGGTCCGACAACGCCCTCAAAATCACCTCCAAAAAGCCTATCCCGGCCAAAAAGTGGACGCACCTGTTCGTTACATATGACGGCTCCTCCAAGGCAGCCGGACTGCGCTTGTTCATTGATGGCGTGTTGCAGGAAGTGGACGTCGAAGCCGACAGCCTGAAAGACACCATCCGCACGCAGACCGGTCTGCGCATCGGCAGACGCAATCCAGGCTCGGGCTTCAAAGGCATGATAGACGATGTGCAGATATTCAGCCGTGCCTTGGCGAATCACGAGGTGGAAATCGTGGCCGGCAAGAATCCCATCGGTCCGATCCTGGCCACGCCTGCGGACAAGCGAAGCCCAGAGCAGGCGGCCACCCTGCGCCGATACTATCTGGAACGTATCGACATGCCCTACACAACTCTCAAAAACGAGCAAGACACGCTCCGTCGTCACCTGCGAGAAATCGAAAGCAAAGTGCCAACGACCATGGTCATGAAAGAGAAGCCGACTCCGAAAGAGGCTTTTATTCTCATCCGCGGCGCCTACGACAAAAAGGGGGAAAAAGTGCGACGCGACACGCCAGCGATCCTGCCCCCTTTTCCTGCGGATGCGCCGCGCAACCGACTGGGACTGGCACTGTGGCTGACCGATCCGCAGCAGCCGTTGACGGCACGGGTAGCCGTCAATCGCTTTTGGCAACAGATTTTCGGCGTCGGGCTAGTCAAGACCGCCGAGGATTTCGGTGTTCAGGGCGAATGGCCGAGCCATCCCGAGCTCCTCGACTGGCTGGCCGCGCAATTTGTCGAAGACCACTGGGACGTCAAGAAACTGATGAAACGGATCGTGACGTCAGCCACGTACCGGCAGGTATCTCGGGTCACGCCGGCACTGTACGAACGTGATCCGGAAAACAGGCTCTTGGCGCGTGGACCGCGCTTCCGCCTCGATGCAGAAGTGTTGCGGGACCAGGCCCTCGAGCTGGGCGGGCTGTTGGTCAAACGTCTGGGCGGACCGCCGGTCAAATTGCCCCAACCGCCGGGTATCTGGGAGGCCGTCGCTTATCCCACGTCCAACACGGCCAAGTTCACCCCCGATAGCGGCGAAAAGATCTATCGCCGCAGTTTGTATGCCTTCTGGAAGCGGACCGCTCCGCCGCCGCAAATGACTACCTTCGACGTTCCCTCGAGAGAAGCGTGTCGTGTGCGTCGCGAGCGTACCAACACCCCCTTGCAGGCGCTGGTCACCATGAACGAAGTGCAATACATAGAGGCAGCCAAGGGCCTGGCACGCCGTATGCTCAAAGAGGGTGGGCCGAGCACTGCCGACCGATTGCGTTATGGCTTCGAGGTGGCGACGTGCCGCCTGCCGAAGGCATCCGAACTCGCGGTTTTGCAAAAAGTGCTCGACGACAGTTTGACCCACTATGCCGCACACAAGGAAGCCGCCCAGGCGCTCCTTCAGTTCGGGGAAAGTCCACGGGACGATGCCATACCCCCGCAGGAGTGGGCAGCCTGGACCATTGTCGCCAACTTGCTCCTCAACTTGGACGAGGTACTGAACAAAAACTGAACCCCCCTGGGCACCAGCCTTGGTCCGCGACTTGGGTAGCAAGAGAATTGATGTGTCGAAAAAGACCCGGCGACTCGGACCGCAGCCACCCGGGAACATGCAGCCAGAATAAAAACACAGTAGAGCCCACGGCGATGTGCAGGCATGCATAGGTGGGGCGATCGTAGAAGGAGGGCACTGATGGATCCGAGGCAAGAATTTCGGCTGATGCAGACTCGGCGCCAATTTTTCGGCCATGCGGCACTCGGCTTGGGCAAAGCGGCATTGGCCAGTCTGCTGGTACAAGCCGGCGACTCGGCACGCGGCGCGGCTCTTTCTCCGACCGGGGGCCGCCCCGATCTCCCCCACCACAAGCCGCGGGCACAGAGAGCCATTTACCTGCTCATGAACGGCGCCCCTTCGCAAATGGACCTATTCGATTACAAGCCCAAAATGGCCGAATGGTTCGACAAAGACTTGCCCGATTCGGTGCGCATGGGCCAACGGCTGACCACGATGACCTCGGGGCAAAAACGCTTTCCGATCGCGCCTTCGATGTACCGGTTCAAGCAGTGCGGCCAATCAGGCGCATGGATCACCGAATTGCTTCCCCACCTGCAAACCGTCGCCGACGATCTGGCCATCGTCAAGACCGTGCACACGGAAGCCATCAACCACGACCCGGCTGTTACCTTTTTGCTGACAGGCAGCGAATTGCCAGGCAAACCCAGTCTGGGGGCGTGGATCAGCTACGGCTTGGGCACGCTCAATCAAAACCTACCGACCTTCGTGGTCATGACTGCCAAATGGTCGGCCAAGCGCGACGCGCAAGCTATTTACCACCGTTTGTGGGGAAGCGGATTTCTGCCTAGCAAGCACCAGGGAGTTTGTCTGCGCAGTCAGGGCGACCCTGTGCTTTACTTGAGCAATCCGCCGGGCCTCGACGCGGTGACGCGTCGCCGGATGCTCGACGGTTTGGCGGAGATCAACCGGCAGCTCTACGAAGAGCTGGGCGATCCGGAAATCCAGGCCCGCATCGCCCAATACGAGATGGCCTTTCGGCTGCAGTCCTCTATTCCAGAGTTGACCGAGATCAGCGGCGAAAGCGAGGCCGCTTTCAAGCTTTATGGGCCGGACGCGCGTATCCCAGGAACGTTCGCCTACTGCGCCCTCATGGCACGTCGGCTGATCGAGCGCGGCGTCCGCTTCGTCCAGATCATCCACCGCGGCTGGGATCACCACGACAACCTACCGCGGGATCTGCCCCTGCAGTGCAAAGATATTGATCAAGCCTGTGCTGCCCTGATCAAGGACCTCAAGCAGCGTGGCCTGCTGGAGGATACTCTGATCGTCTGGGGCGGCGAGTTCGGACGCACTATCTATTGCCAGGGTCCTCTCAGCCGCAACAACTACGGACGGGATCACCATCCCCGCTGCTTCACGATGTGGATGGCCGGGGGCGGCATCAAAGCGGGTACCACCTACGGGGAGACCGACGACTTCTCTTACAACATCGTGTGCGACCCCGTGCACATCCACGAACTCAACGCCACCATCCTGCATCTTTTGGGCATAGATGCCTGGCGCTTTTCCTTCAAATTCCAGGGCCTCGACCAACGGTTGACCGGGCCGGAGCCGCCGCGCATCGTCAAGGGTTTGCTGGCCTGAGGCCCCAGCCGGTGCTACTGCTGGCCGCGAGAGAGCTGCCCAAAAAGTAACCCAGCGCTTGGAGAGTATCCTGCGCCATGCGCTGGGCATGGCCGGTGGCCGCAGCAAAGGCACGGCCATTTTGCCCAGCCTGACGTCTCCAGTGCGCGTCACAGAGCATCTTGGCCAGCCCTGCGGCGAGTGCGGACGCACTGTTGGGCTGCACCAACAGGCCGGCCTGGGCCGCGGGTACCACCTCAGCGAAGATACCGTGTTCCGGCTGGACGACCGGCACGCCTGCGGCCCACGCCTCGAAAACATAAAGCCCTTTGGGCTCACGATAGGTCGCCGGCACCGAAAAAACATCGAGCCGATGCAAAAAACGCACTTTGCCGCGCCGATCTACTTCTCCGACGAACTGCAATCGGTCGTCCCAGCCTTCCGACTGCACTCGCTGACAAAGCTCTTGCAAGTAGTCCCGTTGACTAGGGGGCAAATACCCGGCGACAGACAACTCCCATGCGGGCACCTCGGTCATCTGGCGCAGGAGACTGCAAGCTTCGATCAGTACATGCAGCCCCTTTTCTGGGCCGATGCGGGCCAGGTAGCCGATGCGCAGCCGAGCTGCAGGATCGTGTTCTTGGCGCGAGTCATCGGCCCGCCGTGCATCTGGCTCCATTCGCCGAAGCAAATCCTGGATATGGACGCCGGGATACACGACGCGCATCCTGTCCCTCGGTATCTGCAGGTACCGACTCATATAGTTCGCGTAATCTTCACAAGGTGCGATAAAGCCGGCTGCGCCGCTGAGATTGAGTTGCAAGAGTTGGCACGCCTGGCGCTTGGCGTCGTCGGGCAAAGCATCTAGAAACAGGTCTTCCCCTTGCAAAAACACTACCACAGGGACGCGAAACTGCTCGTGCAGACTTTCGATCAGTCCGGAAAGCAAACTGTTGGACAGGCAAATAACGTCAGGCTGGAAATGCCCGCGCAACCACCGGCATAGACGCTCTATTTCCAGCGCCTGATAGCCTCTGCGGCCGCGGAGCATGGAGAGGGTCAGCGACCCCAGATCGCGGGCGTCGGAACTGATAGCCAGACCGGACAGCAACCGCAATAGACTGGGACGACTCAGGATGCGGTCCAGAGCTTCTGGCATCCGTCGGAACCAAGGGTATTTTTGCTCGAGGTAGATACTCAGGCCGCCGAAAAACACCTCCGAGATGCTGGCGTCAGGCTCATCCGTGCGCACCGGCGTATAGAGGGGAATGAGCAGGCAATCGTGGCCCAGCGCTCGCAGCTCTCGAGCCAGCGTGTTATCGTGCAGGCATGAGCCACAATACATGCCCGCCGCGCCGGCGGTCAGATAGGCAATGCGCATCGCTCCCCCCGGGACTGTTCCCCGCCCGCCGCCGACGACTGCTCCGACTTATGCCTTGCCGCACTCTGCCGACGCCCAAGAATGCGTTTGCGGCAGAGGCACGTAGCGTTCCATCACCGGAAAGATATCGGTGACCCCTTCTTTGAACAAATCGCCGACCAACAAGTCTACGAGATGCCGGCGATACTCGGGATGAGTGTGCACAAACTGACCGAAACTGAAGCCTTCGTAGAAGGCGTAGACCAATTTGCGCATGGATTCCATACCGCGCAGGAAGCGCGGCGCCCATCGGCCCAGTCTTTCTGGGCCGACATCGCCGAGGGTCAGTCCTTCGTGAATGGCGTCTGCCGCAAGCTCCCCCGACTTGAGAGCCAAAAAAACGCCCGAACTGTAAATCGGATCGAGGAAGCCAAAAGCGTCGCCGACCAACACCCACCCGTAGCCGGCGGCCCGAGCACACCTGTACGAGAAGTCGCGGGTGGCGAAAAAGCCGCTCACGCGTTGACCACAGGCCAAGCGCGCCTTGACCGTTGGGCAGCGCTCTACTTCTTCGTAAAAGATCTGCTCATGGTCGCCCGGGCGGTCGAACAAATAATCCATCGAGCCTACAACCCCGACACTGACGGTATCGTTCGGCAGGGGGATATACCAGAACCAAGCCTTTTTCTCGCGGACATGCAGGACCAAGGTGGCCCCTTCATCCAGTCCCGGGTCGCGTCGGGCACCGCGATAATAAGTCCACACGGCACCTTTGCGCAACTTCGGATCCGGCACACGCAGTTTGAGCTTGTTGCCCAGGAGTGTGCTTTGACCGCTCGCATCCACGACAACCTGGCATGTCACTTCGCGTGTCTGGCCCTGTGCTATCTGAATGCGCACGCCCCGTGCCCGATCCCCGTCCAGCAAGACATCCAAAACGCGCGTTCCCTGGTATACGCGCACCCCTTGCCGGGCGGCATTGTCGAGCAACATGCGATCGAAATCGGCACGCCACACTTGCCAGGTCTGCGAGGATTCGTGCGGATTGATCTCGAAAAAATAAAAAGGCTGCGACTCTTTGCCCGTGTCGCTGACGAATTGCACGCTGTATTTTTTGGGAAATGCGCTGGCTTTCATCTGGTCCAGCACTCCGAGTCGGTGCAGCGTCCAATAGGTCTCCGGCATCAGGGACTCGCCTATGTGAAAGCGCGGAAAGCGTTCTCTCTCGAAAAGACACACCCGATGCCCGTACTGGGCCAGGATGGTGGCGGCGGTCGAACCGGCGGGTCCCCCGCCGATTACGACTACCTCGGTGCTGCCCGGGATGTCGTGCCCGTCGTGGAGGGAAGTCATGAAAGCCATGTTTTCCTCCTCGTTCGTGTCGTAGGTCCATACTGACGGATTGCGGCTGGCACACGTACCAAGAGCCTAAGCTCGGCTCAAAGCCAGCCGGAGGCGCGGCAGGTACACTAGGCGGACTTACGATCCTCCAGGATCGGTTTGCTCACGCGGACGATCGCTTTCGTTCATGGGAGCGACCATCTCCAATAATTCTACAACCGGCCGCCCCTGGGAGGCCACCCGAGCCAATCTGGCATAAGTGGACCCATGGTGCGGCACACGAAAATACTGGGCCAGTTTGGGCGTCAAGCCTATGTGCAGAAAAGGCCCCGGCTCGATAGTGCGCGGGATATTGTGCCGAATCAGCAGACGCCCGAGCGGCTCTTCTTCAGCGACTATGCCGCGTCGCACCGCCGGCGTACAAGCATCGAGGTCTATGCGCATAATGCCGAACTCGACGACCTGTTCCGTACCGACCAGAAGCAAAAGGATCTTGCGAGCATACCATGAACCGGCACGATAACGTCGGAGCACTTTCAAGTAAACCGGCCTGCCATAGAACTGCTCCAAAGCGACTGTCATATGGTAGGGATGCGCCAAAAGGCGCTGGTACGACTCGGGCATGCAGTCGGTGCTGACTTCGCGCACACTGGGCACTTCCTCGGCCAAGGCCTGCCGTTCGGCGACACTCGCAGCGAACAAACTGAAAAGGTCGCAGATCACCTCTTGTGCCGGTCGTGTCGGATTCAAGCCGGACTCAGCGATGGCTGTTTCTCCTTTTCGGCAGGACGCTCTTCCAGCACCGTCTCGACCAAGAAATACAGCAAATCCTGCAGCGGCTCGGGCTGCATACGATCCGCCAGGTCTAAAGCTCGCTCCCGATATCGGGCGACCAGCTCGCGTGCCCGTGCAAAAGCGGCGCTCCGTTCGTACAGACTATAAATGAGCGCTAGCGCGGCCTCACGGTCATCCGTGGCGGCGCCCAGCGAAACGGGACTGGAGGCCAGTCGCTGCAAGATCTGACGCTGGGGGCCGCTCGAGCCTTCCAAAGCCAAGGCATAAAGCACCGTCGGTCGCGCCGACAGGGCATCGGCACCGACTATGCGTTTGTTGGCATCGTCCTCGTCCCAATCCTTGAGATCGTTGAGGATCTGGAAGGCCACACCCACGTGCCGGCAAAACTCAGCGATGGCTTTCTCCCGACCGAGCGTTCCGTCGGCCAGCCGCATGCCGGCATAAAGTGCCGCTTCGAAAGCAGGTGCCGTTTTCAAAGCGTAGATCTTCAAAGCGTCCAGCGGCGTGAGTTGTCGTTCAGCGGCGGTACGCCAGGCCAATTCCGCCCCCTGCCCTTCCGACAGCTTCAAATGGGCTTCGGCCAGCTTGTGCAAGATATCGGCGGCACATTCGCCACCCAACTCTTTACGATTGCACGACACCAAGCGATAGCCCAGACCGATCAGGTAATCGCCGATGTTGATAGCCGAGGGCACGCCGAAGCGACGGTGCAAGGTTTCGCGGCCGTATCGGAACGGGTCGTCGTCTTCGATGTCGTCGTGGACCAGGGAAGCCTTATGAAAAGCCTCGATGGCCAGTGCCACGCGACGCACCGGGTCAGGGAGCGCAACCTGATCGGAAACCGTGCCGTGCCCGCCGGTGCAAGCATCGTAAGCCGCCAAAGTAATGAAAGGCCGAAAGCGTTTGCCGCCTATGCGCAGCCATTCATAGGCTACGGCTTCGGTCTGTGCCAGGGGATCTTTGGGGTTTTGCTGCCTGCTGGGCGGGGCTAACCGCTCCAGCTCCCCGTTGAACAGATGCTCTGCAGAGCGCAGCAAAGGCAGGTACGTGCGCGTGCGATAAGCAGGCGCCGGCATCTGCAAGCCGATCACCTCCCGTACCCAGTCTTCGTCCACCGACGTATTCTTGCAGTTGCTGGACAACAAAGGTACGGCCAGTGCCGGCACGCCCACCTGGAGTACTTTGTCAATGGCCTTTTCCAAAACGTTGAGGCAGGCAACGCCCACCACCCCGTCTACGTATCCGCTGATGATGATTTTGAGGACGATCGGGGTCCCTTCGGCGACCAGGACTTTGTAGCCGAGCTGTTCTGCCTGGACCTTGAAGTCGGCGATGACGCAGGCGCCGCACTGACGGCAATTCAAGCCCAGCTCGTCATAATCTGCCGGGCATCCTTCGGCATGCTTGAGGCAGTGAGGCAGCAAGAGCAAGCGCCGTCGAAAGTCCACTGCCATCAATTGTTCGCGCCAGAACTCGTTGTTCACGCATACCATAGCAAAGCCGAGGTAATCGGTGCTCAGTCCCAGATCGCCGAGCAGCTTTTCCCCCAACTCACGCAACAGGGCCTTGGTCGGTGGCCGCGATCGGTCCAAAGGACGCACTATTTCCGCGGCAGCATGGCGCAAACGCTCGCGGAGTTCACGACTTTCAGGTACGGCTTTGTAATGGGCAGCAGGTGGGCGCGGGTTGGCAGACACACCGGGCTCCTTAGCATGCTCGGCGGCCGACGTAACTGTCACGGCTACTACTCCTCGGAAGTCGCACGGACCAAAGCGTATGTCTGTCTATACCGTTTCTTGCCGCTCGGGGCGGCCCCGAAGCCGGCCTTAGCAACGCACGTTGCGGCATAGGTCGCAGGTTGGCAGCGCACTTTGCGCCGATCCAGATCACCACCTCAGCGTTCCGACGTCAGGATCCGGCGCACACGTCCGAGCGCAGCCGTCGCGAAAATCAGCGGATAAAGCTTCTCGTAATACCACAAGCGCGCGAAATACAGGCCGATAGGCGCCGCGAGCGGCTGCTCCAGTACGGCACTGCACAGCCAATCGAGTCCTTTGTGCACCGCCTGCCAAGCTTTAGCGGCCAACTGGCAGGTGTCCTGTGTATTCATTGTTTGTTCCGGGGCGGCGATACGCGCCAATGCCTCGGTGGCTAGGGCCGTTTCTTCGATGGTGCCAGGTAGACCGACATCGCCTCCCCAACTGCCATCGGCATTTTGGGCACGCATCAACCAATCCGCTCCCCGGCGAGCGGCGTCACAATCCATCATACCAAGCCGGTGATAGGCCGCCAACACGCGCGCGGTCCCGTACGTCCAATTGGCTTCCTGCCGTGCGCATTCGTTGCCGAACCACAAAGGCGACCAAGCCCCGTCGGCATGTTGCATCCGTCCCAAGAATGCCAGGCCGTGCCGGATAGCACCCCCTAGCTGACGATCCACCTGCCGGAGCCACCACCTCTGTACACCGGGCATCCAGCGCGGAAACCACTCGGTTCGGCACAGACCGGGGACCCCCTGCGCCTGCCACTGCGGTCGCCACGCAGCCAAAGCGCCCAAGACATGGGCCGTCAAATCCGTACCGCTGCGATCGAAAGGAAGCCGCCCCCAACCGCGACAAAAAGTAGGCCATCCGCCGTCACGATTCTGCAAGCGATACAGCCAGCACGTTCCGCGCCAGGCGGCGTCCATCACCTCCACGAGACCCGCGCCTGCGGCGTGCGCTGTCAGCCAGTCACCCAAGGACCGCAAGGCCAAAAGAGCACTAGCCGTATCGTCGGCATCGGGCACGCCGCCCGACAAATGAGTCCAACTCCAGCCACCTGGTTCGGCTCCTGTATAGGGATGCGAAGTTTTGTATTGCCGCTCCAGAATCCAATGGACTAAGTGCCCTGGATCGGGTAGGGAAGACAGATCGTCGGCAGCAGCGAGCGCCTGCACGCTTTGAGTGGTCAACCAGACAGACAAATTGCTGTCAATAGGCCAGCTGCCGTCTGGCCGCACGGACCATCTAAGGAAGCTGAGTCCTCGATGCACAACCGGGTGGGCCGTCTGGCCGGCGCTTACCAGTGCCATGACCACAAAGCTAGTGAGCGGGGTCGCCTCCAGAAAGCCACCACTCTCGGGCTGGATCCTTGTCAATACGGCTAATGTTCGCTTGCGCGCACGGTCTCGAACCCAGCGCATCGTCCTCCCGATCGTCCGCCGATGCGCGTGCGCCGCCTGCCCGATAGCTATGAGCGCGGGCAACGCATAGCTTACCACCGGCATACGCAAAAACCGATACAGCCTCTGCGGCAGAACAGCCAACTCGAAAGGCAAGGCAGGCACCGATTCCCATTCCACTATCCCTGCCAGAGCCGCCATCATGAGGATAGGAACGGAAAAAGTGCGGTCTTGACCATAGCGCGCCTCGATCGCCTCGGCCTGCCGAATAGAGCCGGCACCACACTCACGGTCCATATAGGCAGTCGCCTTGTCCAGCGCACACTGGACCCGATCGGCCAGACCCGGCTGACGCCTGCTGGCCAATAGAAGCGCTGCCCGGGCCAAAAAGGTCGTGGAAATGTTACTCTTGCTGCGGGGTGTATCTCCCCACCCTCCATCGGCCAGCTGCGTGCCGATCAACCAAGTCACGCCAGCGTGGATCAACTGTTCGTCGCCCAGGCGGTGAGCTGGATCATCGGCCACGCACAGCGCACCGATGGCGGTCGCGGTGGCTAGAGCGGACGGGGCCAGCTCTCCTTCCCAGTAGCCCTGGTCTCGACAAGCGTCCACTAGCGCACGTCGTACCTTTTCGTACGCCGCGCACACGCGATCTGCGCAGACTATTCTGTCGCTTACAGCTAGCGCATTGTCCACGTTTTTTTCATCCTCCCTGCAACCCCCAGCCCCATCCGAGGGCGCCTAGCATGGTCAATCGCACAGGTATCAGGTGACACTGCTCACCGTTCGGCCGACCCAACGATTCGTTTTTGCCGGCGAGTTTCTGGCGGCATGCTGCGGGTCCCCTCACTTGCCAAGTTGCACCATGACCCACGCGCAAGCTGCTAGTGCAGCAGTTTCTATGCGCAGGATCCGCTGGCCCAAGGACACAATGAAAAAGCCGCGGGCTCGAGCCATTTGGATTTCTTCACGCGTCCAGCCCCCTTCCGGTCCGGCGGCTATGAGGATAGCCGGATCCGGCTGCACTAGGACGACGCTCAACGATGGCCGCAATTCTGCTAGCGGCACGCCAGAAGCATCCAGCAGCCAGCGCTCGGCAGGCAAGTCAGGCTGGGCGACCAAATCTTCCCACAAGCGAACCTGGTCCAGGTGCATGAGCCGATTGCGCCCGCATTGTTTGCATGCCTCGATGATGTAGCGCTGCAGCTTGTCCCGGCGCGTCTCGGCGGGGTGCCGGATACTGTATCGAGTACGCAACGGGATAAACGATCCAACTCCCAGTTCTGTAAGCTTTTCGAGTAAAAACTGAGTCCGATCCCCTTTGGGCAAAGGGGCAGCAACTGCCACGTGCACGGGAAGCTCGCGCACAATTTCTTCCCTGGCCGTAACTTCCAAGACGACTTGCCCTTTTGTCGAGTGACAGATCACAGCCCGATACTGTGCCCCGTCGCCGTTGAAAAGAGTTACCTCTGCGCCTACACCCAAGCGGCAGACATCGCGGATATGGTGCGCCTCGGCGCCTGTCAGAGCCACTCGACCTAGTCGGATCGGCGCATTGATGTAGAACCTTTCAGCCATCGCCGCTAGATTATGAGCTTCCCAGGCAGCGGACGAGCTCGAAGGCCGCCCTATGCGCAGGGTATTGCAGGGATCGTACTATGGAACAGCAGGAGCTCGTGACCGATCCACAAGCCGCACAGCGCATCCGTAGGCGTTTGCGCGAGCTAGACGAATTGCTTGACCGACTGGCGGCTCTTTGCCTGCCGTCGCCTACCGAGAATACCATGCCCGTTCTATCGGCGCTGCCCGAAGCTCTACAGATCGGCGCGCCTTCGGAGGGCGACGTTACCCAGATGATGGCCCCAGCGCAAGAGTGTGCCGCCGGTATAGACTCCACCCAGCCTGAGCACGCGTCGGAAGTTGCACCGGGCACAGAATCAGGCTTTTCACCGGCACGAGGGGCCCAAAAAGACGAGCAGCCTGATTCCTCTCACTGCCCCTTGACTAATGAGCTGCCTGCCGATCACCAGCCGGCGGACATGTTCGGCGAAGACGATGCTGTTCACTCACCTCCGGCAAACACTGCGGCAGCTAGCCCTTCCCATACCCATTCCGTCGAGTCAGGGCCTACACAAGGTACCGGCGCGGTACAGCATGGGCCGACTATCGTCGTGACTTACCTCGACCAACCGGATTTGCCTCATTCCGGGCAACGCGGCTGGTTATCCCTACTCCGCGGACAACACGACAACTCGTCTCGGCCGCGCAAGCGTGCTTTGAGTCTATTGGCCGTGGCCGCCTGGCTGTTGCTGGCAGTTGGGGCACTCACACTCGGATGGGCCATTGCCTATTGGACCCGTTAGGCACTGCAAAGTACAATTAGGAGAGTTACCGACAGCTTTATGGGTTAGAGCAGTGACGGCATGTGTCCCCGAGCCTGCATTTATCTGCCGAGGCGCGGTACCAACATGCCCAGCCGAAATGACAGCCGGCACCGTTCGAAGGCGGGTACCATTGCGCTGGCGCGCGGCTTGTAGAGTGCGACCGAAAAGAGACGGACGGAAAACGCGGCGCTTGCCGCAACGGTACCCGATGGTGTAAAGGGTTTTCGCTGCAAAGGGTACCACTGTATGAGCGATGCCCGAGCTAGCTATCCGCTGTACCTACGCGCGGGAGGCGCCGTGCTGAGCTACCTCGTTCCTGGCTTAGGGCAAATCGTACAAGGAATGGTGCGTAAAGATGCCCACCGCCTCACCAAGGGAGTGTTTTTCCTGATCGCTCTGTTGGGCATGTTTTTCTACGGTCTGTGGCTGGGTGCCTGGAAAACGGTTTTCTTGCCACGCACTCATCCCGGCCAGGTGCAACTCTTCGGGAAGGCGGTCCCGCCCGTGTTGCGAGACGTGTGGAATCGGCTACCGTACGCCGGGCAGTTTTGGATCGGTATAGCGGCTTGGCCGGCATTGATCCACTACTGGCGCGACGTGGGCGAGCAGCCTATCATCGAGGGACATCGAACCTGGCTCGGCAGCTTCCAAAAGACGCCGCCTTTGCATGAACTCAATGCCTTGCAAAGTTCGGAAGGCATGGGGCGGCTGTGGTACGTGGCCCAGGCGTATACGATTATAGCGGGATTGCTCAACATCCTGGTGATCTATCACGCAGCCGCCGGTCCTATGCATCCAGTGCAGCAGGAGTCCGGCGGCTCCGACGCTCAGGAGCCGAAATCGTGAAGAACATGCTGTGGGCTTCTAGCATTTATTGGCACCTGCCTGTGTTGCTGATCCTGGCCAGCCTGATCTACAGTGCCACACGCTTTGACCATTGGCCGAGCATCCTTCATCATGCAGTGCGCAGCTTGGTGTACATGAGCATCTTTTTGTTTCTGGTATTCGGCGTATTGTTTTTCTTCTCGACCATACTGCCGGCTATGGAGTAGCGGCACAGCCATGCACCAGGAAGCGGCGCCGAGTTCACTGCACGCGACTCTGCAGGAAGAGCTGAAGCGCTATTTCGAGCACCTAGCCGGGCGGGTACAAAAGGCCTTGTTCGCAATACCCGAAGAACATGTGTGGACACGGCCGTTTCCGTTCGGCAATTCATTGGGGCATCTGGTGTTGCACCTGACGGGGAACCTCAATCATTACATAGGCGCTGGGATCGCGCGCACCGGCTACGTGCGCAATCGCACCCGCGAATTCACCGACCCCAATTGGTACCCACGGTCGGAATTATGGCAGGGCTTTCGTCAGGCGGTTGACATGGTGCTTGAAACCCTGGACCGACAAAGGCCCGAGGACTGGCTACATCCGGTAGACTTTCCGGACCGGCACCCGATCCGCACTCGGCTGGGGCTTTTCCTAGTATGCGCTAGTCACATGAACAATCACATTGGCCAGATGGCTTATTTGGTGCAGGCGCTGGGCCAGCACACCGGCGAGCCGCCTGTTTGGTAGACCGACGTCGGCCAGTGCGTTCGGCAAGGGGCCGGCAGCGCGCATCCGATGGACAACCCTGTAGCCCCGGGGCACTCCTTCAGTACCGCCACCTCGCGGCGACGCAGCTCTAAGCCAAAGCATCCGTCATGGGGTTTTGCGACCCAAGGCATCGGCATAAAGCTGGGAAACCCACGCCTCCGGTGAAGGAGCCGAGCCGCGCTGGCCAGCGGCTATCAGTTCGCTCGGCGTCGTGTCCTGCAATGCTCGCTCGATCGCCTCGCGGATGCTGGACGGCTCGCGCTGGCAGAAAAACAAGCCAGGCAAATGGCGATAAGCCTCGTAGCCGGGCTCGTAGGCGAGTACTGCTCTCAACCCACAAGCTAGCGCTTCGCGAACCACCAAAGGAAAGCCCTCACGGGCCGAAGGCAATACGAGGACGTCTGCCGCGTGGTAGAGCTCCACCAGCTGCGGACGCGGACGAGGCGGATAGTAATGGACGCTGGCTTCTCCCCGAGGCAGGATGCGTGCATCGCCCGGACCGCAGAATACCAGCTTCCAATCCGCGCGCCGGGCGTCACATACCAAGCGGACACCCTTGTCGGCGATGAGCCTGCCGACGAAGAGAACATAAATAGCGTCTTCTTGCCAGCCCAGTCGGCGTCGGGCTGAGGCTCGCTCCCCGGGATCAGGCGCGCGAAAAATCTGCTCGTCCACGGGATAGGGCAAAAACAGCGATGGCTTGCCCGGCCCGGCCAAACGGTGCAAATCGCGCAAGACGCGCGTGTTGTAGGCAACCAACCGGGTCGCCAAAAGCGTGGTTAGACGGCCCACGGTCCAAGCCCCGATCCTGGCTAGCGCGGTCACCCATCGTGCGTGATAACGCTGCACGCCGCCGTGGTCGGTCAGAAGACGCACGGGGACGCCTCTGATCCACGCCAGGGCCAAGGCCAAAACCGAACTCATGAAAAGAAAACCATGCGCATGTACCACGTCGCAGCGGCCCGTTTCCTCCCACAGCACCCGTACCAGCCGCGGCGAAAAAAGCGGATAGGGAACCTGAAAGCGCCGCTCGAGCACATGCCATGCCGGAACGCGTATTTGCCGCACGCCGGCGCCATAGTGTGGCACGTGCCCGGCGCCGCCTAGATCACTGGTCACATGGACGATCGTGTGTCCCAGGTGTACCAGGGTGCGCACTTCCAGATCTACCAGTGCCTCCAAGCCGCCGACATGGGGAAAGGCGTGGTGGGAGACAATGAGCACCCGCACGCGCCCGCTCCTAGCGATCTGACGAAGCCCGACCTTGGAGGTACCCGGCGCTGGAATCGAACAGTCGGCGTTGTCTTTGCGCCCGCTGGCCGGCGGTTTGGCTCCGTTGCTCTTCCAGATCCGCCCAATTGGCCTCGCAATAACTGCATCCGACGATTTGGATGTGGAAGCGGATATAATCGCTCGTTTCCTCGTCCAAAGCGCCCAGGACCCAGGCTGCCAGTTGGTCGCGCTTGGGACAACTGAGCCGATGCCGGCGCCAGATGGAGGCCACCGAATGACCTGCTTCTTCCCGGCTAGCGATCAAGTTGCGCAGCACCTGGCGCAGATGCGACGACTCGCGCACCATACGTTCGATACGAGCACTCGCCTCCTCGGACATATCTCCTTCCAGGTAGGCACGTAACTCCTCGACGGACACTCGTTCCTGCTCCGGCATACTGGTTCCACCTAGTGCGATGGCTCGTCCGGCTCAGGATGCAAATGCGGAAACACCTCTGCGGACAAGCCGTGCCGACGTAACTCGTCGCGGATGCGGCGCACAGCCGCAAAGCGCACGTTGGCTACCTGCTGCTCGGTTATGCTCAAAAAGGCTGCCACTTCGCGATTGGCCCACCCTTTCACGAAGAGCAACTCGATAATCTTCAACTGCAAAAAACGTCCTGCTTCCTTCCATTCTTCGATCAGACGTCGCAGCACTTGCACCAAGGCCTCTTCTTCGAGAGCTTTGCGCTCCTGGCTGCGTATCGCCGTCGAAGCCCCGGGCCTGGCGTCCGGATGTTTTTCCAGTACCCCCTCGTCGTTCTCAGCCGGCCCCCAGAGCTGGACAGGGTGACGGCCGCGCCGCCGCAACTGGTCTGTCACCTTATACGAGGCGATAGTGAACAAATACGTCTGCAAATCGCGTTTTTCGTCGAAATGGGGCAGGCTGTTCAAAAAGCCCAGGAACGTCTCTTGCACCACATCTTCGGCCAGAGCGTGGTCGTGCAGTCTTTTGTAAGCATAAGCATGCAGGCGGCCCTCATAGCGGGCGATCAATTGCCGCCACGCTTCGGCATCCTGGCATCGGATCCTCTCGATCAACACTCGATCGCTCAAGGCCATGTGCGCCTCGCAGTCAAACGACCCTCAGCGAGCCTCGCACCGTCAACGGACTCTGTCCCACACAGACATGAGGCACGGCGACCAGGGAACGCTCGGACCCTTGTGCGTTCGGATTGCCCCTCGTACAGGGCACCGCACCCGTTCCATCATTCTAGTCATAAGATCGGACGCCGGCAGATCCATCAATAAGCTAAGCATTGGGAGATCGGCTGATCATCGCGGGCATGGCGTGGCATCCGCGATTGACACCATGGCACCGGACAGATAGTTTCTTTGCGGATTCAGGACTGCAGGTTGACGCACATGGCGGCTGGCACGCGCTCGGAAAAACAGATATTGGAAGCCTGCCAGGAAGAGCTCGGGTATCGCTTTCGCAATCCCGAGCTGTTGCGTGCCGCGCTGACGCACGCTTCGGTAGCCAATACGCGATTGGCATCCAACGAGCGACTGGAGTTTCTCGGCGACGCCGTGCTGGGCCTGATCGTCTGCGAGCAGCTGTACGAGCGTTTTCCCGAGTACCTCGAGGGGGATCTGACCCAAATCAAATCGGAAGTGGTCAGTCGACGGGTGTGTGCACGCGCCAGCCGCACGTTGCGCCTCGAGCGCTTCGTCTTTTTGGGCAAAGGCATGAGCCAGCAGGCGCATGTCTCTACCAACGTCTTGGCGGACGTTTTCGAGTCCTTGATTGCCGCCATCTATTTGGACGGGGGCCTGGAAGCCGCGCGCCGCTTCGTCGTGCAGCAGATCGGGCCAGTGATCGAAAAGCTGGCCGCCGGTAGCGAAGGGGCCAATTACAAATCCGCGTTGCAGCAAATGGCACAAAAGGAGTTCGGGGTTACGCCCCAGTATCAGCTGCTGGACGAGAAAGGGCCCGAGCACAGCAAATGCTTCAAGGTCGCCGCACAAATCGGCTCCCAGGTGTTCGCTCCAGCTTGGGGACGCAACAAAAAAGAGGCCGAACAAAAAGCGGCTTGCAACGCCCTGCATCAATTGCGCGGCGAACCGATCCCCTTCCCTAGCGATTGACATCTTCGGCCCACGACGCGAGGTGCTGCCATATGCCCATGCCACCCTACAAAATCATGTGTTATGAACCCGGCTGCGCCCACGAAGCCGTCTACAAAATCGCCGCCCGCTGGAGCGATGGCGTCATCCAGGAGCTCAAAACGTACGGCTTGGTCTGCCCGCAATGCCTGCCCAAATGGTTTTATCGCAGCCGCCAAAGACAGCGCAGTACCCGGCGGGCACGAGAGGAAACCCTCGACCCACCCGGTATTTATCTGCTCCAGCGAGGCGTCCCCGATCACCAGCTGCCTCGGTGCCGCGATCTCGAAGAACAGTTGCTGGCGCAAGAGCAGGACCCCCACAAAGGAACCCCGCACTAACTATCTGCCAGGCATCGCTCGACGACGGCTGCGGCGACTGCTCGAGCCGCAAGAGCTCGGGCGCACCCCATCTCTTCCGGCAACCCCAGCCGGTGTCGTGAACTAGACCGCTAACCAGCTCAGAGCTCTGTTGGGCGCTCACTGCACGGCCCAACGCCTAGCGGCCCGACATTGACGAGCGCCGAAGCGATGTGTTAAACTGGGACAGGGCATTGGCAACGCGTGCCGTCCGGACGCCCTATGACCAGGCACCCTCTCCACGGTTCGTCTTGCGAGCGTTCTACGCGAACGCATGGCTACTCCATTCGATCCGGAGCGAGTTTATGTGCGGAATCGTCGGATACATCGGCAATCGGGAAGCGGAGCCGCTACTGGTGGAAGGGCTACGCCGGCTGGAATACCGTGGTTACGACTCGGCGGGCTTAGCGACCGTGGACGGGGGCCGACTGCACGTGCGCAAAAAAGCCGGTCGGCTCACGGAATTGGCAGCCCTCCTGCAAAAAAGCCCGGTCCCCGGATGCTTGGGGATCAGCCATACGCGCTGGGCTACTCACGGCGGAGCCACCGATCACAATGCCCATCCCCATCTCGGCGGCGAAGGCATCGTAGCCGTCGTCCACAATGGGGTCATCGAAAACTATGCCCCCCTCAAACAGCAATTGCAAGCCGAAGGCTTCGCTTTCCGCAGTGAAACCGACACGGAAGTCATCGCCCATTTGATCGCTCTCTATTATCGGGGCGATCTCGTGGAGGCCGTGCGCAAAGCTCTGAAACGACTCAAAGGCACCTACGGACTGGCCATCGTCAGCCCGCAGCAGCCGGACGTGCTCATCGGCGCGCGACTTGGAAGTCCGCTGGTGCTAGGCGTCGGCCACGGAGAAATGTTTTTGGCCAGCGATCCGAACGCCTTGTTGGGGTACACCGAAAAAGTCGTCTATGTCAATGACCGGCAATTGTGCGTATTGACGGCCGACGACTGGCGGCTGTTGGATCAGGACTGCGTGCCGGTCGAAGCGCAAGTGCACCACATTGACTGGGATCCAGGCGACGTAGAATTGGGCACTTTCCCCCACTACATGCTCAAGGAAATCTACGAGCAGCCGGAAGTGCTGGAAAACACCATGCGCGGGCGGCTCGAGGATACCGATGCCACGGCCCATTTCGGCGGATTGAACTTAGACGCCCAACGCTTGCGTCAGGTAGAGCGCATCATACTGACCGGCTGCGGCACGAGCTACCACGCTGGACTGGTCGGAGAGTACCTCTTCGAAGAACTGGCACGCATGCCTGTCGAGGTGGAATACGCCAGCGAGTTCCGTTACCGCAATCCTCCCATTGACCGACACACGATCGTCATTGCCATCACCCAATCGGGCGAGACCGCCGACACGCTGGCTGCTTTGCGCGAATCGAAACGCAAAGGCCATCCAACTCTGGCCATCTGCAACGTTGTGGGTAGTACTATCGCCCGCGAAGCCGACGGCGGGGTGTACCTCCATGCCGGACCGGAAATCGGTGTCGCCAGCACCAAAGCTTTCAGTGCCCAGGTGTGCGTTCTGGCCCTGTTGGCCCTGTACTTCGGTCGTCTGCGGCATTTGTCGAGCATCCAAGGAGCCCGTCTCATGGAAGAACTCCGTCGGTTACCGGACCTGATACGCCGCACTTTGCAGTGCCATCGGCAAATCCAAGCGATCGCCGAAAAATACGCCCACATAGCCAACTGCCTTTATCTCGGTCGCCTGTACAACTATCCCGTAGCCTTGGAAGGAGCCCTCAAGCTCAAAGAAATCAGCTACATCCACGCCGAGGGATATCCGGCAGCGGAAATGAAGCATGGGCCGATAGCGCTGGTGGACGAAAACACTCCGTCGGTGTTCTTGATCACGCGCGGCGCCGTCTACGACAAAGTCATGAGCAATCTGGAAGAAATCAAAGCGCGTGGCGGGCCGGTTATCGCTATTGCCACCGAAGGGGATCGCGAGGTTGCCCACAAAGCCGACGACGTCGTTTATGTGCCCGACTGTCCCGAATACCTGCAGCCGCTCGTGACCGTGGTGCCGTTGCAACTGCTGGCCTATCATATTGCCGTACTGCGTGGCTGTGACGTGGACAAGCCGCGCAACTTGGCCAAATCGGTGACCGTAGAATAGGGCAGAGCCTGTCCGAACCGTGCAAGGCCGCAAGCCGATGGCGCTCTGGCACCATGGCGACAGACCAAGGACTCACAGACCTAGTTGGCAACCACTGGGCACTGCCAGCGGACGGGTGCGACTGGCAGCCGATCACGACGGGTTTGAGCGGCAACGGCGTGTGGCGCGTCGCCTGCCGCTCGGGCGTTTATTGCCTGCGCGCTTTCCCTATCCGGCGCACATCGGTGTCCCGACTGCAGCAGGCCCTGGCTTGGCAAGACCGCGCCGCACAACATCTCGACTATGTCCCACGTACGATCCCCACCAGGACAGGTAACAAGTTCGTCCGTGACCGAGGATGCTATTGGGTGCTGGAGACGTGGCAATCGGGCCAACCCTTGGCACCGGATGCGGACGAAAACGTCTTTTCTCGAGCGATCGAGGCAGTGGCCCGATTGCACCTGCTCTGGCGCCGAGAGTGGTGCACAAAAGGCTGCTCATCAGCTGTTGGACATCGGCTGCACAAGCTGGGGCAAGTCCCCTCCATAATCCGGCGGCTTCCCGAGCACTCGCCTTGTCCGGACCTTTTGGCTCAGCCGCTCTATAGTCAACTGATCCACATGGTCCGGGACCACTGGACACGCGCCCATAAGGCGCTTGCGGCCCTGGCCCATCGTCGTGTCACCATGCAGCCGATCCACGGAGACTTGTGGCGCGCTCACGTCCTATTGGGCCCATCGCGTGTGACAGGGATCGTGGATCTGGCCGCCTGCCGGCTGGACTGCCCGGTTTTCGATCTCGCCCGTCTTGTGGCATCCACCTATGCCACCGCAGAGCCGCACCGATGGGGCCCTTTTGTGCAAGCGTACCGCTCGCGCCTGCCTCTCACCCCTGCCGAAGAAGAACTCATGCAGGTCCTGGCATGGACCGGGGACGTCGTGGCCGCCACCAACTGGCTGCTCTGGCTGGCGATCGAAAAGCGCGACTTCGGCAGCAGCACACACGTTGTGCGGGAACGTGTCGCCTGGTTGGTGCAAAGACTACACCACCTGAGCGCCCTGCCGTGAGAACGGCCTGAAGAATGACACGGGCTGCGTGGCACTGTAACGACCCGGAGACGATCCGGGTGCGGTACCGTTGGGAGCTTTATCGCTTGGAAAATTGCGTGCCTCTGCGCGCGCCGTGCAAACCGAATTTCTTGCGCTCTTTCATGCGCGCGTCGCGAGTAAGATACCCTGAATCGCGCAGCTTTTTGACCAGCGGATGCATGGGGACGGTCCCATCTTCCAGGGGTTGTACTGGCTCACGCGAAGTGAACAGTTCTCGAAGCGCTCGGGCGATGCCCTGGCAGGCGGCTCCAGCGTGACCACTGACTCCCCCGCCACGTACGTTGACAAAGACATCTACTTTGCCGAACATTTCGGTTATTTTGAGCGGGGCGAGAACCAACTCGCGATCTTTGAGCTCGGTAAAGTAGCTTTCCAGCGCGCGGCCGTTGATTTCGATCCTACCGGAGCCATCGCATACACGAACGCGAGCGACAGCCGTCTTGCGACGGCCAGTGCCCCAATAGTAAGCAGTGTTGCGCTTTTCTGCGGTTGGAGTCGCCATACCCGTCGAACCTCCAGATTACATTGGCAAAGGCTGCGGTTGCTGCGCCTGATGTGGATGCGTCGGGCCTGCATAAATCTTCAGCTTGGCCAATTGATGCCGGCCTAGCTTGTTTTTGGGCATCATCCGGCGTACCGCCTCACGCAGCACCTTGGTCGGATTGCGTGCCAGCATTTCCTTGAAGGTACGTTGCTTGAGTCCACCCGGGTAGCCCGTATACCAATGGTACACCTTTGTCTGGGACTTTTTGCCGGTAAGCCGCACTTTTTCGGCGTTGATCACCACAATAAAGTCACCGGTGTCTACGTGCGGCGTATACTGCGGACGGTGCTTGCCCATGAGGATGCGCGCCAAACGCACGGCCAGACGGCCGACGATCTGATCCGTCGCATCCACCAGCCACCAGCGCCGCTCTACCTCGTTCGGTTTTGCCATATAGGTCGTCATGGCACATCCACCTTCGACAGTATTTCCACACAGGGCGCAAATCATCATACTAGGCGTGAGCGAGCGGGCGTCAAGCACACTCATCGGGCATCGCCTCGGTTCGAGCCATGCATCAAAGCGAGCAAGCCGGCTGCGTGCGCCCGCCCCTGAGGCTAGCCCCAAACCCATCGGCGCCGCATCTGCCCGTAGATGTCGCGGCCGCAGGTCCAAGCAGACAGCCCCTAGGGACTGCGCGTGGCCTTGAGCTCGCGAAGTTCACGAATCCAAATGTTCCGGAATCGGACAGGGTTGCCATGGTACATAAGCGCCAGGGGCAATTTTTCCGGATGCGGCTTGTAGTTGGGCGGCCGATCGTGCGGGGTATCGCCCAAAAGCTGCACATGATTGTGCGCGAGCACGCCGTTCCAAAAGACCGTCACATAAGCCGGCCGCTGCAATTGTCCGTCTCGGAAACGAGGTGCTTCGAATACGATGTCGTAGGTCTGCCATTGGCCAGGAGGTCGAGCGGCATTGATCATAGGCGGCCGCTGTTTGTAAATAGCCGCGCACATCCCATCCAGATACGTGGGGTTCTCCCACGAGTCGAGGATTTGCACTTCGTAACGGGCATCCATAAAGCCGACGCCATTGTTGCCTCGTCCCTGGCCGCGGCCCATAATTTCAGTCGGCGTTGCGAACTCCAGGTGCAACTGGCAATCGCCGAAAGACTGTTTGGTACGCAACCAGCCGTGCACCTCGAAGGCGCCTTGTTCGATTTTGCATTTTTCTCCACCTTCCCAAGCGTCCAGGTTGGTGCCATCGAACAAAACGATAGCATCCGAAGGCGGTTTTCCGTTCTCTGCCGGAGTGATCTTGGGCGGCTCTTCCCACACAAGCCCGCTTTCGTACGGCTTGACCTGACCGATACTGACGCAAAATGTCAGCATGGTCAGGGCGCCAGCCAGTGCGCCTACAGTTCCCGCAACGGTCACCACCACGCCGAGGCTACGGATTCTGCCGTCCATGCGTTTCCCCTTTCCCCTGGTGCAAGCCCCTAGGCCACGAAGGCTTTCGCGAGATTTTTTAGTCCTCGGTTCGCAGGCAGCAAGACATCAGTAGCCGAAGGAGCGTTATACGACCGAGTGGCAGGGCTACCGGAAGAGATACCCATGCCCGCGGCTCGGCCCGAAGCCACCGGCTGGCACAAAATTGGTCGAAGCATTGGCCCTGGCGACGGATTTTCCGACCCGAGTGCCTTTCGGACGATGCATAGAAGAAAGCAAAGCATCTCCCGTGCGGCTCCTCGGAGAGTAGTCCCGAAGTGCGCAAATCCTCTCGATTAGAGCTCGCGGTCGGCACCATTACGCAGGCCAGGTGACCTCCAGGATTCTGAAGCGCAACAGACCGGCTGGCACCTCGATCTCGGCGATTTGGCCGACCTCCTTGCCTAGTAGCCCCTGAGCCAACGGGCTGGTGCTGAGGATACGATTGTTGTCGTAATCTTCTTCGCCTGGGCCGACGATATGGAATACCTCCTCCTGGTCCAGGTCGAGGTCGAGGACGCGGACGCAACAGCCGAAGGCCACGCGATTGCCTGCCTGACGGGTGGGGTCCACGATATAGGCACGGCTCAACTTGTCGCGCAGGAGATCTATTTTGGCTTTGAGCAGTCCCTGGTCCTCGCGGGCCGCATGGTATTCGGCGTTTTCGCTCAAGTCGCCCAGCGCACGTGCTGCCGCCACCCGGCGCGTCACCTCCGGCATGAGCACGTTTTCCATATGCTCCAGTTCGGCCTTCAGTTTTTCGTATCCGGCCCGAGTCATGGGTATGCGATCGTTGTCGCTCATAAGTGCCTCCGGAGACAAAGCCTGCGGACAGGTGCCCTGATTGCAGAGATAACGGCTAGGCAGCCTCGCCCCAGGCAAGCCAACCACAAGATAGTTAGGCATGTCCAGCGGCCCCAGCGCCTGAGCGCCGGTGCGCCGATGCAAGCTCGCCGTTCCGAGAACGCCACGAGGTCGGCCCTGCTGCCGAGAGGCAGCTCAGTTTGCTCGGCATATCCTATTTTAAGTCTGCTGCAGCTTCGTCAAGATCAGCTCACCTGTTTGTGAAAGCGAGCCGTGCTCAGGACCATGGAGCCCAAAGCCATGGACCACAAGATCAGTGCATGCAGCGAAAGTTCAGCATATCCGGCGCCGCGCAAGATGACGCCCCGAGAGGCATCAATCATCCACGTGGTGGGTATCACTTGGGCGACCCACCAGAAAAAGCGCGGCATAGAGTCGAGGGGAAACACGTAGCCCGACAGAAAAATCGAAGGGATGACCGTCCCCATGGACATCTGCATAGCTGCATCGCGAGTACTGGCTTGGGTAGAGATCCACAGTCCCATACCTAGCATCGTCAGAAAGAACGGGAGCGCCAGCGACAACAGCACCCAGAAGGAGCCATGGATGGGTACGACAAATACCGTGTGCATGAGCAAGGCAATGGTGCAAAACTCGAGGATGGTCATGCCCAGATAGGGCAGCAACTTGCCTACCATCAGTTCCCGGGGCCGGACCGGCGTCATGAACAGTTGCTCCAGCGTGCCATTTTCCTTTTCTCGCACGATCGAGTTGGCAGCCAACATTATGGCCAACATCTGGCACATCACCACGAGCAGTCCGGGAATGAAAAAATTAGCCGAGCGGGTGTCCGGGTTGAACAGCACCCGCGGCCGCGTCTCCACGGGCACAGGACGTTGCCCCAACACCTGCTGCAGCGACATGCGCAATGCCAGTGCGTTGGAGACGTTGACTGCTTCGCCGGCGGTGCTGGATTCGGAGCCATCTACGAGGACCAAAACCTGTGCGGTCTGGCCCGCTTGCAGGCGCCGCGAGAAATCCTCGGGGATCTTGATCCCCACACGGGCTCGGCCGGCGACGATGGCTTCGCTCAGCTGGGCATCGCTGAACACTTCGTCCACGATGCGGAAATCGTCGGTATTGACGAACTGTCGGAGCAGTTCACGGCTTTCCTGGGTACGAGCCTGGTCGAGGACCACCGTGCGTATGCGACGCACATTGGTGTCTATGGCATATCCCAGAAGGAACAGCTCGACGATGGGAATGAAGAGGGCGAAAAAAAGGGTCATCGGGTCGCGCAGGATATGCAACCATTCTTTGCGGGCAATGGCCAACAGCCGCTGCCAAGTCTGGCGCCGGCGTTCGCGCTCCGGGTCGAAAGACAGATCCGACTCGCGCGGCATCTTGTCGAAAAAATCGGGAAGCCGCGGAACCGTCCCACTGGGAAATTGGGCCATGAGGACACCTCGCTGTGCGCGTCACGGGGGCCTGAGCACCGTCGGCGACCCAGACGCCGCGATCGGCGCCCCGCTCGGGTTGCCGCTATTGCCCTCGTATTGCCGGCTGAGCGCGACGAACACATCTTCCAAGCTGGGCGGCGAGGGAATCACTTCCATGCCTGCAATGCCCAAGTCCGCGGGCGAAAGTCGCGCATCCACGACGACGTTGACAGCCTGGCCGAAGATGGTCGCCTCATAGACGCCTGGCTTGTGCCGCAGCTGCCGCAACAAATCTGCCAGATCAGGTGCCATAATCTGCAGACGTCTGGTTCCCGGCGGGGTCACACCAGGCAATTCTTTGAGCTCCTTGGGCGTCCCCAGTGCCAGAAGGGTACCCAGGTACAGGTACCCGACGCGCGTGCATCTTTCTGCCTCGTCCATGTAGTGGGTCGTGACGAAAAGCGTAATCCCTGCCGCCGGCAGTTGAAAGAGCAGATCCCATAACTGGCGCCGAGCGACGGGATCTATCCCCGCTGTCGGCTCGTCGAGAAAGAGCAGCCGTGGGCGATGCAACAAAGCACAGGCCAAGGCCAGCCGCTGTTTGGTCCCGCCCGACAGTCTGCCCGTACGGCGTTGCAGATAGGGGCCCAAGCTCGTCAAAGCGATCAGCTCGTCCATCCGGGTGCGGGCCATGGCCGCAGGCAGCCCGTAGATGCCGGCATAAAACTCCAAGTTCTCCCGAGCTGTCAGGTCTTCGTACAGAGAGAAACGCTGCGACATGTAGCCGATTTGCGTTCGCAATCGCTCCGCTTCGTGAGCCGTATCCCGTCCGAAAATGCGGATCGAGCCGCTAGCCACCGGGACCAGCCCACAAATGGCGCGGATCAAGGTAGTTTTGCCCGAGCCGTTGGGGCCGAGCAAACCGAACACTTCGCGCGGCTGCACGGCCAGCGTCACCTGACGTACGGCGACCACTTCTCCGAAACGCACCGTGACACCCTGCACGTCTATGGCAGGCATACCCGTGCTGTTGTCGCCGGAATCGCTCTTCATACGTTGCACCACTGGGCGTCCGCGCTCCTCGTTGCCTCCAGATGAAAAAAGGTCGGCAGTCAGGGAGCCTGGCCAGTCGCTATCCACACTTGGGCGGCCATCCCTGGTTTGAGGATGCCCTGCGGATCGTCCACGCGCACCCGGATGGCGAATACTTGATGACGCCTTTCTTCTACGCTCTGCACATTGCGGGGCGTGAACTCGCTTTCGTTGGCGATGTAATACACGCTGCCGGTCAGACGCAGGTGCGGATAGGCGTCGCAGGTGACTTCCACCTGTTGATGGTGCCGTATTTTGCCGAGTTCGGTTTCGGGCACGTAGGCTTTGACGTATTGGTCGGCGGCACGCAAAGCGCGGACGATAGGCTGATGGGGCGCGACCAGGTCTCCTGGTCGGGCGGCGACGATCTCGATGAACACGCGTTCGGCGGCACGTACGTGCAGTTCGGCCAGTTGACTGTGGATTTCCTGGAGGCGCGCCTGCATTTCCTGGACGAGTGCCTCGGCAGCCGCCAGGTCTTCGCGGCGCGTGCCGGCCACCAGCAGTTGCCACCGTGCCCGGGCAGCTCGCATGTGTGCTTCAGCCTCGGCGATATCTTCGGCCCGACTGCCGGCTAAAAGCAAATCGAGGCGTGCCCAAGCCGCTGCCAAGCGGCCGCGGGCCCGCTCGTAGGCAGCGCGCGCCGCATCGAACTCGGCTCGACTGCCGGCACCTTGTGCCAAGATGCGCTGGGCTCGCTCCCAGTCTTCGGCGGCCCAGCGCGCATCGGCCTCGGCGCTATCCAGTTCGCTGCGGGCCTCGCGGATCTCCTCCGGTCTGGGTCCGTTCTTGAGTCGCTGCCAGCGCGCCTGGGCTGCGTCTGCCGCCGCCTGCGCTTCGGCGATCTCTTCGGCCCTGGACCCGTTGCGTGCCTTTTCCAGAGCCGCCTGCGCCTGTTGCAGCCGCGCCTCCCATTGTGCTTTCTGAGCCGCCAACTCAGGGGCCTCCAGCCGTACCAGCAGTTGCCCAGCTTCGGCTACGCTCCCTTCTTCGACCAACACCGCAGCAACGCGCCCACCCACGCGCGGCCCGAGACGTACCTCCTGGACCTCCACGACGCCGTGCACGACGAGCGGGCTGTTGTGATTCCAAGGCCAATAAAAACCCACCACCGCAGCAGCGAACAAAGCAGCCAGTCCCACCCACATCGCTGTGCGCATGCAACCAGACTCCCGGGGACAACACGTCCTAGCCCAAGAAAAACTCCAGGACAAGCCAACGGTCAAACTGCTGACTTTACTCCGGCGGTCGCCTTACGGACATTTTACGACAGTCCAGCAGCTATGCTGCAATTGCCTGTCTCGAAGCAGACCGGTTACCAGCGCCAGAGACATCTGGCCGTTGCTTGGCGGCTCGTCTTGCGCAGCCCCCCGCTGCCAACTGTGCCCCATGATAGGCTCGAGAACTACGCATACTTGCCTGCCAAGTCCTAGGGACTCGCTTATTGACGCCAGCAGCGGAAGGGGCTAAGCCAGCGGCAAACTTTCACGCCTGGCGACCGTGGGCCATACGTCAACCACCTGATCGGCTTGCACCACATAAAGACGGTCGTACAGATTCACAGTGGGGTCGCAGTGGGGCGTGTACAACTCCACGCGCTCGCCCCAACCAGGCAATGGGCTGCCCCCGGCAGCCGTTAGAATTCCGAATTCGTCGCCGGCGCGCCGATAGGTCCATTCCGAATGCCCTTTCACCTCGGGACCGAAAGCCCGGTCGGTGGCAAAGGCCTTGATCCCGGCATCCACAGTGACCCGATCGGAGTGCGCAGCACTGACGACTGTGGCCAGTACGGTAAGACTCAGTGCAAAATCCGGACCCGCTGCCGAAGCGCTACTTATGCGCCGATAGTCCAGGTCCATAAAAACGTAGGACCCGCATTGCAGCTCCGTAACTCCCAGAGAAGCATCTATATCGTAGGTGCCGGTACTGCCGCCCGAAACGATGGACATATCCAGCCCGGCGCGGACGAGTAGATCGCGCGTTTCCAGCGCCTTTGCCCAGGCCAGAGCCGATGCGGCGCGACGAGCCTCATACCCTTCGACGTGAGAAGCATGCCCCGCATAGGCCTGGATTCCGCGAAGGTGCAAGCGTGGCAGTCGAGCAATCGTTTGGGCTGTCTGCAGCGCTGGCGCCCCTGGCAGTGCTCCGGTCCGACCGTCGCCGACATCCAGGTCCAATAGCAGGTCCAAGTCTACCTGAACTTGTCGGGCTGCCTCGGACAGCATCTCGGCCTGACGCCGATCCCCGACGGCAGCGATATGCTTAGCCGAACGGCACAGTCTTGCCCAGCGCATCGCCTTGCCCCATTCGGCCACAGGCGAAGTCAACAACAGCGGGCCGATGCCGGCTGCAGCCAACGCCTCGGCTTCGGCTACTGTCGCCACGCTGATCCCGATCGCCCCCTGGGCCAGTTGTCTGCGGGCTATCTCCGGACATTTGTGCGTCTTGGCATGTGGGCGCAGCGCTACTCCTCGAGATCCGGCAAATTGCGCGAGTTTGTTCAGGTTCGCCTCGAAGAGCTCTCGATCGAGAATCAGCGCCGGCGTGGGAATCTGCTCCTTTTTGCAGATCTTGTCCATAGTGCTTCTACCCCTGCATGTCTTCCAAACATCGTATGGTGCACTTGTGGGCATCATACCAGATAACCCCGTCCTACGTACTGGCTGAGCCTTCGAAAGGTGCTCCCCAATGCCCGACCGGCACCTAGGTGGTTCCACTCGCACGCGGGCGGCTGCCAACGGGTCGAGCACCTGTCGATCGGCGAGTGACCGGCCCGATAGAGCCTAGACTCGAAGAAAGCCCACGGGGAATCTCGTGAAAAGCAGTCGCTTGGGCTTTGGCAAGTGCAGTGACTGACCCGCCGACAGTGACTCCCCGGTGCACGTTTCGAGGCATGTATGAGTCGTCAAGGTAGCGAATGTGCAGCCGGAGAAATGCCTGTTCCATAGGCGCAGCCATGCTAAAATGCTGTGGATTTGGCCAGCGAGAGTAAGATTCATTAGGATAAAGTTGTAAACGTCTTGGGACATACAAAAGGCGCGCGGGCGAGTATGGCTATCCCCCATCAAACGACCGGACTACTACAGGCAGCGAGGCAACTGGCACAGGCTCTGCCTGCCGATGCTGTCCTGTTGCTTACCGAGACGGACCTCGATTGGGATACCGTGCGCAAAGAGCTAGGGGAATGCCGGCTGTTGGTAGCCGCCCACGACAAAGGCCTGGCACGCAAGTTGAAAGAGTACCAAGACCTAGTCGTTCTCGATACCGATTCGGGCCCGATGTCGGTACGCGACCGACTAAGCCTGGCGCTCCTGGAAGCCGTAGCCCGCGAATACCTTAAGCAAGGCGCCTGCGTTCTGGCACTGTACAACGGCGTCGAGGTCGCCGATGTGCCGGACCAGATTGACAGTTTGAGCGTCATCAGATTAGGCGAGCACCTGGAACGTCTGACGGCCACGGATTTGCGTCGTCTGTGTACACACGTGCCACTGGAGACGCTCAAGGCCGTAGTAGACCTGGCGACCGAGATTGGACGCGAAGGCCGAGAGGGTCACCCGGTGGGCACGATTTTCGTGGTCGGCGACGCGCGGAAAGTAATGAAAATGTCCCACCCGATCGGCTTCGACCCGGTGCGCGGGTACAGCCGGCGCGAGCGGGACATCCGCGACCGACGCGTGCGCGACAGCGTCAAGGAAATCAGCAAACTGGACGGGGCGATCATCGTCGGTCGCGACGGCATCATCGAGGCAGCCGCAAGATACCTGGATGTTCTGGCAGAAGGCATCACCTTGAGCCGTGGGCTAGGCAGTCGGCATTGGGCGGCCGCGGCTGTGTCCAAACGCACGCGGGCCATCGCCGTGGTGGTCAGTCAATCCTCTGGATCGGTGCGGCTGTTCCAGAACGGCCAACTGGTTTTACATATCGAGCCGCTGGCGCGGCCCATGATCTGGCGGCAGCCGGAGATGGAAGGAACTACCGAAGGAGACGGGAGTATCGGCACTCATACTCCAGCGATGACACGCCCCAGTTGAGGCACCTGCAGGCCTTGTCGCCCTCTGCGCGTCGCTTATGATAGGTGGGAACGGTGAGAGTAGCTCAACCGGTTAGAGCACCAGACTGTGGATCTGGGGGTTGGGGGTTCGAGTCCCCTCTCTCACCCCTCGGCCAGTTCCACTAGACCATCAGGCAACGGGAATGTGTATCGAAACGGTAATGTGTATCGAGACGCAGCTGGAAAAATACCCTTAAAATAAAAACAAGCCCCTGCAAAGAAAAAAGGCCGGACGAACGGATAGCAGAATGTGTCGTGCGCCGATAGGATTAACAGGGGTAGAGCGTACCAGCGTGGTTCACTACGGGCCTGCGTCAATGGAGCGGACTTTATGCGTAAGCTCGTCGCGGTTGCACTTATAGGGCTGGGTTTGTGGCTAGCGCTGGACCGATCCACGGTTTATGCCTGTCCTGGCTGCGCAGAAGCTGTAGGCGGAGAAGACAAAGGCGCACCGGTTTCTCGGCTCGGCCAGGCCTATTCCGCGAGTGTCCTTTTCATGCTGGCGGTGCCGGCTTTGATCCTGACCGGCTTCGGTTTGGGAGCCTATCTTGCCGTGTTACGTCATCGGACAGCGCAGCAGTCTTCGGGCAGCCCGAGTCCGTTGGCCGACAGCAATACATCGTCTATGTGTGTCCCAGACACGGAGAAGGACAACACCCAGGCGACCGAGTCTAGTTCCGGTCTCGAGCCAAACCTCCACTGATGTCCCAAGATTGCAGCGGTGAAGACATACCAGCCGGTCAGTCGGTAGAAAAGCAGGCCCAAGCGGCCGGCTGGGAGCTTGCACTTGCAGGTCGGATACGTCCTGCCCGCGTCAGCGATGTGCCTGTTTTGTACGAACTGATACGTCACTACGCACTCGAACAGAAAATGATCCTGCGTACCTACGAGGAGCTTTATGCCCATATTCGTGAGTTTCAAGTCGGCGAGTGCGACGCGCAGGTAGTCGGATGTGCGGCAGTGCATGTGTTTTACGCCGACCTTGCAGAGCTCAAGTGCGTGGCTGTGCGGCAAGATTACCAGGGCCGCGGATTGGGTACGGCGCTGTGCCGGGCCTGCCTGGACGATCTTAGACGGCTGGGAGTAGGCCGAGTTTTTACCTTGACCGGATCGCCCGCCTTTTTCGAGAAACTGGGCTTTCAGCGCGTAGCGAAAGACACTTTGCCCCATTATATCTGGAGCGAATGCGTCCGTTGCCCTACCTTTCCCATCTGCCGCGAGGAGGCGCTCATATTGGATTTGAGCTTTGTAAAAAGCGGCTTGTGAAACGAACGCCCTCGGGGTGCAGCGCCGCTTGTCCGCACGAGCGCGCGCTCAACGCGGTTTGCTAGCTCCGCCCAGTTTTTTCAGTTCTTCCTCCACCGTGCTCAGGTGCAGCGATTTGCTGATGACCTTGCCATCCGGACCTACCAGGAACATCTCGGGGAAAGCGAACAAACCATAGGCGGTGGCCACCGGCCCGTCCAGGCCGCCCCCGGCGTAAAGCTGATACCCTGGTGGATTGTGCTTACGGACGAAAGCCTCGGCGTCTGCTTGGTCTTCGTCCACGTTGATAGCCAGCAACTGCAGTTGCGGCTGCGCTTCGAGGATCCTACGCAGTCGCACAAAGTCATCGGCAGCCGACTGGCACCAGGTAGCCCAATAGTAGACGATGAAAGGTCGGCCGCGAAGTCGGTCCAGCGAGAAAGCGGGACCTGCAAGGGCCAACAACGGCAGGCGCGGGTCCAATTCCCACGCTTGGCCCTCGAGATTCAGCCTTTTGAGCGCCCCGGCAGCTTTGCCGGCCTGTTGACTGCGCGGAAAGCTGGCCAGTAACTGGCTGTACCACTTTTTCGCTTCAGCTTCTTTGTTCTGGAATTCACAGAGCATACCGAGTTGCCACAGGGCTTCCGCCGTTTCGCCGGCGTTGGGGTATTGCTCGACGAAGGCCTTGAGCTGCTCGATCCACTTGTTCTGCAGAGCGACGATGGCATCCGGTTTGTCTACCTGGGCAACGGCTTGTGTATAGTTGGCTGATAGGAGCCGGTATTGCGCATAGGCAGCCAGGGGAGAATTGGGGAACTGTTGTCCGATCTGCTTGGCCAACGCCGCGAGTTTGTCCAAAGCCAGACGCTCTCCAGGGGCACCAGCCTGGACTGCTCCGCTCCAGGTGTCCACAAGCTGGCGTAACCAAGTCTCCTGCTCCGCTGCGGGCGCCTGAGCCAGGATTTTTTCCAGGATAGCCGCCCGCTGTAGGTAGTAGCGTACTGTTTGCTGGCCGGACTGCGCACCGTGGAGCGGAGCCCGTTCGTCGAGTTGTGCCAACTCGTCGAGCAAAGGACGCAAAGCCGGGGGCACAGGATCCCGACCGGCAGTGGTCTCCTGAACCGAAGGTCCCACCGGCAAATCGCTGCCACCCGGAACCGGGATCGTCGTCAGTTTCCAGGCGTCGCCGACACGGATCAATTCGGCAGTTTGCAACCACTCGCTTTTGCCATCGGCCTCGCACAGGATGATGGAGCGGCTATAAATGATTAAGTCCTGCGGCAATTCCAACGTTTCTCGGGCGACCCGCGTGGGTAACGGCAATTCGGAATGCACCCAGCGAGCGCTTTCGTTCCAATGGGCCAAAAGGCCGCAAACTTTCTGGAACTTTTCACGATGCTGTTCCAGCGCCGGCTTCAGTTGCGGCAGTTTTTCGGCACCGCCCAACGCTTGCACATCCTGGTCGTCGAGCAACAAAGGCTGCATGATCCGAAAATCTTTTGCGGCCAACGCGCGCACCACTTCCTGACCGAGCTCCTCGGGCGACAGGACCAACCAGCGGTCTATGACGCCGTCTTCGTTGCGGTCCTGCCCGATTCGGCTGCCGGCCGGCCCGAGCCAGTAAAACAGGTCTGCCTTCCCGTTGAAATTGCTGTCCACTTCGCGGTACACTTCGTTGCCGTCCAGGTAATAAGACCATTGGTCGGTGTAGTTGTCGCCGTTGTTGTCCACGAAGCGGCGCAAGATTTGCCCGCGCCCATCTTTGAGAACCCAGCCGCTACCCTTGCGACCCTCCTTGCCACGAAATGGCTCCATCCGGCATTTTTCGATGTCCGCTTCGACGGGCTGAGTATAGATGACGTTTTTTTGCAAGGGACGAAAGGACAAAGCCCGGATCACCTCAGGAGGTGCCGCACAGGCTGTCATTGCCAGTCCCAGACAGGCCATGCCAGTGCCTACGGTCTTGACGATCACCCGCCGCAGCATCCGTACCACTCCTTTCAGCGGAGATCGGCGCAGAGTTCCTCTCAGCCGACAACCCCAGCACCGGCTCCGCTGGGTATTAGTTCGGCATAAATACGCCTGGGAATGCACTGAACCGAGTGGAACAAGCGCCGGGCGACGGAATGGATGCTGTGCATTTGCGGCAGCAGGTGGGTAAAGTCGCGCGAAATTACTCATTTTGCCGAGTTTGACGCGCTTAGCGACCTCCCGCGGCAGTTTTACAAAAAAGATTGTAAACTTCTCTTGAAGTCGCAAGGGGGTTTGCCTTAAGGTGTAAATAGAGGCCGAAGCAGCGTGCCAGATCCTGCTTGTCGGCTCGCCCGAGGGTCTGGCGCAGCGTCCGCGTGGCATCGGTTCCATAGCGCAGAATAGCCCGTGCCGGAGCAGAGCGGACGAGATGCATCGGAGCCGCAGGGAAGCGGCCGAGTACGACGAGCGGCGTACCCGGCATGGAAGACGGTTGCCGCCTGGTGCACGAGGAGGAGGCAATGACGACCCTGCGGATACGCACCTGGTCGGCACTGAGCCTGGCGGTGATTGCCTGCGGTAGTGCACACGCCGGGTGGCAAGGGGTGTTCCAGGCAACGTGCTTCCATCGCTCATCTCCGGCGGTGGTCCAATACACTCCGCCTGTGGTAAGCGCACCCGTCGTCAGTGCGGCGCCTGTGGTCAGTTACTATGAGCCGCCCCAGGTGTACACGGTCCAGTATGTGCAGCGCTGTTACTATCAGCCTGTGACCACCTACCGTCCTCAAACGTACTACGAGCAAGTGACCAGTTACCGCACCAGCTATTACTACGAGCCAGTAGTCACCTGGCGTTATCGGTATCGCTGGGACTGGTGCACCTGGAGCTTCTATGAGGCGGCTGTGCCGCGCACCAGCTACCGATTGCGAGCGCAGGTGTCGCCGGTGGTAAGCTATGTGCAACGGGTGGCCTATGTGCCGGTCACAAGCTATTACCGAAGCTGCTACTTGGAACCCCAGGTGACCTCCGGGCCGGTGATTTTGGCTCCGCCGAGCGCAAACGGAGAATACGTGGTGCCACCTCCTGGGGTGCGGGAGCAACGGACATCGCCGCCATCCTCGGAGCCGCGCAGCAATGGGCAACCCGCGGTCCCGCCACCGGAAGGCAGCGGCAGTTTGTATCGGCAATCGGCACCGCCTGCGGCGCCTACGGCCAGTCCTGCCCGCTTGGATCGCATTGCCTATGACCTGCGCGAGCGACCGGCGAGCGCCTCCCTCACCGGCCAGGTTATCGTCGAGGGTCCGCAGGCATTGCGTCCCGGCGACCAGGTACTGTTCGTCCACACGCACTGGACACGACGGGCAACCGCCGACGAGCGTGGCCGTGCCGTGGCCGACCTCCCGGCTGGTCGCTATGCCGTCTACGTGCAAACAGGCACTGGAAAGCCGCAGTATCGTGGCCAGCTCGACATCCAGCCTAACGAGGTGCAACAGGTCGCACTGTCCGGCGGGAGTTAGACGCACCACTCAGGCAAAACGACGCACCCTGCGTGACAACCAAGAAAAGCGGGCGATAGCCTGAGGCTTGTCGCCCGCTCGTTTTTTTGGCCAGGCAACGGCTCCCGGCGTCCGGTTTTATCCTGGGCCGGCTACACAAAGGCGGATCTCGGGCGCTCGCTGGCGCAAAACACCGGCAGCCGCAATCTTCTCACTTGCTGGCTAAGTGCTCCTTGATGAATTGGTAGACTTCGTCGGGGTGTTTGCCGATGTTTTCGACTTCGAAAATCTTGCGGACGACGCCGTCTTTGTCAATGACAAAAGTCACTCGCCGGGCAAAACCGTTAGGATTGAGCACGCCAAAAGCCTTGGCGGCTACTTTGTCTGCATCAGCCATCAGCGGAAAGTTGAGCTTTTCCTTTTTGGTGAATGCCTGCTGATCTTTGAGGGTGTCTGTGCTGATACCGATGACTACCGTATCCACTTGAGCAAACTGCTCGATGCGGTCGCGAAAACCGCAGCTCTCCAGCGTGCAGCCCCGGGTCATGGCCTTGGGGAAGAAAAAGAGCACGACGTTTTTTCGGCCTTTGAAATCTGCCAGCGACAGAGTGGGCGTACCCTTTTTCTCGGGCAGGACTTTGTCAATCTGGGTGGCGGGCAAGCTGATCGCCGGTGCCGGCTGGCCCTCACGGACTGCCTCTTGTGCCCCTGTACTGGACATCATGCCGAACACGCCCCAACCTACCGACGCCAACCCTGCCGCCAGGCCCAACCAATGCGTGCTGCCTGTCATCGGTGTCTCCTTTCCCCCCTGGATCGCCTGGAACGAGACCACATAGGAACTTGTTGTGCTGCGCCTGTGGAGGCACAAGACCTTAAAATGGGACAAGGAACCTTTTGCCAAGGTGCAACGTCCCAAGCACATGTTGTACTCGGCGTGGGCCTCGGCCACAAGGGGGTAACGATGATCTTTCTCGACGGCGTGGGAACAGTCATCCATCCGCGTGCGGACGTACTGTCCACCTACCTGGAAATCGGCCAGCGCTTCGGCTCGCGGGTAAGCGCCCAACATGCGGCTGCAAGCTACCGCAAAGCCTGGGACGCGCAGGAACAAATAGACCTCGATGCCCAGTATCGCACCGACGAACAACGCGAGCGGGAACGCTGGCGCGCCGTGGTCCGGGCGGTCTTTTCGGATGTCGTCGATCCAGAGGAACTTTTTCATGTCCTCTGGGAGCACTACCGGCACCCCAGTGCCTGGGCGGTTTACGACGATGCCCAGGAGCTGATCCGCTTCCTGGATGCACAAAACATCCCGTGGGGAATTGCATCCAACTACGATGCGCGCTTGCGTACGGTCGTTTACGGGCTCGACGCGTTGGCTCGCTGCCGCTTTGTGGTGATCAGCAGTGAAGTCGGCTGGCGCAAGCCCCATCCCTACTTTTTCGAAGCTCTGTGCCGCACTGCCGGTCAGCCGCCTGGTAAGCTGGTGTACACAGGCGATCACTATGCACACGACTTTGTCGCCGCCCGCACGGCAGGGCTGCACGCTTTCTGGCTGTGCCGCCCAGGGGTCGCCGCACACCGAGCTGACTCCCAGTGCCTGCGCTCTCTGAGCGAGCTGATCCCTGTGGTCAGCCAACTATCGGTATGAGCGAGGGCTGCTATGACCACGCCGGTGCCCTTCGAAATAATCAGGCCCGATATCCCTCGCGGAGCTTTCAAGTCGGTATTGTTCGACTTCGACGGCACCCTTTCGCTGATCCGCGAAGGCTGGCAGCGTGTGATGATCCCGATGATGGTAGAGGTACTGCGCCGAGAAACGCCCACGGCGGAGAGCGATGCAGAACTAATGACGGTCGTAGAGGAGTTCGTGACCCGACTCACGGGCAAGCAAACCATCTACCAAATGATCCGCTTGGCCGAAGAAGTGCGGCGGCGCGGAGGTCAGCCGGCCGATCCCCTGTACTACAAGCGCGAGTATCACACCCGTCTGCTGACGCGCATCCAAAATCGTCTCGACGACTTGAGCCAAGGCCGTGCGACCCCGGAGGATTGGACGGTGCCCGGATCGCATCAGCTGTTGGAAGCCTTGCGCCGGCGGGGGTTGGTTCTCTATTTGGCCAGCGGCACGGATTTGGTTTATGTCGAGCGCGAGGCCGAATTGTTACGACTCGCCGACTATTTCCGTCCGCATATTTACGGTGCCCTGGACGATTACCGCCGCTTTTCCAAGCGTCTGGTCATCGAGCGTATCCTCCGCGAGCACAACCTGCGCGGCGAAGAATTGCTCGCTTTCGGCGATGGATTCGTAGAAATCGAAGAGGTCAAAAAAGTGGGGGGCGTAGCCGTCGGCGTGGCCAGCGACGAAGTCCGCCGGCAAGGCATAGACGCCTGGAAACGTCGCCGACTTATCGAGGCCGGCGCCGACATCATCGTCCCGGATTATCGGCACAGCGCTGTCTGGCTCCCATGGCTGTGCGACCGAGCCGATTGGCCGACACCTCCGGCGCACTGAGCGCCGATTGTCCGTCCCGCGTCGGCAGGGCCTGCCACGTGTGCTCGGGGGAGACGCCAGATGTTGGGCACAGAATCGTCGCCCAACCCCAGCCGCGCTTGTGCGTCGGCTACCCTTGAGCTAAACTTCTCGTGAGGAAAAGCCGAGGGTTCTCCCCGCACGTGGGTTCTCGTGCTCGACGGTCGCGCGCAAGTCCTGCGGAACTGGTTGCGGTACGTCCGAGACTTCTGGCTCGGTCCAGCCACGGCGACTGTGTTTTTCACCTGCTATTATCTGGTGCGCAACGCGGGGGCGCCACCGCTGCCGTCACTGACCGCGCTGGAAGTTTTCTTGGTTGCTGCTCTTACCCTGGTCGCTTTGGCAGGGTACCTGAGTTTTTGCTGCTGGTCCCGCACCGAGCGAGCCCACCGTCAGGTGGCCCGGTATTTACAGAACATGCGTGAAAACTGTGCCCAACCGTTGGTAAGCGACACCCCGTGGCTGTCGCCTGTTTTGTTGCAGCAAATCGAAGCACTTCGTTTGGCCTATCGTGAAACCATGCAGAAAGCCATCCAGGAGCAAGCGCCATCGTCCATGAATCGGACGATCGTCGAACAGACCGGCGAACTGGACTCGGGACACAGTCTGACCAGCGTGCGCAAGGGGCAGTGGCTACCCGGCAGTATGGTCGGCCAGTTGTCCCTGGATTTGCGCTGGTTAGCTGCTAGACCCGCGCTGCAATGGTGGCTGGGAAAACAATGGTCGGACCTAGCAGGAACCAATTTTTTGGACCTCGTGGATCCCGCCGATCGAGACACCGCGGCAGCCGCCATGCGCGAGGCACTGGAAAAAGGAGAAGCACACAACGTGCACGTGCGCATGTCTTTACCGCAGCGCGGTACCTGCCACGTGCAACTGGACGTAGCCGCTCGCTACCGTGCCGACGGCTCTCCCTTGTATTTGCGCTTTCATCTGGCCGACATCACGGCCCGTGTTCGCACCGAAGAAGAATTGCGGCAGCGGACCGAGCAGCTGGCGCTGGCGAACCAACGATTGCGGACGATCAATCGCGAGTTGCAACGGCTCAAAGAAGCCTATCGCGATCTGTACCATAACGCCCCTGTCATGTATTTCAGTCTGGACCGATGCGGACGCATCATGGCTTGCAACGAAACCATGATCCGCACGCTCGGCTACGCTCGCGAAGAACTGGTGGGAAAACCCTATACCATGCTCCTGGATCACGGGGCTGAAGCTACAGCCGACCAATGGTTCCTCCAGCCCGGTGAGACCCACGTGGAAACACGTTGGCGGCGTCGCGACGGTAAAATCCTCGATGTCCTCATCCGCAGCACTCCTTGGTTGAACAGCGACGGGCAGTTCTTGCGCACCCGCAGCGTGGCCCAGGATATCACCGAGCGCCACCAATTGATCAGCGAATTGGCGCGTCAGGCAGATGCTCTGGAAAGCACCAACCGTGAGTTGCGGCGCATCAATCAGGAACTGGACGAATTTACCCGTGCCGCCTCCCACGACATCAAAGCCCCGCTGCGCACCATCGAGGGCTTCGCCCAGATGTTGGCCGAGTCGTTGCGCGACCGCTTGTCCGAGGAAGAACAGGAGCATTTGAGCTACATCCTTCAGGCCAGTCGCCGTTTGGCACACCTGGTCGAAGATCTGCTGACGTTGAGCCGTGCGGGACAAACTGCCCACACGCCTCACCCGTGCCGTTTGGACACCTTGCTGCCGGCGATCCTCAAAGATCTGGGCCAGGTACTGGACGAACGGGGTGCACAAGTGCGCGTCGCAGGCGAGTTACCCCCCGTCCTGGCCGATCCCTGGCGGCTCGTCCAGCTTCTGTCGAATTTGATCTCCAATGCGGTCAAGTACAACACCAGTGAGCCGCCGGTCGTCGAAATCTCTTGCACGGGCACAGAGGGGGGCCGTGGTGTATTCGCCGTACGCGACAACGGCATCGGCATAGATCCGCGCTTCCACGACGCAATCTTCAAGCCGTTCGTGCGACTGCACAGCGAAGGCCAATACGAGGGGACGGGGACCGGCTTGGCTATCTGCCGCAAAATCGTCGAGGCCCATGGCGGCCGTATCTGGCTCGAATCGCAGCCGGGCCTCGGCACCACTTTTTACTTCACTTTGCCACTGGCCCAGCCTGATACGGAAGGGGCGACGCTACTCGTAAATAGGGCTCTGGCCTCTTCGTAAGTTATCCAGTCGCAGCCACTTGGCGCTGCACATTCGCACAGATAGTTGCCGGAGCGCCGACAGTCCGCGCTCCGGCAATCGGGTCCAGCTCCGGCAGCCGTGACGAGTTCTCCCCGAACAAGTTGGCCTTGCCAGATCGCGAAGCTGCGGTTATGGGGCCACCCAGTCCGATGGGCCGCCGAGCATGTCTCGGGCGCAAAGAGCATGCCCGACTCGCACGGATCGGCGCCCTATCTCACACTGTGCTCAGAAAGAGGACAAGGAGGTCTAGACCATGGGCAAGTGGCCCAAGTCCTTGGTGGGTGCCCTGCTGGCGGGAGTGATCAGCTGGCCAGGTTGCGAATCGTGCCATACCTGTAGCGGGCCTAAAACTACTTCAGCGCCGCCGACCTACCGACCAGCACCCGCCGGATATGGAAACTATGGACCTGGATCGGCCGGCGCGGTGTCCCCTTACAGTGCCACGCGTTCGAGCCCAGCTGGAAATCCAGGGACGGCTACCTCGGGGACGGTGACACCGGCACGTCAACTTCCGCCGGTTACCTCCGGTAGTCCGCGCAGCGTGCCCGATACAGCAATGCCGGTGCAGCCTACGGCGGCTCCCGACGGGGACAAGACCGACTATGTGCCGCCTCCGCTTCCCCCACCGGCGCGAGAAAGCCGCTTCACTCCCAAGGAGGCGCCAGCCGTCGGTGTGCCCTCCTCTAGCAAATCAGGCGACTCTTTGACTCCTGCAAGCTCGCACGCCCCAAGTCCAAGCAGTTCCTCGGACTCACAAATGCCAATCCCCACAAGCCCAACGCCGACAGGCTCGGACCAAACCGATTCGTCGAGTGTTCCGACTGTGCCTCCGCCGCCTACTCCGCCCAGTTTGAATCCATGAGCGGAGTTGCAGACCGGCGCTCCACCGGAGCGAACAACCAAGCGTTTGCCTTTCAGCGGCAGTCTGCGTAATCTGCGGTATCCCTCGGGTCCGCCGCAGATTACGCCGACATTGTTTTCGCGACCTCAAAGCCACTAGCCACCGTGGCTGCGAAGCGCAGCAATCGGTTGCCTGCCTCAAAAGCCACGTCCTTTTATGCACCTCGTAGCGGTACCGGGTCCTGTGCGCACAGCTCAAGGGGCAAAGTTTCCCAGGCCGATAGATTTTAACAGCGTGCCCGACCGCCTACGCAACGGGCGACCGACAGCTTATTTGCAAAAACGTAGGCATGCGGCACCCTGTGGTGCTCGCTAAAATGGCCAATGTCCGATAACCGGGCTGGCCTCGTAGAGGACATGGGATGAGTACTGGCGCAGCAACTCCGAATAGCTTGCCAGCGTCTCTGTTGGCTGGTCTGCATGCTTTTATCCTGACCTGGGGCGAGATGGCTGATTTTGCGGGACGGACGTTGTATTGGCTGGTCGCCAAACGGCCCGGGCGCGGGACGCTGCCCCCTATTTTTTACCAGGTGGGCGTGCGCAGCGTACCGGTAGTCGGCATCACGGGCCTTTTCATCGGTATGGTGCTGGCCGTGCAAAGTTACGGCGAATTCATGCGCCTACCGATCATGCGCGGGTGGATGGGTGCGGCGATCAACGGCAGCGTCATCCGCGAACTGGGTCCGGTGCTGGCGGCGACCATGCTGGCTGGCCGTGTGGGCAGTGCCATCGCTGCCGAGCTGGGCACCATGCGGGTCACCGAGCAAATTGACGCTTTGTGGTCGCTCGGCACCAATCCCATCCACTACTTGGTCGTGCCTCGTTTTCTGGCGTGCGTCCTTTTGATCCCCCTGTTGACCGTCATGGCAGACTTCATGGGCGTGATGGGCGGCGCCCTCATCAGCACCCAGTACTTCGGCATCGAGCCTTACCAGTACTGGCAGCTGTCGCAGCAAAAAATCGGCATGTGGGACATCACCTGTGGACTTCTGAAATCTATGGTGTTCGGAGCGGCTATTGCCCTGATCAGTTGCCAGCGCGGGTTCCACAGCGCTCCAGGGGCCGAAGGCGTGGGACGAGCAGCTACCGAAGCTTTCGTCCTGTCCTTCATGGCCATCCTGGTGCTCGACTTTTTCTTGGCCCTGTTTTTCAACACGCTCTATGCCCAGCTGTGGCCCCAGGCATAGAAACATGCAGGGCCAGGAAGCGATTGTGGTACAGCGTTGCGAACGGCCGGATGCGGTCGTGCTCGAACGCCCGGGCGCTTTGTGCTGGCACCGTTTGCAAGGAACAGACGGATGACCCAGGCCGAAGGCATCCCGGAGATCACCAGCCTGCCGGCGCCGCCGCCTTTGTTCCGCCTGGAACAGGTGCGCGTCCAATTCGGACCGCAACTGGTGTTGCGCGACTTGCACCTCGATATCCCTCGTGGCGTGACCACGGTCATTATCGGGGAAAGCGGCTGCGGCAAAACGGTGCTGCTGAAGTTGTTGGTCGGTCTCTTGCGGCCCAATGCTGGCAAAGTATTCTTCGACAACCGAGACCTAGCCCAACTGAGCGAACCCGAACTCATGCGGCAGCGGCTGCGCGTGGGCTTCGTCTTTCAGGGAGGCGCACTTTTCGACAGCATGACCGTCTTCGACAATGTCGCTTTCCCTCTGCGCATGCACACCGACTGGAGCGAAGAACGCATCCGCGAACGGGTGCGGCAAAGACTGAGCGAAGTCGGTCTGTCGGCAGCCGCCGAACAAAAAAAACCGGCCGAGTTGTCGGGCGGTATGAAAAAGCGGGTCGCCTTGGCCAGGGCCCTCGCTCTCCAGCCGGAGGTGATGCTGTACGACGAGCCGACCACCGGCTTGGATCCGGTCATGAGCGCCGTCATCAACGAACTGATCCACGAAACCAATCGGCGCCACCGCGTCACCAGCATCGTAGTCACACACGATTTGCAAACGATCCGGCGCGTAGCCGACCGGGTGGTTATGCTGCACCCCGTGACCAGGCTGCGCCCTGCGGAACCCCAGGTCATTTTTCAGGGAACTAGCGAGGAATTATGGACTGCCAGCGATCCCCGCGTGCAGCAATTCGTGCGCGCTGAACCAGGCGATCGTTTCTTGGAAAACGCGGATGCGTCCGCGCAGGCGGCAGCCGACCGTTCTCGGCCAGGAGGTGCTCTATGAACGACCAAGCCGTGAAATTCCGTCTTGGCATTTTCGTGCTCGGAGCCTCTTTGCTCCTAGCCATTTTGATCATCCTGTTCGGAGAATTTCCGGCACTTTTTACACGCCCCTATCGCTATACCATTCGCTTTCCACAGGCGCCGGGGGTGGAAGCAGGCACACCGGTCCGTAAGTCCGGTGTGCGCATCGGCGAAGTCACCAACGTCGAATTGGACCCCGATACCGGGGACGTCATCGTGCAAATCACGGTCGCCAGAAAATACCAACTGCGTCAAGGCGACCTGCCTGTCATCGGACGCGGCTTAGTCTTGGGCGACGCTTCCATCAACTTTTTCCCCGAAGGAGAAGATCGGCGTCCAGCGCCCGACGGCTTCGTCTTTCAAGGCAAACCGCCCACCGATATCCGGCAAGCCCTGGGCCGTGCTACCGATCTTGCCCAGGTGACTCAGGATGCACTGGAGGAAATCCGCTCCGCCGCAAAAGGCATCAGCGACAACATGCCGGTATTCCGCCGTACTGCCGAAGAGTTGCAAGTAGCGGCACGCAATTTCGGCCGCGTCGCCGAACGGGCCGAAGTCTTGATCGAAACCAACCAGGACAAATTCACCAAAACCTTGGATCAGGTCAGCGAGCTGGCCAGTCGAGCCAACGACGTCCTCACCGAAGACAATCGCAAAAACCTGGCGGCGCTGCTGCGCAACATGCGCGACGCCAGCGACCAATTGTCACAACTGGCCCGCAATGCCGACGCTACCCTCACGGACATCCGACAAAGCGCCAAAGATTTCGACGCCAAGCTCGACTCGCTGTCGCGCGAAGCCACCGAAGGCCTCCGCGAAGCACGCGCCACCTTGAAGCGGCTCAGCGACTCCCTCGCACGTGCCGATGAGGTGCTGACCAACGTGCAACAAATAACCCGTCCCCTAGCGGACCAGGCGCCCATGCTCGCAAAAAACCTCGAACAGGGTTTGGCGCGCTTCAACCAGATCACCATGAATTTGCAGGACTTCAGCAAGGCTCTGGCCGAAGGAGATGGCACGGTCCGCCGACTGGTCTCCGATCCGTCTCTCTACAACAACGTAAATGACACCGTGGTCGGCTTGCAGCGCGCCGTTTCTCGCTTCGACCGGATCATACGCGATCTGGAGCTGTTCGCTGACAAAATCGCACGGCATCCCGAACTGCTCGGCGTCGGCGGCGTCGTCAGCCCATCCAGCGGTATCAAGCGATAAAAGCCAGAGCACGCCCTATTGAACATTGGGTCGCCAGCTCACGTGAATAGCGGCGGCTTCTGATTTTTCGCTCCTCATCAAGCCTAACACCCATATCTCGCGGCCTACAAGAAAAGCTCAAACTTTATGCATATGTGCCTAAAGTATGTGCAAAATTGCCAGGAACAGCCGCGAGAGCAATCGGCCGGTTAATGCCATAAGATTTTGATTATTAAAGAGTTGTGGCATTTCAGGCGTTTTGACCTAATCCGGTCACTTATGGCACATACTGTGCAATCCAAGTATATCCTACGCATATTAACTTTTCTGGCGCTGAGAGAAAAGCCTAGAGACTGGCCCAGGCGTCTGTCTCAGTGATGCTAGGGACGCATAGCCTGCTTGCGTTAAAACTGATAAAGCTAAGGCATCCGGATGGTAAAGAACGCCCTAATCGGACAGGGCGCAAAAGGGGCTTGTAAGTAGAGGAGGTCACACCTGTGAAGCCAAAAGAAGTGCTGGCGCTGATTCGGGAGAGGCAAATCAAGGCAGTCGACTTGCGTTTCATGGATTTTCCTGGCCTGTGGCAACATTTTACCATTCCCGCAGATGCTTTGGATGAATCGGTTTTCGAGGAAGGCGTCGGTTTCGATGGCTCCTCTATCCGCGGATGGCAAGCGATCAACGAATCCGACATGCTGGTCATTCCTCAGCCCGAGACGGCGTTCATAGATCCTTTCACTGCCCAGCCGACCCTGACCATGATTTGCAACATCCAGGACCCGTTAACCCGTGAGGATTACACGCGTGACCCGCGTAATATCGCTCGCAAGGCTGTCAATTACATGAAGTCCACCGGCATTGCCGATGTCGCCTATTTTGGCCCGGAGCTGGAATTCTTCATCTTCGACGATATCCGCTACGATCAAACACAGTACTGCGGCTACTACTTCATTGACTCAGCCGAGGGTGCTTGGAATACCGGTCGCGACGAAAAGCCCAATCTCGGATACAAGTTGCGCTACAAAGAGGGGTACTTCCCAGTTCCCCCTTCCGACAAGCTCAACGACATCCGCTCGGAAATGATGCTGACAATGATCGAGTGTGGCATCCCGATCGAGGCACAGCATCACGAAGTAGCCACCGGCGGCCAGGGCGAAATAGACATGAAATACGCCCCGCTAGTGCAAATGGCCGACAACGTCCTCAAGTACAAATACATCGTCAAGAACGTGGCCAAAAAGTACGGCAAAACCGCCACGTTCATGCCCAAGCCTATCTTCATGGACAATGGCAGTGGCATGCATGTCCATACTAGTTTGTGGAAGAACAATCAGAACCTTTTTGCCGGGAGCGGCTATGCCGGTTTGAGCGATACTGCGCTGTACGCCATCGGCGGACTGCTGCATCACGCACCGGCACTGTGTGCATTTACCAATCCCACGACCAACAGCTACAAACGATTGGTTCCCGGGTACGAAGCGCCGGTCAACCTCGCCTATAGCCGACGCAATCGTTCTGCTGCCGTGCGCATCCCGGTGTACAGCCCCTCGCCCAAGGCGAAACGTTTGGAGTTTCGCTGCCCCGATGGGTCGAGCAATCCCTATCTGGCCTTCGCAGCCATGCTCATGGCAATGCTCGACGGCATCCAAAACAAAATGCACCCCGGAGAGCCGCTCGACAAAGATATTTACGACTTGGAACCCGAAGAACTGGCCAAGGTCCCGAAGACGCCTGGTTCCCTGGACGAGGCGCTCAAAGCCTTGCGTCAGGATCAGGAGTTCCTCCTCAAAGGCGACGTCTTCACTCCGGATGTCATTGACACTTGGATTTGGTACAAAACCGAAAAGGAGGCTGATGCCATCCGCCTACGGCCTCACCCCTACGAGTTTTACTTGTACTTCGACATCTGAGACGGCCGAGCGTCCAGTCCATTCGGGAATCGCAGACGAGCGGACCGTGCGCCCGGCGGTCCGCTCGTTCATCAAAACCTCGCTCATGCATGGCCTTCGCTTCTGGGCTGACGCGTAGGCGTACGTATTTCAATACGTCGCAGTCTGGCACGCGTAGCCCGGGGCAAAACCAATCTCAGCACGCCATCACTGAATTCTGCTGCGATCCTTTCCGTGTCTACCTGCTCGCTGAGGATGAACGAGCGAAAGTAATCGCCTGGGCGGATCTCTTCGACCAAGCACCGCGCCTCGGCGGGCACCGGCCAGCGCACGCGGCCGAAAAGTGTCAGACGATTGTTTTCCTCGACGCGCACTTCCAGCAATTCGTCCGGTACCCCTGGCAGGTCGGCCTCGATGACCAGTCCCTCGGCACTTTCATAAATGTCCAGAGCGGGCGCATATACTTCGCTGGGCGACGCCGCACGCGTTTCCACACGCTCCAAACGGCCTTCGCCCTCTGGGTGTGGGCTAGACATACCTACCCTCCTTCCGGCTCGGGGCGTCCATCACGCACGCGAATGGGGATCTGCCGCGCAACCGCCTGGGCCGCCTTGGGAATACGCACGACTAGCAGTCCGTGCTCCAGAGTGGCGCCGATCTGATTGGCATCCGCCTGCTCGGGCAGTTGCACGCTGCGCGACCATTTCCCATACCATCGTTCCTGACGACGATACGCATCTTCGGCAACATTCTGACGCACCCGCCGCTCCCCACGCAGGATCAAGGTGTCCCCCAAAACCGACAGCTCGATGTCCTCTGGACGAGCGCCTGGCACCGACGCCACCAACACATACTCCGCCCCTGTTTCGTACAAATTCAAAGGCGGGTATGGCCGATCCGTCTGCCAAAATTGGCGGATCGTAAGATCGAAAAGCCTGTCCACTTGGCGTTGTAACTCGCCAAACGGATCCCAACCAGGTCGCCAAGTCCATAAACTCATGACTCGCCTCCAAAAAGCGGCATTTTTTCCTAAGATACTGCGCTTGCAAATCGTATACCGTTGGCGCAAACAACCTACTAAAGTCTTTCTCATAAAAGGCTTGCGCGCAAATAACCATTCTTTGCGCCTCATCGAATGGACAGTCAAAATGGCAGGAAAGGGCGTCCAGATCGTCGTTGACAGAAACAGATGCCTTTTTGGCAGCTCTTTGACTGTTATCCGCCCGGTATCCCTCCGCTGCCTGGTGCAACACGCTGCGGTTAGCCTGTGACGGCGCCTTATGCACGCATTGAGTTCGAGAAGTGCGCAACACGAAGCGCCTACCGTTCGATCACGTTTCACAAGGGGCAACTCCGCCACTTGCGAGATCTTTCGCCGTGCTAAAAAAATGCAAGCCGTCATGACCCGTGTGCAACAAGTGCGTGGGCAGGGTTGCGAGCCGCCTGGCGTCCACAACCCGATGCATTGGGACCTAGGTCAACAAGGCCTAGCGGCACGCAGCTCCTAAGATGATTAGGGGCGAAAGCGAAGAGCGGTAACGGCCTGGGATCTGCTTCGAGGAGCCGCGTTTGGCGAGCGACTGGACGACTTTCAGAGAGCAATACTTTCCGATAACCAAGCACTGGGTGTTTCTGGATCATGCGGCTGTGGCACCGTTGAGCTTGCCAGCCGCGGAAGCACTCAGGCAATATGCTGAAGACCTGTGCCAGCACGGCGATGCCCACGAAGACGATTGGGACAAGCGCATCCAACAAGTCCGCGTCTTGGCTGCGGCACTTCTTCATGCCGACCCATCCGAAATAGCCTTTGTGAAAAACACCAGCGAAGCGATCAATTTCGTCGCCCAGGGACTGGACTGGCGGCCCGGGGACAATGTCCTCGTTGCCCGCGAAGAGTATCCGTCCAATATCTACCCTTGGCTCAACTTGCACCGATACGGCGTGGAAGTACGACTGATTCCGACTCGCGACGCCCGCATTTGGCTAGACGACATCCGTGCGCAGATAGATCAAAGGACGCGACTGGTCAGTCTCAGCTACGTGGAATTCAGCAGCGGTTTTCGCAACGATCTGGACGCAGTCGGCGAACTTTGCCGGCAGCGCGGGATATTGTTCTTTGTGGACGCCATTCAGGGGCTGGGTGTTTTGCCGCTCGACGTGCGTCGTATGCCGGTGGATTTCTGTGCTGCCGACGGGCACAAATGGCTGCTAGGTCCCGAGGGGGCGGGCCTTTTTTATGTCCGTGCGTGTCATCTCGAAAGACTTTATCCGATCGAGGTCGGCTGGCGCAGTGTCCTGCGCGATACAGAGTTCAGCGTCATTGATTTCCGGCTCAAGCCCCACGCCGGTCGCTTCGAGTGCGGCAGTTACAATGTCGGTGGGTTGACCGCTTTAGGAGCCAGCATCGAATTGATTGTGCGTATCGGCGTTGAAAACATAAGCGCACGCGTCCTGGAACTGACCGACCTACTGTGCGAGCGGCTCACAACCCATGGATGGCCTGTCTACAGCAGCCGACTGGAGCGAGACAAGTCGGGCATCGTCGCCGTCGAGTGTCCGGCAGATCCACGTCAGGCCGTGCGCCACTGCCGACAACACGGCATCATCCTCAATCAGCGTGCAGGCCGGCTACGCATCAGTCCGCATTTCTACAATACCGTCGAGGAATTGGAACACACCGTGGCGGTCTTGAACCATTGGCGCAGGAAACTCAGCTAATGCCCGCAGAAGTCAACCCACGCGTGGCGGTTTACACCGGTATGTTCGATCCGGTCCACCTCGGCCACGTAGACATCATCGAGCGGGGGAGCCGGATTTTCGACCGTCTGGTGGTCGGCGTAGGCGTCAATCCGGAGAAAACCCCGCTGTTTACCATTGACGAGCGCGTGCATATCCTGCGTGTCGCTGTCGAGAACTATGCCAACGTCGAGGTCATCCCATTCACCGGTTTGGCGGTACGCTTTGTGCGCCAGGTCGGAGCCGGTGTGATGCTCCGCGGACTGCGTACCGTCAGCGATATGGAATATGAATTCAGCATGTCTCTTACCAACCAGACGCTCGACCCGACTATCGAGACAGTCTTTTTGTTGTCGCGCGTGGATTACTCCCACCTGAGTAGCACGCTCATCCGGCAAATCATCTCCTTCGGCGGCGACTTGAGCAAGTTCATCCCTGCTGCGGTGGTGCCTTTGGTTCGCGCCAAACTCGAACAGCGGCGCGGCTGAGCCTTGGCCGCGCGTCAGCTCCCCGAACGGGCGACGCCTGCTGTAGCCGAGCTCAAGAGGTACTCGTCATCGTCCAGAGGACCGGGCATGTCGCCACGCCAGACCAGGGTGGCCCATTCTTTCAAGGCCGTCAGCTGCTCGGCAGGCACCTGCTGACGGGCGGACGCCGGCATGACGACCAACAAACGTACGGCACCGATCGGACGGCCCGGCTGAAACGCATAGTATCTGTCCAAGTAGGTCGGTCGGCGTCGCGCCGCCCGGGCCACTGTCGCCAAGGCCTTCTCGGTCAAAGCCTGGCATGGACCGGTCGGCTCCAACACCACTTGCAGCGACGAAAACGGATTGTCTTGGAGCACCTTTTCCACCAGCGAGGCGGCAGCATAGCGATGCCGCTCGAAATCCGCACTGCGCAGCCAGAGGGTAAAGGTTTGTGCTCGGTCTGCCGGCGCGCCCAAGGCCTGATCTATCTGCTCTTGACTCGCAGGTACGACGACACACGCCGCACGTCGCGGCCACCCCGAGCACTGAATGTCCAGCGCCGGCTCCGGCCAGGTATCCCAATCCAGCTCAAAAAGCTCCTGCGCTTCGTAGACCAGTCGGTAAAAATCGGCAGGCGCCAACGTCGGCGTGCGCCGCACATAGTACGGCGGTCGGTCCTGATACTCCAGACCCAAGGTCGCCGCTTCCCGACGGAACGCCGTACCAGGCAACACTGCCAAGTGAAACAATTGCACTTCGGAAAACAAGCGCTGGTCGCACAAATAATGCAAGCCTCTGCGGATACTGTCCGGCGTGTCTCCAGGCAGCCCCAAGATCAGGTCGACACGGACACGGATACCGGCATCGAGCAGGGCGCGCACGCCGCGCTCAAAAGCACGCAGGTGATTCTTGCGATCCATTAGCTCCTGCGCCTGCGGGTCAATGGACTGCAGGCCGACCTCGACTTCGTGAAACCCGGCGGCGCGCAAAAGCTGAGCCGTGTGCTCGGTAATCCCCTCGGCCCGCAATTCCCCGAAACAAGTCCAGTGCCCCTGGCTGCGATACTGGGCCACCAAACGCAGCAAGTCGGCGAAATCGCGACGCTGATTGAGTGTCGGGTCGAGAAACACCAGCTCCGTCACCCCTGTGCGAACTGCGTAGTCGAGCTGTGCCCGCAACCGCTCCTGACTCAAAAAATACAGCCCTTCGTAGCTTTTGGGATAATAGCAAAACTTGCAGCGAAACACACAGCCGCGCACGGTTTCCAACAGCATCACTCCCTCCGCGGCGGCATCGAGAATTCCCTCCAGATATGGCGAAGTTATCTCGTCCAGATCGGTGAGCGGGGCGCGTCGCGGAATCTGTGCGACGGCAGCAAGCACATCGCCCACAGTGCTGCTCGGGCGGTGCCGATACATCCCGGGCACTATGGCATCGTTCTCGCCGTTGGCCTGCATCCCGAGCCACTCGGCAAAAGTCTGTTCGCCTTCGCCGATCACGGCACCGTCCACGCATGGATGCGACAAGACCCAGGCATTGTCGGGCGTTATCTCCGGCCCGCCCACAAGGACGATCACCTCGCGACATTGCTCTTTGAGCCTTTCGGCCAGCCATAAAACGCGCTCTACGTTCCACAGGTAACACGTCATCCCTACCGCCCAGGGGCGACGCTCCAAGATGGCTGCCGCAAGTGCTCGATCCCCCAACTCGTTGACCAGAGAGCTGGGCATTATTTCGATATCGTAGTGCGCTTCCAGACCCCGGCGGCGTGCGAACAGCTTGAGATAGGCGGCCGCCAGCGGACTATTGGCCTGCGCTGGCCCCGGTGCCAGAGGCGGAATTGGAAGCTGCAACAATACGATCCGCTTGCGCTTATTCATATCGAAAATTTTACGATGCCGCCGCAGAAATGCTCGGCACCAGCGACTCATGCTGGCCTGTGTTCAGCACGTAACGGATTTGTGTCCCATAATTGTTGTAACGAGCGGGAGGGTCGCAACGGCTGTACAGACAATCGGAAACTTATGGAAAAACGGCTATGCTGACACCGGTCATCGGCGGATCGCGATGCAGTGAAGTGGTCCACGCCGGCTTGACGGCCCCGGCCGTGATCAATTTGCTCCTCGTAGACGATTCGCGAGAAGATCGGACCCTGATCCGCACACTCCTGGCCCACCACAGCGCCGCACGTTACGAAATCGTCGAAGGCAATTCGGCTGCCGATGCCTATCGGCTGGCACACTCCTTTAGGCCCGACGCCGTCATCCTCGACTACCGGCTGCCAGGCGAGGATGGATTGACTTGCCTGGAGCGTCTGATCCAGGAATGTGGCGAAGCGGCGTATATCATCCTCACCGGGCAGGGAGACGAAGCGGCGGCGGTAAGGGCTTTGAAAGCCGGTGCGGCCGATTATTTGGTCAAGGACCATGTGCTACGCGATCCGGGATTCCTGGATCGTGCCGTGCGCGCTGCGGTGCATACACGCCGACTCGAACGCGAAAATGCCCGGCTGCTGGAAACGTTGCGGCTGCGCAACCAAGAGCTGGAGCTGCTCAACCAAAAGTTGTGGGAGCTATCCCACACCGACGAGCTGACCGGCCATTTCAATCGCCGCTATATTACGGCACGGCTCGAAGAGGAAGTGGCCCGGAGCGCGCGTTATGGAACGCCCCTGAGCATCGTGCTCGCAGACGTGGACCATTTCAAACGCATCAACGACATGTTCGGCCATCTGGTCGGAGATCAAGCGCTCAAAGCAGTGGCCAATTTATTTCGTAGCTGCCAGCGCGACACCGACCTGATCGGACGCTTCGGGGGCGAAGAGTTCTTGCTCATTTTGACCAATACCGATCTCGCCGGTGCCGAGCAGTTCTGCAACCGGCTGCGCGAGCAACTGGCGCGGACACCTTTGCCCGTGGGCGACCGTATTTTGCATCTGACCGCCAGTTTCGGTATCGCCCAGTACGGACCGGATTGTCCGAGCTTGCACGCCTTGTTGCGGCAGGCAGACAGCAATCTCTATGCTGCCAAGGCAGCTGGCCGCAATCGAGTCGTCGCCGGCTCTTATGTGCCAGCCTCATCGGTCTGACTGGCATTTCGATCCTCGGTCGCAACCGCGCACCACGCGCTGGCTGCTCGTTGGCCGTCGGTACCCCGCATCGCCGGGCAAGCCATGGCGTGCGCACATTGCGTATAACAAACGTCGTGAACTCGTTCCAACTAGGGTCGGGCCTACTTCGGGGCGTCCAGTGATCGGACCAGCGGCATCGGGGGTTTCGGAACCGTTCGGGCAGCGGCATGACGAGAGACATCGGCCTGGTCAAAGTCGGCGGGCGGCTGACTCCGGAGTCGGTGGTGGCAGCGTATCGGCGCGGGCTATTCCCTTGGTACGACGAAGGCATGCCTGTCTGCTGGTGGTCGCCCGACCCACGTGCCATTATCGAGCTAAATAGCTTCCACGTGCCACGCCGATTGCAGCGCATCCTTCGTCAGGGCAAGTTCCATTTCACGTTCGATCGAGCCTTCGCTGAAGTGATCAGGGGATGCGCGGCCAACCGCCCCGAAGGGACCTGGATCACAGCCGACATGATGCAGGTTTATACCGAGTTGCATGGTCGCGGTATAGCCCATAGCGTCGAAACCTGGCTCGGCAGTCGGCTGGTGGGCGGGGTCTACGGTCTGGCATTGGGGGGTTATTTCAGCGGGGAATCCATGTTCCATACGACGGCCAATGCCTCCAATGCTGCTTTGGTTGCATTGGTCGAGCACCTACGACGGCGCGGATATGTCCTGTTCGATATCCAAATCCTCAACGATCACACAGCGCGCTTCGGAGGCCGCGAGATTCCCAGACAGGAATTCCTACGGCGACTCGAAAAGGCCTTGGAGCTGCCCGTGACTTTTGCGGACGGGTACTGCTCTGACTAGGCTCTTGCTCAGCTCCGGTGCGGCCGAATAGGCCCGGGCTGTGGACTTCAAGCCGGTCCATCGGTAACGCCCCACTCGCGCAGAACATCACTCAGACGGGGACGGAACTGAAAATATTCTTCGAGCCTGCACACCCGGAATACTTCTCGCGCCAGCTCGGGTACTTCGCACAGCCGTAACTCGCCGCCCAAAGCAACCATACGATTGCGGATGGTCATGAGTTTACCCAAAAAGACGCTATACAGGCAATCGAGTGGGCCGAAAACGATGGCCATACGCCGACATCCCTGCCGTTCGATCAAGTCCAGTACGTCGTCGCCGAACTCTTGAATCTGCACTTCTTCCAACGTCTGGGGCCCTAGTCGGACGACGCAGATGTCCCCCAAACGTTCCAGGACAAAGTGCCGATACTGAGATGTGTTGGGACCCAATTCGTTTGCCCTCATAATCACGATGGTACCTCCCCTGAAAGCATACTACAAGCGCCAGCTACCGGCACCCTCAGTTTGTTCCAGGCGACGCGACGACTGGCAAAGCAGCGCCTGTGGGCGTGGCTGCCAAGTCGTGAAGCAACGGCCAGTTTGGGGCAGCCTCGGTGACGCGCTGGCCGATGAGATCGGTGCCGTCCACCGTTTCGGCTCGCACCTGCACTAGCTGGCCGATCGCTCCTACTGGACCATCAAAGCTAACGTGCACTTTGCGGCACGCCGTACCGGTCAACAAACCAGGCCGTCGCGGATCCTGGCGTTCTACTAGTACTTCGAGAGTTCTGCCCAGTAATTGCGCGGCATAGGCCCGGGCCAATTCGTCGTTGAGGCGCAGGATCCGTTCTTTACGCTCGCGCAGCAGGTGCGGCGGCACTCGGTCGGGCATGTGGGCTGCCGGCGTTCCCTTGCGCGGACTGAACGGAAACACGTGCATCCAGGCAAATCCCGCCAGACGAGCTATTTGGAGCGTCTTCTCGAAGTCGGCATCGCTTTCCCCGGGAAAGCCGACGATAATATCGGTGGTGATCGCGGGGCACTCGAAGAACTTGCGCAGCTCCTCGCAGCGGCGCAAGAAGCTATCCACCCGATAGCGTCGGCGCATGAGCTGCAAGATGCGGTCCGAGCCGCTTTGCAAGCACAGATGAAAATGCGGACAAATCCGTGGGCAGGCGACGATGGCTTCCAGTAAGTCGCGGCGCATTTCAGCCGCCTCCAGGCTGCTCAGCCGGATGCGAAACTCGCCCGGTAACACCGACAGCCGCCTGAGCACATGCCACAACCGCGTCCAGCGTTCTTTGGGCTCACCGCGACTGAGGTCTATGCCATAATGGCCTAGGTGGATACCGGTCAAAACGATTTCCCGGTACCCCCCGTCCACCAAGCGTCTCACTTCGGCCTCGATGTCCTCGATAGGCCGACTGCACAGGGTCGGCCGAACTTTGGGGATAATGCAAAAGGTGCAGTTGAGCAGGCAGCCGTCCTGTACTTTGACAAAAGCACGCGCATGCCGCTCGAAACGCGTAATGCCCGCTGGCAGACGCTCGACCCCGAATCGTTGCAGCACACCTGTCAATTGCTCGGGGGCGGCTACGACGGCAACGACATTGGGCAGCCGCCTAAACGCTTCGGGATCGCGATGGGCATAACAGCCCATGACGACGATACCGGCGTGCGGCCATTGCCGTGCCAGTCGGCGGATCATCTGCCGCGCCTGCGCATCGGCCTCGTGGGTTACTGTGCAGGTGTTGACTACACACAAGTCCGGCGTTTCACCGGTATGCGCTTCCATATACCCAGCCTGCTCCAACGCCTCGCGCACGCGCTGGGTGTCGTATTGATTCACCTTGCATCCGAACGTGACCCAATGCACCTTGGGCACTGTTTTTGCACCTCGACCAGACCGTAGCGCAAATTTTGTTTGACAATCTCCGAAGAACATGATACAAGGGGCGAAAAGCGCCGTATCGGGCGCTGAGCCTAGTCACGGGCTGCAACTTTTCTCGGCGCAAGCACTAAAGGAGAAACGCCCTATGCCGCAAGTCATGAGCTGCCCTGCCTGTCGGTCACCCGTGAAGATCCCTGACGAACTGATCGGCCGGCAAGTCCGCTGTCCCACCTGCCAAGATGTTTTTACCGCTGCCGCAGACACTGGGCAGGAGCCGGGAGTGGCAACAGCGCAGCCGGCTGCTCGCATCTCGCCAGCGGCCCCTCCGCCGCCTAAGTACCACACTAGCCTAGAGCCGCACCGCGGCGGAGCCATACTGACGCTCGGCATCCTGTCACTGGTTCTTTCACTGGTTTTTCTTTGCCTGCCTCTCGGACTTCCTCTTGGATTTTTCGCGTGGTCCATGGGCAACACCGACCTGCGCAAAATGCGCGAAGGCCGAATGGATCCGAATGGCCTGGGTGTGACGCAGGGGGGACAGATTTGTGGAATCATTGGGTCTATTTTCTGCTTGATATGCATCGCCTTGATCTGCCTATGGATGTTCTTGATCGCGCTTGAGCGCTTCGCAGCACAAGGCAATTGAGCAGCCATTCTCCTGAGCTTCGGAGCATCCGAGAACTCTAGGTCTGCCATTCCCTTCCGCCTAAAAGTGGTTTGCCGTTGGTACCGGCGAACACGCATATTCGATAGGCGTTTATTGAAAATCCCGAAGCTGTCCCGCTTGCGGCACAATAAAAGGGAGATGGGAGGAGCCGAGGGGCAAGCTCTCCGCATCTCCCCCGACCTTTGGGAAGCTGCCCAGGAGGTGGGGCAAGCTTCTAGGCCCCGCGCTGCACACGGGTGCCAGCCGGGAAGGGCGTAACCCGGGAAACTACCCAGACCCAAGGCTCTCAGGTCAAACCCTGTGCAGAATGCTATTCCCATAGCATCCGGCACAATCCTCCAACCCAGGTCAAAGAAAGACCCGACTTTCGGGAACTTGACTCGCCGAGTTGCAAGGCGCGTGCCAGAATGCTGTCGCGCCACCTGAATTGCTATAAGTGATTCACAGATAAAATCTTGTGAATTGAGAAAGTGCCGTCATGCTGAGGTGTTTGCATCCCGTGCATGTCGGGCTGTCCGATTTTTTCGGACACTCGAATACGAGACAGCCAACAACCGACCCAGTGCGACACTACGGTGCACAGCTTCGTAGGCCAAAGAAGAACCAAGAGTAATCGGCGCGAAAGCCATGCTGCATGTGGACAACAGCTACAGGCCGCGTCGCTCACCCCAGGCTAGATGACGTAATCACCTTCGAAGATTTTGATTTCCCGTGGCCGCACGAATACGTTTTCGCCTGCCTGTAATTGCAACTCTGCGAAGCGTTCCTGGCTCAAAAGAACCTCTAGGGGTTGACCTCCCTGGGTGACTCGCACGATGACTCGCACCTGCACGCCTGCCGAGTGGATGCGCTCGATGCGTCCCGGCAAGCTCAGTTCGCCGTTGGGTTGGCGACTGATGTCCAGTTGGTGAGGTCTTGCGTAGCCGGTCACCGTACCGCCACCTTCAGCAGAAGGCGTGGCCAACACCAGCTTCCCCTCCTCGATCCGCGCATGGAACAGATTGACCCGGCCCAAAAACTCCATCACGAACGGATTGGCAGGGCGGTGATAGACCTCTTCAGGCGAGCCGACCTGCTCGATGCGGCCGCGATTCATGACCACGATCTGGTCCGCCAGTTCGAGGGCTTCTTCCTGATCATGGGTCACAAAAACGCTGGTGACGCGCACTTCCTGATGCAGTCGCTTGAGCCAGTCGCGCAACTCCTGTCGGACGCGGGCGTCGAGCGCGCCGAAAGGCTCGTCGAGCAAGAGCACCTGAGGCCGTGCAGCCAGTGCGCGTGCCAGTGCTACGCGCTGCCGCTGCCCGCCCGACAGTTGGTGGGGATAACGCCTTTCGATCCCCTCCAGCTGGATCAGGCGCAGCAACTCGGCGACACGGCGCTCGATATCCGCCCGGGTACAGCCGCGTACTTTGAGCGCAAAGGCGATGTTGTCGAAAACCGTCATGTGCCGGAAAAGAGCATAATGTTGAAAAACAAAGCCCACGTTGCGCTGCCGCGGATCCCGTTCTGCCGCATCGCGACCGTTGAAGAGGACGCGTCCGGCGTCCGGTATTTCCAGCCCGGCGACGATGCGCAACAGAGTCGTTTTGCCCGAGCCGGATGGCCCTAGCAGAGCCGTCAACGAGCCGCCAGGAATAGTCACGGTGACGTTTTCCAGAGCCACATGGGGGCCAAAGCGCTTGCTGACGCCTTCGATGCCGATAGTCACTTCGGTTATTGTTTGGCCCATTCGCGCTGGTCCCATATCCAAGCCCCTTTGTGCATGTACCACTGTGCGGCGAGGCTGATCAGCCCCAGTACGGTCAACAGAGATGCTACGGCAAAGGCGGCGGGCAAGGCGTCCGGTGCCAGGCTTTGATATAGCTTCTCGATGTGGATGGTCAGCGTGTCCGTCCGACCGGCTTTGCGTCCCGAGACCACGGAAACCGCTCCGAACTCTCCGATCGCCCGCGCCGAGCACAGCAATATGCCATACAGCAACCCCCATTTGATTTGCGGTAAAGTGACGTACAGCAGCACCTGCCACGGACGGGCACCTAGAGTTCGCGCCGCCTGCTCCTGTTCGGTCCCTATCGCTTCCAGTGTCGGCATCAACTCCCGTGCCACGAACGGCATGGTCACCAGGGCGGTGGCCAGCACCAGGGCGCCGACGTTATAGATGATCGGTACTCCCGCGCGTTCTAGAAAACTGCCAACGGGCGACCGGGCACCGAAAAAGAGCACCAAGCACAGCCCCGCCACCACGGGCGACAAGGTCAAAGGCAGATCCAAACAAGCGACCCAGAAGTTGCGCCCTCGCCGGCAACGGCGTGTCAGCCACCAGGCGGCCGCCAGACCGAAAACGGTGTTCATCGCTACCGCCGACGCCGCCACACACAAAGTCAGGCGCAGAGCATGCCGCGCTTCTTCGCGGGAAACGGTTCGCCAGTAAACTTCCCATCCCTTCTCGAAAGCACTCGCGAACACGTACACCACAGGCAACACCACGAGCCAGCCGACCAAAGCAACGGCCAAAATGATCAGCGGCACACGAACATACCACGGATCGGCCCGCAGCGAAGTCGCGTTAGATGTTTGCTTCATGACGCCGACTCCATCGCTCCAGAAGCTGGATGGCCAGCAGACTCATAAACGCTAGCAGCATCATCCCCAAAGCGACAACGGCCGCCTCGGCAATCTGAAATTGTTCCAGACTGGCCACGACCAGCACCGCCGGAATTTCCGTGCGGTACGGTAAATTGCTGGCCACAAATACGACCGCCCCATATTCGCCCAGGCCGCGGGCAAACGCCAACGCCATCCCGGTCAGCCAGGCTGGCAGAATGTAAGGAAGGATCACGTAGCGAAACGTCTGTCCGCGGCTGGCACCGAGGCTTGCCGCTGCCTCTTCCTGTTCCGGCTCCAGTTCGGCCAGGACCGGCTGCACAGCACGAACCACAAAAGGAAAGCCCACAAAAAGCAGGACGACCACGATCGCCAACGCGCCATCGTGCAGCCGGATATCCCAGCCGCCGAAGAATCGGCCGATCACTCCATCGGCAGCGAAGATGCGACCAATGCAACCATCCGGCTCCAGCGCAGTCAGATGCTGTCCGAGCCAGCCCGTCGGACTGTAAAGCGAAGCAAAGGTCAAGCCTGCCACCGCAGTGGGCAAGGCCAATGGCAAGTCCACCAGCGCATCCAAGAGCCGCTTGCCTACGAACTCGTAGCGCACCAGGACCCAAGCCACAACGAGTCCAATCAGGCCGTTGACGATGGCTGCCAGACCGCTGCACAAAAAGATGACCCGGTAAGCCGACAGCACCCGCGGATGAGCGACGATCCGCCAGAACTCGGCCGGCTCCAGCTGCAATGCCGCCAGTACGCCAGCCGCCAGTGGCATAAAAAGCAGCAAGCTCATGTACGCCAGCGTCACTGCTGCGCTCAAGCTGAAAAAGCTCCGTCTCGCTATCGCTCGCCGCCACATGGTTCGTCTCGGTTGCTTGGTGCGCCAGGAACGGCACGGTGCCGGCTGTTTTACCCCAGGTTAGTGCGTTCGGGTACAGCGATCGAATAAAGCGCCGGGTGCAAACAGAAGTCGGTGTGCTGCCTGCCAGGAGCCGAACACTTGCTCGACCGTCTGCAGCACAAGCGGTGGACTGTCCGGCCTTATCTGGCCAGGTTGGGCCGGCGTGTAATAGTGACGCTCGATAATCGTCTGTGCCTCGGGCCGGTAGAGGAACTCGACGTAGACTCGAGCGACTTCGAGCGTGCCTTTGCGCCGCGCCGCTCGATCCACAACAGCAATGGCCGGCTCAGCGCGTATGCTCGTTCGCGGGTAGATGACCTCGGCATCGTTCTCTATACCGCCAGTAAGGGCCAAAGCGTCGTGCAGCCAGGTAACTATCACATCCCCCTGGCGACGCCGGAAAAACCGTACAGCTGCAGTGCGGCTGCTGACTTCCCAGCGCTGAACATTGCCCAGTATGGACGCCAGGATCGCCTGCTTATCGGACTCGGCGTACTCTCTCAAGCCCGCCCATATGGCTAGGAGAATCCATCGGGCCGCACCGGAACTGCGCGGGCTGGGCATAACCACGTCCATCCCGGGCTTAGCCAAGTCCAGCCAATCGCGAATGTTCAGCGGATTGCCCCGACGTACCACCAGGACGACCGTGTCATAGAAGGGAGGCAAACGGTTTGCCTGCATCTGTTGTAACTGCACTAGTCCGGCTTCGATGAGCCTATCCAGGTCAGCCGGCACTGCTACCGAAATGACGTCCACATCCAGTCCGTTCAACACTGCTTGGACCTGGGACGCCGACCCACCGTGGGACATACGCACTCGCACCACTTTGCCGTAATGCTGCGCGTACCACGCCTGGAACGCTGCATTCACCTCGGCGAATAGCTCGCGGGTCGCATCGTAACTGGCGTGCAAGATTTCGGCGTCTGCATCTCCATCACCCTGTGGACCAAAAGCCAGCCAAAGAACGACCGCAATGGCACAAGCAATCACACAGTTGAATCCGCATCGGATCAACAATCCAAACGCCCTAGGAACTACAATTATCATGATGATCAACATAGTTACCTTTTTAAAAAAGGGCAAGCCCTTTTTAAAAAAGGGCAAGCCAATGTGCAGCACTCTCGATGCTGAGCGGCCCAAGTAGCTAAGGATATTTGTCTATCCGTAGTTGGTAAATGTGAAATCGGACTTTCTGGCCTGAATATGGCCGAATACGCGCAGCGCCGGCCCTTTACGGCGCCGTGGGTTGAGTTAAATACCGATGGGCATTGATCCACCCGTCAAAAAGCCCCGCTTTCAACTTCGACATGAAAAATTGCGTCTATTTTTGAACCTCCAAAGAAGCGCCTATGCTCGGTCATGGTTTGGTGCCAGACTTGCGCAGATCTGGCAACCGGCCAGCGACTACGTCTTTTTCCCATTCTTCCAAAAGCGGCCAGCTCACGGCGCAAGTACCGAAGTCGGCCATGTATTGATATTGCATCAGACGGTCTATGGTCCTCTGTATCATGCGGTTATCTCTCCGGAACGGGGGCCCGTGACTGGGCAAGAGGATTTCCGAGTCGTCATGCAGAATTCTTTGCAGCGACCGGATGAAATCCGGAATACTGGAGCCGTGATGAGCGTCAATGACGCCCACGCAGCCATCCTTATAGATGTTGTCACCGCTGAAAAGGACATTTCCCATTTTGAAGGCCAATTGCCCCGGCGTGTGGCCCGGAGTATGCCACACATGCAACTCGAGAGACCCTACTTGGATACGGTCCCCTTCGTTGAGCAGAATGTCAATTTTGCACGGCGGCATTTCCAGTTCGATCCCCTGGGCGCGAATGCTGGCGTAGGTCAAGATGGGATCGCCTGATTCCAATGGCTCGACACTCAGCGGATGAGCAGCCACTTTGGTGCGCAGCAATTCTTTAGCTCGCGCCAAGCCTTGGACGTGGTCTGCGTCGGCATGAGTGGCGACCAGCATTTTGCACGCTTGCAGGTCAAAATCCATTTCTCGCAGCAGCTCGACAATGGTACTGACCGTGTCGAGGTAGCCGATGTCAATGAGCACGAACTCCTCCCCGCCGTCAACAAGATAAACATTGACGCCCAGACGGCGGCGTGCCTGATAATTCATTTCGATGATGCCATAATCTGGCAATAAATATCTGCGATGGGCCATAACTCAGCCTGTGTCAGCATTTACCATTTTCGCCAGCCGATCCGCCGAGCAGCTCCGGACTGTCCGGCCTTTAACGCCCGATGGCAAAGGAGAGCCACCAAGCCTATAACCCATCTACGGCTTTGAGACATCCTACCGATGCTGCTTGCATGCTGCAAGCGGTTTCCTGCGTGCGCGGGGCTGCAGCTTCGCAGTTCGCATTGGCCAGCATCGCCTGAGACGCAAAAACTCCCGCGTGTGCTACCGGCTTACCACAAGCTATGCGCTTACCGCAAGCCATGCCGATACATAGCCATAGCAGCGGCCGACTGCATCGAGGCAAAGTCCGTTCCAGTTTCGTAGCATTACAGGGTATCGGCGCAGCAGATAGCCAGGAGCAGAACCGAGGGAAAGCGGGCGAAATGCCCACTTGTATGCCCAACCGGAATCGTTAGAAGTGGAGAGTTGACTGCATGCGCATCGTGCTGGCCAGTGCATCGCTGGCGCGCCGGGAATTGTTGCAGCGTGCGGGTTATACCTTCGAAGTCATCCCCGCCGGGATCCAAGAACCCGAACACTGCAGCGATTCAGGTCCGGCAGCGTATGTCGCTCACGTGGCGCGGCTCAAGGCCGAGGCTGTGGCCTCCAGGGTCGCAGAGGGGGTGGTCATTGCCGCCGACTCCATCGTCTGGCATCAGGGACAAGTAATCGGCAAACCCGTTGACCGTGAGGATGCCCGACGCATTCTCGAGCGTCTAGCCGGCACCGAGCACGAGCTTTGGACGGGTACCTGCCTCTGGCTGCGTCCCGAAGACTGGCAACTTGCCTGGCAAGAAGTCAGCCGCGTATACATGCGGCCCTGGACCAAGGCAGGTCTGGAAGCGTATCTAGCCTCGGGGACTTGGGAAGGCAAATCGGGCGCCTATGCCATCCAAGAGAAGGACGATCCTTATGTCGAGCTGCGCAGCGGCAGCTTGACCAATGTCATTGGCCTGCCTATGGAGCGATTGTCCGCGGCACTGCATATGCTCACCCTGGCGCGCAGGCAGCTCACCAAGGAGCCACAGGCTCTGACCGCCAGACTCTCCCAGCTCGAAAAGGAAGCCCGTACCGATCCTTTGACGGGTTTACCCAATCGGCGCGCAGCGCTTGAACTGCTCCGACAATTGCTGCAGCCGACTCCGACGCGCAACGAACCGCTCGTGGTGGCACTTTTGGATATAGATGATTTCCGCAAGATCAACGAGCGCTATTTGTTGACCGGCGGCGACCGAGTGCTGGCACAGCTCGGTCAAAGGCTACGCCAAATTGTGCGCAGCACCGATGTCATCGCGCGCTATGGAGGCGACGAGTTTCTCCTGCTGGCCCCGGGGGTGGACAGCCAGTCCGCGCAAGCTTTTATCCGCCGACTTCAGGAGTCGCTCGGCTCGATGTCTATGCCGTTGGGCCCCTCCTCGATCACCGTGACCGCAAGTGCTGGCGCGGTAGTCCTTGGACCCGCGTGCAAATCCAGCGACACACTGGATACGGCGAGCGTTCTCGAAAAGGCCGCTCAGGCGCTGGCATGGGCTAAAGCACAAGGCCCCCAGGGATGTGCTCTTTGCGACGCCTGATACGCGCAGCCTTGTAAACCTTAGAGCTACAATGAGCACAAGAGGACTCTTGCAGTGTTTGCCAGGCTCTCGGTACGTGCACAGCCCCCGAGGGCCGGCTGCTCGGTGCCGGCGATCTGAATCGGTCTCGGTCGCCAATAAGTACATACCGCCGCTGCCTCGAGCCAGGCTTCCTGGCGGGAGAGCTACCTGCCGAGGAGACAGACATGACCGGCCGCGATCAGCGAGCGCTTTTGCAGGATGTGGAGGCGTTTTGCCAGGAGTTGCGTCCCATCGAGGAGTTGTGCTACGTCGAGAGACGCTTCAACGACCAACTGATCCCTCTGGCGCGCAAATACGATCTGTTGGGCATGCCGGTGCCACAGGCCTATGGAGGTCGTGAGGCAGACGCCGTGACTTATGCATTGGCTCTGGCTCGGATCGGGCGCGAAGGCACCGGCGTGCGCACGTTTTTTTCCGGCCATTCTTCTATAGGCCAGTTCCCCATCGTGATGTTCGGCAACGCACAACAAAAAGAGCGCTATCTGCCGGCTACCTGTCGAGGCGACCTCATTTGCGCCTTCGGACTTACCGAGCCTGAAGCAGGTAGCAATCCCCTAGAAATGCAGATGACCTACGAAGAGCGAGCAGACGGCTACCGGCTCAACGGAGTCAAATATTTGATTTCCAATGGCGGCATAGCGCACCTGATCGTCACCTTCGCCTATCCTGCGAATAGAAAAGGCCGCATCAGTGCCTTTCTGGTGGAGACCGGGCAACCTGGCTTTGCTTGCGAGGATCTGCATGCCAAGATGGGTATGCCTACAGCCAACACGGCTATGTTCGAGCTGCGCGACTATCCCGTGCCCAAAGGCAATCTGCTCGGCCCCGAGGGAGAAGGATTTCGGATCGCCATGACTACCTTGATCAGTGGCCGTCTCAGTGTCGCTGCCGGTTGCCTCGGGGTCATCGAGGATTGCCTCCAGGAGGCATGCGCCTATGCTCGCTCGCGCTTGCAGCACGGTAAAGAAATAGCCCGGCACCAATTGATCCAGGAACATATCGCCGTCATGGAGGTGCAGCGGCTGGCCACCGAATCGCTGGTGTTGCGGGCTGCAGAAGCCGTCGAGGACTGGAAGCGGGCGCCCGAACGCGAACATCTGCGCACACGCGCCGACACGGTGGTCGCCGAAGCCAAATATTTCGCTGCCAAAGCCGCTTGGGATGTGGCAGACCGTGCCGTCCAAGTCCTGGGTGGTCGCGGCTGGTCCACCTTGTACCGTCCCGGAAGGCATCTGGCCGATGTACGCGTTTGTCGCATTTACGAAGGCACCGATGAAATACTGGCTCTCAAGATCGCCGCCTCTGTCCTCGGCAAAGAATTCGAAGCGTACCACTAACAGCTTTGCTCGCACAGGGCGAGCCACAGGACATACGATCGCTCTCGGCGATCGTCCGGATGATTGCAGCATGTACCGAGGGCAGGCCGCAGACTATGTTCGACCAGAGGTGAAAGTTATGTCCCAAGAATGTGAGCTTCCGCGTTTTCAGGCGTCCAACGAAGAAATTGACCGCATCTTGAGCCAGTCGCGCACCGTCGCCATCGTCGGTCTTTCCGACAAGCCCGACCGTGATAGCTACCGAGTCGCCAGCTATTTGCAATCCCGAGGATACCGCATTATTCCGGTCAATCCCAACGTCTCCCAGGTGCTGGGCGAGAAATCTTATCCCGACCTGGACTCGGTTCCGGAGCCTATAGATGTGGTGGACATTTTCCGCCGGCCCGATGCTGTGCCCGAAATCGTCGAGGCAGCCATAAAGAAAAAGGCCAAAGTCGTTTGGATGCAGGAAGGGATCGTCCACAACGCTGCCGCCGAACGTGCGCTCCAGACGGGCCTGCAAGTCGTCATGAACCGATGTATGCTTAAAGAGCACCGCAGGTGGGCACAGAGCAAAACGTGATCCCCCTGGCGCTTTATGTGCGAACGCCGCGATTGCCTTTTCAAACGGTTCGAGATCTGCTCGTGCCCATCGCTGTCGTTTTGTTTTGCGGCACCGGGACAGGACTTGCGACTTAGTGCCTAAGGGCCCACGGGACGAACACGATACTACAGGCGGCAAGCGAGGACCACTCGTATGCGTATTCTGGTCACCGGCGGCGCCGGCTATGTCGGTAGTCATACGGTCAGGTATCTGACCCGTCAGGGACACCAGGTCTGGGTGTACGACAACCTCAGTCGCGGTCATCGCCAGGCGGTGGGCCAAGTACCGTTGATCGTCGCAGACCTCGCGGACGCCACCACTCTGCACAGGGTACTCGCCGAGCACCGTATCGAGGCGGTCATGCATTTTGCCGCTTTGGCTTATGTCGGTGAATCGGTCCAGGATCCCCAACGTTATTACGAGAACAATCTAGCATGCTCCCTGACCCTCTTGGCCGCTATGCGCACAGCCGGCATCAGCAAAATCGTATTCAGCAGCACCTGCAGCACGTACGGCATCCCACAGCACGTACCCATTAGCGAAGACGAACCGCAGAAGCCGATCAATCCCTATGGCCGCGCTAAACTCGCCGTCGAGTGGGCACTGCAGGATTATTGCCGTGCCTATGGGCTTGCCGCCGCAGCTTTGCGCTACTTCAATGCTGCCGGCGCCAGTCCGGAGGGCGATCTCGGTGAAGACCACGATCCGGAAACCCATCTGATTCCTCTGGTCTTGCAAACTGCTCTCGGCTTGCGTTCCCATGTGGACATTTTCGGCACCGACTATCCGACCCCCGATGGCACCTGTATCCGCGACTATGTCCATGTGGACGATTTGGCAGATGCCCATGTGCGCGCACTGGAGCACGTACGTCCCGGCCAATTCGTCGCCTACAATCTCGGCGTAGGCCACGGCTACTCGGTACGTGAAGTGATCCGCGTTTGCGAAGAAGTCACCGGGCGCGCCATCCCCACGCAGGAGACATCTCGGCGGCCCGGCGATCCTCCGATCTTGGTCGCGGCCAGCGCCAAGGCACAACAGGACCTCGCCTGGAAACCGGCTTACCGGTCTCTTCGCTCCATAGTCGAGACAGCCTGGCGCTGGCACCAAAGCCATCCACGTGGATACGCCTCCTAGTCCGGTCAGGAGTCGTCCCGAACTCGCTCACGACCGGCCAAAGTCCCCCCGTGAGGCGTCTGACGCACACACAACTGGCCCGCTTTGTCTTGTTCCTGCGTAAAATATTCAAGAACACAAAACGGCGACGCCTGCCGGAGGCACCCTAAGGATAGGCCTCTGCGGGCACGTGCTGGTACGGATGCCTTTGTGCATCGGCTCAGTCTAAAAGGAGGAGGACCGTGAAACGGCTTGTTACTCTCTCGCTAGGCGTGGTTTTGGGATTTACCCTCTGTGCTGTGCTGGTGGCCAATTTGCCGTCCGGCGGGGCCAGCTTGGCAGAAAAGGCCCCGCCTGGGCCGCCTGAATTGACTTCGTACCGCTTCATCGTCAAAAAAGTGCTGCCTGCGGTGGTATGGGTCCAGGCGCGTGGCGTCCGTAGCACGCAATCTACAAGGCAGCCGGATATGGATCCCTTCGACGATTTTCCGTTCCCCAACGACGACCTGAGGCGCTTTTTCGAACAATTCCGCAGAGGTCAGGCAGAGCCGCCGCGCGGTGTGCAATTTGGTTCCGGCGTGATCGTGGACCCCAAGGGCCTCGTAGTGACCAACAACCACGTGGTGGCTGGGGCCAGCGAAGTCGAAGTCACTCTGCGCGACGGTCGCAAGTTTATCTCGAAAGATATCGCACGCGATCCCAAGACAGACTTGGCCATCGTCAAACTCAATTCCCCCGCCCAACTCCCGTATGCCGAATTAGGCGATAGCGAGCAAATGGAAATTGGCGACCGAGTTCTGGCCATGGGTGCTCCGTTCGGTCTCCAGGGCTCGGTCACCGCCGGCATCATAAGTGGCAAGGGACGCCATGTCGGTCTCAATCTCCTTTACGAAGACTTTTTGCAGACAGACGCCGCCATCAATCCAGGCAATAGCGGGGGACCTCTGGTGAATATGGAAGGCAAGGTGATCGGTATTTCCACTGCCATCCGCACGGTTTCAGGCGGCTTTCAGGGTGTGGGGCTGGCAATCCCCAGCAATATGGTCCGCGAGGTCGTGACGCAACTAGCCCGCGAAGGCACAGTCCGCCGCGGGTATCTCGGTATCCGCATGCAGGATCTGACCCCTGAACTGGCAGAACAACTGCAGCTCCAAGGTCGCAAGGGCGTGGTGGTTGTGCAAGTCTATCCTAACAGTCCTGCGGCCAAAGCCGGCCTGCGCGAAGGCGATGTCATCCTCTCAGCACGCGGACAGCCTATCGAAAACGGCCAAGAATTGCAGCGCAAGGTCTTGGCTACGCCCATCGGCCAGAAACTGGACCTGCGTATCTTCCGCGATGGCCAAGAGAAAACTCTGAGCGTCCTCGTGGAGCAGCAGCCAGAAAGCTTCGGCCTAGAAGACGAGCCGAGCTCCCAGAGGCCCGAGCCAGGGAGCACAGAACTCCACCAAATAGGTCTTTCGGTCGTTGACCTGACTCCCGATTTGGCCGAGCAACGAGGCTATGCCAGGAACGCTCGGGGCGTACTCGTAACTCAAGTCAAACCGGGTAGTTTGGCGCACCTGGCCGGCATACGGCAGGGTATGCTCATCGTCGCGGTGGCACGCAAGCCGGTTGCCAATGTCGAAGAGCTCAAAAAAGCTCTCGCCGCCGCCTCCCTCGAAAAAGGGATTTTGATCCAAGCACGCACGCCCAACGAAGGCACCTACTATTTCATCCTGCGAGCTGATTGAGTTACGGAGTTGCTTCGACTAGCGCGGAGTCCTGCATGGGCGGGCAATGCCCCGCCCTTTTTGTTTGCCACCCACGTGGTGTGCGACAGCGCTTATGTGTCCCGCCGCTCTTTCCTCGACAGTGCCCCCTCCAGGACTCGAACCTGGAACCCACTGATTAAGAGTCAGTTGCTCTGCCAATTGAGCTAAGGGGGCACAAGTACTGGGCATTTTTAGCGAGGCGCCGGCTGTCCGGCAACGCCTACGACCGCAGGCCCGCCGAGGCAATGCAGCCATCCTCCGTGTGCATTCTACGCACGTTTTTGACGGCACGCATGCCGAAGCATCCCGCAAGGTCCTTGCCGACACCGCGCCGGGCGTACCCAATGAGCCGACCATCAGGATGGGTTTTTGGTCGCCAGCAGTTGAGCTATATATTCCTCTACTTCGGCATAAGTGAACTGACGATCTGGATCGTCGCGATCGAAGCGACGCAGCAATCGTCCCTCGGTGCTAAAAACCAGGACGATCGGAATGCCCTTGATCTGCCATTTGTCCCACCATTCTAGAGCAGGGTCGTGCACCAGGTAATTGGGAAAGTCCGCCTGCATCTCCTGCAAAAAAGCCAGTGCCGGCTTTTCTGCTTTTGGGTCGTCCACGGACACGGACATGACCACTACGCCATGATCGCGGAAGCGGCGATGAATCTTAACCAAATTAGGGAATTCCTCGCGACACGGACCGCACCATGTCGCCCAGGTATCCACGATCACATAATGCCCCCGATACTTTTTCAGTTCGTCGTCCCATTCTTTGCAGGTGACGATGCGCAAACTGACACCGGTAGTGGCTGGCCGAGAACATTCGCACTCCGTCTGCTCGCGAGCGTTACTCGATCTGCCAGTGGAGTATTGACAGCCAAACGATAGCGAAAAGCACCAAGCAACCAGAATCCACGACGATTTCCTGAACATGCTGAACCTCCGACACTGGGAGGGGCGCAACCAAGCACGCCCCTCCCTTCGGTCCCGGTGTAATCCGTCTCGCATGGTGTACCAAGACCGGCCTAATTCTCGTACTTGACTGTACACCCGCGGGCTCGAGTCTCCTTGACTGCAGGTGCTTTGCCCTCCAGGGCTGCCTGGACCGCCGCCTCTAGGTAATTGACACGAGGCGCAGTCTGGCTATCGTCCATAGCGCCCATGTACACCAGTTTGCGGTTCTTGTCGAAGACGAAGAACTCCGGGGTTACCGTCGCACCCAGATCGCGTCCGATCCGTTGCGATGGGTCGTACAGATACGGAAAATTGAAACCCTTTTCCTGGGCACGCTGTTTCATGGCGGGCAAACGATCCGCCTCGATGTTGTTCACATTGATCGCCACCAAGGCCACCCGACTGTCGTTACCGCTAGCATACTTGCCTGCGAACGCGATGATCCGATCCTCGTAGGCAACCGCCATCGGGCAGTGGTTGCAGGTGATCACGATCACCAGCACGTCTTTGTTTTTGAAATCGTCGAGCGAATACCGCTTGCCATCCACACCCTCCAAGTTTTGAAACCCAGGGCATGGATCGCCGATGTTGAGCTTTTTGTTGAATTCGCCAGCCCAAGCTACAGAGGCCACCAACGCAAATGCCAAGCACATTAGCGATGTACGCATAGTCAACACCTCCAGTTTCCTGCTGTGTTGCATTTCCCAATACTGATCGAGTCTACCGGTACACTGTTTCCCCACCAGGCGCACCACAAGGTTCAGCCTGAATCCCCCGATTTCGACCTCTGTGGGTCACTCCGAAGCGCACTTTCTCGAATGCGTGCCGATCAAGCGGCACCATGATACGTAAATCCGTCAAGTGAAACCGGGCCGAATGCTACGAAGCGACCGACCACGCCTGGAGCTACTCGCATCTCGCTGCGATGCTATACCTCGGGTCCATATTACTATTGGCAGTACCGAATGCGCAACGCTCACGATATCCCTCCTGTGTCAGGCATTATATGTGATCACTCCGGGTGGCTCGATCACAGAGCATAGCGCACCTTTGGCCCACCTGTCATTTCGCTATAACTTCCTTATAGTGCACACAGTGTCGTACCAAGCTTGCATGCCCGTCACCGGAGCAGGCTGAATAGGTAGAATCGCATTTATATTGAAGCCTGACCCTTTACCGTCGGCGTCAACAGACCACCAGAGGTTATGAACCAAGTCAGGATCTTCCGGTATAATTCGGGGATCGTATCCAGGCCCGCTTTGTCTAGGACCCCGGCGGGCGGTGGCGGCCCGGCCCCCGAACAGGAACCCGAGGCTATTACTGACGGCGACCACGCGTGGATGAATCCCTTCCGGTACCACCACGCGTATCTTCGCTGTACCAACCGGACCGCCGTCAGCCTGGAAAGTCTGTCCCCGAGGACGATAGGTAGTAATTTCCACCCAGTCTCCGGTGTGCAGCCCCAACTTCCTCGCGCTCGCCGTGTTGATCCACAGCGGGTTGTCATGAACGATTTCGGAGAGATACTTCTGCGGCGCTGTACGGGCCTGAGTATGTACATTCCATTTGAAAGAAACAAGGACGAACATGTCCTCGGAGAGATGCTCATGGGCCGGCACCGGTATATAACGGGGCCAACCATTGTCCTCGACGCCCACTTTCGCCGCTTGCTGGGATACGATATCGCTCCGGATTTCGATACGCCGCGAGGGAGTCGCAAAACCTACAACCGCTCGACCATTGATATAAATCCCAATTGGCTCTTCTTTTCCGGCTGTGTTTTTTCGATAGATGATGCCGCTGGCCTGCTCGACGCGCGCTCCTTCCAACTGCTTTGCAGCCAGCGGGCGGGCATGGGCATGATAAGACTTGGGCCGCGACCGATCGTAATAAACACCGTGCTTTTTCATATAGTCCCACCCGGTTGGACAATCGCCAGGCGGTACTTTTCGGCACCGCAAACGCGTGTACTCCTCATAGTCGGCAAAGGCAAAGTATTTTGCGACAGGTTCGCCCAAAAGGCGTCCTAACTGTATCAAAACATCCGCAAAATTGCGACACTCCGACGTAGGGGCAGCGCTCGAGCGATCTGCTGGAGTTCGCTGCTTGCAGGGCACGCTCATGCACCTGTGAAATCACATACCTGACACGGGAGATACCCCATGCATTCAGGTGTGTGTTTGGTAATACACAAAGGATGAACCGTTGAAGACACTTGCGCAACGCCGGGCTGATCGGAAGCTGCGCGATGCGCTCGGTGTGTGCACCGAACACGCGGCGCTAAGACTGGAAAAGCACTCAGGTGAATCCAGAGCCAAAGGCGAGCGCCGTGCCGACCAGACTAGGCAACACCGCTGCCGTTTGCACCGTTGTATGTCGCACTACCCGCATGTCCACAGGCGGTCCTCCAAGCCAAGCATTGGGAGCGAGTGGCCGGCGCAGGCCTTGGTCTCCTCCAAGACAGCGCTGACAACATATGACAAGGCAGAGGCAAAGGCCAGTTCTTTTCCTGTCATGCCGATGTCGTTTTTGGGCGACAGCCGCCATCCTTCCCCAGTACGCCGGCGTATCGTCTTCGGTTCACGGCAACGCGAAAGAATGCCCGACCGCACCGTAGTAGGCAGTTCATTGGTCTACCGGCTTACCCAGTCCTGCCTGGCGCGCTCGCTCGAAAACCTTCCCTGCTACAGCCACATCCTCGATGCCTATCCCTACGGATTTGAACAAAGTGATGTCCTGCGGATGCTGGCGGCCAGGGTTACGACCGGCGATGACATACGGTAACTCGTAGACCTCGGCCCACTCCAGGATGCCTGCCTCGATGGCCTGGATCAGATCGCCGGCTTCCCGGCGTGCCTGCTCTTTATTGTCCACGACTAAAACATCGCAGCGGCGCACTACCTCCAGATCAATCTCTGCTTTGCCCAGAAAATTGGAGCCGATGACATTGAGGTGGACACCTGGAGAAAGCCAGTTTCCGTAGAGGACTGGCTCGCGACTGGTGGTGGCGGTAACGACGATGTCCTTGTCGCGAGCGGCCAATTCCGGGGTCGCAACCGGCTCGATTTCCACCTGGCAAACGCGCGACATGTCCGCCGCGAAGGCACGACGCCGCTGTTCGCTGCGACTGTAAACCTGAACATGCGTGATCGGGCGCACGCGACAAAGGGCCATAAGTTGCGTACGCGCCTGGCGACCGCTGCCGATGATACCCACTTGATTGGCATCAGCGCGAGCTAGATAGCGGGTGGCTACGCCGCTGGCGGCTCCCGTGCGTATCTGCCCCAAATAGTCGGCCTCCATAAAGGCCAACGGAGCGCCGTTTTTGCCATCGTACAAACCGACCACAAAATGCGCTCCCTGGGCCGAGGTGACGTAGGCCTTGAAACCCAAATAGCCCAGCGTCTTACAGGCGGCGCCCATAAGATGCAACATGGCTCGGTCGGTCTGCGCACGAGCCCGAGGAATATTGACCGCTTCGTCCAAGGCTATGCTGCGCAACCCTTCTTCGACTGCCTCCAACGCCAGATCCATATCCAGGACTTGCTGAACTTCTTTTTCGCTCAGCCAGAGTGCCGTCATGGAATCACCTCGGCGATGACCAAACAAGCACCCGCACGCGCGCAGCGTTTGCCACAACCAGCGGCACTATCCCCACGCGCATCACACCCGAAGTCCATGGACTCTCAGGCCACTAGTCACTGTCTGCGCTGTGACGATTGTGGCTCGGACATCGTGGGCGCAACTCCTGGACGAAGCGTTCCAGCCGATCCAATCCGGCTTGCAACTCTTCGCGCGACGCCGCGAACGACAGCCGTACATAGCCCGGTGCCCCGAAGGCCGACCCTGGTACCAAATTGACTTGCACTTTATGCAAGGCCCACTGGCAAAACGCTACGTCGTCGGTTAGCGTTTGCCCATTTACCTCTGCTCCCAAGCAAGCTTGCACATTGATGAAAGCATAAAAGGCGCCTCCTGGGGTGGGCCGAAGTGCCAGCCTCGGGATGTTTGCCACAGCGCGACAAACCAAGTCGCGCCGTTTTTCGAATTCCTGGCGCATCTGCTCCACGCAAGACTGATCGCCGGTCACGGCGGCCAGGGCCGCGTACTGACTGACGCTGCACGGACAGCCGGTCTGTTGACTTTGGATATTGGCCATGGCTTGGACCAACTCTTTGGGGGCGCCTACCCAGCCGATGCGCCAGCCGGTCATGGCGTAGGTCTTGCTCACACCGCTGACAGTACACACGCGTTCACGCAGTCGTACGTCCAAAGTAGCCACCCGCACAAAACGCGCCGGCGGATAGATCAGCTTTTCATAAATCTCGTCGCTGACGATCCACAAACCACGCTCCCAGGCGGCCATGGTCAGCTCGTATAGTTCCTCGGGCGTGTATACTGTCCCTGTGGGATTGCAGGGCGAATTGACGAGCACGAGCTTGGTGCGTGGGGTGCACGCAGCCCGAAGCGCATCGGCAGTCAATTTAAAGCCCTGTTCCGCTGCGGTCGGAACGACGATCGGCCGCGCACCCGTCATGGCTACCATGTCGTAATAACTCACCCAGTATGGTGCCGGAATCAGCACTTCGTCGCCGGGATCGCACAGTGCCGCCAGCACGTTGTATAACGCATGCTTGGCACCGCTGGAGACCAGAATTTCGTCGGCACTATAATCCGGCCCGCCACTCGATCGGTACCACTGGCTAATGGCGGCGCGCAATTCCGGGATACCGGCAGCCGGTGTATACCGTGTGTGTCCCTGCTCCATGGCCCGATAAGCGGCTCGACGGATATGTTCCGGCGTCGGGAAATCGGGCTCTCCCAGACTGAAATCGTAAATGTGCAAGCCCTGCGCTTTGAGCTGGCGCGCCAGGGCTCCGGCGGCCAAGGTCGCCGACGGCCGAATGGTCTGTGCCACCCGCGACAATACCGACTGCATCGAGCTATACTCCTGCATGCGCTCCGCTGTCGCGTCGGTGCCAACTCCCATTGTGCCTGGCACCGACCGCGTTATTCTATCAGGCAGCCTGGCTGTGGGAGGCGACGACGACTGACTGCAGTGTTCCGCGTCGAGCTCGAGCCGAGTCCTTCTGACGGGTCGGCAGCCGGCGCTGCGGATGACAAGCGGCATCGAGGCGCCAGCTTATGCGCATAGCCCACTTTGTGCAAAGATACCCTCCGGCGATAGGGGGGTCGGAAGCCTTTTTCGCTCGCTTGTCGCACTATCTGGCGCAGCATGGGGATCAGGTGGACGTATACACGACCAACGCTCGGGATCTGGAAGCCTTTTGGTGCGCGCATGGCACACGACTGCCCGCGTCATCCTGTGCCGAGCATGGTTTGCGCATCCGCCGTCATCCACTGCGCTGCCTGCCGTATCAGCGGCTGTGGCAACGGGCGGCGCGCTGGGTTCTTCCGGTCGGTGTACGCGCCTGGACCACGGGCGGCAGCCCTTTCGTACCGTCCATGTGGGCCGCTGCTGGCCGGCGAGCCAACTACGCGGTGGTCCATGCCACCGCCTTTCCTTACACTTGGCCGATCCTGTGCGCACGCCGACTGGCGCGGCGCTGCCGTGCACGATGGGTCCTGACTCCTTTTTTGCACTTGGGCAACTGGCTCGATCCTGCCGATCCGATGCGCCACGCCTACCTCGCTCCCGAGCTGGTCGCACTACTCAAAGGCGCCGACTTGGTCATCGTGCAAACCCGCCTGGAGTACCAGGCGGTCCTGGCCCAGGGGGTGCCCGACGAGCGCGTGCGACTCCTGGGCATGGGAGTGGATCCCAACGAGTGCTGCGGCAGCGACCGCGTGACTGCCCGGCAACGCTGGGGTATTGCGCCGGACGCTGTCGTCATCGGTCACCTCGCCAACAAAAGTCGCGAAAAAGGCACTTTGGACCTTCTTCAGGCGCTGGCACTGCTGCGCCCTCACGCTGACTGTGTCCGCCTCCTTCTAGCAGGTCCGGAGATGACCAGCTTCCGCGATTTCTGGCGGGCACTACCCGACAAACAAAACATCATACGATTGGGCGTACTGAGCGAGCAGGAGAAGAAGGATTTTTACGCAGCCATAGACATTTTTGCACTGCCCAGTCGCTCGGACTCTTTTGGCCTGGTGCTCTTGGAAGCATGGGCCAACGGCGTGCCATGCGTCGGCTACCGGGCCGGAGGTATCGCCGAAGTTATTCGTCATGGCACGGATGGATGGCTCGTGGACTGCGGCGATATCGCCGGCTTGGCCGCCGCTCTGGATGCGTTCGTCCGCAATACGCATCTACGTCGCCTGTGCGGAGCGCGCGGACGGGCTAAAGTGCTCGCCTGCCATGCCTGGCCACCCCTCTTGGCACGTGTCCGCGCTTGGTACTACGAACTTTTGACCAACGCCCCATCCCCTGGCCTAACCCAGCCTCGCTCGGCCGCCTGAAAGGCCATGCACCACAAGCCGCACCCTGCTTTTTTGGCCACTGGGTCCCAACTATTTAGTCATCAGATCAATCATTTCCTGCAGTTTTTGGCTATCAGTCACAACCGAGGAGATCTGTCCGCTCAGATTGAGATCACGGCGTATTCCTCTGGTAAAGTTGGTATCCAAAAAATGCCACCGATTGACATCGTGCTGTGTTATGCCAGGTGATCCAGCCTGCCTCCAATCTCCTTCTGCTCGCCTAAACGGCGTCCTCTGCAGCGGTGGCCAGTTGTGGGGATCGCACCACGTAACGATATCGTCACTATATCCATACACCAGGCGCCCGCCCCCGCCGTGGGTTCTGCGCAACAGTTCTGGCCAAGCGGGAGAGGGAGATGCCAGCGAGTACACCCGTAGTGTAGGAAAAACCTGCTCTGCTAGACTTCGATTGGCGACGGACAAATAGAGTAGCGCGTTGGCAACTATCAGATTTCCCTGACTGTGACAGACAATATATTTCCACTGGCGCAGGCGTTGTGGGCTCGTAATCTCTTTGTACACTTTCAGGGTGGCTTGATTCCATACGACAGGGTCGCCAGGCGGCGATGAAGACACCGCCCCAATTCGTTCCCGTAGCCTTAGCCTTGCCACTGCCAACCAATCGGCGGCACATTGCGCAAGGTCCCTCACCATACCTTCAGTCCGATTGTAAATGCCATGCACCCAGCCTTCTGTGACCAGCGACAGGATCAAAGCTGTCTTCATATGTTCCTTGCCAGACGTATTGATACCATTGACATAATAAACGACCGGAGGCTCTCTCCTGGGTTCGCTAATGACTGGTGCCAGGTATTTTAAACACTGCCCATCGAAGGTAGGCGATGTGTTCTGATGCTGTACCATGGTCTAGTCCTCCGTCCACTTGGATTGGTCCGGTGATCTAACTACTCGCTCCGTTCGACAATGGTGAACAAGACGGGCAACTCGGCACGAAAGCCGAGATCCTGCGTTCCCTGGCCGACATCGAAAACCAAAACAGCCTCGCGCTTACCGGTGGCATGCGCGGTCAATCGCAACAAGTGATATTCCAAGGGCTGCCCCGTCAGGCGGTGCTTTCCTGTAGGCGCGCGCAGGTCGAGTTCGAGCCAGTGCCGCTCCCGTTCGTGCCACAAGTCGCGGACCGCCGGTCCCTGCGTCACCCCTCCTTCGTTGTGTATTTTGACCAGAACCGTGACCGATTTCTTTGCAATAAGCGCCGCCGGCCAGGGGCCGCGCGACACCTTCACGCGGCTTTGCGGGTTGATATGCACGGCGGCGAGACAATACGGATCGAGCAATGCCTGAACCTGCGCGGTCAGTCGTTCCGGGTGTTCTTCCGCAAGTATCACCGTCAATTGCCGCAACGCAGCGGCGGGCAGCGCCGAATCGTTCCGCGCACGCAGTGCCTGCGCCAGTGCCTCCAGGTGCTGGCGCAACGCCTTTGGCGGCGACATCTCGACACGGGGAAAACTGGTTTGCGCCATCAGGACCGATAGTGCAATGAAAAACAGGAGCACGCTCGGAAGTGCAGGGAACGACCGGCCAAAGGACGAAATGTTCCTAGGCACGCGCGCTACTCCGGCGTCGTCGTGCATATGCTGAGCGCCTCGAACCTGCTGGTCCCATGCACGACGGCGGCTTAGTTCGTTCTAGGACACAATCTTTCGCAAAGCAATCCCGGGAGGATAGGTGCTGCCTTCTGCATATCATGGATTACGGAGGCATGGGGCCTCTTGGGGATTGGCTAACGGGCCGAAGATAGTTCTCTCCCTGAACGACTCGATATGCCAAACCTGTCGCCAGGTGCAAGAAGGCGACAACGGCGAAGCCCATCGCACTGCCGACGCGTCCGGCAGGAACCAAACGATAGCCGTCGCCGTCCCGGATCCAGCGGGCGCCACCAGCTTTTTCGGCAACTAGTTCCAGTAACGCGAAGGCTGTTGCCTTCGTGCGAACCGTGCCCAGCCAAATGGTCTCCGGCGCCAAGCGCTCGTCAATCGCCAAGGGAACAAAGCGCCGCTCGGAGACTATCTTGACTACATCGGCTGCGCTTGCCTTCGGCAGGTCTATTTTGACACTCCTAACCAAAAACAAGTCGTGTCGCAAAAGCGCTATCGGCCCTTTGGGGGCGTAGTCCCAAATACTCGACCACACGTACACCCACGAGCCAACGGCAACAGCTGCCAGAACCCCACTGCCCAACCGACCTGGCGGCGCCGATGCCGCTGGCCGCCATAGAGCCAACAGCCCCAAACAAAACACGTCTATCAACACGGCAGCCCAAGGGGGCAGGGCCACTTTGCCAAAACAGGCACAGTGCCGTGCACCATCAACCCATTCGTAAAGAGCCGCTTCGAATAGCACCACAAAAACAAGCAAGGCTACGTTTCGCACGGTCTGCGGCCATAGCCCCGCTAGCAAAGCCAATCCCAGAGCCAGCTCGATGGGAATCCAAACAGCCATGACCCAATGACTGTGGAACCACGGCAGCCAGGTGGGATCCTGAGTGGCGGCGGCGTATGCTTTCGAGGCGGCACTGACGCTAAGGAGCGCGCCTATAACCAAGGGAATCGCAGCACTGCTCGCCAGCCGACTTATTTGCGCCTGCAGAGCTTCCGGCAGGAACCCTTTCACCACACTCTGAACCGAGGTAGACATGGTGCATTCAGTCCCCCGGGATGGCACTTACCCTAGATTTTCGATAACGGCGCACAATGATCCACAGCACCAGAACGAGCACGACCGCCAGCTGGCAATAATAGACGATCTTCCGTGTCGGGGGAAGGCTCAACATCCATACATCCCACTGGGTCAGGCCCAGCGATTGTATCTCGAAGACATCATCGGAGACTTCAAAGCTGATTCTGGTAACTTTTCCCTCCAGGTATTCCTCAAAATGGTCGGGTAACGACGGTGCCTTGCGGACATGGATTTTCATGTGATTGACGAGGGGGACACCATTGTGTTCACCTTCGTACGAAATCCACCAAGCATTGAAACTTTCCTTCCTCTGTTCTGCGTCCCACGGGCCGAGCAGGGCACGTACGATAGCCCATTTTTTCGCAGGATCGAACCATACGCTCGCCCAGCCGGGCGGCTCGGTAGCGGATAGCTTAAAATCTACGCGCACCAGTTCCAAGTCCCCTTGCTTTTCGCGGGCCATCCCCACTAGAGCTACTTCCCTGCATCGGAGAAACCACGTAACTGGCACAGTCTGAACCGAAAAAACTGCAGAGGGAATCCGCGCTTGATCAATGATCACAGTTTGTTCTATGTAGGGCTGAAAATAGTTCAGTAGCTTAAACCGAGGTTGCCCCACCAGTTTCCACGCCGAGAAGTGCACACCATCCTCTACTCTGACGTGACACTCGACCGGCGGCTCATATACGCCGAAGCGGTCCAAGCGCCTGCGCCCATTTTTAGCCCAATAAACCAAGCGATAGTTATGCAGCTCCCTGCGTCCATCGCTTCCCTGAAAATAGCCGGTCCAAACAGATTCCACGTTGATGCACGAGTAAACAGATAGCAAATCCCCGGCGTACCGACGATACATATCCAAAAACTCTTCACGCGTCGGTACTTTTTCCGGTGCCACAACAATCGGCAAAGCGACGAAAAGAATGCCGGAGTTGAGCATGTCTATTTGCGCTCAGCGATCACACGCGCAATGGTGATACCTTTGGCCGATGCCCCGGTTGGTACAGCGACACTCTACCAATTCAGCGTCGCAGCGCATCCCGTGCGTGTTATTCACGCATTTCAAGGTAACTGGGTCCACGTCGAGTGGACATTGCACAATCCCTTCTACGCCCGCTCGTTGCCTTCCGTTGCAGCACGGCTCAGGTGGTGGTGCAGGCGGCTGGACTTGAGTTTGACCACACCCGACAAGGATTGTGCAAGTTACGACCGTAACCATGCGGCGAAGAATACACGTGTTGTGGATCCTCCTTCGATTGCAACATCCCGCCTCGGAGGCGCCCCCAGTTAATCTTTGCAGCAACTAACATCGTTGTCCAGCACCGTAACCGATGCCGACCTCGGTAATCCGAGCGTCACAGGCGAGCTGGCTGCAGTCAACGTCAGAGAGAAATGCTGGTTGCCATCGCACAGCGCGCCATCGGGGACTGTGTAAGAAAATGTCTGTACCTGAGTTCCCGGCGGAATCTCCACCGAGCCTACGAACACTTCGCCGGTCTCGATATGGGTGACTTCATAGTTTACGGTCACCGAGATGGATAACGGTTGGCTCAAGAGGAGTGCTACATCCAACGTTTGTCCTTCGCTGACGACGTATTCCCCGGAGCCTAAAGAAACCGTCACCTGTGAAGTCGGCGGCGGATAGGTCCCAGGCTCTTGACCGCGCAAATGCGTCCAAAGAACCAGGATTGCCCCCGCCGTGCACAGCAGAGCAACGCCCACCTTGTGCCACATGCTCGATCCTTGCTTGGACATGACGCGCCCTCCTAAGCGAAAACCCCCGATCGGCTGCAATTACTCCCGGACTTCAGGCAGTTCACCTCCAACTTAATAAAGAGAGAGAGAAGTTGTCAAGTGGAAAAATTTCAAAAGGCCTGTATGGCACTCCTAGACCTAAGGAGGTAAAGTGCACAAGCTCACGGGATTTTGCACGCAGGTGTGGGGTTTTCCCGAGCGGTCGGATAAGTTAGAATGGCTGATGCCTTGGTTATTCTCGCGTCGGCGAGTGGCCGGTCGGTATTGGAGTTGCCGGCTGAAGCGAAAAAAGTGAGCAACTTATGACCAAAAAATATATCGTGCGCTACGGCGCCATGCGGCTGCTGGGCGCTTTCGAGGCAGCACAGGGAGAGTACCGCCGCGCAGTGCGTGTGGTGGTGCGCACAGAGCGGGGTTTGGAGCTGGGAGAAGTCCTGTGCGAAGCCCGCGAGGAAACGTTGGCACACTTGCAGGCGTCCGGCGGGCAGATTCTGCGCCAGGCCAGCACAGGCGACCTCATCGAAGCGCGTCGGCTGCGCGACCAAGAGCTGCACGAATTCGAAGTGTGCCAGCAATTGGTCGGCAAACTGCAATTGCAGATGCAGTTGGTGGATGTCGAGCATCTGTTCGGAGGCGAGCGGATCATCTTTTATTTTCTCGCCGAGAAGCGGGTAGATTTTCGCGAGCTGGTCCGCGAGCTGGCGCGCGAGTTCCGCACGCGCATCGAAATGCGGCAAATCGGCGTGCGTGACGAAGCCAAATTGCTCGCCGATTACGGCGATTGCGGCCGCCCGGTGTGCTGCAATACGTTCTTGACGAGTATGCCGCCCGTCTCTATGCGCATGGCCAAAATGCAGAAGTCCACGGTGGATCCTGCCAAAATCTCCGGGCGCTGTGGCCGGCTCAAGTGCTGTCTGAGGTACGAAATGGAAACCTACGAAGAATTGCTCAAGCTGTTGCCGCCTGTCGGTGCCCAGGTGGTTACCAGCAAAGGGAGCGGGACGGTATTGTCCCAGGACATTCTCAGTCAGCGAGTGGTCGTGGAGTTCGAGGACGGCCGGCGGCTGACGGTCAGCCGGCAGGAACTGCTCCCAAGCTGATGCACAGCTGGTCCGTGGCGACCCGCAAGCAGCTTTGGGCTTATGGTCTTGTCGCTTCACCTGCAAGCAAGAGAGCACAAAGAGAAAACATGAGCGGCACGCCTCACGAATTGGCAGAATTGCTCAAACGCGACCCGCGCTTTCCGTACGAGGCGTACGAATTCGTCTTGGCAGCGACGGTCTATGCGCAACGCAAGCTGTTTCCGGAACGCAGCGAGGACAGGCCGGCGCCGCGGCATATTACGGCACGCCAACTGCTCGATGCACTGTGCGATCTGGCCGTCGAGCAATTCGGCAGGCTGGCACCGGTAGTTTTGCAGCAATGGGGCATCCGGCGCACCGACGACGTGGGCGACATCGTTTTCAACCTCATCGCCATCGAGGCCATGAGCAAGACCGATCAGGACTCGCGGAGCGACTTCGCCGATGTGTTCGACCTGCACCAGGAGTTAGCACGGCGATTTCGCTGGCAGATAGAGGAAGACTGAACACGTGCGCATCCGCAAGCTCCTTTTGACGCTGGCGGCGATAGTTTACGCAAGCTGGCTTGCACTCCTGACGTGGCTGGTGTGGATCAGCCAGGGCACCGTGATCGTATCGCGGCCCCAGCTGTGGCAGGCGCCAGTCATCGTGCAAGCATACATCGAACAGAACGATCATCGGCCCAGCGATATGGTCTTGGTGGAACGAATATTTCGCGGTGCGGGCGTGCTGGCACGGCATCATCCAGGCACCCAGGCGGCCCCCTTGGCAATGCGCATTCGCGATCTCCCCCTGGCCCGAGGCTGGCGCGGTCCCGGGTCTTATATCCTGGCATTGCGCGCTGCCGGAGAAGAGAGCTGGGAAATGGTCGCAGTACCAGAAAGCCCTGGGTTTGCACCGGCTGCCGAATCCCCATTGGCCAAGCCACGCATTTATCCAGCTACTCCTGGCGTCATCGCCCAGGTGGAAACAGCTCTGCAACTGCTGGCCGAGCCGGAAACAATTCCGGAGCAACCTAAGTGACTACTAGGCGAGTGGCGAGTAGCGAGTGGTAGGCGGCGGCGCAAACAATTTCGGGGCAACCCGAGTAAGCCGCGGCACGTGGTGGGTATAGGACGAGCGGTTAGTGTGCCTGACCCTGCGCCGGACTATCCGGCCCTCGCAGACGGGCACCGACCGTTCCTTCCAGCGTGGCTACGATGTGTGCCTGGATGCGCGCCACTTCCTCGTCGGTAAGGGTCCGGTCCGGAGCTTGGAACGTGAGGGTATAAGCGAGGCTTTTTTTGCCTGCAGGAATACTGGGACCGCGGTAGACATCGAACAGCTCGACGGACCGCAGCCAGGTGCCCCCGGCGGCGCGAATGGCCTCGACCAAGCGCGACTGGCAGACCGTTTCGTCTACCACCAAGGCCAAGTCGAGCTTGACTGGGGGATATTCGGAAAGCGGCTCGAAAGGAAAGCGTGCCGGCACCAACGACAAGAGATCTTCGAGGTCCAACTCCAAAATCCAGACAGGGTGCGGCAGTTCGAGTCGTTGCTGCCAGACAGGATGGAGTTGACCGAGCCAGCCGAGGGATGTGTCAGCACACCGTATCTCGGCGGCCTGCCCGGGGTGCAACCAGGAAAACGAAGCGGGTCGGAACTGGAGCGGTGGCACATGCAGATCGGCAGCCAATGCTTCGACGATCCCTTTGAGATCGAAAAAGTCCAACTCGGGTAAGTCTTTTGGGTCGGCCCAGAACGGATCGAAGCGCCGCCCGGTCATGGCCAGCGCCAGTCGGCGTTTTTCCTCGGGAAAAGTCGCCTCTGGCCTCTGTAGGTAGACTTTGCCAATTTCGAAAAAGCGTAAGTTGTTCTCGTAGCGCGCGTTACGGACGAGTACATCCAGGACGCTGGCCACGACACTTTGACGCATGACCGTTCGCTCTGCGCTGATGGGATTGGCCAGCTGGACATAAGGCAGCGGCGAGGGCACAAAAGGCGCCTCTTTCTCGGGTGTCGTCAGCGCATAAGTAACGACTTCCTGTAAGCCGCAGGCTACGAGCCGATCACGCACTTTGTCTTCGAGTGTCAGATCCAGATTGCCTTGCTGATCAGGAAGAACGTCCGCAAGCAAGGTAGCTGGGATCCGGTCGTACCCGTAGATGCGGGCGATTTCTTCGCACAAATCGCTGACCCCCTCCTGGATATCGAGCCGATGCGGAGGTACGGTCACTTGCAGGGTGGCGGCATCCAGTCGGTGTACCACGAAAGCCAGGCTTTGCAGCAAGCGTTCGATCTCGTCTACGGAAAGTCGAAGCCCCAGCAAGCGCTCGACTTCTGCGAGCGGGAGCAGGATCACTTGCTGAGGCAGCGGCGCGGGATATTGGTCCACAGTGCCACGAGCAACGACCCCGCCTGCCCAACGGCGCATGAGATGGATGGCGCAGCTGCTAGCCGGAGCGACGATCTCCGGATGCACGCCCCGACTGAAGCGCAAGCTGGACTCGCTGGGCAAATCGAAATGCCGTGCCGTGCGTCGGATGCTCACCGGGTCGAAATGCGCTGCCTCGAGCAGCACCCGGCGCGTGCTCGGCGTCACTTCCGTGTCCGCACCGCCCATGACCCCAGCCAAGGCAATAGGTCCGAGGACGTCGGCGATCACCAAGTGCTCGGGAGCGAGCTGCCTTTCGACGCCGTCCAAGGTCCGCAATGTCTCTCCCGCACGAGCCAGGCGTACGCAGATTTGGGGCGTCTTGCCGCCTGCGCGCTCTACCAGGCGGTCGTAATCGAAGGCGTGCAAAGGTTGGCCCCACTCCAGAAGAACGTAGTTGGTGATATCCACCACATTGCAAATCGGCCGCATGCCTGCCGACAGGAGCCGTCTTTGCATCCACATCGGCGCCGCCGCCACGCGCACATCGCTGATGAGCCGGGCCAAGTAGCGCCGGCACAACTCGGGCACATGGATCTCGACGTGCACCTGGGTCTCTGCCGGGGGCCCGGCCTCCAGTTCCTCCCAGACGGGCAAGCGCACCGGCCTGCCGGTCAAGGCTGCCACTTCGCGGGCGATGCCGATGAGCGATAGGCACCGGGCCATATTGGGTAAGACATCTACGTCCAGGACGATATCGCCGAGATAATCGGCGAGCGGGACGCCGACCGGGGCATCGTCGTCGAGAAGGAGTATGCCTTCGTGGTCTTCGCCCAGCCCTAGCTCGCGGGCGGAACAGACCATGCCTTCGCTGAGGACCCCGCGGATTTTGGCCGGCTTGAGCTCGCGGAGCACGTTGCCTTGGGCATGGCCATCGAAAAGGACTGCGCCGGCCAATGCGAGCACGACTTTCTGCCCGCGATCGCCGACGTGCAAATTGGGTGCACCGGTGACCACCGTCTTGATCTGGTCGCCATAGGCTACGGTAACCAAGTGCAGCCGATCTGCGTTGGGATGCTTGTGCACCTCCACGACTTCGGCCACGAAGACCTTGTCGCGATCCCAAACTGGGCCTCGCTCCAAAGCATGCAAACGCAAGCCCGGTGGAGGCGGTACACCTATCAGTCGGACGCCTGTCACTTCCAGCCCAGCCAGTGTGAGTCGCTCGATCAGCCCGGCTATGTCGTCGTCCAGGTCCACGTAATCCCGCAGCCAGCTCAGCGGTACTTTCATAGGCCTGCCGTTCCTCGCTGTGCGTCAACCACCCTCTTGGCCGGCACGTACACATTTTGCTGCACCGGCACATTGCCTGTTATAAGCCTGTCCGCACGGCCAGGCGACTTCGGTCTGGAATCGGCTCCGAGCGTGGCTCCGTGGCTGGTTGATCTGGCCGAATCTAGAATTGCCGCAAGAAGCGCAAATCGTTGCTCCAGAAAAGACGGATGTCGGGCACGCCGTACAACAGCATGGTGATGCGCTGCGGTCCCAGGCCGAAAGCAAAACCGCTGAAACGGCTCGGATCGTACCCGCCGTTGCGCAAGACCACCGGATGGACCATACCGGCGCCCATGATTTCCAGCCAACCCGTGTGCTTGCACAGGGAACAGCCGCGGCCGCCACACACGAGGCACGAGACATCTACTTCCAAGCTCGGCTCGGTAAACGGGAAATAGCTGGAACGCAGGCGTACCTGTCGGTCGCGCCCGAACAAGCGCCGGGCGAAGGCCTGGATAGTACCGACCAGATCGGTCAGTCGCACCCGCGTGCCGACCGCCAACCCTTCCACCTGCTGAAACATGATCTCGCTGCGGGGGGTGATCTGTTCGTAGCGATAGCACATGCCTGGCAAAACCACACGGATCGGCTGAGGACACAAGCGGCGCATGACATGGATCTGCCCCGGCGACGTGTGCGTGCGCAGGATGATTCCCGGTCGGGTAGTGTAAAACGTATCCCACAGGTCGCGCGCCGGGTGGTGGGGGGGCATATTGAGCAACTCGAAATTGGTCAGATCGTCCTCGACCTCGCGACTGTGAAAGATCTGGAATCCCATCTCGGCGAAGATGGCCAGGATTTCGCGCATCATCTGCGTTGCCGGATGCAGGCGCCCGCGACTCGGCTGCCGCCCGGGCAACGTCACGTCCAGTGCTTCCGACGCCAGCCGACGGGCGATCACCTGTTCGCGCAACGCGCTCTGCTGCCGATTGTAAGCCTGCTGCAACGACTCCTTGAGCCGGTTGACCGCCTGCCCATAGGCCGGGCGCTGCGACGCGGGCAGCGAGCCGATCTTTTTGAGGGCTAAAGTCAGTTCACCCTGCCGACCGAGATAGCGGCTGTTCCAGGCGCGCAATGCTTCTTCGCTCTGGCACCCAGCCAATTCGTCGAGTGCACGTTGTTCCAGCGCTTGCAGATCGTCCATGGTACAGATCGCTGGGACCATCCACCGCCCAGACCTAGTGACTGGCACTGCCTACTGCTGTCGCACTCGGTAGGTGCTCCCGAGCTACCTGAACCAGTTGATCGAAAGTGGCCGGATCGTCAATGGCCAGCTCCGAGAGCGCTTTGCGGTCCAAGTCTATCTTGGCCCGTTGTAGCCCAGCGATCAACTGACTGTAACGTAGGCCGCGCTCCCGGCAGGCAGCGTTGATGCGCAGGATCCATAAACGACGAAATATGCGCTTACGCTGCCGCCGATCGCGATAGGCAAATACCAAAGCGCGCAGCCGCGTGACCACTGCTTGACGAAACAAATTGCCCCGACTTGCCCGATACCCACGCGTCTGCTTGAAAAGTCTCTTGCGACGCTGGCGTACCGTTTTGCCGCTCCGTGCACGGACCATCGGCTTTCTCCTCGCTCTTGACGCCCGAGCCGAATAAAGAGCACCGCTGCTACTGCGTGACCGCCTGGACTATTTTTTTTGCCAGACGGCCTTCCTGGACCGCCGGTTGGCGTAATCGGCGTTTGCGTTTACTCGTTTTGTGGCTCAGCAGGTGACTCTTCCCAGCGCGGCGCCGCAGCAATTTCCCGCCCGCTGTGCGCTTGAAACGCTTTTGGATACCCTTGTGTGTCTTCTGCTTCGGCATCGTGGTTTTTCCTGCAAAGGCCACTCTTTTCGTCTGGCTCCGGCTCGCGCCGGCTGATCCCCAACCCCGGCCCAGCTCCGGAACGCTGACTCCTCAGCAGTGGGAGCGATTATTATAGAAAAGCCCGCGAGGAGACAACAAGGACATAAAAAACTAGACCCGAGATAATCCGTCCTAGCATCCGGTCCCGTTCGTGGCAGGCGTCTGCCCTTTGCGAATGCCGGCTGCGTCGAGCACATGGGCTCGGTGGGCGAGCGGGTCACAAGGCTTTTTGCAGGCGCCTGAGGATGACTTGTTCCAGCTCCGGGTCGCGGCCCAAAGGAATCCATCGCGACTGCTCCGGCACACCTTCGACCAGTGGTTCGATCCGCTCCAAGGGCTGCTCCACTCGAAAAACAGCACTGCCGGTGCTGGAGCGAGCCGGTTGGGGTAAGTCTTCCAGTTCCTTGAGTACCTGCACGTCAATGTAGTACCCGCCTGCCTCGGCAGGGCGAATGGTGACGACGGCGCGACGACGTATGGTCTGCAAAGTCGCCTCCATATTCTGCTCGTGGCCCAGCAAGCCGGCGCTCCAAGGGTCGGCATAGCCCGTCAGAATACGTGGATGGGTTTCGATACGGCCATCGAAGCGATTGGAATAAGCAATGTCGAAAAACTCTTGCAGCACATCGTACGTGCGATCGAAAACCAGGCCGTATCCATCGCCGCTCTGGGGAACGAACGCCGGGTTGTCGAGCATAGCGCCAGGCGGCTGCACGCGCGCCGGGTTACCGACATCGGGGCCCACGACACAGCCGGCCGCAAGGATCGTGACCGCCAAAACCGAACAAACGATCGCTCTGTTCATGCTCTGGCCACCCACCAGCAAGTAGCTCGGTTTGCGAGTAGACGTTTTGGCTACTCTTTCCGGCTCCGCACCGAGTCGCATCAGCATTGACAGCGGCAGTGCGGTAGCAAACGGGCCGCCTTTATGTCCTGATTTGCCAAAAAAGGCAAGGGTAAAACGATCCGCCGGCTGCGCTCGTTGCCGCCATCGAAGGCTTCGATGCGCGACACCAAGTCACTTGTGAACTGCTATCGTACGCCACTGCCGAATTGTCAACATTCGGCGGGAGGAGCGCCGTCAGTGGGTCAAGCAGTTCCGGTCACAGGGGTGGACAATTTACTCAAGTCCTTCTCGCAAAGCATGATCCGTCTAATTGACTTGGCCAACCCAGTGCCGGGATGCAGATCTACGATGACGCCGGACAGGCGCACGTCGCCAGAGGCTACGTCGTAATGGACCGGAACATTGGTCGTAATGCTTGCCAAGACCTTGTCATACCTGCGACCGATTACGCCGTCATGGGGCCCAGTCATACCTACATCGGTTATAAAGGCGGAACCGTTGGGCAAGAGCTGCTCGTCGGCAGTGGGGACATGGGTGTGCGTGCCGATAATCGCTCCTACCTTGCCATCCAAATAGCGGCCCAGCAAAGCTTTGTCGGCAGTAGCCTCGGCATGTATGTCCACGACTCGGTAAGGATAGGCGCTGATTTGGTCGAGGACACGATCCGCAGCCCGAAAAGGGCAATCCACCGGCCGCATAAAAAGCCGGCCCATCAAGGTGAAAACGATCACGGGAGTACCATCGCGTGCCTGCACACGCACCCACGGCCGTCCAGGGGCCTCGGCAGGATAATTGGCAGGCTTGCAAAGCGGCTCGTCCTTTTGCAATAGCGGAATGATCTCATGCCGTCTGTAGATATGGTCGCCCAGCGTGATGGCGTCCACACCGGCTTGACGCAGCAGGTGATAGACGGCGGGAGTCAATCCCGATCCGCCGCAAGCGTTTTCCGCATTGGCTACGACCAAATCCAGGCCTTCGCTGGAGATCAGATAGGGCACGGCCTGACGAACAATGCGCACACCAGGCCGACCGACGATGTCGCCGATAAAAAGGATACGCATGGCGAAAAGATCCGCTCCTTGCCTGGCGAGGCACTTTAGCGAGCGTATTCGACAGCCCGCGTTTCCCGCATCACCGTCACTTTGATCTCTCCGGGATACGTCAGCTTTTCCTCGATGGCCTTGGCGATGTCGCGCGCTAGCCGGATAGCATCATGATCGGAAATCTTGCCGGAGTCAACAAGGACCCGCACTTCTCGGCCTGCCTGGATGGCATAAGCTTGCTCGACGCCCGGAAAGCCCGTGGCGATCGCCTCCAGTTCTTCGAGGCGTTTGATGTATTTTTCCAAGGTCTCGCGTCGGGCACCGGGACGAGCAGCACTGATAGCATCGGCAGCAGCCACGAGCACGGTATAGATGTGGTTAATGCCGACGTCGTCATGGTGGCCTGCGATGGCGTGCAAGACCTCCGGCCGTGTTTCTCCATAGCGCCGGGCCAGTTCGGCCCCGATCTCGGGGTGCCCGCCTTCCATTTCGTGGTCGGCTGCCTTGCCGATGTCGTGGAGCAATCCGCACCGGCGTGCCAGACGCCCGTCCAGTCCCAATTCTTCCGCCAAAAGACCGCACAGATGCGCTACTTCCAGACTGTGTTGCAGCACGTTCTGACTGTAGCTGGTGCGGAATTTGAGCCGGCCCAAGAGGTGGACCAGTTTGTCGTGGACGTGCCCGATATTGGCTTCCATAACTGCCTGGCGGCCGACCTCCATGATGTGGCGCTCCATTTCTGCCCGCGTGTCTGCGACCACCTCCTCGATGCGCGAGGGATGGATGCGTCCGTCCTGGATCAGCTTTTGCAAGGCCAGCCGGGCCGTTTCGCGACGAATGGTGTCGAACGCACTGACGACCACCACCCCGGGGGTATCGTCCACGATGACGTCCACGCCCGTGCACTTTTCGAAGGCGCGGATGTTACGCCCCTCGCGGCCGATGATGCGTCCTTTCATGTCGTCGGAGGGTATATCCACAGTGCTGACCGTGGTTTCGGCGGTGTGTTCGGCAGCGTAGCGCTGGATGGCAGTGATGAGGATCTCGCGCGCCTTGGCTTCGGCCTGGGCACGCAGAGTTTCTTCGTGCTTCTGCAGCCGGGCGGCAATTTCTGCCGACAGCTCTTGCTCCAGACGCTTCATGAGCAAGCGCTCGGCCTCTTCCCGACTGAGGCCGCTGATTTCGTGCAATTTTTCCGACTGCCGGGCGATAAGCTCTTCGAGCTCCTTGCTGCGCCGCTGCAGCAGCTCGCGGCGTTCGTTGAGCTTTTTCTGGGTCAACTCCAAAGCGCGGTCTTTTTTGAGCAAGAACTGGTGCTTTTGCTCCAGTGCCTCTTCGCGCTTTTCCAAACGCTTTTCCTGCTCGCGCAGCTCGAGGCGGATGACGTTGATCTCGCGATCGAACTCCTCGCGCTTGCGAAACAGTTCGTCTTTTGCCTGCAATTCGGCAGCTTTGCGCGTGTTGTCTGCCTCACGTCGAGCTTGCTCGAGGATCTGATCTGCCTGACGACGCGCTTGCAAGCCGCGGCGGCGATCCAGCCAGCGAGCTAGATAGTATCCACCCCCTGCGCCGCCGGCCAGGGCTAACAAAGCAATGGCCACGTAGTCCAAGGCTTCCCCCTTTCATGGCGCGGCTCGCGCATCGAAAAAGGGCAGCCTGTCGAACGGCTCATGCAAGGATCATGTACGGAGGGACAAGCACCGACTGACTACCAGAGAGATCGGTCCTAGGGGACGGCAGTCCCAAAGCGCAAGACTTCCCCGCCATCCGCGATCTCCGAACGATCCGGATAGCGGGGTAAGCACACTGCGGGCGCAAGCTATTGGACCTGTGGGCGCGTGAGCTACGTTGAGCACGGGGCCAGCGCCGCCTGGCATTCCAGGCGGGCCAGTGGTGACTGTACGACCTCGGGTCTCACCCGAGCGCCACGCTTCGGCAACCGTCCGCGTCTGCAAAAACCTGCCGTCACAACCGGGGACAAGAAACGCCGCCTGCCTCGGTCGGTAGAGAATCAGCCCGACCAGCAGCAGTGCCAAGCACAATAGGGTCGCTAGGAGCATAAACTTTAGCCCCCACACCCTTTGGAAAATGACCGGCGTTTCACTCTGAGCCTTCTGGTTCGCCGAATGCTTGCCGTAACATAATCCAGAGCAGACAGACTGCTGGAGTATGCTGCGAACCTCGACCGACAATCACCCCATAACATTGTATCCTGATCGCCCCCGTACCGGAAACGATCAGGCTTTACCGGTATCTCTTTATGATTTTACCGTCGGCGCCCGGGCACTTCAAGCAGAAAACTTGCGCCGGCGCGTCTAGGCTCCATGCCGCGGCGCGTGTCAGGCTCGGGCCGATAAACCGGTTCCAGTGGTGGCATTTTCATCTGGGAGCGGCGCCACATCCTGGTCCAAAAGCACTCAATCTGCTCGTGCCAGAGCTTGTTCGAGCAGGCGACGCGCCGCATCGAGTGCTTCCTGGAGCCGTCTCGGATCTTTGCCCCCTGCCTGGGCCAACGTGGGGCGTCCACCTCCTTTGCCGCCTAGCACTTGTGCGATCTGGCTGACGAGTTTACCGGCGTGGAGGCCGCGCCGGACCAAATCTTCGGTCAAAGCGACCAATAATTGTGCTTTGTCACCTTCGGTCCATCCGAGGACTACCGCCGCCGAAGACGCTTTTTGGCGGAGCCGATCCGCGTGCTGCCGGATCAGCTCTTCGTGGGCACTGGGCAAAGAGCCGACAATCAGCGAGACCCCCGCGATCTGCTCGGCCTGGTCGAAAAGCCGATCGGCAGCCTGTTGCAGGTCGCCGGCAAACCCCTTGCGGAGCTGTGTTTGCAAACGTCCCAGTTCTTCGTGCAAGGCTTCGATCCGCTGGGGCACTTCTTCCAGACGGCAATGCAGCTGTTCGGCCACCCGTTCCAGGGTATGCGCCAGGCGCTGGACATAGCGGACCGCCTCCGGACCGGTGACGGCGGTGATGCGACGTACCCCCTTGCCCACGGCCTCTTCGCCGATGATTTTGAAAAAACCGACTTGGCCAGTACGGTCCAGGTGCGTGCCCCCGCAAAATTCGCGGGAAAAGCCATCGCCGATCTCGACTACGCGCACGACATCCCCGTACTTTTCGCCGAAAAAGGCGCGCACGTGAGGCAAGCGTCGAGCTTGCTCGATGGGCAATTCGCGCCAGGTGACGGGCAAGTCTTCGTAGATTTTTTCGTTGACCAGTTTCTCTACGGCGACTTTTTCCGCCTCGGTGAGCGGACCATGATGGGAAAAGTCGAAGGTGAAACTGTCCGGCTTGACTTTACTGCCCCGCTGCTCGACGTGCGATCCCAAAACCTGACGCAAGGCCCAATGGAGCAAGTGCGTGGCTGTGTGGTTCTTTCGGGTCAGCTCGCGTTCGGCGTCTACTTCCAGCTGCGCCTCTTGACCGGGAGCGACAAAGCCATCGGCGACCTGCCCTAAATGCAGCACTGCATCACCAGCTTTGACGGTGTAAGAGACCTCGAAAAGGCCTGTCGGCGTCAGGATGCGCCCGCGGTCTCCCACCTGACCGCCTGATTCAGCGTAGAAGCATGTGCGGTCCAGGAGCAGAGCTACAGACTCCCCACCTGGGCGGCTTTCGAGTCGTCCCGTGGTGACGAACTGACTGTCCCAGAGCCAGCCGAGTATTTTCCCCTGGCCAAAACGGCCGTGCCAGCGGGGTCGGTCGTCGGTGGGGGGCAATGTGACCGGCAACGCCATCGGGCCGCTGATCAGCTTGCCGCGCGACTTCTCCTCGTGTTCCCGCATCAGGCGTCTGTATTCCTCCGTGTCTATGGCCAGCCCCTCTTCCTGAGCCATCTGACGGGTAAGGTCCGGCGGAAAGCCGTAGGTGGTATGCAAATCGAAAACATCTTGGCCGCTGAGCATGCCGTCGTGCTGACGGGCGCGCGCGGCTGCCTGACGATAGCGCTGCATGCCCCGCTCGATCGTGCGCAGAAAATCTTCTTCTTCGCGACGGATGGTGTCGGCTACTTGCTGCGGCTTTTCGCGCAGCTCCGGGAATGCTGCGCCATACTCACGGACCACCACAGGAACCAGGCTGTACAAAAATGGCTCGCGCATGCCGAAACATTGCCACCCGAAGCGCACCGCCCGACGCAAGATGCTGCGCACCACAGAGCCGCGTCCTTTGTTGTCCGGGTGCACCCCATCCGTCAGCGCGAAGGTCAGCATGCGGATGTGATCGGCGATCACCCGAAAGGCCACGTCGGTCAGCTCGTCGAGCGTACCCCGGTACTTCTTGCCAGTCAGCTCGGATAGGGCTTGCACAAGCGGAGTGAACAGATCCGTGTCGTAATTGCTGTCCTTGTGCTGCAATACGGCTACGATCCGCTCCAAACCCATGCCTGTATCCACATGGCGTGCCGGCAATACCTGCAGACGGCCCTGAGGATCGCGATTGTATTGGATGAAAACCAGGTTCCAGATCTCGATGACCCGCGGATCGCCGGCATTGATCAGCCGCCCCCCCGATAGGTCCGGTGTGCGATCTATGTGGATCTCGCTACACGGGCCACAGGGACCGATGTCGCCCATCATCCAAAAGTTGTCCTCGATACCGAAAGCGTGGACATGATCGGGGGCGATATCAGTCACTTCGGTCCACAATCGGCGCGCTTCTTCGTCCGGCTCCAGACCAGATGCGGCGTCGCCGGCAAAGACAGTGGCGTGCAGTCGCTCCTTGGGAATACCCCAAACACGGGTGAGCAGATCCCAAGCCCAGGCGATCGCCTCGGGCTTGTAATAGTCGCCGAAAGACCAGTTGCCGAGCATTTCGAAAAAAGTGTGGTGGTAGGTATCGCGGCCCACAGCCTCCAAGTCGTTGTGTTTGCCGCTGACGCGGATACATTTCTGACTGTTGACGGCACGCCGATAGGGCCGTGTCCCGGTACCCAAAAAGACATCCTTGAACTGATTCATGCCTGCATTGGTGAACATCAAGGTGGGATCGGACAGTGGTACCACCGGCGACGACGGCACGAACGTGTGCCCGTGTTCGCGCACGAAATAATCTATGAATCCCTGCCGGATATCGCTGGCTCTGAGCATATGGACTCCTCTATGCCTCGTGACCCATCTGGCCAAAGTTTATAATACTCTTGTCGAACGCAGACCAGGTCGGTCGAAGGAACCGAGGCCCGGTCGAGCTACGCGTGGAACGGGGCGTTCGCTGGGCAAAGGCGAGCTAGCCACGCTTGGGTGACTCGTCAGGACGCAGGATACGGGGAAGGAGCCGCTTTGCGGTCGAAGCGCGATTGGTGCTTGCTGATGCCACACGCGGAATCCGTCCGTATAGCCGCCGCGCTCGGTGTGTCCGAAATGCTCGGGCACTTGCTGTGGCACCGAGGAGTGCGCGATGTCGCCCAGGCGCGTAGATTCCTGTCCCCAGCGCTCAGCGAGTTGCCGGAGCCTGAGAGTTTACCCGGCTTGCCTCAGGCCGTGGAGGTGCTGCTCGAGGCGATACGCTCCGGCGCTCCCATCTGCATCTACGGCGACTACGACGTAGATGGCATCGTGGCCACGACCATTTTGTGGCGCTGCTTGCGGCTGCACGGTGCGCGCGTCAGTTATTACATCCCGCATCGTGTCGAAGAAGGATACGGCCTGAACGCCGAAGCGCTGCGTACGATCAAAGCCCAAGGTGCACCGGTAGTGGTCACGGTGGACTGCGGTATCAACAGTCTGGCCGAAGCGCGCCTGGCGCGACAACTCGGCTTGACGCTCGTGGTCACGGACCACCACCAGCGCGGCGACACGCTCCCCGAGGCAGCAGCCATCGTACATCCCCAGGCGGCACCCGCGTCGGCTGACCGGAGTTCGTGTTTCGACGAACTTTGCGGCGCGGGTATCGCGTTTCAGCTGGCCTGGGGGCTGACACGCAGGTTGGTCAGCCGGGCACGCGCTCACGAGGCCGCGCGGCGCCTCCTGCTCGAGGCGGTCGGCCTAGTGGCCCTGGCGACCGTGGCCGACGTGGTGCCGCTCGTGGGTGCCAATCGCATCCTGGTGCGTCACGGTCTGGAGCAGCTGCGGAACATGCCCAGCCCGGGTTTACGCGCACTGTTGCAGGTGGCGCGACCGAGCGATCGGTCCACCTTGGACGTGGACGACTTGGCCTTTGTCCTGGCACCACGACTCAACGCAGCCGGCCGCTTGGACGCCGCCCACAGTGCCGTCGAGTTGCTTTTGTGTCCCAACGAAGAAAAGGCATTGCCCCTCGCACAAAAGCTGCAAACACTCAACGAGCAGCGTCAATGCCTCGAACTGGACACACTGGAAAAAGCCCGAAAGGTAGCGGAGCAGCAACACGACGTGCATCGCGATCCGGCACTCGTGCTGACCGGTGACTGGCATCCTGGGATCATGGGCCTGGTAGCCGCGCGTCTGGCTGAGAGCTTGGGCAAGCCCACGCTGTTGATCTCCTTGCACGACGATCCCGCCCAAGGATCGGGCCGCTCTGTCGAAGGATTTGCCTTACACGAAGCCCTCGCTGCCTGCCGGCACTTGCTGGTGGATTACGGCGGCCATGCCAAAGCGGCCGGCCTACGGGTGTCGCACCGACATATCGAAGCGCTGCGCCGCGCTTTCTGCGCTTATGCTGCCCAGCGGCTGCGCAGCAACCAGTCCGCACGGCTCGTCATAGACGCAGAAATACCGCTCAGTGCCCTCACTCCCAGTGTGCTGGACGAACTGGAGCGACTAGCCCCCCATGGTGTGGGCAACCGGCCGCCGCTGTTCCTCGCGGGCGACGTGCACCTGATCGGCCCGCCGCAGATTTTCGGCACAAACGGCCAGCATATCCGGTGCCAGGTGCGTCAAGAAAACGGACCGACTTTGTGGGCGATCGGCTTTCGCATGGCCGAGCGGCGCGCCGATTGGCAGTCAGCCGACGGAAGGTGCTGCCTGGCGTTTCGACCTCGCAAGAACCGGTACCGAGGTGCGACCAGTATCGAACTGGTCGTAGTGGACTTGCATCCAGGCAGTCCGCCGCCGCTGCGGCTGCTCGACGAGGTCACCGGACACGAGACGGGAACAAGACCGTGGACATAAACGGAGTGGTCATCGAGGACACCTTCGCGGAAGCCTTTCCGATGACTGCGGCGCGCATCATCGTCACCGCCGTTTCGGCGCACTGGGCGCGCATCGCCGCGCAGACCATGACCGGATACGCCACTTCGATCATCGGATGCGATGCCGAGGCTGGCTTGGAAAAAGAGCTCGTCCCCGAGGCAACCCCCGATGGGCGTCCCGGCGTGTCGGTCCTTTTGTTCTCCTGGAATCGGCAAGCGTTACAAAAAGCCGTGGTCAATCGGATCGGCCAATGCGTGCTCACCTGCGCGACCACCGCCTGTTACAACGGGCTGCCGCTGCTGCCGGACAAAACCATGCGCGTCGGCGGCTTGCTCCGGTACTTCGGCGACGGCTGGCAGACGAGCAAAAAGCTCGACGACCGCCGATTCTGGCGCATCCCCGTCATGGATGGCGAGTTCCTCTGCGAAGATTTTTTCGGCACAACGACGGGAGTAGCCGGAGGTAATTTTCTGATCCTTGCGGAAACACCCCAGCAAGCACTGCGGGCAGCAGAAAGCGCTGTCGCCGCCATCGCCGGCGTGGACGACTGCATGTGTCCGTTTCCCGGGGGCATCGTGCGCAGCGGCAGCAAAGTGGGCAGCCGATACAAAAAGCTCAAAGCCAGTACCAACGATGCCTATTGCCCCACGCTGCGCGGCGTCGTCGCTTCGGCCCTACCTGACGCAGTGCACGCAGTGTACGAAATCGTTATTGACGCCCTCAGTCTGGACGCCGTGCGGCAGGCGATGCGGGTCGGCATCCTGGCTGCCTGCCAGCCGGGCGTGGTCCGGATCGGTGCCGGCAACTACGGCGGCAAGTTGGGCCGTTATCTGATCCGGCTGTACGACGTTCTGGCTTAGTCGCACCTTTAGGGAGAATGCACTATGGGCCCTGCATCCCAAGACGCCGTAGCGCGGCTCGGGGAGGTCGAAAGGCTGGCGCGCGCTGTAGGCTTTGCGGCGCGTGCGCACCACAGTCAGATGCGCAAAGATGGGCGCACCCCATATGTCAGCCATGTTTTCCGCGTGTGCCTGATCGTGCGCCATCTGTTCGGGTACGACGATCCGCGCATGCTCTTGACGGCGCTGCTCCACGACACTCTGGAAGACACCGACACCGACTTGGACGATCTGTTGCGTCTGGTGGACGACGCAGAAGTAGCTCGTTGGGTCGCTTTGATGACCAAGGACAAACGCCTGCCCGAAGCCGAACGCGAAAACGACTACATGAGCCGATTGGTACAAGGTCCCTGGCAAGTGATCGTCTGTAAACTGGCCGACATGGCGGACAACCTCATGGACATGAAGCAGTCGGGAGGCAAAAAGCCGCCTCGGCAACTGGGCCGACTCCGGATGTATTACCAATGGATAGGCCAACGCCTGCCCGCTCAAGCTGCCGACGCCTACCGGATCGTGGGTCTTTTACTCGAGCAGACGGAGGCTGCTTTCGGCATCAGTGCAGATCAGGCAGCGCCCTCGGTCGCGCCGGCTTGAGAGTCCAAGCTTGGTAGCGAGCCAGCTCCATCAGCCGCGGCGCGCGAAATCCTTCGGGGAAAATGATCCAGCCCCACAACCCAGGCGCATCCTGAGCCACATACCGTGCCAGCTGCAAGCGAGCCGGCACGATCTGAATCGTGTCCGGAGGGGGACGGCCGGCCAGCCAGTCGGTGCTGACGCGCGCTACCGCCGCGAAATAGGCCTCCGGCGTGGCTGCACGACTGCCGAACCACACCGTCGCCGGCAGCCGACGATGCTGCCTTACATAGTCGGCCACGTCCGCCACCGTGCGCTCGAATTGACTGCGGTCCACGGCGAACCCCCGCTCGTCGCCCGACCCAGCGCTGACCGGGCCGAGCGGTGCCAGAGTCAGCCGGATCGCTTCCTCCCTGCCCTCGAATCGCCCCCGCAAATACTCGGTCGCCAGAAGAAACATTTCGGCCGGCGACAGATAGACTTCGCCTAGCTGCCCGTAGGTGATGTCCGACGTCACCCGCGACAGCAGCGCACGCAGGTCCTCGCCGGTATAGACTCGCTCCGGTGCGGGATCGGCGAACAAGCGCGCCGCTTGCCGCGCCGTGACGAACCGTACTTCCGGAAAACGAGCGATGAACTGGATATAACGTTCGAAGTTGCGCCAGGCCTGCTGTTGGGCAGAGCCCGTCTTCATAGGGGGCAACTTCCACAGCTCCCGGGGCGGATTGGCCCCGCGTCGGAAATTCACGCCGTCCCAGAATTGTGCATGGACGAACTCGCACGGGTGATAATAAATGCTGACGACTCCACCGCCACTGGCCAGCAAATCGCGTCGGGCTTTTGCAAAGCGCTCTTCGGCCGCCTCCACTTCGCGATCGTTATCCAGCCCCGTCCTGAGCGTGTGACGCAAGTGGTACAAGGTCAAAAGCCCGCAATAGTAGTGCGGCTGGCCCTCCAACCCTACATGACTGCCAGCATCCAAGTACACTGGTACGCCCCACCGAGCCAAAGCCCCGTACGCCTGGGGTGCCCACGATCCCCCCGGCTGGCCGTAACACGACGGCGCCTGACCGAAAATCCGGCGCACGTCTTCATAGCCTGGTCCCTCACGTCGGACGAATTCCGCTACCCCATCGTCCCAGCCCATATCGGCCAGATACATCGCCGGCGTGGGATGGACACTGTGGTAATTGCTGTGGTACCCGATGTCGTGCTTTTTCAGGGCATCTATGACGTCCCGCCGGCCACGCCGCTCCAGTGTGCGGGCTTTTTCCCCTACTACTTTGAAGGTGGCCGGAATGCCTCGCTCGGTCAACCACTGGGCCAAGCGCAAGGCCGCATCGTCGCTGGCCGGTAGGATGTAATCCTCCGTGTCGAACCACAAAAGCACCCAGATGCGCGGCTCGGCGTGTGCTAGTCCCGCTAGCCAGACGCAGACCACCCATGCAATGGACCACTTGAGCGTTATATATCGAGCCACGATCCAGCCTCGGAAATGCCTTACCGACGCCACGTGCATATCCCTGCCCCCCGTGGCGGCCCCCGCCGAACTATATCCTTGCTATTTGCCGGTCCTGAGCCCACTTGCGGTCCGGCATCGGCCGTGCCTCCATCATTCCTTTATACCCACGTAAACTTTGGTGTCCGGGTGGCGTATGCGCCAGTCTTTCCAGCTAGTGCGTACCCACGGATAGGGACGCAAGTCGTCAGGGGCAGGCAATTGGTCTAGCGGCTCGAGGGTGCTCTGTTTCAAGAAACGTTGGCCGTAGTATAGGAGCAAGTTGTCGTCCAAAAAGCCGCCTATGTGTATGGCCAGTGGCCGACCTCGCTGCGTACTAGTCACAACCTGTACGGTGTCACAGCGGTCGCAATAGGTCACCGTAATAGGCATCTTGCCGACGAGATCGTTGACCACATGGCTTTTTATGGACAAAAAGGCACGGAGCAAATAAGCCCGCGCCTGCCCTTCCGCCTCCACACCGATTACTTCTTCATGGTCGCTCAGGTGCACCTCGTCGGCGCCCAGTACTCCGGGAGTCGCGATACCTTGCACAATCATGGGCGTATTGCGATGGTCTTCCAGTTTCCTCGCGTAGATCCGGTCTTGTTGGATTCGCTCGGACGGGGGCTCCCAAGGGGCAGTTTGCCATATCGCCCACAGTACGGCGACCGCAGCTGCGGAGGCGATCGTCGCCAGAGTAACCCTTTGCCACAATGGCGTGCCGACTGGGTCGCTCACGCTTCCAGCTCCTTTTGTCTCGACGGCCCGCTACACATCGGGCTATGATGCACATAAGGCGAGATAGTGCTGTGGCCAGGCAAAACTAGGTAGTGCCTAGACAGCCGTCTGGACAAAAGCACAGGTGCCTTCCAGTGAGTTCGTAAGGTCAATCTTCGACCGACGAGGATCTACGGCAAGGTTTTTTCAGCAGTTTTTCATGAGTGCACGCTCGAATCGCAAGCCCAAGACAACGGAGAGCACGGCGTCCGCGAGCAGCCATGTGCGCTTTTGGCACTGGGAAGGACCGATAGGCGTTTTGCGCCAGCGTCCCCTGTGGGCAGTGGCTGCCAGCTCGTTGGCCCTTGTGGGTCTTATCGGCGCGGTAGTTTTGATTTGGCCACAGGTGCAAGCGCTCAACGCCTGGCGTGCCGCCCAACACGCTTTGGCCGAGTACGACTTTGTCCGCGCTAGGCACGAGCTGGAAAAGTGCGCGAACGCCTGGCCCCATAGTGCAGAAACCTATTTCCTGTTGGCGCGGACAGCCCGACGGGCCGGCGATTACGACGCTGCCAGACACTACCTCCAGCGTGCCGAACAAATAGGCTGGGTGTCCGACAGCATAGACCTGGAATACATCCTCGCCCGAGCGCAACAGGGGGCCGCTCACGAGGTGCACGCCGTCTTGTGGCGCAATATCGAGGCAGGCCATCCCGACCGACTGCTGATCCTGGAAGCAATGGTCAAGGGCTACCTGCAAACCTATCGTCTCAACGAAGCCGCTTTGTGCCTCAACAAGTGGGTCGAGCTGGCGCCCGAAGACTGGGTACCTCGCTATTGGCGTGCCATGACATTGGAGCGCGGCCATCGTCGTGGAGAAGCTGCCGAGGACTATTTGTTCGTCCTCGACAAACGCCCCGACCATGCCCAGGCGCGCCTGCGCTTGGCAGAAATCCTGCGGCAACAGGGTCGCGGCTTCAAAAAAAAGGGATACGAAGAAGCCGAGGAGCATTATCGCAAATACCTCGAACAACATCCACAAGATGCAGAAGCCCTGGTGGGATTGGCGCGCTGTCTACGGGAACAAGCCCGCTTCGACGAGGCGCGCACCTGCCTAACTACCGTGTTGCAGCAGCAGCCGGACCATGCTTTGGCCAATATGGTCCTGGGACAAATCGAGTTCGATACCGATCTTTCTCCTGCAGGTGCCCGTCGCGCTTTGTCTTACTTCCTGGCCGCCGAGAAGCAGATCCCTTGGGAACTGGACGTCGCCTATGGATTGCAGCGCGTCTACTACCGTCTGGGTGACAAAGAGCAGGCCGAAGCTTATCGCCGCAAGGTCGAACAGCTCATGCACGATCAAAAAATGCTCAACCACCTGACCGGCGCCCTTATAGACAAGCAAAAAGACGCCGGCCTGCGCTATGAAATCGGCCTGATATTCATGCGTTCGGGCCAGGAATTCGAGGGGCTGCGCTGGCTGCTGACTGCTTTGCAGGACGATCCCGATCACGTGCCCACGCATCGGGCCTTGGCGACGTATTATGAAAAAGCAGGGGAGCGCACCAGGGCTGCTTTTCATCGCCGGATGGCAGAAAGAGGCTCCGGGCAAAAGTTCGAAGAAAAACACGACTCCCGCTAACCTTATAATTACGGCGATTGGACCGCATGTACTCGCAAATGCCGACAAAAAAAAATGTGTCCTACGGTGGATACCCAGTCCTATGGCTGGGCCGCAGGCTGTCGTTTTGGGGTTGGCCGAAGAACGCGGACCAACCCGGTAGCGTTGGAGCAGCGTTTGCTTCGCCGGTCTGGCAAGCACTGGCAGTGGCGTTTTTTTGCATGCTCGTCCCGACGGCCGGATGCAATCATGCTACTTCCACGCAAGTGTCTGCTCCTTCACAAAAAAACGACGCCAGCGATCCGGAGGGCTTTTTCGCCGATCGTACGCGCGACTCGGGGCTGCATTTTGTCTACCGCAACGACGAAGAAAAAGGCGCCTATGCTATCCTCGAATCCCTAGGCGGGGGCGTCGGCTTACTGGACTACGACCGTGACGGTCTGCTGGACATATTGGTTACCGGGGGCGGCTATTTCATCCCTGCTGCGCGCAAAGAAGATATCCAGATCCGGGGCTACCCCAACCGCCTCTTCCGCAACCTCGGCAACTGGCGCTTCCAGGACGTCACCGAGGAAGTAGGCCTGCCTGCCCGAGAAGGGCCGTTCTACAGCCACGGCGTGGCGGTAGCCGACTACGACCGCGACGGCTGGCCGGATGTTTTGGTCACCGGCTACGGCCGCATGGCGCTCTACCATAACGTCCACGGCCGTTTCGAGGAAGTTACCGAAAAGGCTGGCCTGGCAAAAGAGCAAGGCCTGCACTGGAGCACTTCCGCACTCTGGGCCGATTTCGACGGCGACGGGTGGCCTGATCTGTACGTGGCCCACTATGTGGACTGGTCCTTTACGAATCACCCCCGCTGCCCGGGCGCCCAGGGCATAGAGGTGGATGTCTGTTCGCCGAAACAGTTCAAGCCCTTGCCGCATAGACTCTATCGCAATCGCGGCGATGGCACTTTCGAAGAAGCGACTGCCCGAGCAGGCATCAAGCCTGGCAAAGGCCTGGGGGTCATCGCTGCCGACCTCAACGCCGACGGGCGACCGGACATTTATGTGGCCAATGACACGGAAGACAATTACCTGTACTTCAATCGCGGCTCCTGGCGTTTCGACGAAGTCGCCGGCTTGGCCGCCGTCGCTCGTGACGACACCGGCACCCCCAACGGCAGCATGGGCGTGGACGTCGCCGACTACGATGGTTCCGGTCGCTTCTCCATTTTCGTCACCAACTATCAGGAAGAGGCACACGCTTTGTATCGCAACCTCGGCGACGAGCAGTTCCACTTCGTCAGCCATATTACTGGCATCAAAGCTATCGGGTTGGTATACGTGGGGTTCGGCACCGGGTTCCTAGACTTCGACAACGACGGCGCGGAGGACATTTTCATTGCCAACGGACATGTGGTGCGTTATCCGCCCCCGCCGGGCGAGCGTTTGCAGCCACCTGTCCTTTTGCACAACACACGCCGGGGCGGCGGCGTGTTTTTCCGTAATGTCGCCGACCAGGCTGGCAGCTATTTTCGTAGCAAACACATGGGCCGAGGGGTCGCTTTGGGTGATTTGGACAACGACGGCCGCGTAGACCTGGTCATTACCCACACCAATGAGCCTGTAGTCCTATTGCAGAACGTGACGGCAAACGGCCATCATTGGGTGGGTCTGCAACTGGAAGGCAGCGACAGACGCGATATCACAGGCGCCACGATAATCGCCCAGGTCCAGGGACGGCACTTGTATCGCATGGTCAAGTCAGGCGGCAGTTATTTGTCCAGCAGCGACCGGCGCATCGTTTTAGGACTGGGCAGCGCTACCCAAGTGGAGCAGGTCACCGTCCTGTGGCCGAGCCCGAGCGGCCCTCAGCCACAAGTGTGGAAAAACCTGGCTGCCGGCAAATACTATCGGCTCAGGGAAAAAGTAGAGCAGGTGGACGCACGGCCCGCTCAAGACGCAGGCGTCGCCCACGAGACGAAATCCACTAGATAATACGAGCGTCCCGATTGCGCCTGTGTCTCGGGCCGCGCACCCTGGACCATCCACCTACCCCAAATTCAGCGAACGCCGAGCAGGCGTCTGGGGCCGAACCTCTCAGGGCCGAGTCGGTCTGCTCTTCAGGTCAAAATTGGCCTGGCTAGTCCCTTCAGGTGGCACGTCGAAGCTCAGCGTCGTGTTTTCGTTGTATTCCGGAGGAATCCTTTCCTTTGTGGGAGGTACATAGTCGTCTGGGCTGCCAGTCTCGGATTTGGGGTCGAACTCTTCCCCTTTGAGGACTGTGGAGATTTTGACGATATGGGTACCGACCACGGCGCCCGAACGATTGCTGCCATCGGCCAGCTTGAGTACGAAATGTCCCTGCTCGTCGGTAACAGCATAGGAGCCGGGACCAGGCTCGCGGTTCTGTTCGTCGCCGACGGGCTGGAAATTGACATGGGCACGCGCCAAAGGCTTACCGTCCATGGTCACGCGTCCAGAGACCGGCACCACCTTGTATCCGCTCCGCGATCCGCAGCCCGCTGTCAAGCCAATGACCAAAGCGACGGTCCATGCAAGCTGTAGGGACCTCATGATGCGCACCTCCACTGCAGCCCGACTCTGCACCGGAGAGCGGCAGGCTCCGCGACCTTCCGGGATGTCCAGAGCCCACCGCTTCCGAGCTTCGAGCACTTAGCCCAGACACTAGCCCGAGCGTTATTTATCTGGTCAATCCGCGAAAGTAACGGTTTCGCCGCCGCTTATAGTCGCCAGTCCCGTGAGCAAATTGATGTCCACATTGTAACTGACGAAGCGGACGGAGCCGTCTATGAAGGCAAAGTTGAGACCGTTGGAATGCATACTGCCGAACCCGCGCTTGCACGGATTGTCGCCGCCCGGTCCACCGATCGCCCAACACCGTAAGTAATCGTTGCCCAGAATCCGGCTCTGATCGGTTACAGAAGACTGATTGTAAGAAGTGTACGTGTAGGCCCAAAAAGTTCGGCGGCGCGGTACCGTCAACGTGGTGTATTCGCCTACCATGAGCGTGTTGGAGCTGCCGTCCACGACGGTCGCCCAGCGCTCCTGGCCTACATTTTGTGCTGGACATTGCGGCGCGCCGATACTGTGCAACAGCCCGCGCCAGGCCGGATTCAAGGTTCCTAGCCCGGGCTCGCAGGCGTCCCAGAAGACACGTCCATTGCCCCCGCTCCGACCGGAGACAGCGCGATAAGAGCCGCGCATATAAAAGATGCCGCTCCCAGGTCCACTCGCCGGGCGATCCAGCATGATATCCAAATCGCTCGGACAAATATAAACCTTCACCTGGGTTTGCACCACCGGCAAATTGACCGGATCTTCGTTGACCTGGCTCTGGTCATAGCGCTTGTACAAGGCTTCCAATTCCAGGAACGGCAAAATCTCGATAGCCCAATTGGTAAAACTCCTGGTGCCGCAGCACGTGCCGGGGGTGATACCGCCCGGCGGGAACTTCCTGTGGCTCGACTCGTAGTTGTGCAGCGCCATGGCAATCTGCTTGAGATTGTTGCTGCACGACATCCGATTGGCAGCCTCGCGCACTTTCTGCACCGCGGGCAATAGTAGCCCGATCAGCACAGAGATGATCGCAATGACCACGAGGAGCTCGATCAAGGTAAAAGCTCGCCGTGGCCGCCTGGGGATAAAGGTACCGCCTCTCATGATAGAGCCTCCTTTCAGAAAACGACCCCCGATGATAAACCCCTAACCCTCCGAAAACGTGAACAGCATTACTGACTCACTTAGTAAATAAACAAAACAGACCGCTCTGGGCATGTCAAGAAAAAATGGAAATTATTTTAATGAGTTTGTGGAGTTGTTAAAGACAACAATAAATTTTCATATTCTGGCACTCTAGGTAGGCGTGTCATCATTGTCGTCATTGGACGTCGAGGCGAGCCGTTGCACTTCTGCCATGACTCGGTCCAAAACGACAATGTTTTCGGATATGGCTCGGTATTCGACCGTCCAGGCAAAGAAGTTGGCAAGCACAGCAGCGCCGGCCAAGCCGAGGTGGATCCACCACGGCCAGGCGCCCACCTGCGCTGCTGCACCCGAAGCTACCAGAACTATGGTCAGGAGCATCGCCAACAGCGCTGGAGGAAACGCCTGTCGTTTCAACTCGCGTGTCCTTTTGGGCCACGGCTGATCTGGCAGCCCATAGGCATAAGCGACTTCTTTCACCCAGCGTCCGGTCCCCAGAAAGTAGGTGAAAACCAGGCAATGGACAAACAGGGTCAGCACGGCGACCGCAAGACCACACAAAAAATGCACGCTGAACCAGTCCCATTGCAAGACATGAGCTAGCGATCGTTGTGCTGACGCTATGTCCCGCGACGTGCCGTAGACGACGCCTGTTGTCACACCGGCCACCAGGCCCACGAAGTGCAAGAAGACCAGGGGTAGGAAGATACGCGTCATATGTTTTCCCCGAGCGGCTGACAGGGGGCTACGCTCGCAGGCCGCTGACGCTCGACTTCCCACACCAAGTGGGGCAGCTCCGGCACGATCAGTTTTTCCATGGCCAGGCGCACTGCCGCCGTGGAGCCCGGCGTGCAAAAGATCAATTTGCCGTTACAGGTACCGGCTACGGCCCGCGACAGCATGGCCGCTGGTCCGATTTCCTGATAACTCAGCATGCGAAAAAGCTCGCCGAATCCGTCCAGCCTCTTTTCCAACAATGCTGAAACGGCTTCGTAGGTCGTGTCGCGATGGGAAATGCCGGTCCCGCCGTTGAACAGGATGACTTGTATATCGCCCCGGCGCGCTAGATCGGCGAGCACATCGCGAATGCGTTGAGCATCGTCGGGTAGGATCGTGTAGAACCGGATACGATGCCCGACTTGGACGAGCATGTCTTTCATCAGTTTGCCACTGTGGTCATTTGCTTCGGTACGAGTGTCGCTGACAGTGACCACGGCACACTCCAGGCACCGCCGCATGTCGGCCTGGTGCCGATGTTCTGCTACACCCATTGCGTTCACTCCCCGACCGGCCTGGCGGGCTACAAAGCAGAGTCATGCTATGTGTCCGGACACTCAAGGCCACTCTGCGCGCAACAAAGATTGTGTCTCCTCCCACAAGCGCGCGGCACGCTGAAAATCCACGGCCAGAGGCTCGATGTGCGCCGGCCAGAGCGAGGGCCGGGCGTCTTGCGCATCCCGATGCAGCGGAATATGGGCACCCGGTGCTCGGGCCATGGTGCGCTCGGTTTCCGGCGATACCAAATGATCCAGGAGTTGCCGGGCCGCGTCAGGGTGAGGGGCGCCTGCGAGCAAAGCCAGTGTGTTGGGGAAAACCAATGTCCCGTCCTGGCCCTTGTCCTGATCGGGAAAAACGACGCGTGCGGGACTACCCCGGCGCAATTCCAGGGCGGCATCGTCGGTATCCGTTAGGCCTACCAGGCACTCGCCACGTGCGACTGCCTCGGCTACTTGCCGGTTGCCGGGCACAGTCACAGCATGACGAGACAAGCGGCGCATCCACTCCAGCCAGCGTTCTCGGCCCCAGGCCGCGTGCAGACAGGCCATATGCGTCGCCGTCGAGCCGAACTGCGGGCGCGCTACCGCCACACGCCCCTGCCAGCGCCGATCTACCAGGTCTGCCAAGGTCCTGGGTACGGAGTCGCCGGCCTCGCGATGGACCAACAGTACCCGCGCCCGTGCTGCTAGCCCGTACCAGGTGCCATCGGCGGCACGACACCAAGAAGGCAAGCCCTGCGCGCCCGGCGGCTCGTATGCTGCTAGCAATCCCTGCTCAGCGAGCCGAATAGTATGGAGCATTTCTCCGTTCCAAAAGAGGTCGCACCGCGGCCTATCTTTTTCACGCACGATCAATTCGTACAGCCCGACCGATTTGCTGGCCTCCGTGTCCGTGCGCACGTCCACGACCATTCCGGTTCGCTGAGAGAAACGCTGCAGGATCGCGCCGGTGTGTTCCCAGTCGTGGGAGACATACAAAACCACGCGGCTTTTCGACCGAGCACACCCGCTGACCAGCGCAGCTGCCCCGGCCGACGCCGTCAGCAAAAAATGCCTGCGATCGAAAGCCTTTCGTTCCATGGTGTCCGCACTTGCTCTCGTTTCTGCATCACTATGTCGCTAGAGCTCCGGCGTTCGCGGGCTTGGGGCATTCGACCCACGGTCATATTATGGGCGAGGCACAGCGACGCCAGACCGCTTGGCGCCCGGCTAAAACATGATAAACTTGACCTGGGAAGGAGCCTGTCTTTTCGATCAGCCGAAGGAAAATGTGCCAGATATTCCGACGGGGAGTGGTCGAAAACGACCCAGTGCACCTGCGCGGGTAGCGAGGCCTATGGGGACGGAAGGCAAAAGCGCCTATCTGGTGATGCGGCATGCCGACGGCTTCGGCGATGTCTATCCCTTGAGCGCCGGTCGTAGCATCACCCTGGGACGCGCCCGTACCTGCGATATTGTTTTGCGCGACGACCTGTGCAGTCGGCAACATGCCGAAGTTTATTTCGCCATGGGTGCCTGGTATGTGCGCGACTTGGGCAGCCTCAACGGGACCCGCGTCAACGGCGACCTGCTGGACAGCGAATGGGTGCTGACTGCCGGAGATGAACTGGGGCTGGGCCGCACGCGTCTGCTCTTCGTCGAGGATTTGTCGCAGTTACCGGCTTGCGATACGCACGGTGGTGGCATGGTCCAGATCACGCGCCGACTCGGCCAAACGCGCTACGATTTGGGCCATGCCGTCGGCGATGTCCAATCGGTCGAGGAGCGCCACCGTCTGAGCAAGGACTTGGCGCTGCTCTATCGGCTGGCACTCGATATGGCCAGTGCCGGCGATATGCCGACACTCGCTCAGGTGGTGCTCAGCGGACTGCTCGAAGGCACCCTGGCCGATGCCGCCGCGCTCTTGCGTCGCGACCCCGCCGGGTGGCAACCGCAGGCTTTTCTTGCCAGACACCAAGTGGATTATTTGCCCCCTCCGGAAGCTGTGCTCCACGAAGTGTCGAATACACGCGAAGCGGTACTGGCGCACCACCCGGCACGGCAGGAGCATTTGCGGCAGCTCCACCGGCAGCAGAGCAAAGAACCGTATAGCGTCGTTTGTGCGCCCATACCGACCATCCAGGAAGAGCCTCACGCTTTGCTTTATCTTTTCTGCCAGGCGCCTCTGCGGACTTTGGACGCCGAGGACTTGGAATTGACGGTCGCCGTGGCCAAGCAATACTCGGTCGCCGCGGCGGCTTTGCAGAAGCGTTTGGAGCTGGCCGAAGAAAACCAGCGGCTCAAAGCGCAGATCGTCTCCGAAGTGCATCTGGTGGGCACCAGTCCAGCGATGCGCGAAGTGACCGAACAGATCACCCGCGTGGCCGGGACCAACAGCACGGTCCTCATCCGCGGGGAAAGCGGTACGGGCAAAGAATTGGTCGCCCGCGCCATCCACTTGTCCAGTGCGCGTCGGCACGGTCCGTTCGTGTGCCTCAATTGCGCTGCCTTGGCCGAAAGCCTGCTGGAAAGCGAACTGTTCGGACACGAAAAAGGGGCCTTCACTGGCGCCAGCGAACGCAAAATGGGCAAATTCGAGGCCGCCCACGGGGGCACTCTGTTCCTCGACGAAATCGGCGAAATGCCTCTGTCCGCCCAGGCCAAGTTGCTGCGCATCCTCGAAGGCCACCCCTACGAGCGCGTCGGCGGCACCGAACCGGTCCAGGTCAACGTGCGTGTCGTGGCCGCCACCAACAAGTCGCTCGAAGAGGCCATCAAACACGGCTCGTTCCGCAAGGACCTCTACTTCCGACTGCACGTCGTGGAGATCCTCTTGCCCCCGTTGCGGGATCGGCGCGACGACATCCCTTTGCTAGCAGAATACTTTCTGCAGCAATTCGTCCGCGAGACCGGACGCAAGATCCGCGGTCTGACGCCGCGCGCCCTCGACCGTCTGCTCGCCTACTCCTGGCCCGGAAACGTGCGCGAATTGCGCAACGTCATCGAACGGGCAGTGGTGCTGGCCAACGGTCCTCTCCTCGATGCCGAAGATATCTTGCTTTCCCGGCTGGAAGAGCCGCCGGCGGTCCCAACCACCGACGGGCGCTCGTTCCGCCCCAGCACCCTCGAGACGCTGGAAAAAGAGCACATCGTCAAGACTTTGGACTTCACCGACTGGAACAAATCCCGTGCCGCCGCCTTGCTCGGTATCGAACGCTCGACACTCGATCGCAAAATCCGCGCTTATGGCTTGCGGCGACCGCTCGACAAAACCAAGGAATAGCAGATCACTCGGCTGTCTGCGCTCGACTACGGGCAAACCCATCGGATCGCAGCAGAAACGTGCACGTGCGAAAAGTTCAAGCCCCCTGGCCGGCGGTTGCTTTTCTGGTATAGTCGCTCAACCATCCGGCAAGCTTGGCTTTGCGTCTCGAAGCGTTATTGGGGTGCAAAATGCGTCTCTGTCCTGCTTTGTCGAGCTTTTTTATTGCCAGCCGGACCTCTTTTTCGACATCCTGGAACGGTGCGTTCGCTTTTATAAGCGATTGCACTTTTTTCACTTGCGTCTTGATAGCCTTGATGGCCGCACGATTGCGCAGCCGGCGCTTCTCGCTTTGACGCAGTCTTTTGCGGGCACTTCGCGTATGCGGCATATCGTTCACTCCAGCGGCTTGCTCTGCTCAGTTTATCAGCTTCCGCCTTCGTCAGTACTAACCAGGTCGCCTTTCCTCGTCAGGGCTGAGAACACTCAGTATAGCGCTACACAGGGGCTTTTCAAGCTTCGGCAAAGAAAAACAGGCCAGGCCCCTTGCCCGGTCCTGGCCTGTAGCCCTCGCGATCGAGTATCTCAACGGTCGTACAATTCACCTCCACTTGCGGCGGCCGAGATGTAACGTCACCAGTCCAACTCCCATCAGCAGAATGCTCGCCGGCTCCGGAATTACCCCGGTTAGGACTCGGGTTTGGTCGACCACAGTGCTGGTCTCGAAGTGGAACCTGATTTTGAACGGGTTGACGATCTCGATCAAGTCATTGTTCGGGCCCAACTCCAAACCGGTGAAGCTACCAGTTGGGTATTGGGTACCAGGATGCCCGAGCGTGCCATCAGTGGCTCTCAGAGTAACTCTGAGGACCATGACGCCCAGGATCGGGACATCGAACTCGACGATCGCATCATATATCCTGGTCCCACTCACAGGGTCCGAGTGGAAAAGCCACACATCAACCAACGTGCCACTGGGGACAACCGGTTTAGGCGACGGAAGATCCGACGTTTGATCGTACAGACCAGGGGTAACTGCGTCTACCGTGACATTAGAAGGCAAAACAAACGACCCACGCTCTAGAAAGCCTCGAATTTTTTCGTTGCTTTCGAATTGGTCATCCCGTACGTCCGACGGTGGCGAAACGATTTCAATTTGCCCCGTCGTAGAAATAATGCCCGCCCGTGCTGTGGCCGGCAGAATGGACGCGGCTGCTCCTACGACGACCCACGTAAACAGAGCCGTAGACAATAAGCTGCAAGCATGTCGAAAACGCCACCTGGTCATTGCTGCTCTCCTCGGGGAGTTGCCCCTAACTTACAAGGCTGCCGATGGCAGCCGAGCCACAGGCTGGCTACCGAGCCACTAGGGCAATTTGTGCGCAAAACGCATGCCAATTGCGTCTAGATTTGTGTCTCGCGATGATTCGTATGGCGCAAGGTCTTGCTGATGAATGTGATAGTGAAATCTATTTTACTCTGTTTTATCTCCTATCCAGTTAGTATCTGTAAACTTTCGCGTGTAAACCGTTTACAGAAAACGTTAACGAAACTTTACACTTTAAACCAGCACAAGGCTATAAAAGCGCCGGCGGGGCTGGCGTACGCGGACGAACGCATGCCCGATCTGCCCTTGCAGGTTTGCCGGATCGGTTGCACAATCGCCGCCGATTGCGTCAATTTCCCCGACAAAGTCAGCCGATATGCCACTGGGGAGGGGCTGCGCCGTATGCAGAAAACATGGACACTAGCACTTGCCGGTTTGGCGGCTTTGCTGCTGGTCGTGCCGCCGACGGTCTACTATCGGCTGCAATATGCCCATGCCAAGCGACTGCGGGTGGTCACGCCCGGTGTCTTGTACCGCAGCGGGCAGTTGACCAGCGCCGGTTTGCAAGAAGCGCTGGTACGCTTTGGTATCCGGACGGTCATCAACCTACAAGACGAAGAAGAAGATCCGGAACTGGAACCCGGCCTGAGCGAGTCTGCTCTGTGCCGAAGGCTTGGCGTTAGATATGTTTATGCGCCGCCCGATTTGGTGGACCGCGTCAAACACCCGCAGCGCGCCCCTGACATGATCAGGCGTTTTCTGGAAATCATGGACGATCCGGCCAACTGGCCGGTATTGGTTCATTGTCGCGCAGGATTGCACCGCACCGGAGTGGTCGTGGCTTTGTACCGCATCGAGTACCAGGGGTGGTCCAAAGACCAGGCGATCGCCGAGCTCAAAGCCAACGGCTTCGGCGACAGCAAATGCAACGACCGCAACGAGTACATCGTCCAGTACATCCTCCAATACCAGCCACGTTCGGCTCGGGCTGCGTCGGCCTGTCGCCCGAGTGTGGAGCGCTGACTGCCAGTAAGAGAGTGCGGACCGATGAAGCTCCTCGATCGTATGCTGTTGAGCGATTATGTACGCGCGGGGCTGATCGCTCTGGTCAGCCTGCTGTCGCTGTACATCGTCATAGACCTGTTCAACAAGATAGACGAATTCCCCGCGCAGGACAATTTCTGGCGCTGGGCCAAGGGGATTGCGCAGTACTATTCGTACCAAATCGTGCTGATTTTCGACCGACTGTATGCCGTCATGGCAGTGCTGGCGGCGATGTTCACACTGGCCTGGCTGCAGCGCAACAACGAATTGGTACCGCTGCTGGCTGCCGGGGTGCCGGTCGGCAGGCTCTTTTGGCCGATTTTTGCCGGCACGGGATTGTTTCTGATCGCTGGTGCAGCCAACCGCGAGTGGCTCATGCCCCGAGTCGCCGAACAGTTGCAGCAGCCGGCTCACGATCCCCAGGGAGAAAAGCTGCGTCCGGTGCAGGCGGCGTACGATAGCAATGGCGTCCTGGTGGGAGGTCGTGCTGCCGATCCGCGCCGACGGGTAATCCTCGACTTTACCTGCACACTGCCCGAACGTCTTGCCGGGGGGTTGGTCAATGTCACAGCACGCGAAGCCAGATATATCCCTCGCGGTCCGGGCCGGTACACCGGTGGCTGGCTGCTCAGTCAGACGACGCCTGCCGACGTGTCCCTGGGCGACGGTCCTTTATTCGCCCTCGACCCGGGCAAGCTGTTCCTCAAGACTACACGCGTGGATTACGACCTCCTGACGCGTCAGCGCGGGTGGTATCAATTTGCCTCCACGGCCGAGCTGCTGAACGAATTGCGTCAGGGCGAAGCGGCGCGTCTGGCAGCGATTGCCGTGCAGGTGCACGCGCGCCTGACCTTGCCGCTTTTGACCGGCATCATGGTATTCATGGGCCTGGCTTTATTGTTGCGCAATCACCAGCGCCGCGCATTTCTGAGCATCAGTTTGTCGGTTCTGCTGGCGGTCGGGTTTTACCTGGTGGGCTATGTAGCGCGCTATTTGGGCGAAAACGAGTGGATAGCGCCGGCACTGGCGGCATGGGCGCCTATCCTGGTGTTCGGTCCGGTGTCGCTGCTTCTGGGCTTGGGAATGCAAAGCTAAAAGCAGTTCCGCGGGCGTGCCGCCGCTATACCGCGAGCAGCCCCCTATCTCGTCACCGGTGCGCCGAATTATCCCTCCTCAAACACGCTCGGGGACGACCCAAGGCTCGCGGTAGACTCGTTTGACCAGTCTATTGGCTTCGTCGTCGCCGATAAATGTTTCGGAATTGGCGTCGAAAAACAGCTTGCGACCGCCGACACGGTAAGAAATGTTGCCCAGATGGCACAGGAGGGTAGAAAGATGGCCCTCGCGGATGTCGGCGTTGGGTACCTGACGGGAGCGCACGCACTGCAAAAAGTTGTCGAAATGCGCCGTCTGTGGATCGGGCCCGTTGGCCTCGGCCACCGGTTTTTCTTCCATGCCGAACACCTGCCAACCGCCGCCGTGACGGCCTAGCATCATCACCCCTTTGGTCCCGTAAATCTCGACGCGCGTGGCACAAAACGGCCAGTTGGGATACTCGGTGAGCGAGTCGCGGATTTTTTGCGAAATCTTTTTGATATAAGGCGTCCATAAAGTCAGTTCGAACAGCATGGTCAGTCGGTCGAACTCCCAAACGACCGTTTGCGTATCGGGCGTCTCTTGCGCATCGTCGTAATGATATTTGCCGCCCGAGGACACAACTGCCTTGGGATACTCGACCCCCATGACCATGCGTGCCAGGTCAATTTGATGGACCCCATCGTTGATGATGTCGCCACCCGAATAATCCCAGTACCAATGCCAGGTATAATGGAAGCGATTGGGATTGAAGGGCCGCTTGGGGGCGGGTCCCAGCCACATATCGTAGTCTACGCCTGCGGGCGGCTGGGCGTCGGGCTGCGCCGGCACAGCCTGCCGCCACTTCATGTTGAACACTTTGACTAAATGGACGTCGCCCAGCTTGCCGGAGCGGATATAGTCGCGTGCCTGGTGCGCATAATCAGCGCTGCGCGTTTGCGTGCCCACCTGCACGATCCGCCGGTACTTGCGCGCGGCGGCGATCATGCGCTGCCCTTCCCAGATATTGTGCGAGATCGGTTTTTCTACATACACATCCTTGCCCGCCTGGCAGGCCATGATCGTGGGCAGAGCATGCCAGTGATCCGGAGTGGCATTGATGAGCACATCCACATGTTTGTCGTCGAGGATACGCCGGAAATCGGTGACCGTTTTCGGCGGCTTGCCTTGCCGCTTCGCCACCTGTTCGATTCGCTCCCCGAAAAGACGCGTATCCACATCGCACAGATAGGCTATTTCTACGTCGGGACGGGACGCGAAGCGCTCGGCAAGATACCCTCCTCGCCCTTTGATGCCCATGATCCCTACGACCACCTTGTCATTGGCACCGAGAACCTTGCGCGGTACCGTGACCCCAGTCGAAGCGGCGAACATACCCGCTGCCGCTCGCAGAAATTGCCGCCGATGCATCGCTGCCATTGTCTACCCCCCTTACTGGCCGCGGGCAAATCCAAAAAGCTTGCCTGACCATAGACCCCGCCGATCGTACGAGCACCGTTGATTGTACCATGGGGCGATACGGAGTGCCAGAGATTGCCCGCCTGCTGAAGCAACCATTGCCGCCGGTGCATGCTTCCCCGGCACCGGCCGCAGTTGCCCCGGACGGTCCTTTGGGAAGTTGCATCGCAAAAGGTAATGCCTCGCATGGGCACAAGGTGTACGTCTTGTGCTGTGGGCTACTTTGCCTGCCTGCAGATGCCTGGACTTGCCTGGTATAGCGTGCATGCGTACTATGGCAAAGGACGGCGACCGAGCCGTTCTCGGGGCGTAGCGCAGTTTGGCTTAGCGCGCCAGAATGGGGTTCTGGAGGTCGCAGGTTCGAATCCTGTCGCCCCGATAGGGTGCCGACGGCTATAGCAGCCGTCGGCTTTTTTGTGCGCCGTCCGACCGATACCCCTACCTATGACTCGTACACAGTCCACAGTTCCGGTCCCCCTTACCGTCCGCGACATGATGATCCGCGAAGTGGTCACGGTGCCGCCCACGGCAACGGTGCTGGAGGCCATCGGCATCATGAATCGGCACCGCATAGGCGCCGTACTCGTGACCGAAGAGCGGCAATTGCTCGGCATTTTTACCGAACGCGATGTGTTGCGCCGCATGAGCCAAGAGCACGACGACTGGCACCACATCCCGGTTGCCGAGTGGATGACCCCCAATCCGTGGACAGTCAGTCCAGAGGCCACCTGGGAGCAGGTGCTTTCTTTGATCGAAACGCTGGGCATCCGGCACGTTCCAGTCGTCGAGGAGGGACGATTGGTGGGCATCGTCACGGCGCGCGATCTCATCGCCTGCAGTCACGAATGCCTGCAGGCTATGGTCGCCGAGCGCACCCAAGCCCTGGAGCGCATCAATGCCAAACTGCTGGCGCGCGAGCGCGAGGTGGAGCTGCATATGCGCGTCGCCGGGGAATTGCAAGCACGTCTGTTGCCCCGTGAGCTGCCTCATCTACCCGGCGTCACCTGGGCCGTTCATTATGCTCCGCTCGATCCGCTCGGCGGAGACTACTATGATTTTGCCCGTCCCAGCAGTCATCTGCTGGGGATATTACTGGCAGACGCCTGCGGGCACAGTATTCCTGCTGCCATGCTCATGATCATGGCTCACACCGCTTTCCGAGATGCCGCCCACCTGTTGCGCAGTCCGGCGATGGTTTTGGAACAAATGAATCGCTATCTTCACGGTATCGCTCAGGAACATTTCGTGACGGCTTTCTACGCGGTCCTAGATACGAATACCTTGGACCTGCATTTTGCCGGCGCCGGACACCCTGTCCCCCTTATGTATCGTGCCAGTACCAAGCGGATCGAGCTCCTGGAGTCCCGGGGACTGATGCTGGGGATCAGTGCCGATGCCCGTTATCAGGATAGCACCACTGCCATCCGCCCAGGGGACCGATTGCTGTTGTACACAGATGGCACTGTAGACTGCCGCAACGAGAGTGGCGAGCCGTATGGCGTCACCCGGCTGGGGCAGTTTTTGCAGGCCCATGCTCACCTCGAAGCCCAGGAACTCGTCGAGGCTCTGGTCAACGACCTGTATACGTTCCTGGGCCGCCCAAGAGGCTGCGACGACATGACGATCCTGGCGGGCGCTTTTTCCGGGTGAGCAAGTACTGCAAAATGTGGCGTTCCGCCCGAGCCCGGTAGATCGAGCGCATAGGAGACGGACTGTAGGTACCTGGCGGCGCGCACAGCCGAGTTTGTGAAGTCCGGATGCGCGGGCACGCTTCGGCGTGCTCGTTTTCTTTTTAGGACATTGGACAGCCCAAGCCCTTTGCCTACTGGACTGAAAGGCGGCTGGCGTGTAAACTTAAAGTGTCCTGCCCGCATCGAGCCTGCCGAACTGTTGGGCACGAGTGACCCGAAACCGATTGGTCAGCGATGCCAGACAACGCCTACCTCCAGGACAGGAAGCGGTGAGTATGGGTCCAACAATCCCTACGAGCACTGGCAACAGCAGGCCGCCCTGTTGCTTCGTCCGATATCTGATGCTGGCGTGCGTCGGTGCGACGCTGGCATGGACGACAGCGTGGAGCATACCGCGGCCCTCGCCGGAGCTAGTACGGCAGCACTGGGCGTTTCAAGCAGTGCAAAAGCCGCCTGTGCCCAAGGTCAAAAACCAGGGCTGGGTGCAGACGCCGGTGGATGCCTTCGTGCTGGCACAGCTGGAAGCAGCCGGACTGGTGCCAGCAGCGCGTGCGGACGACCGGACTTTGATCCGGCGGGCTTATTTCGATCTGCTGGGACTGCCTCCGACACCGGAGGAAGTAGCCGCCTATGTTGCCGATCCTGCTGCGGATAAATTCGCGCGGTTAGTGGATCGGCTGCTGGACTCGCCCCATTACGGCGAGCGCTGGGGCCGCTATTGGCTGGACGTAGCCCGCTATGCCAACGAGCGGGGATACGTCGGGGTGGGCGTGGATCGGGTGTATCCTTTCGCGTACACGTTTCGCGATTGGGTGATCGGCGCCTTCAATGCCGACTTGCCTTATGACCAATTCATAGTGCAGCAGCTGGCGGCTGATCAGTTGCCCCTGGGGTCCGATACGCGCCCGCTGGCAGCCATGGGCTTTTTGACCGTTGGGCGGCGCTTCATCAACAACATCCATGATATCATTGACGATCGTATAGACGTGGTTTGTCGCGGCTTTTTGGGGCTGACCGTGACGTGCGCCCGTTGCCACGACCACCCCTACGACCCGATCACGATGCAGGACTATTACGGGCTATATGGGGTGTTCGCCAGCAGCGAAGAGCCGGAAGAATTGCCCATTCTGGAGCCTTTCGAGCGGTCGCCGAAGTACGCGGATTTCGAGAAGGAACTGCGTAGGCTGACGGAGGAAAAAGAAAAATTCGAGCGCGAAAACCAGCAGATGAAAAAAGAGCGTCCGCGGGAGTACCAAGAGAAGATCAAGCCCTACCAAAATCGGATCAGGCAGCTGCACGCGCGACATCCCGGGGCGCCACCGCGCGGCATGGTGCTACGCGACCGACCGATGCCCGTGGAACCGCGCATTTTTGTGCGTGGCAATCCAGGCAACCCGGGTCCGCCCACGCCGCGTCGTTTTTTGGCTTTCCTGTGCGGCGACGCACCGCAGCCGTTCCGCAAAGGCAGCGGCCGCCTGGAACTGGCGCAGGCTATAGCGTCGGCGGCCAATCCGCTGACAGCCCGCGTGTGGGTCAATCGCGTTTGGCTGCACCATTTCGGCAAAGCACTGGTGCGCACGCCCAGCGATTTCGGGACACGAGCCGACCCGCCCACCCATCCGCAATTGCTCGATTTCCTGGCCGCATGGTTCGTGGAAAACGGCTGGTCCACCAAAAAGTTGCACCGATTGATCATGCTGTCCAGCACTTATCGGCAAGCCTGTGAAAACGACAAAGATTTCAGCGCCCAAGACGCAGACAACCGCTGGCTGTGGCACATGAATCGGCGTAGACTCGATTTCGAGGCGATGCGCGATTCGTTGCTTGCCGTCGCCGGGATACTGGACCAACGCATGGGCGGCCAGGCCGAAGAACTCTTCGGCACACCAACGAGTCGGCGCAGAACCATTTATGGCTTCATTGATCGGCAGAACCTGCCCGGCGTGTACCGTACCTTCGATTTTGCCAATCCGGATATCCATAGTCCCCAACGGCACGAGACCACCACGCCGCAACAGGCCCTCTTTTTGCTCAACAGTCCTTTCCTGATCGAAGTCGCCCAGCATCTGGCGCGGCGACCAGAAGTTTCCTCGCAACCCGACCCGACCGGCAAGATCCGCATGCTCTATCGTTTGGCTTATCAACGCGAGCCGACCGACTCGGAGATAGCCCTGGGCTTGCGCTACGTGACCTCTGCTCAAGATAGGGATGCTGCGGCAGGCGCCGAAAACAAGCCCCAACTCGGTCCTTGGGAGCGATATGCGCAGGTGTTGCTGATAGCTAACGAGTTTATGTTCGTAGATTGACACCAGAACGCGTCCGGCGACTAGCGGTTGCCAGGCCTTAGGCCCGAGGTACTAGGGATCCGCAAGGCTGGGGCGGACCAGTTTCAGGGACTAACGTTGGCCAGCTCGACGTGAAGGCAAGAGGCATAGCCATGGATCGGACCGGATTGGTCAGCGAAACGCTGCGTTTGGCGCGACAAAGCTTGGTGACCCGGCGGGAAATGTTGTGCCGCTGTGGCATGGGCCTGGGCGCGCTAGCCTTGGCACAATTGCTCGCTGAAGCGGACCGGGCCGAAGCGGCACAGGCTACCGATCCGCTGGCCCCCAAGCCACCTCATATGAAAGCGCGCGCCCGCAGAGTCATCCATCTGTTCATGAACGGCGGCCCTTCCCACGTAGACACGTTCGACCCCAAGCCTGCTTTGGCACGCTTCGCCGGCAAAGACTTGCCCCGTCCCAATCTGCGCACCGAGCGCAAGACCGGCGCCGCTTTCCCATCTCCCTTCAAGTTTCGCAAATTCGGGCAGAGCGGTATCGAGGTGAGTGAGATCTTCGAACATGTCGGGCACTGCGTGGATGACTTGTGCATCATCCGCTCCATGCACGCTGACGTGCCCAATCATGAGCCGTCTTTATTGCTCATGAACTGCGGCGACGCGCGCCAAATCCGTCCCAGCGTCGGATCGTGGATCACCTATGGATTGGGCACCGAAAACCAAAACCTGCCCGGCTTTATCGTCATGTGCCCAGGCGGTTATCCCATCGAAGAATCGCAAAACTGGCGCTCGGCATTCCTCCCGGGCATTTACCAAGGCACTTACATTAACAGCGCCCACGAGCGCATCGAAAAGCTGATCGAGTACATCAAAAACCACTATGTCTCCTTGCGAGAGCAGCGTGCCCAACTGGATCTGCTCTTGCAACTCAACCAGGCACACCGAGAAAAACGGCAGCAGGACAGTCAGCTGGAAGCGCGCATTCAGTCGTTCGAGCTCGCCTACCGGATGCAAATGGAAGCGTCCGACGCCTTCGATATCAGCAAGGAACCGGAGTACATCCGGCGGCTGTACGGCCCAGGGGTACAGGGCAAACAGATGCTGGTAGCGCGGCGGCTGATCGAGCGCGGCGTACGCTTTGTGCAGATCTGGCACGGTGCCGGTCAGCCCTGGGACAGTCATGACGATCTGGAAATCAACCATCGGCGACTGGCCCGCGAGTGCGATCAGGCCATCGCCGCTTTGCTCAAAGACCTCAAACAACGAGGGCTTCTCGAAGATACCCTGGTCATTTGGGGTGGCGAATTCGGCCGCACTCCTACCGTCGAATTGCCCATGCCCGGAGCCAACGCCGGCAAGGTCAACGGTCGCGACCACAACCATTGGGGTTTTTCCATGTGGTTGGCAGGCGGAGGGGTGCGCGGCGGCATAACGTACGGTGCCACGGACGAGTTCGGCTTTCAAGCCGTGGAAAACAAAGTCCATGTCCACGACCTGCACGCTACCATCTTGTGGCTCCTCGGCTTCGACCACGAACGCTTCACCTACCGCTACGCAGGCCGGGACTTCCGTCTGACCGACGTCTACGGGTCGGTCGTGCACGATATCATCGCCTGATGCATCGTCCGGTTTTGTCGCTAAAAACCTTCCCCCCTGCCCATCTTTTGCGCGTCATGCGTCGTCTATTTAGGTAGAACACCATCGTCGGCTATTGGCTGGTAAGGTATGGTATCGAAGAGCCACTCGTAAAAGGCTTGCCAAAAAGGAGGATCCGTTATGAGCTGGGCAAAGTGGTGTGCCGTCGGGATAACAGGCACGGCGGCAGTCGTGCTCATGTGGGCTTCCTTCCATGTACCTGCCCAAGAGCAAGATGCCAAGGCCAACGCAGCCGGCCCTGTGGCGCGATTGCCCATAACACGTGCCGTGCTTTTTAGCAGTGGCGTCGGGTTTTTCGAGCGTTCCGGCGAAGTCATGGGCAATGCCCGTGTGGACCTTGCTTTCCGTGTGGAGCATATCAACGACCTTTTGAAGAGCATGACCGTGCAGGACCTGGACGGCGGGCAAGTGGCCGCCGTCACGTACGACAGCCACGACCCCATCGAAAAAACCTTGCGCAGTTTTGCGCTCGATCTCACGGGAAATCCCACCTTTGCCCAGCTTTTGAATCAAGCACGGGGCGAACGCATCGAGCTGACGTTGCAGCTTCCCGACAAGCCTCAGGAAACTTTCAGCGCTACGATCGTCGGCGTCGAGCAGCAAGTTCAGCCGGTCAGCGAGCGGGATGGCAAGGTAATCGTCCACGATTACCTCAATGTCAATACCGAACAGGGCTTGCGCTCGATTCGACTGAGCCATGTGCGTCAGGTTCGTTTCCTCAATCCGGTCCTCAACAGGGAATTGACCCGCGCCTTGGAAGTGCTGGCGATGTCCCACGATACCCAGAAAAAATCGGTCAGCTTGAGTTTCACCGGCGAAGGCAAACGTCGCGTGCGCATTGCGTACATCGTCGAAAATCCTATTTGGAAAACAACTTATCGTTTGCTGGTGCAAAAAGACGGCAAGCTCTTTTTGCAAGGCTGGGCTATCGTCGAAAACGTCACCGATGAAGACTGGAGCAATGTACGCGTCAGCCTGGTCTCCGGCAGGCCGATCTCCTTTTGGATGGATCTGTATGAACCGCTATACGTACCCCGTCCCAAGGTAGAACCGGAGCTGTTCGCATCGCTGCGTCCCCAGGCATACCAAGGAGCGTTGGAGCGCGAATTAGCCGACAAAAAAGAAAAAGGTGGCCCGGCGGATCGCGGTGCCGCCGAGGCTTTGGCACTGCAGGCACGTCAGGCTGCACAACAGGCTGCACAAGCACCAGGCATGCCGCCGGCGCCTGCTGGTGCCGCCCGCGCACCAGAGTTGGGGCGCCGGAACCTCATGCAAGGCGGTGCATTGGCCGGTCAGGTGCGCGCCGATAAAGAGGCCGATGCCTTGGCTCTGGATGAAGGCATCCGCAGTGCCGCCACGGGCTCGGAATTAGGCGACTTTTTCCAGTACGTCGTGGATCAGCCGGTCACGCTGCCACGCCAGAAGTCGGCCATGCTGCCGATCATCAATCAGCCCATCGAAGGCAAGAAAGTCAGTATTTACAATCAACGCGTACATCCTAAATACCCGCTGTTGGGCCTACGGCTCAAAAACAGCTCCCCGCTGCATCTCATGCAGGGACCGATCACGGTTTTAGAGGGCAATGCCTACGCTGGCGATGCCCGCATCCAGGACTTGCAGCCCAACGAAGAGCGTCTGATCAGCTATGCCGTGGATCTGGGCGTCGAAATCCAGCCCGTCGCCAAAAGCGCTCCCGATCACCTGACCGCCGTCAAAATCGTCAAAGGCGTCCTCCATGCCACTTTCAAATTGCAGCACACGCACGAGTACAAAATCAAAAACCGAGACAAGGACCCACGGCTGGTGGTAATCGAGCATCCTTTCCGTGCCGATTGGAAGGTGGTGGAGCCGGCCAAGCCTAGCGAGCGTGCGCGCGATGTATATCGTTTCGAGGTCACGGTCCCCGCCAATCAGTCGGCAGCCTACAAGGTCGTCGAGGAAAAAACGCAGCTCACCTACCTGGCGCTCACCAATCTCGACGATCAATCCATCCGCTTCTATATCTCCCAGCCGGCGGTATCGGAAAAGGTCAAGAAGGCTTTGCAGCAAACCATCGAGCTGCGCTATCGTGTGGCTACGACGCGGCAAGAGATAGCGCGCGTCGAACGGCAAATCCAGAGCATCGCCACGGACCAAAACCGAGTACGCGAAAACCTGAAAACTGTGCCGCAGACTTCGCCTTTGCACGCCCGCTATCTCAAACGGCTGGAAGAGCAAGAGGCCACGTTGGACAAACTCCATGGCCAACTGGACGAGTTGCGGCAGGCCGAGCAAACACAGCAGCGGGAGCTGGAAGACTTTTTGAAGAACCTCGATCTGGAGTGATCGCGGCCTCGATCGGAGTCGAGCGAGGGGCGCCAAGTGCGTGCGCCCCTTTTTTGTTGACCTACGCCTGGGGCCCAGGCGAATCGGTAGCCCCTGAATTTTACGTTCCGACGCCGAGTCCCCACACGGATGCCCGTGCAACAAGCTACAATGTAATTGAGCCGCCAGCGGGTGGACTCAGCGTACGTGACGCAGTTGGAACCAGAAAGCCAGGCAGTACAAGGAACAGGGCACACAGCCCATGGCAGGAGCTACGGCGCGCACGCCCTTGCCCGAAAAGATCGGCCCCTACGTGATCCTCGAGAAAATTGCCGACGGAGGCATGGGCACAGTTTTCAAAGCGCGACATGCTCAGACCGGAGAAATCGTCGCCATCAAAACCATTCCACCGCACTTGGCTGCCAATCCGGTGCTCCTCAAACGGTTCGAGCAGGAATTTCGCGCTGCCAGTCGTCTGCAGCATCCTAATATCGTGCGGGCCATCGCCTTCGGCTACGAAGACAAAACGCCGTACTTGGTCATGGAATATGTGGACGGAGAAAGCCTGGGCCAAAAAATACACCGGGAAGGAAGACTTTCGGAAGCGGTCGCTATCCGTATCATCGCCCAGGTAGCCCAAGGGCTGCATCGCGCCCACAAAGCAGGTCTGATCCACCGCGATGTCAAACCGGACAATATCTTGCTCACTTCCCAGGGAGAAGCCAAGCTTGCCGATCTGGGTCTAGCCAAGGAACAAGACAACGATCTCAACCTGACGCGCACGGGCCGCGGCTTGGGCACGCCGCATTTCATGGCGCCCGAACAATTTCGGGACGCCAAGGGGGCCGATGTCCGCTGCGATATTTACTCGCTGGGTGCCACCCTATACATGATGGTTACCGGGGAACTGCCGTTCAAATCGTGCGGTCCTCTCGATGCCTGGATGAAAAAGGTGCACAACGAGTTGACGCCGCCTCGATTGTTGGCTCCTTCTTTGTCCGAGCGGACCGATTGGGCCATCCGCCGGGCCATGGCGGCCGATCCCCAGTTGCGCCCTGGCTCGTGTAAAGAGTTCATCGAAGATCTCATCGGCAAGACCTTGCGCAAACCGATCCACCAGCCGACTGACTCGACGCCGCCACAAGACGTGTGGTACTTGACCTACACCGACGACCAAGGCAAGCCTCATGTGGTCAAAGGGTCCACCGCTGCCGTGCGACGCTCTCTGCGCGAGGGCCTGCTGGGAGACGCAAGCAACATCCGTGCTGCCCGATCCAAATCGGGTCCATTCGAACCGTTGCGGGACTTCGCCGAATTCCGCGACCTGGTGATTTCGCTCGACCGGCTCACGGCTGCCGTTGTCGGCGATTGCCGCTCGGCGAGCAGCGCTGCAAGTGATGCATCAGCGGCTCAGTCTGCACCAGACGGACCGGCCCGTAAACCCACCAGGCAGCCCCCGCCGACCATCACCCTCCCCACGGATACGCGCCCGCCTGTGGGCGAAGAACCCATCGAGTGGTGGACCTGGGCTCTAGTGGCGGCGGTCGCTTTGACTACCGCTCTTATTGCCTTTTTGGTCCTGAGCCAACTTTGAGGGAGCCAGCAGTCCGATCGCGAGTGATTGCACGGCGAGCCGCCGCGGACTTGGGGGTAAGACCTTTGTACCGGACCGCTGCAAGGCAGCCGCGGAGGCCACCCGTCGTCAACTTTGCTCGACAGCGATGACCAAGCTGGTGACGTTGTCGCGCGAACCGGCTTCCAGAGCCTGTTGGCATAAGCGCTGGGCGCATAGGTCCGGGTCCGGCTCGCTGGCGAGAATGTGCTTCATGTCTTCGTCGCTCAGCACGCCGCTGACGCCATCGGTGCACAGCAAGAAGACGTCCCCAGGCTGGAGGTCCACCGTGCGCACGTCGGGGCCATTTTCACCCATCTCACGGCTGCCCAAAAACTTCCACAAGATATTGCGGAAACGATGGCTGCGTGCTTCGCTTGCCGAAATTGTCTTGGCTTCCACCAGTGCTTGCGCGATGGAGTGATCTGTAGTCAGCTGTTCGAGCTCCCCGCCACGCAGCCGATAAGCCCGACTGTCACCCAGGCTGGCCAAATACAAATGGTCCTCGCGCAATGACCGCATCCACAGACTGACGACGATCGTGGTACCCATGTTGCGAAAGTCACGATCCAGGTCGCCCATGCTGATGATTTCTCGATTGGCGGTCATGGCCGCACTGCGCAAGGCCTCGTAGATGTCTTCTTCCGATTGCACTCCTGCCAGACTGTTCTGCAACTCGCGCGGGATAGTCTCGGTGGCGATTCGGCTGGCCGTCTCGCCTGCTGCCTGGCCACCCATTCCGTCTGCGACGATGCAGACGGTAAAAGGATCGCCTTGTGCGGTCAGCAGCTGCTTGACTTCGACTTTGTCCTCGTTGTTCTCGCGATAATGCCCGACATCCGTGTACTTGCCGATTCTCAGATTGAGGGTCATGCCAGCAACCCTTGACGGGCGATCGAGATACCACGCAATTAGACGTCGCCAAGCTTTTCTGCAAACAATTTCAGCGCGCTGGCGCCCCGACACGCTGCGACCAGCGACTGTGTCGCAGAGCTATGACCTATGCACCAACCCTTTCTCAAACCATATTTTAACTCGCCTGCGGCATTTTGCCAGCCGGGATTGCACCGGTCTCCAGGTGCCTGCCTTGCCAGGAGTATTTATGCGGCAGGAGGCTCCCGCTGCCACTGGACAGTCCTGGCGGCTGTGCCTATACTTAGTTAAAGATGGAGAGTAGCTGGTCCCGCCGTAATGTGACCGGCGGCCTGATGGCCGTCGTCCCCGCGGTGCTTTCCCGCCTTATGGGAATCCCAACAAACCGGCGACCGGTATGTCGTTGCATAGCCGAGCCGCTGACCTGGCCGGGTGCTGGGTGTCTGCGTCTCGGGGTATCGTGAACCTGGTTTTACGGAGGATGGCGCGTGTATCGTGGGCTGCGTAAGATGGTTATGAGCTGGAGTCTGGGACTGGTCCTGGTAGGTGTCGCCGCGTTCGTTTCGGCTGATCCCCCAAAGCCCCTGGACGAAATCATGGAGGAAGTCCAGCAAGTCAACAAGGCTTTGATCAAGTTCAACCGCATGACCAAAGCGCAATTCGACGAGCCGGGACGCGGCGAGCAGGTCGCCAAGGAGGCCGAAAAGATGGCCGCCCTCATGAAAGAAGTTCTCCGGCACGCGCCGCAGGAGGATCAAAAAGAAAAACCCAAGAAAGTTTGGGTCGAGTCAGCCGAGGATGTCAAAAAAGCAGCTGCGGACATGGCGACGGCAGCGCGCAAAAAGGACCTGGCTGCCTACAAAACCGCTTTCAAGAGGATGGACAACGCCTGCACCGCTTGCCATGATATATTTCGTGATTGAATGGGCTGGCCTATTCACAGCTCCGCGCTGCCCGTGCCCCGGACCCTCCTGCACAGCGCGGAGCTCTCTTTTTTGCGAACCAGCCCGTTTTTGTCAGATGGCGATCATGTCTTGGTCGAATTGAAAAGCACGGGCGCGGAAAAGGAAGTCCACGATGCTGCCCTCGTGCGGCTGGAGCCAATTGAGTTTCGTAGTCGGTATGGCGCCGATGTTGAGACGATCTATATGGACGGCATCGGCAAGCTGCCGCTGGAATTGGGCATCCCTCGTGATCGCCGTGCAGACGAGCGTCGGGCCGATTTTGTCCACCATGCGATCTTGAGGACATTCGACGACGGTCACGAAGGGGAACATATACTCCTTCTTGGCGATGGGGGCGTCTGGGGACTCGCAATAGATCACCGTGGGGCGCAGGTAGTCGCACCGCTCTTTCTTGACTAGCCGCGGACCGAACGGGGCCGTCATATCGTGCACTCCTGGAAAGGTCACATCGCGCTCGATGTCGGCGTTGATGGCATCGGCCTGCCCCGGAACGGTAAAGGCGGCGAGCAAGGCCTGCGGATGGTCGGGGGGCAAAGGCTGAATCGGTCCCATGCGCTCGGCCAGCGCCTGGGCAATCCGGCGCCCGTGACGGGACACCCAAATGCCCGAACAATTGATGCACCCTCGGCCGCTATTGACCAAGACGCTTTCCACCATGAGATCCAGGTATTTCTCCCAGTGGTCCACCTGGTCGTCGCCGAAGAGGATCTTGCTGAAACCCGGGCCATGGACCTGCACACGCGGGTTGCCTTTGTATTGTTCGACCGTCTGGGAACTGCCGAAGATCAGCGAGCGGGGGCAGGCGTCGAGCACGGCGGCACCGACGTCGCCGAGCCCGGGATAAATGGCGATGGCCTGCCGCGGAACACCCGCCTCGATGAACGCCTGGGTCATGCGATACGGCGTCCACGGCTCCTGGGGTCCAGGCTTGAGAACCAATCCTACTTGCAAGGGGACGATCGGCAACCAGAGCGTGTGTACTCCCGGCGAATTGCTGGGCAACACCATGCCCAACACCGGGGTCAAGCATTGATAACTGACGGGCACACCGCGGTGCTCGACGCCGTAGCCGCGGGTCAGGATATCCAGGTCCAGCCCGCGCGTAAGGCTGTCGAGGATTTTGTCCATGTGGGTGAGGACAAAGTGGTTTTTCTGCATATTGAAGCGACACATGTGTTCGGGCATACCGGTGGTAGCGGATTGCATGCGCACGAATTGCTCGGGAGACTGAGAGCTATCGCCCAAGGGCAGGTCGGCACTCGTGTAAAGATCGGCAGCCTTTTTGAGCATGGCCAGCAATTCGCGAACGGGGATTTCGCGCAACACGTCGCGAGCCCGGCGTGCGAAACGCAAATCGCGTCCGACCATGGCGGCGTTGGCACGACTGACTTCCGCCAGTACCTCGCCGCTTTCAAAATGGACCACACGGTCCAGTTCGACACTCTGATAAGGCTCGCCCCAACGGGAAATCGGTATGTGGATCATCGCGGTCTCCTTGTGCCGTGGTGGGAGGCCATCATGCCGGTCGCTTGTCGCTTTAGTATACGCCGACGGTGGTCGTGGCGGCGAAGCCACGGAACGGCTTGACCCCACTGATCCCGTCCCAAGGGAAGCGATCGCAAGGGGCCTCGCGCACGCCCTCGTCTCGCTCGGCAAACCGAGGCATAAAGAATTCTTTGGTCAACGTGGTGAGCAGGGCCCGTCCTTCGCGGCCATATTCAACCACGCGATTGTAATCGTCGAAATCCACCACTTGGATGACCGCGCGCGGCTGGGGAGCGTAATAGGTAATCTTGTATTGCTCTTCCGGCCGGGGCATAGCTGCCACCGCCAGACCCATGAGGGTATTGCCGTAGGTGGGGGCTATGTACACATCGGGCCCGAGCAACTCCTCGATGGTGAAGCGTATCCATTGAGAGGTCATCTCGGTGCCGCCGCAGAAAACGCCGGTAATACCCATCTGCTTCAGGGATGTGCCGCGCTGGTCCAGCGCCAGGCACAGGGCTTCTAGCAACTTCGGGGTGGCGAACAGGCAGCGAATATCATGGCCCGCCTCGAGGATGGTCAAGGCCTGCTCGATGCAATGGTCCATATACGCGCGCGCCTGATCGAGCCAGCCGCGCTTGAGGCATTTGACGACCCAGCGAGGATCCAGATCTATGCAAAAGCAGATGCCGCCGCGATATTGGCATAGATGCTCGACGGCCAAGCGCAAGCGACGCGGACCGGAAGGACCCAACATGAGCCAGTTGGCGCCGCGCGGAAAGTAGCGCTCGGGCAGCGTCTCGCTGAACTGCTCGTAATCTATGCGAAAATCCTCGATATTGATGCGTGTTTTGGGGATGCCGGTGGTGCCGCCTGTTTCGAAAACGTAAATGGGCCGATCCTGGTAAGCCCGCGGAACCCACCGGCGAACAGGTCCGCCGCGCAACCATTCGTCCTGGAAAAAGCCGAACTTGGCCAGATCGTCGAAACCGCGGATCTCTTGCCGCGGATCGAAATCGAGCTGGACATGCGGGTTGGTCCCCGCAACCGCGTCGAGCCAGAAGGGAGTGCCCGTAGCCGGATCGAAATGCCAGGCGACGATCTCCCGCACATGAGCATCGAGGGCGCGCCGCGCCGCCTGTATGCGTTCGGCAAGTGGTCCCGTGTTGCCAGCCATAGCGTTTGCCTCGCAATCCCGATGGTTTCAACCGATGGTCAACGGATCGCGGCGGCGTCTTCTAGCGACCTACGTCCTAACCAAGCCCTGGGACAATCGCCACGCACGAGCCGAGGTCGTCGGCCGGTATGTCTGCCCCGCTATTTGTAGGCGATGGCATACAAGCGCGAGTTCGTCATGACATAGAGCACCCCATTGACAGCAATGGGTGTGCTGAGGACCGGTGCTTCCATGTCGTTTTTGGCCAGGAGTTTCTTGTCTTTGCCGTGTTGGAAGACATAGACCTCCCCGCTATCGGTACCGATGTAGACTTTGCCGTCTACCCAATAGGGAGAGCCCCAGATAGCGGCGAGGGTGTCGTGCTCCCAGTATTTTTCGCCGGTGCGGGCATCGAAGCAGGCCACGAAGCCACTCAGGTTGGCCACATAGCACAAGCCATCGTGGACAGCGCAGGTGGACAGCCCGCGGCGCCAGAGCAGTTTGCCGTCTTTGCTCTGGCCGCCCACATGCCAGACGAGGCCCGAGTTTTTGTTCTCAGGAGCTTTAGGGTCGAAGTTATCGTTGACGGGCGTCAGGTCCACATGGTCCGGCCGTGCCTTGCTAGGATCAATGCACCACAGGTGGCCGACACCTTCGCCGTGCTCGGGATCTTGACCGACCTGGATATACACCCGTCCTTCGTATACCACCGGTGTGGCGATGATCTCGTTTTTCGTGCCGCGCCCGCCCAGGATGTATTTGGAATTCTTCGGATTGCAATCGAACTTCCACAAGAGTTTGCCCGACTTGGGCTCGAAGGCATACAGCCACCCGTCGCCGCCGGGGAAAATGACCTGGGGCTGGCCGTTGATTTCGGCGTACGCCGGGTTCGACCACTGTCCGTGCAAGATGCGTTCCCCGGGCAAGTTGCTCTCCCACAAGACTTTGCCGGTGTGTTTGTCCACAGCCAGAAAGCTCGGGGCCTGCGGCGCAGGTATGTTTTCGTGCGACTCGTCGTGGCCATTGCCTGTGACAACGAAGACGATGTCGCCGACGACCAGCGGGGAACATACGGCCAGATTGTGTGGGAAGACGCCGAGTTCTTCCATCATATCGAGACGCCAGATGAAATCGGCGTCGGTAGCATCCTTGTACTTTTCGTCCTGCGCCCCCTGATTGCCGTCGGCGAAACCTTCGGCATCGGCGCAAACCAATTCACAGCGATTGCTCACGTAGTACACGCGATTGCCCTCGACGCACGGTGAGGAGCAAATACCTTGTTCCGGCCAATCGTTGACACGGCCGGAGGGAAGTTTGTCGTGGACCGCTTGCCACAGAAATTTGCCATCCGCTTCGCGCAAGCACAGCAAGATACCCTTGTCTTCCGGCACCGGCGGTTCTCCAGGGCGGGTTGGTTTGCGCGCGTCGCGCGGATTGTAGAGGCCGCCGTTGTTGGTGCCGAGGAAAATACGGCCCCCGAGCACGACCGGGTTGCCGTATGCCTGGGAACCGAGTTTGGCAGACCACTTGACGTTCTTGCCGGTGCGGATGTCCCACTCGGCGGGCAGATTACGCTCGACGGTGTTGACCATGTTGCGTTCGGGTCGGCCGCCGAACATGGGCCAGGCGCGGGCTATTATTTCCGCACGCGATTGCGCCGTCGGCGCTGCTCGGTCGGGCTGCACCAAGGCTAAGCCAGTTGCCGGACTCCCTGGGTTGCCGGGCCGCGCCGTATCGGGTTGCTCGTGCTTAGGGTCTTTGGCCTGACCCGCCGGGGAACGGGAACAACTCGCCACATAAGCTGCACCCACCAGGAGCGCACCCGCGCAGAGGGCCGCCATGATTCGCTGACTGACTCGCATCGTCTGTCTCCCCAAGTTGCTGCAGGGCGTCGTGTGCCAGGACACCGTCTTTGGCCGGCGGGGCCGTCCGACTCGCAGCCGCCTGCGGTCGAGGCGTATTCTAGCGAGCGCCGGATGTATTCGGATAGACACGCACATTGTCGAAATGGGCCTCGGCACCCAATGAGCGCTCGGTGATACCCATCGCGTAGGCATACAGTGCAGGACTGCCCTGTACGTTGGGGACGGGGTCCTCGGCCTCGATCATCCATTGCGCCGGTTCGGGCTGGTCCCGGGGCCAGACTTTGCCCTGGCACAGAGCTTTCCCATCCACGATCGTCACTTTCAGCTTGAAGCGATACCACACATCCGGTTTCCAGGGAAAGTCGAGCTTTTTATGGATACGTCCCGGGATTTCGGCGTTTTCCTCCTTGCGTGCCTCCCAGGTGCGCAGCAGCAAACGCTGCTTGTTGCCGTCCAAAGTCAGGCTATAGCGGCAATTGACCACGCCCATATCGGGCAAATTACGCCGGCGCATAATGGCACGCGCATCGGCCTCGATCGTGTAGTCGGACAAGTCCGGAGTGCTGATGAACGCCAGGGCACGCGCGAGGAGCGGATTGGGATTGTTGGCGAGCTTTTTCAAATAACGATTGCCATCGCTATCGCGGGCGACAACGTATTTACCCGCGACATTGATCCATCCAGGAGGCAAGCCATTTTCTGGCACTTTGTCGAAGTCCTGGACGATGGGCAGAACTGGGGCGACGCGCACCCGGGCACGTGCCTCCAACGCGCCGAGACGAGCCACTATGTATCCGGTCTGAGCAGGCACCGAAGGATCTGCTGTAAAGACGCCGTCGGCCAGTGTGCCGCGCAAGGGTGGCGGCTTGGGCACCTCCTTGCCTTCCGGCGTCTTGGCCGCCACTGCCGGAGGCTCCAGGTGCCAGTCCTGTGCCGTCACCTGCCGCAACAAGCGGCCGGCAGCCGAGTACACGCGTGTGCGAAAGCGAACATGGGCCCCTGGTTTGAGCACGACATCGGCAGGTACGATCTGCAACCATGCAGGCGGGTCGTCGGGACTGGCCGGCGGTTCAGCGATGGGCTCGGGGATCGCGCCCGCCTTGCTCTGGGACGTGCCCAGGCAATACAACGCGTCCCCTGTCGGCCAATAGATCCGTCCGTCGGCCACTGCCGGACTGCCGTTGTTCTCGATCACTTCGCCGTGCGGCCCCGGAGGTGTCTCGACCGTGTGGATGGTACGACATTCGCGCTCGTTGGGCAAAAGGATGTAGCTGCGGGAAGTCACTTCGTTGACATAAATCTTGCCTTCTGCCCAGACAGGCGATCCCTTGGCCACTGTACCGTATTTGTGTTCCCACAGCGTTTGCCCCGTAGTTGCATCGAGACAGTGCAGCTTGGCGGCATTGTCAGGTACGTACAGCCGGCCACCCACCAGGAGCGGCGAAGCGTATCCTGCCTGTATACCCAAGCGCCGCCACAGCAGTCGTGGCTGGCCGTTTTCTATGTGCGAGGCATCGAAGCAATAGACGCCGCCCATTTCGTTGGTGTCAAGGTTTTCCTCGCTATGGGTGATGTAGACACGGTCCCCTTGCACCACTGGGGAAGCGTTGAGGCCCCGCTTGGACAAAGGATAAGACCAAACTTTCTTGCCGGTACGTACCTGCAAAGCGTGGATCGCTCCGTCGGCTCCCCCGCAGACGAGCAGACGCTGACCGGCTAGGACAGCCACCACAGGCACCGAATAGATGGTATCCAGCGGCTGGCCACCCGGCTCGGACCACCACAGCACTTCTCCCGACTTTTTATCGAGGGCCAAGAAGCGATGGCCGCCGCGCGCCTGCTCCCCCCAGCTAGCGTTAAGAAAATGAAGGATAACTTTGTCTTCGTCCACGATCGGCGTGGTGACGCGGCCACCGTAGCCGCTGATACGCCCATACTCTTCGGTCAGGGAACGGGACCAAACCACGCGACCGTCCGGAGAAAAACAGAACAAAAGGCCCTGGATGCCGTGAGCATAGACATAGCCGGTCTCGGCGTCGGCGGCCAAGTTGGCCCAGCCGACGCGGTTGCTGACGATATCGGTGTGGAAAATGTTGAAACGATGCTCCCACAGGAGCTTGCCTGTCGCCGCATCGAAGCACATGACTCGCTCTTGCTCGCGGATCGTGCCAGGCTCGGCGCCGTTGATGATGTACACACGTCCGCGGCAGATTACCGGAGTAGAACGGCTGCCGTAAGGCTGTTTCCAGACCAGATTATCCCCCTGTGGCGACCAGCGCTCCGGCACGCCGGTATCGCGCGAGACGCCGTTTTGCTCCGGTCCCCTCCAATGGGTCCAGTCGGCAGCCCATACACCCGCCGCTGTCGCACATGCCGCTAAGCATAAGGCCATTCGCACCATGCCCGTCTCTCCCTATTTGTTCGGCTGACCGAGTGCCAGGGATGTCCTACCCGCCCTCCTTGCCCCGGTCGAGGCGCATCCATAGTCCACGACATCGAAAACGCGTTCGCTCTGGCCGAGCACGGTAGGTCGAGCCTGAGGCAACCAGTGGTCAATCTGCGGGTCGTTGCGGTGACATTGTACGGACCAGACGTCTTGCTTTCATCTCCGCGCGCGGCAGAGTGCCGGGCGCCACCACCTCCACCTCGGGCCGGAAATACAGCCGGTTGCGCACTGCTTCTACAACTCGCTCGCGGAGGCTGCCGTCTTCGCTCTCGATGCGCAATCGTACCACGGTTCCCGTGGCATCCTCGGCAACTTCGATGCAAAATTCCCTGACCGCCGGAAAACTATGGACAATATCCTCCAATACGCTGGGATAAACGTTGTTACCGCGCACGAAAATCAGGTCATCGGTCCGTCCTAGGATGCCGCCTGGAAAGCGTCGGAACAGGCTGCCACACACACAAGGAGCTGGATCGAAACGCACGCGGTCCCCGGTGCGATAACGGATCACCGGGCTGAACCAGCGGCTCAAGGTCGTGACCACCAATTCGCCTTCCTGGCCTGGTCCGACCGGCTGCAGGGTATGTGGATCGAGGACCTCGGCAATGTACTCGCTTTCCAGAATATGCAAACCGCCTGGGTTCTCCGCGCATTCAATGCCCGCAGGACCGATTTCGGTCATACCGTAATGATCGTACACGCGCGCCTGCCAGGCGCTTTCGATGCGCCGGCGCGTGGCCGCAACACTACCGCCTGGCTCGCCGGCAACGAGCAGCAGACGTACCGGTAGCTCTCCCAGCTGTATCCCCTCTTGTGCGGCGACCTCGGCCATGCGCAGCGCATAGGTCGGCGTGCAGAAAACCACCGTCGCCTGCTGTGCCGCCACCATGTGTAGCCGTGCTACCGTGGACAAACCGCCGCCGGCAATACTCAGACACCCGCTGCGGACCCCCGCCTCGAACGCCGTCCAAAAACCCAAAAAAGGGCCGAAGTGGAACGGGAAAAAAAGCCGGTCATGGGCGCTGACCCCCGCTGCTTCGAAAATGGCTTGCCAGTTGTCCAAAAGTGCTTGCCAGCTTCCGGAGTCGTCGCGCCAGTACAACGGTTGGCCACGCGAGCCCGATGTTTGGTGCACGCGCACCGGCTGGCCCAAGCCTTGCGTCCAGTTGCTCCCATAAGGGGCAAAAGCCGCCTGGTCTGCCTGCAATTCCTCCTTCCTGGTCAGCGGCAGCTCGGCCAGTTGCTCGATGCGCTGCAAAAACACTGGCCGACCATCGAGCTTGCGGCGATAGAAAGCATTGCCGGCGACTACACACGCCAACAGCGCATTTAGCCGACACAGCTGTATTTGCTCCAGCATCCGACGCGAGCGCAACGATCGGCCGATGGACCAGGCTGATACCATGGCACCTAGGTTTTACATGCGCCGAGGACACCCGACTACTCGTGCCGTTGCTCGCGCACGGTACCGGCCTTCTCCCTGCCTCGACTGGGACACGCCGGACCACGCGCCAACCCATCTCCGGCGACGTTTGCCGTCGAGCTTAGCCGGTCATATCTGGCGCCGGCTCGCTGGTCCTCTTTCGATGCGGGCGATGCGATTGTTCTCGTCCACTACGACAATGCGCGGCTCCAGGGGCGTGTCGCTTTGGGCGAACACCATGACGATCAAGGGATCGCCTACTTCTCCCTTGCGTGCGGCGGCTCCATTGAGGATACATGCCCCAGGCCGCTCGCAGGGGATGGCATAGGTGAGCAGACGATCGCCGGTGTTCAGGTTGACCACCTGGACGGCTTCGTAAGGCGCAATACCCGCGGCGTCCATAAACTCGCGGCCCAGCGTGATCGAGCCTTCGTACTGGACGCTTTTGTCGGTCAAACGGATTCCGTGTAGTTTGGCTGCCAAATACCAGCGCAACAGCATACCCATAATTCCTCGGTCCAGGCTACCGACGACATTGTACGACAGCGGCCGGATGCTAGAAGGGGCAAAAGGCACGGTTATGTGCCCGTCCCGCAAGCGCGACGCGCCGCATTCCGGTCGCGCACCAGGGATCTAGTGTTTTAGCAGCGTAAGATCAAGGCCTTGTCCCCGGCGGGCAACACCTCGCCGACAACGCACGCAGCCGACGCTCCCAAAGCTCGTGCGCGACGCACCAATGCTTCGCCGGTAGCTTGCGGCGCGGCGATGAGCAGACCGCCGGAAGTCTGCGCATCGTAAAAGACCTCCAAGCGCACCGGGTCTGGCACGCCCTGGACGAGCAGATGGTCGGCGACAAAGGCGCTGTTGGTCTTGCGCGCTCGCGTGAAATAGCGCTTGGCCACGAACTCTTCTACCCCTGGCAGAAGGGGTAGACGCGGCACATCTATGGCCAGGGTGACCTTGCTCGCCAGGGCCATTTCCAGAGCGTGTCCGGCCAGGCCGAAGCCGGTGATGTCGGTACAGGCATGGGCACCTATTTCGCGCATGGCCAAGCTGGCGCCGCGATTGAGCTGGATCATACTCGCGCACGCCTGCTGCAAGACCTCCTGGGAGCAATCTTGCCGCTTATGGGCCGTGGTCACGAATCCCGTACCCAGAGGTTTGGTAAGAATCAAAACATCCCCTGGGCGGGCTCCGGCATTGGTGAAAATCCTCTGCGGATGGACCAGCCCGGTCACAGCCATACCGTATTTGATCTCCGTATCGCGCACCGTGTGCCCGCCGACAATGACACAGCCGGCGGCAGCGGCACGCTCGGCACCGCCTCGCAGGATGTCCCCCAGCACATCCAGAGGAAGTTGATCGTCCGGAAAACAGACCAGATTGAGTGCCGTGAGCGGGTCGCCGCCCATGGCGTAGACATCGCTTAGCGCATTGGCCGCCGCTATTTGCCCGTACACAAAGGGATCGTCCACCAGAGGCGGAAAAAAATCCACGGTCTGCACCAAGGCTAGCTCATCGGTGAGCTGGAAGACGCCGGCATCGTCGCCGGTCTCCGTGCCTACCAGCAGACGCCGGTCACTGGTCGGCGGCAGCGCGCGCAGGACCTGCGCGATCCCCTGGGGGGATATCTTGCCGGCTCAACCCGCGCACGAAGCGTAATCGGTCAGCCGCTTTTGCTTTCCCGATATGTCCACGACGCGTTCCCCTCGACCTCCAGGCGGGGCCTTTCCTGCGCAGACCATCGAGGGGCCCGCGCCCAGAGGCATCACAATTTCTTACGCAGGCTGTTCACTACCCAGTCTTCATCGGGAAACTGACCCGTTTTCAACTTGGAATAAAGGAGCTGGCCGTCTACTTCCAACTCGAAGCACCCGCCGGTCCCAGGAACCAATACCAGCTCCTGGATTTTCTGTTTGAATTCCGGCAAAATCTTGCCCGCCAAACTGAGGGCACGCGGCTCGTAATTTCAGACCGCGCAATAGGTCAACTTGATCTTCATCGCTGCCTCTCCCATACCATTACTCGTAGGGCTGCACGCCAGCAGCCCGTTTTGAGCCCGACCCTAGCACCGTAGGCTCGCGCCTGGGCGCTGTGAACCCATGACAATCATACGATGACTCCTGGAGACGAGCAACAGCCGCCGGCGCAAAGACGGATCACCGCACAACAGGCCGGCGCGAAACTTCCTTGGCCGCCGACGCTGATCGTTCGGCACCCGCGCGAACGGCCACAGCGCTGCTCGATCCTGCCCCTGCGTGGGCGACCCGACCTGGTTTTCCTGGCTTACCCAATTCGCCACATGCCCGATATGTCCGGATATGTTCGGCTGGACCCCGAGGGAGAGCCCCTGACCCCAGCGGATCGAGAGTGCGGACTGCTTTTGCTGGACGGCAGCTGGCGCTGGGCGCGCGTCATGACGCGTCAGTTCATCTATATCCCACCGCGCTCCTTGCGCGGCTACTACACCGCCTATCCGCGCGTATCGCGGCTCTACTCCGATCCTCCGGAGGGGCTGGCCACCGTCGAGGCCCTTTTCCTGGCCTATCGCATCCTCGGGCGCCCCACGGCGGGACTGCTCGATCATTATCACTGGCGGGACGAGTTTTTGCGTCGCAATCAGCTCGAGGGAGAATAACCGGCGATTCGTGTTTTTGCCGTGCAAGTCCCTAGGCGACGATGCCCAACCTCGAGAACGCTAACCCGCACCTGACCCTATCGGACCGTTGGCCGACCCCTGCGTCGGTCCGCCCGAGCCAATTTCCAGCCAGTCACAGGTTGCATATCGTCGGCAAGTCGTCTCGGGATCTCGCCGGCTTGCGGCGGCTCATCGGCAAAAAGCTCGCCAAAAAATGTTTGCCTCGACGCATCGAGATGGGTATAGTCTCAAGCAAGCGAAGTGCCGGAGGCGGACATGCTGTGCGCTTGTGCCGCACTCCCCGAACACGTGGACGAGACAATCCAGGACCCTTTGACAGGAGGTGCAACATGGCCATGTACATCGGCGAAGCGCTAGTAGGCAGCGGTGCTGAAATCGCCCACATTGACCTGGTTATCGGTCCCAAGGACGGACCGGTCGGCTACGCTTTTGCCCAAGCCTTGGCCGATCAAAAACAAGGACACAGTAACTTGCTCGCCGTCATCACGCCGAATCTCATTTGCAAACCAGCCACAGTAATCATCACCAAAGTGACCATCAAAGGAGAAAAGCAGGCCAATCAAATGTTCGGACCGGCACAAAAGGCCGTCGCCAAGGCCGTTGCCGATGCAGTCGCCGAAGGGATCATCCCCCGCGACAAGGTCGAAGACTGGGTTTGCGTTTGCGGCGTCTTTATCCATTGGGACGCCAAAGACGATCAAAAGATATTCCAGTACAACTACGAAGCCACCAAGCTCGCCTTGGCCCGCGCAGTGCGTGGCGAGCCGAAGGTGGACGAGATCCTGGCCCGCAAGGACAAAGAAAAGCACCCGATTTTCGAAAGCTAAAGGCCTGCGAAGTGCGGGCATCAGACTGGCTGCGTGCGCCACTTTCGGTATGCCCGCCTAACGGGCTTTTTGTGAGTGGGGCCTGGTGCGTGGGGCGAACCGATGGCCGCCGCCATGTCGGACAAGCGCCGTATTTTGATCCAACTGGATCCCGACGAACAGCCGAGCGTATTCGACCGCATCGTGGCTCTGGATGCCGGCGCCGATCTGGTGCTGGCCCACGGACGGGTGCGCCGCGAACAGGTCCAGGCGTTGGTGCACGGTGCCATTTTCACCCGCGGTCCTAAGGATCTGACGCACACGGCTATCTTCGTTGGGGGTAGCGACGTCGCTGCCGGCGAGCAGCTACTGGAGGAAGTGCAGCGGCACTTCCTGCCCCAGTTCGGCTTGACCGTTTCGGTGATGCTGGATGCCAACGGGTGCAATACGACGGCGGCGGCGGCAGTACACGTCGTGGCGCGCCATGTGGATCTGCGCGGTAAAACGGCTCTGGTATTGGGAGGCACAGGCCCGGTCGGGCAGCGCGCGGCGTTGCTTCTCGCCCGCTTACAGGCGCGCGTCCGATTGGCTTCGCGCAGTCCCGAGCGCGCAGCCCAGGCCTGCGAGCGTATCCGTGCACGCTTCCCCCAGGCAGATTTGCTGCCGGTCTGCGCACCCCCGTACCTCCACAGCGCTTTGGCCGGCGCCCAGGTCGTCATCAGCGCAGGCGCCGCCGGCGTCCGCATACTGACCGCTGACCTGTGGCAGTCGGCTCCCGATCTAGCCGTCCTCGTGGACCTCAACGCCGTGCCACCTACGGGCATCGAAGGGATCGAGCCGGTAGATACCGCTCGACAACGCATGGGCAAAATCACCTACGGCGCCATCGGTGTCGGCAGCACCAAAATGAAAATCCACAAGGCCTGCATCGCAAGACTTTTCCAGGCCAACAACCTCGTCCTCGACGCAGAGGCCATTTACGACCTCGCTGCTTCACTGGATGATGGCACAACTGGCGCCCGCGCCGCTGACTAGCTCCAGCCCATTGCCTCGGCCGAACTTTGAAACCTATACTCTTCTTGTCCAGGCCCAATACAGCGCCGACGATGGCGTTCTACTAGGCGGTCGGCCCTCACTTGTTCGGAGCTGTACTTTTTCCGCTATGCTGATTGACTGGGTCTTGCGCACCTGTCGGCGCTGTGCTTCCTGGTGGCGCGTTGTCCAGAATCACCTCGCCGGTATATGGGTCCATCAGCGGTTTCGGCGGCTGCCGTCTCTTTTCGCGATCCCATAGCCGGATACCGACATCTACCGGGGCTTTCCCTCTCTGGCGCCCCACATAAGGCCCGACGCTGTCCGGCTGGCCTCCATCGTCCACTAAGTTTTCCCCGACCGAGTAAATGACCACGCCGTACTCTGTCCTTCTTATGCGCAATTCCTGGCCGTCGAACGGATCCAAGGGCACATCAGGAAGCAATCCTTCCGCCACCAGGGTGCGCAGCGAGTCCGGCCATTGACCATAGCGCAACCGATAGCGTTCACAAGCTAAGGCTGCCGCGCTGCAGCGGCGACTCGCCAATCCCACGCAGTCCCACGCACTTATAGCATCACACCTGATCGGTATAACTGGTCCAGGCCATGTGGAGTCTTTGCCGGACATCACTTGCTTCACGCGCACGTTGCGCTCATGGGTCGGCAGTTTGGCAATATCAACTAGCTGATTGTATAAGTGCATTGCTTCTGGATAAGCATCCAGCAAACTAGACACACGCAGTGGCGTCAGCGAATAGTTGATATAATTGTACAGATCATCTATGATTTGGATACTATATCTCCTGCCTCGGGGCACATCCGGAAAGTAAATGGAAAGGATCTTGTCAACGTTTCTACCTGCACGAAGTTCGTCTACGGCATAATGGAAGATAGCCCGGTCGCCGCGGAGTGCCAGTAAAAAGTGACCCTCGACAGTCTTATCAAGGAGGCTATTCTGCAGATCGGCTAAAGCATCTTCGCGCGCTTCCCCCTGGGAGAGGATGTATTCTAACGTCTGCCGCGTGGACTCGTCGAGACTACTGCGGACCGACACCGAGATTAAGAACAGATCCCTGTCCAGGGAGCGCGACACGTGGAGCATGGCGTGGCAAGCATCGAGCGCCTCGCCGATACGGCCTTCATAGGTCAACCGAATTGCATCGTCCAGCAACCACGAAGCGACCACACGAGCATTTGCTTGACTGTCCAAAATAAATGCAGGCAACTGGGCTTCGATGATCGGATATTTCCCATACGGCATATGCTTCAGGTCGCGCAAGCGTGGCAAGTTCGGCGCGACCTGCTCCAGGTGTTTGTTCACTATTTCAGCCTGCTTTTTATGGAGCCGGTAAGGAGGACTGACCAAATCTTCGAGATAGTCGTAATATTGACGATCGTATCTGCCGGTTATCACGGTCTGGGCAATGACCAAAGCTGAATTCTGTTCTGCGGGCACCTCCGGGATATCCTCGTGCAGTTCCAGGATGCGCCAACGAGGTACATCCCGAGCTGCTTCTGCCATGGCCGCCTGCCAGGCCGCGTCACGTACCCATTGGCGGTATTTCCAATAGCCGACAACACTGGCTGCCAACAATGTAACAAGACCCACGGCAATCTTGAAGCCTCGTTTTTCCCAGAACCGCACCTTACCTACATGTTCGGACGTGCCACTTGCCATAGCGTCCCTCGGCGTTGCTCTGTAAATTGCCCTCAGCTACCCTGATATACGTCGGCTGTTTTGCCGAAGCAGCATCGAGCGAACGTTTTATTGCAGTGCGACAATTCAGTCGCTAGGTTGGCGCCAATGCACATGCGTCAGGTACCCGTTTTCCCTATCCCCGCGACGTAGTTCCTCAATGATTCTATAAACGATTGCACAAGGGCGATGCCGGATAGCCAACCCTCCTCTATAGGATCTGCTCATACCTGCTGCGTCAATACCTTGGGTCAGGCACAGGGGTCTTACGGCGATGTTGCGGATCCCACAGGCGCACGCCCATGTCCATCCCCGGGCGCTTCAAGCTCCTCAAGGCCTCTATCAGTTCCAGGCCGAATTGCCCACCATCGTCGGAGCGGTCCCAGCCGACGGAGTATATGACCATACCGTCTTGCGTATGCCGCGATCGCAACGGCTGGCCAGTTACAGGATCCAGCGGAACAGCCGGGCTGAAACCTCGGCCCACCAACTCGTGCAGGTGCTGCGGCCACTTTTTGTAACGCATACGGTAGCGCTCACACGCCAGTGCCAAGGCTAGGCAACGCCGGTAGGCGAGTCCGGAACAGTGGTCGTTATGATCGTACTGCCTAATCCCCTAATAAGGAAAGCGCAGACTGGCCCTTTTTTTATCGGCCACCGCTAGGGCTGGGTGCCGTACATGGGATGGCTGGTGGGCACATTGCACGATTTCGTTGTGCAGGCGCAAAAGCTGCGGATACTCCTTCATGAGCATGTGCAGTTCCAGTGCGAACAAGCCGCTTCGGGTCCATAGCTCCGCCGCATCTGCTAGATTGCGCGGCCTTTTATCCAAACCGTACAGGCTGCGGAAAATCTGCGAACCTTGCCCTCTGCGTAGCTGTTCGAAGATGTGATTGACCCTCGCCCGTTCGCCGCGGGCAGCCCGCAAAAAATGCGCCTCGACTTCGTTATCCTGAGCGCTTTCCTGGAAAGCCTGTAGTGTTTCACTGGCAGCTTCTCCTTGCGAAAGCACATACTCGCACATCAAGGCGGCGACAACTTCCCATCGAACACGATGCAGGAGCGCAAGCACAGTGGGGTGCCTTTCCCAGGACCGTGCCACGTGAAACAACGCATGACAGGATTGCAGCGCCTGGTCAATTTTTCCTTCTTGCGCCAGGCACAAGGCGTCGTTCGCTAGGAACTCACCGATGTCCGAACAGGCATTGAAATGCTCGAACTCAAGATGGTACGCCTCAAGACTCACAAGAGGATACAAGCCGCAAGGCCGATGTCGCAGCTCGCGTGCGGCAGTTATCTTGCTGCTGAAATAGCCGAGCAGTTGGCGCAAGCCGGCGACCTTTTCGTCGTCGAGACGATAAGGCGGCTCGAGCCGAATCAACACATTTTCGAATACGGATGTCCAAAACCCAGTACATTGACCAGGGAATTCCTCATGCACTTGCAAGATCAACTTGGCGGCGTTGCTTTCATCAGGAATAGCGCCGCGGTCGGCATCGAGATCGTGTAAACGCCATCTAGGTGTATCCTGTGCCGCTTCGGCCACCGCCTGTTCCCAGGCCTGGTTGATGTTCTGCCAACGGTTATGCCACCATAGAGCAAATGTCAGAACCACGGTTGCTTGAATACACAGCACACACCCGATCGCGATGCGCAAGCGACGCTCGCCTGAATCAGGCGCCCCGCGGTCTTTCATGACTGCTAGCTCCCAACTGGAGGGCAAAAGCAACATGATGCCGGCCGCACACCTCAGACTTCCGGTCGTCGCACACGATTTTAACCGAAAAACCCTGCGACACAAGGAGCGAGTCACCGCTGCCCTAAGGGACCGGCTTCAGCTTGCGCCAGGTCCTGCCACAGCAGCGAGCGACACCTTCGGGCTCACTGTGTCGCCCAGGCTTTGTACTTGCCCGCAGGTTACCCTTGCGGTTTAATATGTTAGGAGGGGCAAAAAGTAGGGTAGCGAGACGCCAGCGCCGATTTTGAACAGTGGCGCCATACTACAGAGCCGGTGTCCCTGTGGCTGGAGGCGCTCGAGGATCCATTGAATGCTTTCGAGGAGCGAGGCAACGATGAACGAGAGGCTTGTGACTTACGTGGGCATTTGTGCACTCCTGGCGGGTCTTGTCGTGACGGGCAGCGAGGCGACTTGGGCCCAAGCTGCCCCGAAACTAGGTGACCAACGGGAAGTCGAGAATAAGGACTCCAAAAAGCAGGACAACGCGAAAACGGACAAGCCCAAACCTGACGCCGACAAAGATCAGAAAAAAACCGAAAAGCCCAAGCGGGAAAAATACTACGGCACCGTCACAGTCACCGGCGAGATCATCGAGGCCGATGCCGACGCCAAGAACTTCCGGTTGCGCATTTATGGCACCACCGTCGAGCCGCGCTATCAGCCAGGGAATCCGTACAGTCGGAGCTTGTATTATCTGCCGAGGCTTACAGCCCAGCAAAAGAAGACCCACTACGACACCGATCCGATCATGCTCGCCGAAGACGCCAAGATTCGCATCCCTCCGCCTATAGAAAAGGACGAAAAAGGACGTATCAAGGCACCGAAAAAGAGCAAGCCCGATCCGAACGACCCGGACGCCAAACTGGGCGGAGTGAAAGGAGATGTCGGCGACATCCAGCCGCGCCGTTGGGCCACGGTGGTGCTGGCCAAGAAAACCAAAGACGGGCCGCCCGTGGCTATTATCGTGGCGCTCTACCCTGTCCAGGAAAGCCCATAAACGACGCCCACAGGCCGCCCGTGTGCCTCGGCTGAGCGGCGGCGTTCAACTGGGGTGATAGCTGCATCTAGGCTTGCGGCCGACCTATCAGTAGCGGGCCCAGGAGCCGCCTGTATCCATCCGGAGCGCGCTCAAAGCGTGCCGCACGCCGTCCATCATCAAACGCAACTCGCTGGCCAGTGCAACGAATTGCCACCCCTGGGCCAGACGCAAAGAAGCCTCTTCGACCGACATACAATGAAGCCCCGCCGCCACCTGGTGTCGTTTACACGCTTGCAAGACGTTCTGCAACGTGTCCTCGAAAGCTTCCGGAGTTGGCGGCTTGCCATCGTCTGTGCGCATGCTGGCTGCCAGATCGTTTGGTCCCACGAAAATGGCATCTATACCGGGCACGGAAAAGATCCGGTCGGCATCGCGCACCGCCTGGATATGTTCACACTGAAGGATGATGAGGATTTCTTCGTCGGCGCGCGCGTAATACTCTTGAGGGGAAGCGCCGAAATTGAGGGCGTGGACATTACCCCCGACACTGCGCGTGCCGCGGGGAGGATACAGGGCAGCGCGTACCGCTGCCTCGGCTTCTTCGCGACTGTTGACCATGGGGACGACGATGCCCCAGGCACCGTTGTCGAGGGCACGTTTGATGTGGTCGTGGCGATTGGCCGGCACCCTGGCCAGAGGAACGCACCCGGCATCAGCAATGGCCGCGAACATATGGCATGCCGTTTCCCAGCTGACCAGCGTATGTTCGATGTCCACGGTCAGCCAGGCGAAGCCGGCACGAGCCAAAAAACGACTGGCTACGATACTACCCAACGACAGCCAGGTACCGACCGATGCCTTGCCCTGGCGCAAATCGCGCTTGACGGTATTGACGCGCATGGTCTCCCTCGTTGCCGCAAGTTACAGGCAGCCGCCTGCGGCGCACCTTGCCGATCCCGAGCAGACGCACAGTCCGGGCGTTATCAGTCGTCCGTATGCCGCCGGCGTTTGAGGAGTCGCCGGATCTCCCGTCGGGCATCCTGCTTGCGGACGATACGCTCCTTCTTTTCCTCTTCCGAAGGCAACACCTCTTCGTCGTGATAATGCGGGTCCTGATACTCGCGCCCTTGGAATTCCTCAGAGGACGATTGGGAATCCGGAAAGCTCACTAGCAATCCCCCACCGGCTACCGGCTCACCATCCACGCACTCTTTGCGAAAACGGCGAGCGCTGCCTCGTCGAGTGGCGCCGCCTCCCTGCTTGCCTGGCCATGTACCCATGCACTTGCAAGACAGTCCCAAAGCCGACGGTGCTCGCCGCGCCAGTCGTATACGAAAATGATTATAGAGGAGCGAGCCGGCTCCTGTCATTGGCAATCCCAGCAAAAGCGCGCCGGCGCGAACAGGGAACGCAACCGAGTCGTTTTTGTGGACCCATCAAAAATCCGCTCGTACGAGCAGCAAGGCGCCACCGGCGATATAGCCCGAGATCGAGTCCTTCTCGACCCGCAGGGGCTCCTTTTCGCACCCCAGTTCGTTGACGACCCACGCTTGCCGAGGAAGCCGCGGGCAGCGGAGCACGAAGTCAGTGCCCACGCCGTCGGTCTCCACCAGCCGCATGAGCAAACTGTCACGATGCGCGAGCGGACGCATGCCCAGGAGGATCACATTTTCGGCATCGAGATGGAACAACCACGCTTGCGTCTCGGACTGCGGCTTGGGACAGGGAATGGCCAGCGCCGGGGTGCCCACATCGAGCACTGCGCGTCCTGGATGGAGCACGCCCAGACCGAGTGTCAGATGGAAGGTATGCTCGGTTTCTCGGGGAGTGACCAGGAGGACATCGAGCATACGCGAGCCTTGTTTCTGATGGAAAGGCAGGCCGCCTGGCAGGATCAAGACGGGCTCGGCGTCGAGCAACTCGATGAATTCGCCGCTTTCCGGGCGCGTGTGGCGCGTCGGCACAGCTTGCAGCATCAGGCCACGCCGCATGGGTGTGCTGCCATCGCGCCAAGCAAAGCGACTGGCAAACGCCGCATACCAGGCGTACCCAGTGCATGCCGGCACGTCATCCAGGCGCAGCGTCAGATGCACGTAGGGACGTCCGCGATAGACGCGCAGGGTTTGCCAAAAACGTGCCTGCACGCGATCGAAAGTGTCGCACAATATGCCCTGCGTCACGATTTCGGCCCAGGCTGGATTGTCTCGCGACTCCAGGCTTTCCATGACCATGCGACTGCCCGGGACATAAACAAGCTGCTGGGCGAGCAAGTTGCGCCGACGCCGCGGACTGCGCAGGCTGGCTAGGCCTCCGGTCCGCACATCCACTTCGGCCTCCAGGAACTCGTTGCGCAAGGTATGCTCTTGCAACAATTTGCCATGGGGGACGACAACCGGCTGGCCCGTCGCCGCCTCGCACGGCAGCCAGACAAAGCCGAGCGCGGGTACGCCGACCACGACATCGGCTGCCGACCCGTCCACGTGCACGGCCCGTGCAGGTGCCGGCAACGGCGTGGACACACCCGCCACTCGGACCACCACTGTACGTGCAAAACTACACGTGTTGACAACGAGCCATCCACGGCTGTCGGGACACTGCGGTATGGCGCCGGCCAAACATTGCGCCCCGGCGCGCGACAAATCGGCCAATTCGTTTTCGGCACAGGCGCAGATGTCCGACTCGCAGGTATCCTCGAGCTCCTGCAAACGACTTTCGGCATCTCGGATCGCTGGCTCCGGTCCTTTGACCGCCTGTGCCAGTGCCCAAACAGTCCAGGCGGTTTCCAGCCATCGGCGGACACGCGCGTGACGCGCGAAGCGGCTCACCGGATCGGCACAACCTGCCTCGGTGAGGAGCTCGAGTGCCTCGGTATGGAACTCGTCCGATTCCGGCGCAGGGGCATAGTCCTCCACAGGCGTCTCGGTGAACAATTCGCTCACCGTCACCGGACGGCCATACACTTCGTCGAGCCGATGCAGAGCCAGCCAGGCGCGATAATAGATGCTGTCCCGTCCCCCGGGATCGAACACCAGAGCCGCCGTCATATCCTTGAGCATGGTTTGGGAAAGATGGTGAGCCAGGTGGAAAGCAGTGACGGCGGTCGTCGGCAGGGGTTTGCGCACCAGTGCCACGATGCGTTTGCCCTCGGCACCACTCCAGCCCAGGCACACCTGCTTGAAAGCGGGCAGCAAGGATCCGTCGCGTGTGACGACGAGGGCGCGCGTCAGGCCCGCCGACTCCAGCAGGACTGGCAGCCGTGGGTGGGCCGGGAAAATCGCTCGACCGAATATCTCCGGCGCCTGTCCCCACAGGGATGCAAAATAGGTCACCCCTTTGGAGAGGTTCCACAGGAACGACTCGACCGGCAAAAGGGCATCGTGCCGTGAAAGCCATCCGGCACAAACCAAATCGGCCTGGCGGCGTTGCCAGGCTTCGCGGATGCGCTCGACCGTGCTGCGATCGGTCTGCAGACGCTGGCTCAACCACATGCCCTCGGCCACCAAGGTGGTCGGCAGCCCCTGCGCCAAAGATGCAGGCAGTTGGCCTTCGGGATAATCCTCCAGATAGGCCAACTCCACCAAGTACACGGTGGCGGGATAAACGATGTCGCGTGCCTGGTGCATAAGGCGCGCCGCTGCACGCAAATACTCCTCTTGTTCCGAGCGCTGAGACGCTTGGAGCGCCTGTCGGATGGCCTGCCAGAAAGCATCCGCGTCGAACTGCAGGGAATGATCCATGGCCTCGAAAAGGGCGGACAAAACCAGATACCCCAGGCCCAAGCCCAACCAGTCGTACAGCTCCGGGTCCAAGTGCGCTGCCTGCCGGGCGGCATCGGCTTTGTCCCAGCCGAGCGCCTCGAACAGATTGCGCAATGTGGTCGCGAAATCTGCAGTGACTGCGAACCAGCGCGCCCCCGCCTGGATCGCACGATCGTGCCAGTCGTCCGGCAAGAACAACGGCGGATGTTCCGGCAGGCCGAACAATGCGCCGGCCGCTGGATTGTCGTGGTCATAGGGTGGGTCCACACGCGGCAAGCTAGCGCTTCGCTCCAGCACCGCAGGATGCCACAGAGACAAATAGCCGTTGAGAAAGATGGCTACATCCTCCTCGCCGAACATGAGGGGATAACGGCCCGGCAAACGATAAGGACTCAACAGTATCGGCTGGAGCAACATGGGAAGGTCGGTCTTTTTTCAGCCCAAGCGTATGTCCACGCTGCGGGCATGGCCTGGCAGTCCTTCGAGGTCAGCGAGCGTACGGATCCAGGGGGCCCGGCGCGCCAGTTCGTCGCGCGTAAAGCGCACCAGCGTGGAGCGGCGCAAGAAATCGTTGGCCGATAGACCGCTGGCAAAGCGCGCAGTTCCGCCTGTAGGCAATACATGCGAGGGACCTGCTACATAATCACCGACCGCCACGGGAGTATCGTAGCCGAGAAAAATGGCACCGGCATGGTGCACCGCTTGCGCCAAGCGGGCAGCATCGGCCGCACTGATCTGCACATGTTCGGCAGCTATCTCGTTGGCCAGATCCACCGCTCGGTCTGCGTCGGAGACCAGCACCAAGGCTCCGAAACGTTCCAGACTGTCCCGGGCCAATTCGCTGTGCGGCAAATACCCGAGCTGTTCCTCCAGGCATCGAGGCATATGCTGCCAGAGCTTTTCCGACCAGGTCAGTAGTACGCAGGCCCCTGGGGCATGTTCGGCCTGAGCGATCAGATCGGCTGCGATCCACTCGGGGCGCGCGTCGGCGTCGGCCAAGATGACCAACTCCGTCGGCCCAGCGAGCACGTCTATACCCACACGTCCAAAAACGCGCTTCTTGGCCAAGGTAACGTACAGATTTCCGGGGCCGACGATCATATCCACCGGCGGCAGGCCCTCGACGCCGTACGCCAAGGCAGCCACTCCATGGGCACCGCCCAGACGATACAATTCGCGGATACCTAGTTCCTGACACAGTGCCTGGATGATCGGGTTGTGGGCACCACGCGCCGTCGGCGGAGCCATAGCCACGATCTCGGGCACTCCCGCGGCTCGGGCAGGACAAGCGGTCATGAGCAGCGTGGACGGATAAGCGGCTGCTCCACCCGGAATACACAGGCCGACGCGTCGCACCGGGCGATAGCGTACCGTCAGCTCCAGGCCGTCGCCTTCCTGCCAGCGGGCGTCGTGCATCACTATCCCCAGCTGGAAGGTCATCAGCGTTTTGTGCACTTGACGCATGACGTCGAGGATGTGTGGCTCGACGCGCTGGCGCGCGCTGGCCAGTTCCTGCTCGCTGACGCGCAGGTTGTCCGGTGTCAACTCGAAATCGTCCAGGGCACGACTGTAATAGGCCACCGCCTCCCAGCCGCGTCGCTCGACATCGGCACAGATGCGTTCGACGCTTTGCTGTGGCGTCAGCGGTTCCCCGAAGAGGCGCTCGGTCAAGCGCTGGCTGCGCGGCGTGATCGTCGCCCCTTCTAAACTCAAGCCACGACGCCACTGCCGCAACCACTCCTGGACGTTCTGCCGTCTGCCGTCTATGCGCGCTATCGCTAGGCCCATGCTTCCTTGCTCCCCATCTGATTACGGTCCCTTAGGGCTCTCCGTGAGGATACGCCAGTCGAGGTTACAATGCAAGGTGGCACCGGTACGCAGATATTCGGGTGCTCGTCTACCGACACTGAGTGCGCTTCGATGGCGTCGAGTCGCAGCGATATCCACGCAGTGCGATTCATCCGCCCATGAGCCTTGGTGCCTGCGCAATCGCAACGACACACCGTCGCGTGTCCCGGCCCAAGGGCACGACCGGCAGCCATTCGATGCTCTTCGCCGACTCGATGGCGCTGGCCCCCTCTTCGCGGACGGTCGTTTGGGGCAGCGCGTCAGGGCACCTCGACAGGCGCTCGCCGTATCGGCTTCACGGTGTCGGCACGGACCGTACTCCCGATACGACGTGGCGACGTTCATGCCGCTGCCGGGCACCGACGACCAACTCCTCGATGAACTGATCATAGTCAATACCGGCAGCACGTAGAGAGCGTGCCAAGCCGGCTTCGGGATGCACATCGGGATTGGCATTGACCTCCAAAATGAACGGCTTGCCGGCGGGATCGAGTCGCATATCCACGCGCGCGTAGTCCCGGCAACCTACAGCAACGAAAGCTCTTTCGGCCAGATCGCAAAGCAGGTCGTGTAAGGACGGATCGAGCCGAGCTGGGCACTGTGGCCGCGCCGCCAGGTCTTCGACCGATCCAGGCTGCCACTTGGACGCGTAGGTCACCATGGGCCACCATCCGGGGTAAGGCGGAGTAAACACGATCTCGCTGGGCGGGAGGACCTGGCGTTGTGGCCGCTCGATGACAGCGATGTTGAACTCGCGGCCAGGAATGAAGCGCTCGACCAAAACGGCCATACGGTAGCGGACTTGCAATGCGCGTACCCGACGTAGCGCTCCCTCCACATCGGCGGTGACGCTGCTCTGATCCAAGCCGACACTGGCTTCTTCGCCTGCCAGCTTGACGATCACCGGCCCCTGTTCCACCAGTTGACGCACGCACTCGCAAGGCCAGGCATCGTCGGGCGCCACAACGATACCATCCGGGGTGGGCAGTCCCACGCCGCGCAACAGATCTTTGCAACGTGCTTTGTCGCGTGCCCAAACGATCGCGCTCAGGGGACAGCCGGTGTAGGGTATGGCATACCACTCTAGCAGGGAAGCCACCGTGGCCTCGGTCAGTCCGTACAGGGCCGTGCCCTCGAACAGGTTGAAGACGACCGGTGGCGGCGATCGCTCCAATGTTATCAGCAGCGGTTCCAGCGACGGGCCAATCGCCAAGAGCTCGGGCTGATGCCCCCGACGCTCGAGCACACGTGCGACGTGCGCCGCCGTCTCGACCACTTCGCTTTCCGCGGCATAATCCGGGTCGCTCGGATCCAATCGCGGCTGATTAAAAACTACCAGGACGCGCAAGGGACGCCTCGTAGCGCACTTGGCTGTCCCCCGGGGCAGGGGCCAGCCGACGGGGACCGCCCACCAGGCCATACCTGGCCAGTGCCGCTTCCAGGATAGCACCGACCAGACGCTCGTAGGTCCAGCCACTGGCGCGTGCCAAGATGACTAGGTCGCTGAGCTGCGGATGCAAACCTGGCAAAGGATTGGCCTCGAGAAAGCACGGGACGGGACCTTCGGGGCTGTCCTGCAAACGAAAGTCGAGCCGGGCGATGTCGCGACAGCCCAGCACCCGGTAAGCCGTGAGCGCCGACCACTGGATACGCTCGGCGACTCGCAGAGGAAGCTGCGCCGGCGCTTCGTAACGCACCATGCGCTGGTAATGGCGCTTGGCTTCCAAACTATAGACGAAGGGCCGCGTGCTGTCCTGAGGCAAGATACGCATCGAGCCGATGACGGTAGGGGGGTCGTTGCCGATGACTCCGACGGTCACTTCGTCGCCGCCGATGAACTCTTCGACCAAGATCGGTTGACGATACAGTCGCGCTAATTCGGCGACCCGTTCGTGCAGCTGACTCGGTTGGTCCACGAGACAATGCGTGCGGATCCCTTTGCTCGAGCCTTCCCAGGCCGGCTTGATCAACGCGGGGAAAGGAATATCGCGAGCATCCCACTGGCCATTCGCGGCCTCGGCAGGCGTAACGAGACGACCGCGCGGCACGGCCACGCCCGCGGCGGCTACCAGTGTTTTGGCTGCCGATTTGTCCAAAGTCACTGCCAGCGTAAAAGGATCGGAACCCGAATAAGGAATAGCGAGCATTTCCAGGACCGCAGGCGCTCGCGCTTCTCGCGATCGGCTGATTCCGGTCCCCTCGGCGAGGTTGAAGACGAAGTCCGGAGGATCGGCCAGGAGCCGCCGTAACAAGCTCGGGCCATCCCCCAACTTTTCCACGCGGTGCCCCAAAGAACGCAGGACGCCAGCGATCGCCTCGACCGTGTCCGGACTGTCGAACTCTTCCTGGGCATCGTCCGGTTCGTCGGTACGCAGCGGAATAGTGCCTTTCAAGTCGAAGGACAAGCCGATCCTCATGGGTTTAGCTCCTGGTGATCAACGCTCGACAGGAAAAGGCAATGCCAGTGCCGGTGCCGGCGACTTCTCTTCGACGACACGAATGCGTACCACTCGCTGGCGCTTGGGTGCCGTCGGCGCGCGCTGTGCGGTCTTGGTTCGGGCACTGCGCCGCCGTTGCAACCGCGGAATGCCATCGGGGATCAGAGCCGTGCGCGTGCCCTGGAGCAGAGCGCTCACCCCTTGGGTTTCCGTAGGCGTGACTGTGGGCGCCCGATCTTCCGCCTGATAGCGGATCAACATACCCTCGTAGTTGCGCAGTACCACTGCATCGTCGGAAGCCGATACCAGGTAATTGGGCATGATCGGGATTTTGCCGCCGCCGTGGGGGCTGTCTATGACATAGGTCGGGATAGCCAAGCCACTGATATGGCCCCGCAATCCCTCCATGATCTCCAGACCCTTCCATACGGAGGTGCGGAAATGGCCGGCCCCGGTCACGGGATCGCAATGGAACAGGTAATAGGGGCGCACTTTGATGCGCAGCAATCCGCGCAGCAGCCGGCGCATCACGGGCAAGGAATCGTTGATCCCCTTGAGCAAGACGGTATGGTTGTTGACCGGCATGCCGGCACAGAGCAAAGCGCGGCATACGCGGGCCGCTTCGGGTGTGATCTCCCGCGGGTGGTTGAAGTGCGTCTGGATCCACACCTTTTGTGCCGACGCCAACGTTTCGACGAGCTCCTGGTCGTACAGACGCTGGGGCAATGTCACCGGCACGCGCGTACCGATGCGGATCACATCCACATGGGGGATGGCCTTGAGCTGATCCAAAAAGTAGCGCAGCCGCGGCAGAGGCAAAGTCAAGGGATCGCCTCCGGAAACGATGACATCGCGGATCTCGCGATGCGTGCGGATATACTCGATCATGCGCTCGTCGTTGCGACTGACTGTGTCCCAACCGCCGCGGGCCAGTGTCTTGCGTTTGCGCGTACAAAAGCGGCAATACATAGTGCACGAAGGAGTTACGACCAGCAGGCAACGATCCGGGTAGCGATGGGTCAGGCCCGGGACAGGCATATCTTTGTCCTCTTCCAGAGGATCGTCCAGGTGGTACCCGGAATGGCTTTCCAATTCGCGGGCGGAGGGCACTGCCTGCAGCCGGATCGGATCCTGGGGATCGTCCGGATCGATGAGCGAGAGATAATAGGGGGGGATGGCCAATTTGTAGTGGGCTTCGAGGATTTCGAGGGCCTTTTTTTCCTCGGCACTGAGGGGCAAGTAGCGAGCCAGTTGAGCGACCGTGCGCAAAGAGTTTTGCGTTTGCCAGCGCCAGTCGTCCCAGAGGGCATCCGGGACATCATGCCACTGCGGCCAGCGTCGGGATCGCCCGGGAGGCTCTTCTTCCTCCAGCCCTAAAGCGGACTCCTCTGCCACGCTGGGCAAACCGCTTTGCTCTTCGGTTGTACTCATAAAGTGCGCAAACCTCCTTTCACAGAGCCCAGGCGCCTTGGCGGTATCTGAACCAAGGGGTCACTCGCAGCACAGCTGCACCGCGCAGCCGGGCAAGGCGCACGCTTTTGCGGCATCATAATGTAGCTCGCAAAAAATACAAGTACTCCTGCAACAAATTTCCACGCCCCGGTCGCTCAAGTCGTCGGTCAGCTCCCGCCGATATAGTACAATTACAAGCTCGGCCAGTAGCGCAAAAGCTGCGCTGGTCCTTTTCCCGTGCGCGACGGTGTTTCCGGGCCAGACCGGCCCATGGATCCGAGCGCCACAGGGTATCCACCGGTTACCTGACTTCGTACTGCCGGCAGCCAGTGAGATAGTCTATGCCCGCGAAAAAAGGCTGGATCGTCTACATTGACGGCGCCGCCCGCGGCAATCCAGGGCCAGCGGCTTATGCCTACCTCATTTGTCATGGCGACCAAGTCGTGGCACAAAAGGCCGAAACGCTAGGGAACACCACCAACAACGTCGCCGAATATCGGGCGCTGATCGAGGCCCTAAAAGAGGCACTGCGTCTCCAGGCCGAGCGCGTGGAAGTGCGCAGCGATAGCCAGCTGCTCGTGGAGCAAATGACCGGTCACTACCGCGTGCGCAGCGCTCAGCTGCGGCCTCTGTACGAGCAGGCCCAAGAGCTAGCCAGGCGCTTCGCCGAGATACGCTTTGTCCACGTAGAGCGCGAGGACAATCGTCTAGCCGATCGGCTCTGCAACGAAGTCCTCGACGCCGCGTGGCGACACATGCCGGCCACCGACACCACGCAGACTCGGCACACGGCGCCGGACCGGCGAACCATAGAAGCTCCATCGCGGCAGCATCTGGTTACCGCTTTGCAAGCCGTCCTGGCAGAAGAACTGCCTTTCCTACACTTGGAGGTACAGCGCAAGATCGCCGAAAAGTTGGTGCAGGCACTAGAAGCGCAAGGGGTCGTGTGCCGCACAGACGGTCTTTGAGCACCTGCCACCCGAGCCAGTCTGCCGTCACGGACGCCGCTGTTCCCTATCGAACAACGGGGGGCGTTGGATCAGGGTCACGTCGAAAGTGAGGTGTTCCGATTTGCCCTGCCGATTGCGCAGGACCTCCACTTTGACAGTCAGCCCGGGGCGCGTCTCCATGACCAAGCGCCGCAACTCGGCAGCATTGAGCACATCGCGGCCATCGAACCGGACGACGATATCTCCCGGCTGGATGCCCGCCTCGGCGGCAGGGCAACCGGGCTGCGTATAAGTGATCAAGACGCCGCTAGGGGCACGTCCCGTTTCTGCGGCATCTACCATCTGCACTCCCAAAAAGCCGCGCACCACTTTTCCTTCTTTTTGCAGCTGCGCAGCGATGGTGCGTGCCGTTTTCGCCGGGATGGCGAAGCCGACCCCTTGATGGGCGCCGCTGCGTGTGAATATCGCGGTGTTGATGCCTATGACACGGCCACGCAAGTCGAGCAGCGGACCACCCGAATTGCCGGGGTTCATAGCCGCATCGGTCTGAATCAATTCGATGTTGTCGAGGGTCCCTATTCCCAGCTGGGCGCGTCCGCGCGCACTGACCACGCCGACACTCACGCTGTGATCCAGGCCAAAGGGACTGCCGATGGCTACGACCCAGTCGCCCGGCTGCACGGCATCACTGTCGCCCCATTCGGCCTCGACCAAATGCGGCATCTGAGGGATCTCGACGCGCACCAAAGCCAGATCGCTGGTGGGATCGTCGGCAATCTGTCGCTTGTCCGCCGGAAGCGTCAGACCCGATGCCAAATGGATGCGGATCGCGGTGGCGTCTTGGACCAAGTGGCTATTGGTCAGAATGAAAACGGTGTCCCGGTCGCGACCGATGATCACCCCGGAGCCTTCGGCACGCGTCGGTGCCATGTCGGGCGGCGCTACAGGCCAGCGCCGATTGACCCGCTCGGAGCGCAGCTCCACCTGGATACCGACCACACTGGGCAAGGCCTTGCGCACGGCGTCACGAAAAGGCGAGGCAGGTATCTCGAGCCGCTCCAATCGTTGTGCCGCTGCTTCGGCCTCTGCCTTCAATTCTGCCTGCCGGCGACGATACCAGGCTTCGGCCTCGGCCTGAGCCTCGAGGGCTCGCTTCTGCAAAAGAAAATACGGGTCCGACTCGTTCCAGCGCTCACGGATCGTCGGCGCCAGATACAAACCGACCATGCTCAAAACGAACAGCAACACCAGCGTGACCAAAAACCGGCCAAATATGCCTAGCCCGTCCTGGCGCGCGCTTTCATAGGGGTTGATCGGGTGCTCTTCGTACATCATACGGCGTTGCCTCCGGCGGCTGTCGCTAGCTGCCTTCGCAGGGTCGCCATACCGACGAAAAACTACGAAGATAGCTCAGCCGAAACCACAGCCTTTTGCCCTTCCAGATCTTCGGCACACCCCAAAGCGACGACGGTGGCCCGATCCAACGGGTATTGTTCCGTCAATTGTTGTAGGTCCGCGACGGTCACCTGGTCGAGCCGCCGCAACTCGTCGTCCACCGTCCGGTACTCCTGCAGGTAGGTCCAATTGAATCCCAGGGCGCGCATGCGCCCCATCGGCAATTCGGCGGCGCGCACCATGCGCGCAGCCATTTTATTGCGGGCCTGGGTCAGCTCTTCCTCGGTAATCTCCGCACCTGCGGTGGCCAGGACCTCGAGCGCTATCTCGATATTGGCGGATGCATGCTCCGGATCGCAGCTGACATACGTGAAAAAGGCACCGACACCCTGGTAGCCATGAACGCTGACATCGGCACTGTCGGCACGCCCTGGATCTATTAATGCCCAATACAAGCGGCTGCCCGTGTCATCCCCCAAGATCAACGCCAGCAGCTCGGCCGCGTACCGTTGCGGTGAGTCTACTCCCGGCCCGGGCGATAGCAAAAAGATATGCTCCTGGGCCACCTGCGGACGGACCAAGGTGCGACGGCTTCTTTTCGGCACCGGCACCGTCAGCCGGTCGTTGACATATCCGGACGGCCAGTGGCCACAATGCTTTTCGGCTAATTCGACCAGTCTGTCCCAATCCAGACGACCGGCCGCCACCAGCGTGATATTGCCGGCCAGGTACCGCTGCCGATGGTACTCGGCCATCTGCTCGCGAGTGAGCGCCGATACACTTTCCACCGTGCCCAAAACGCTGCGACCGAGCGGATGGCCGGCGAAAAAGGCCTGTTTGGCTTCCTCGTACGCCGCCCAGGTCGGCTCGTCGGCATACATGTGGATTTCTTCGAGAATCACCTTCTTTTCCAGCTCGAATTCCCCGGCGGGAAGACTAGGCCGCACGATATCGGCGAGGATGTCCAGCGCCTGGGGCATGAACTCGGGCAATACCGCGCAGTGAAAAACGGTCATTTCTTCGCTGGTAAATGCATTGTAGTGCGCGCCGATGGCATCGAAGTCGCGATTGATGTCCCAGGCGGTACGCCGCTCGGTCCCTTTGAAAGCCATATGCTCGAGGAAATGACTCACACCCGCCCATTGCTCCGGTTCGTGGCGCGACCCGGTGTGCACAAAAAATCCCAAGGCCACAGACCGCGCATGCGGAACGACCTCGCCGATCACCGCCAACCCGTTGTCCAAGCGCGTGTGATGGAAGCTGATGCGCATGGTGATTTCTGCCGCTCGTCTCGCTCCTGTCCCTCCTCTGCCGAGGACCGTCAAAGGCTTGCCGACCATTGTAACGGCTTTGGGCCGAGGGTGACCAGAGTTATATCGTCGGGAGGATAACGTCGCACATAGTCCGTGATTGTGTCGGGGGTCAACTCATCTATCGCTTTGTGGATTTCCTCGAAGGTGCGGATACGGCCCAGGAAATACCAGTCGGAAGCCAGGCGCGAGGCTCTGGCTCCGGTCGCTTCCTGTTGCATGATCAGCGAAGCTTTGAGGCCTGCCTGCACCCGCTCTACTTCGTCCCTCTGCACGCCCTGGGCCAGACTGCGGATAACTTGCAGCACGACCTCCAGCGTTTCTTGGGCCCGCTCGGCAGTCGTGCCGGCGTAACAAAACACGTGTCCCTGTTCGCGGAAGGTTTGATAGGAGGCCCAGACTGCATAGCACAGGCCCCGCTTTTCCCGTACCTCCGTAAACAAGCGCGCGCTCATTCCCCCGCTCAGGACGTTGACGGCGCCGAGGGCTGCATAGTAATCCGGATGACCGATCGGCACTGCAGGATAAGCCAGGCCGATATGCGTCTGTTGGGTTTCCTTGGCCAGATGGGCTTGACGCTCTCCTCGCGAACCCAATGTCAGAGGCGGGGTCGCTCCTGCCGACCAGTCAGCGAATAACGCACCGACCGTGTCTACCAGTGCCGGCCAGTCCACATCCCCTGCCACTGCCAGGATCATAGCGCCTGGATGCACATAGGTTTGGTACTGCCGGCGGACGTCTTCGATGGCAATAGCCCGCAGTCCTTCAGCGGTCCCGCCGGGATGGTAGCCCAGAGGAGCAGGGACATGGCGCTTTTTCAATTCTGCCAATACTTTGCTTTGCGGATCGTCTTCCAGACTCTGCAAATGCTGCAAAGCCAGCGACCGGACCGGCTCCAATTCGTGAGCAGGCAGATGCGGTCGCCGCAAGATGTCGGCGTACACGCGGAGCGCGCTCAGCAGGTGCCGGCCGAGCGTGGCGCCGTTGAAATGCATGAGCAGCGGTCCCACGCCTTGACTGCGATCCAGCCCCAACCGATCCAAGGCCAAAGTCAACTGCCGATGATCCAAAGACCCTGCACCGCGGACCATCAGGTCGCTCAACACACCGGCCAGGCCGCGTTTGTCAGCCGGATCGTAAGCGGCCCCAGCTGGGAGGATCAAGTTGAAAGCCGCCGAACGCACATGCGGCATGCGCTCGGCTATCAGCGTCAGCCCATTGGCGAAAGTCTCGACACGGATTTCCGATGCCGCGCTCATAGGTGCCCTGCTGTCGTTCCTCTGGCAAGCCGCCCCACGAGGCTCGTTCGCACCACGATGGTGAGGCGCTTCACTGCCCTGTACCCATTGTACAGTGCCTGTGCTAGAGGCCGCCCAGCTTGAACAGAATTTTTTTCGTGCGGAAGCCGAGACGCTGATACAGCTGGACCGCTGGCTCGTTTTCGGCAGTGACCTCCAAGACGGCCTCGGTGAGTCCACGCAGTCGAAACGCTTCCAACGCCTTGAGCACCAAGGCTTTGCCCAAGCCGCGCTGTCGGTACGCCGGCACTACGCCTACATTTTGGATCGAGCCACGCCCGTCCTCGTCACAAATGGATTGGATGGTCCCGCACGACTGCTCCGCGCAAGCAACGATCCACGTGGCGTCGGGAAGAAAGCCTGGTTTGTTGCGAATATCCTGGATGAGCCGGCGACAGGCTGCCAAGTGCATGAAGCTAGGAAACAAATACGCATCTATTTCGTCGCGGAAGGCTTCATGATGCACCTGCGCATGCACGTCCAGCAGGTCTTCACTCCAGGGTACCCAGAAAAAACCCGGAGGCAGTTCCGGGACTGGCGCCGCCTGCCGCGGATCTATGACCATGCGGAATCGCTTGAAATACGTCAGCGCCATGCGGTCTCCCGGCTACCGAGCCCGCCTTCCTGAGCCGCCACTGAACAAATAGCGTGCGCCGGCCCTTCGCTTGTTTGTCTGCATTCGCGCGGCGCTCTTTTTCGATTGTAATGTCCGGCGGCGAACGATGCAAACGAGCTTCGAGTCAGTAGGCGTCGGCCGCGGGGGATCGAGTCCACGAGCGATCGGTTTGCCGGCAGCGGCTCAGCGGCGCTCGTTCCAGGCAGGCCGCGAATATTTGGACTCGGCAAGATCGTGGATGGCAGCCTCCATTTCGGGCCGCCAATCCTGTTCTGCCAGCGGCAAGGCGAGTGCCCTGGCCAACACGCCCGGCAAAGCTTGCAATGCTGACGAGGCCAGCGGCAGGTGCATCGAACCGTGTTGCAAAAGGGCGCCGCAGTACAATCTTTGCGCACTGCCGATGATTTTGTTCGTCCCGCTGACCACATCGCCCGAGCGCGGCACGCCAAAACAATCGAAATGATGCGGCTTTTCGCTCGTGCTACAAACCGTAGCCGGCACGCCCTGCGCGGCCAGCCAGTCGGCTAGGACGCGGTGGATGAAACAATGCCAGTCTGCCGCCTGGCGGCTGCGAGCCACCTGGGGCGGTAACGCCAGGGCATAGGTGACATCGTCCGCATGCAGGATCGCTCCCCCGCCGGTAGGCCGTCGCACATAAGGATAGCCCCCCCACTGCGGGTGGGCATGCAAATCTTGTACGCGTTGGAAATACCCCAGGGTCACTGTCGCCGGGTGCCAACGGTAGAGCCGGAAATAGGCCTGACCATAAGTTGCCAGACGCAGCAAGGTTTCGTCGGCAGCCATGTGCCAGGGGCCATCGGCGACACGCATTGGCAAGCACACCAAAGCTGTTTGTGGCACAACATCGAACGCGGCACAGCCTGTCGCAGGCCGATGTTCGGGGCAAGGAACTTGTTTATTGGACATAGAGGGGTCGGCCATATGTACTTACGCGTCTTCGACACCGGCCAGCGATTTTACGAGGAAGCCGGCGATTGCCCGGGAAGCCTCGTCGCACGTGGCGCCGAGCTGCCCGACTCCTCGGTCTGGGCCGGGGGATGCGGTTGCCAACGCAAAATTGGCTCTCGCGCTGCCCGCACTTCGTCGGGACGACTGATCGGTAATGTGTGCGGTGCCTCGTGCAAGAACTGGGGATCCTCGGCAACGATGGCCCGCAATGTCGTCGCAAAGCGATCGAGCGTCTCCTTGCTTTCGGTTTCCGTCGGCTCGATCATCAAGGCTTCGCGAACCGTCAGCGGGAAATAGACGGTGGGCGCGTGAAAACCGAAGTCGAGCAAGCGTTTGGCCAGGTCCATGGCGCTGATCTGGCGCTCCTGTTTCCATTTCCAGGCCGAAGCCACGAATTCATGCATACACCGGTCACCGTGCGGCACTTCCAAGAAGTCTTTGACCAGTGCCAACAAATAGTTGGCATTGAGTACCGCCTGCTCGCTCACTTGACGTAGGCCGTCCGGTCCGAGGGTGCGCAAATAACAGTAGCCGCGGACGAGGATGCCGACGTTGCCTACGAAGCTGCGGACGCGTCCTATGGACCGCGGGCGCTGCTCGTCGAGGTAAAACCAGCCATCGCTGCGACGGGCCACCACCGGAACGGGCAAGTAGGGCTCCAAAAAGTCGCGCACTGCCACCGGTCCGGCACCGGGTCCGCCGGCGCCGTGCGGGCCGGTAAAGGTCTTGTGCACGTTGTAATGCATCATATCGGCACCGAAGTCGCCCGGGCGTGTCTTGCCCAAAATGGCATTCATGTTGGCGCCATCGAGGTATACCAATGCTCCGACCGCATGCACGCGCCGTGCTATCTCCACGATCTGCCGCTCGAACAAGCCCAGCGTATTCGGATTGGTAATCATGAAAACGGCCGTGTGTTCGTTCAGTTTGTGCGTCAAATCTTCTAGGTCCACCAAACCCTGGCCGTTGCTGCGCACCGTGACTGCCTCGAAACCCGCGATGGCGGCGCTCGCCGGATTGGTCCCGTGGGCACTATCCGGTATCAAGACGCGTGTCCGTTTCTGACCCTGATCGCGGAAATAGGCGGCGGCGATCAGCAGTGCCGTCAATTCCCCCTGGGCGCCAGCGGCGGGCTGCAAAGACACCCCCGGCAGACCGGCGATTTCTCCCAGCATGCGCTGCAGATGCCACAAAAGCTCTAGCATCCCCTGACAGGTTTCGTCGGGCTGCAGCGGATGCAAATGCAGCAGCCCTGGCAGACCCGCTAGTCGCTCGTGCCGTTTGGGATTGTACTTCATCGTGCACGAGCCTAGCGGATAAAAATTGGTGTCCACCGACATATTGCGCGTGGACAGGTTGACAAAATGACGCACGACATCGCTCTCGGCCAGTTCGGGCAACGGCGGGGGCGTCGCCGCCAGATATTTCGCCGGTAGTATCGCTCCCACCTCCGGCGTTGGCACGTCGCACGCCGGTACATAGTGACACCGCCTGCCCTTACGGCTCAATTCGAAAAGCAGCTCTGTAGATTGATCCTTGTCCATAACCTGTCACTTCGCTGTTGCCTCGGCGACAGTGCCTGGGAAGGCAGTCGCACTGTGACTTGCCCTGCAGTCGTCCACTACGCTCATGACTTTGTCTGTATCCCGCGTCGTGTATCTTCTTTCATGTGCGGTCGCGGGCGCTTTCTGGGGCATCTGTCACACTGCCGTCCAATACTGCCACGAACGGTAGGTGACGGTATTCGTCGTTGTAATCGAGGCCGTAGCCGACGACAAAGCAATTGGGGATAGTAAAGCCACAAAAATCCGGTTCCAGCGGCACTACTTGCCGCCCTTGTTTGCGCAAAAGCACAGCGATCTTCAGCGACGCCGGCTGCCAGTCACTCACCAATTGGCGTACGCGTGCCAAAGTTCGACCTGTGTCCAGAATATCGTCCAAAAGCAAAACATGCCGCCCCCGGACGTCAGGTATCAGGGCAGGTCCCAGGTACAGCTCACCTGGATCCGTTGTCGTCCCACGGTAGCTGGATGCCTGGATGAAAGCTATCCGCAAAGGCAGGTCCAACTGACGCACCAGGTCGGCCACGAACATCAGACTGCCCGTGAGGACACCCAACAAGGTCACCGGCTGACGCTCATAACAGGCGCCGATTTCCGCCGCCAGTTCGTGGATGCGTACTCGGATCTGCTCCGCGCTGAGGAGTACTCGCATAGCGGTTCGTTCCGGAAACGGCGTCCTGGACCCCGGCGACCCGCACACCGACCGGCATCCCGCCACCGGCCACGTCGTCGCCCGGTATGGAGTGCATCCTATAAAGATAACCATGCAGGGGGAGAGCCGCAGGGAGATCAGCCGATGCCCTGGATAGAAGAATCACTGGCTGGGCGGACGACCGACATTTTCGAACCGACCCACGATCGCAAGCCCTTTGTCATCCTTTTTCTGCACGGCACCGATCAACAGACCCTGCGGGGCAAACGCACCTTCGAACAGCTTCTGGAACAGTATCGTTTGCCGGCCATCTGTCCCAATGGGCGGCAGGCCTGGTGGACCGATCGCATTTGTCCGCCCTTCGACGAAAGACGCAGCGCCGAGCAATTCATCCTCGAAGACGTGCTGCCTTACATCGAACGCCGCTGGGAGGTCCGGCCGCCGGGCATCGGTTTGCTCGGTGTGTGCATGGGCGGCCAAGGGGCCTTACGCTTGGCCTTTCGCTTCCCGCGCATTTTCCCCGTCGTGGCCGCTTTGGCACCGGCCATTGATTATTACCTTGCGCACGGCCACGGTACCATCCTCGATTTGATGTACGACAGCGCCGAGGATTGCCGTCTGGATGCGGCCCCCATGCATATCAATCCCGCCGACTTTCCGCCCTATATTTTCTTTAGTCTCGACCCGGAAGACACTTTTTGGTATCGGGGAGTAGATCGTTTGCAGGAAAAATTGCGTGCCTTGGGTATTCCGTTTACCGGCGATTTGGCAACCTCGGCAGGCGGCCACACTTGGCAGTATTTCGAGCATATGGCGCCCAAGGCACTGCACTTTGTGCACGAAGGACTGGTGGCCATGGCACGCCGCTTGTTATGAAGGTGCCGGGTGTTTGCCCGCAGGACGCGTTTCTGGTACCTTGGAATCGTGCGGCAGCCTGCAGGCAAAGGGTCTGGGTTTTTCTGAGCGTCGCCGAAGCGGGTGACGACGTGCGCCGGCGCAAGCGTAGGCCCGACGGCGCCCGCTGCGAACAAGAGCACGCGTGCGATCGTTGTGCAAAGGAGCGAGCCATATGAGCACAGTGCATCCGGAGGCGTTGAAAAATCGCGTGGTGGGAATCGCCCAACGGCTGAAAAAGGGGGACGTGCGTATCGTGGTCCTCGGCGACATGATTCTGGATCACTCCATCGAGGGCGTGCCCGGAGGCTACCATCCGGAAACCCGGGTCCCTGTCCTCAAGGAAGCTACTGAACAAGAAAGCGTGGGCGGCGCCGCCAACATTGCCCTGGCCCTGGCCCGCTTGGGCGTACAAGTGACCCTCTTCGGTATCATCGGCTCCGACCTGCCGGGACGGCAAATGGAAAGCATGCTGGAGCGGCAAGCGTTCCCCAGCTATTTGGTCACTCCCCGCGGATGGCCCACGCCGCGCAAGGATTGGATCTACCGTCGCGAGGGATCCACAGTCCAACTGATGCAACGCATAGACTACGATCGGCCGCTGAGCAGCGAAGCGCGGCAAGAGCTGGTGGGCGAATTTCGCGCTCGCTGCCCTAGCGACGCGCAAGTCCTCATCCTGGCCGATCACGGTTTGGGCAGTGTGGGCCAGGAGTCGCTGCCTATCATTGGGCTGGCCCGCCAGCGGGGCATGACCATCGTCGCCATCCCGCGGACCTTGGTGTTGCGCGGTCAACCTCTGGATGCTCTGGTATTGGATGCCCCCGAGGTGCGCCGGCTGCTGGATGCGCCTGCCGATGCCGAACCCAAGGCACTGGCCATGCGCTGGGCCAGAGAGACTGGACAGCATGTATACCTGTCGCTCCTCGAAGAGGGACTGTATGTCTGTCCTGGCGGCTTGCGCAGCGGCGCCGGCACGCTCGTGCCCGGCTATCCTTTGGACAATCCCCAGTGGATGGGGGCACGCGACATCACCACGGCTTTGGTAGGTATCGGGCTCGCCCTCGGCCTCGAGCCGGTAGAAACTGGGCGCGTAGCCAACGTGTTTCGTCACCTGGTGGCTTGCCAGCGGGGAAATGGGCGCGTCCTTTGGCAAGATGTCTTCCAGTTCTTGGGCATCGTAACACCAGTGTAATGGCAACGCATGGGCGAACTTCACGCATAGCCAGTCGAGGGCTTGCCTGATACCGTTGACTAACGAGCGCGCACGGCGATGACGGTCAGCCCAGAGGGATTTTCGCTTCCAGGATTCGTGACGCAGGCACCGCTGCAGGCACAACTTGGCGCAAGACAAACGTGCCAATTTCCGAGGGGAGGGTGCTCATGGAATTACGCCCAGGCCTAGAAGGGGTACCGGTAGCCGAGTCGGCGATCAGCTACATTGACGGCCAACGTGCCATCCTCGCTTATCGCGGTATCCCGGTCGAAGTGTTGGCACGCGAAAGCTGTTACGAGGAAACGGCTTGGCTGCTCCTCAAGGGCGACTTGCCCACACAGCGGCAACTGGCCGATTTCGACGAGCAGCTGCGCCACCATCGGCGGCTCAAGTACAAAATCAAAGACCTCATCAAATGCCTCCCCGAGACGGGCCACCCGATGAAGGCTTTACAAGCGGCCGTAGCTGCGCTGGGTATGTTTTACCCCGCTAAAGACGTGAGCAATGCGCAAACCAACTGGGAGTCGGCTATCCGCTTGATCGCCAAGATACCGACGATCGTCGCTGCCTTCCACCGGCTGCGCCACGGCGACGACGCCATAGACCCGCGCGACGACCTCGATCACGCGGCCAATTTCTACTACATGCTTTTCGAAAAGGAGCCCACACCGGCGGTACGCAAGGTACTCGATGCCTGCCTGATCCTGCATGCCGAGCACACGATGAATGCCTCGACTTTCAGCGGGCGTGTCACAGCCTCGACCCTGGCCGATCCGTACACCGTGGTCAGCTCGGCCGTGGGGACTCTGACCGGCCCGCTGCACGGCGGGGCCAACGAAGAAGTCCTGGACATGCTCGACGAAATCGGCTCGGTGAGCAATGTAGGTCCGTGGCTGGACAGGGCGCTGGCACAAAAACGCAAGATCATGGGCTTCGGCCATCGCGTTTACAAGGTCAAGGATCCGCGGGCCACCGTCTTGCAGGAACTTGCCGAGCACGTTTTCGCCGAATCGGGTAAGCCACTGCGTTATCAGATCGCCGTGGAGCTGGAGCGGATAGCCACCGCGTTCCTCGGCCCCAAAGGCATCTATCCGAACGTGGATTTTTACTCGGGGATCGTTTATGCGGCGCTAGGCATACCCAAGGACCTGTTCACGTGCATTTTTGCTGTCTCGCGCGTAGCCGGATGGCTCGCCCACTGGCTGGAGCAGCTGCAGAACAACCGCATTTATCGCCCCGACCAAATCTATGTCGGCAAAAAGGATGTCCCGTACATCCCTCTGGACCAGCGGCCGTGACCGATCCATGTGCGCCAGGGTGGTTCTATGCTCGATGCACAGTTTGTCGTGGATCATTTGGAAGAAGTGAAGGCCAACTGTCGGCGACGCAATATCCAAGCCGATGTGGACCGAGTCCCAGAGCTGGTCGCACAACGCAAGCGTCTGGTGCACGCGATCCAGACCCTGCACCAGCAGCAGAACGAACACCAAAAGACGGTGGCCCGCGAAAAGGACTCAGCGCGCCGTCAGGAATTGGTCGAGCAAGGCCGGCGGCTGCGCGACGACGTCGCCCAGCGCGAGGTCGAACTGCGTCGCGTCGAGCAGGAATTGCGCGCCGTTTTGTACACGATACCCAACATGACCCATCCGGATGCACCGGTGGGCACGACCGCCCAGGACAATCGCGTCCTCAAGCGCTGGGGCCAGATCCCGCGCTTTCCTTTTCGGCCGCGCGATCACATCACTCTGTGCGAATACCTCGATCTGGCCGATTTCGCGGCGGGATCGTCGGTAGCCGGCCCCAAGTTCTATTTCCTGAAAAACGAGGCCGTGCTGCTCGAATGGGCCTTGGTACGCTATGCGTTCGACAAGCTGGCACACGAGGGTTTTACTCTGTGGATCACTCCGGATGTAGCGCGCGCCGAGATCGTCGAAGGGATCGGTTTTTTGCCGCGGGGGCCGGAGACACAAATCTATTCGATTGCCGATACGGATTTGTGTCTGATCGCCACGGCGGAGATCACCTTGGGCGGGCTGCACCGCGAGCACATCCTGGACGAAAAGCAATTGCCGTTGCGCTATGGAGGCTTGTCCCACTGTTTCCGCACCGAGGCCGGTGCTCCGGGACGCGAAACCCGCGGCCTGTTCCGCGTCCACCAGTTCACCAAAGTCGAAATGTTCGTGTATTGTACGCCGGAACAAAGCGACGCTCTGCACGGGGAGCTGCTGCGGATCGAAGAAGAGCTTTTCCAAGGTCTGGGCATCCCGTACCAAGTGGTGGACACCTGCACCGGCGATTTGGGGGCGCCGGCGTACAGGAAATTCGATATCGAAGCCTGGATGCCCGGTCGCGGCGAACAGGGAGAGTACGCCGAGGTCACCAGCACTTCCAACTGTACCGACTACCAGGCACGGCGTCTCAACATCCGCTACAAAAGTCCGCAGCACAAGGGCACGCGCTTCGTCCACACGCTCAATGGCACGGCCATCGCCGTCAGTCGCGCACTGGTAGCCATTTTGGAGAATTACCAACAGGAGGACGGCTCGGTCCTCGTACCTGAAGTGCTACAGCCTTGGGTCGGGCGCGACCGGATCGAGCCACGTACAGGCACGTGAACGAGCACCTACGAGGCACAGGCTCGATGTTTGCCCACACGCCACCGGAAACCGCACCTGTCTCGCACCACGATGGGGGTGCGCAGCAGCAAGCTGCTCCCGCAAGATCCGGTCTGGTCTGGCATGCCAGGTCGCGACCGCTGCCTGCTTTTCCGCGTCGGCTCGTGCTGCTCGGAGCCACGGGCTCCATCGGCACCAGTTCCTTGCAAGTCGCCGAGGCCCTTCCGGACCGATTGCACGTAGTAGGCTTGAGCGCACATCAGCACTGGCATGAGCTTTTCTGCCTGGCGGAGCGGTTCCGGCCCCGCTGGCTCGTGGTCACCGATCCGGACGCTTGGCAGGCCGCGCGCGGCCACGCGGTCCCGCCGGGGTGCCAACTGCTCTTCGGCCAAGAGGGGATCCGCCAAATGGTGACCGCTCCGGAGGTAGATATGGTCGTGGCGGGCATCGTCGGCGCCGCTGGCTTGCCAGGCACCCTGGCCGCGCTCGAAGCCGGCAAAGTGGTGGCACTGGCCAACAAAGAGACATTGGTCGTAGCCGGAGAACTGGTGGCCCGTATCTTGCAATGCACCCAGGCCGTACTTTTGCCCATAGACAGCGAGCATAGCGCTCTTTTTCAGTTGCTTCAGAGGGAAGATCCGTGCCATGTGCGGCGCGTGATCCTCACAGCCAGTGGCGGCCCTTTTCGCAACTATCAGGCCGACCAATTGGTGCACGTCACCTCGGACCAGGCCCTAGCCCACCCCACCTGGCGCATGGGGCGTAAAATCAGCGTGGATTCGGCCACCTTGATGAACAAGGCCCTCGAAGTCATCGAAGCCCACTGGCTTTTTGGCGTTTCCCTCGAACAAATCCAGGTGTTGATCCACCCCGAGTCTATCGTGCACGCGCTGGTCGAGATGCAAGACGGCACCCTGCTGGCGCATCTGTCTTGCCCGGACATGCGGTTGCCGATCCAATATGCACTCACCTACCCTGAACGATTACCAGGACCGGCCCGCGGGCTGAATGTGGCAGACATGACGGCGCTGCATTTCGAGCCGCCCGATACCGAGCGTTTTCCCGCCTTAGAATTAGGCTATACGGCGGCACGCAAAGGGGGCACCGCCGGTGCCGTCCTCAACGCCGCCAACGAGGTCGCGGTGAGTCGCTTTTTGTCCGGCTCTCTGCGCTTTGTGGACATCGCCAGAGTATGTGGCGAAGTCCTCGGCAAACATCGAGTGAAGTATGCGCCGAGCTTGGGCGATCTGCTGGCCGCAGATCGCTGGGCCCGGCAGGAGGTAGCCCAGTGGCACAGTTCTTCGGACAGCGGACCCGAGCCCGTTTAGGCAGCTTGTTGACTTGGGGCCTGGGGCTAGCTCTGCTGGCCTGGTTTCTCAGTGGCACCGTGCTGCTCGTCATCCTAGGGCTGGGCTTGGTCATCTTCGTCCACGAGCTGGGACACTTTCTTGCGTGCAAAGCTACCGGCGTAAAAGTAGAGGTGTTCAGTATCGGTTTCGGTCCTGCTCTTCCCGGGCTCACGTGGCGCTGGGGAGAAACGGAGTTCAAGGTGGCCGCTATCCCCCTAGGGGGATACGTGAAAATGCTCGGGGAAAACCCGGACGAAGCAGCCGACGAGTCAGTGCGCGACGATCCCCGTGCCTATCCCAATCGCCCGGTAGGCCAGCGCATGTGGATCATTTCCGGCGGGGTCCTCATGAACGTGCTTTTCGGGCTGGTCTGCTTCGTGGTGGTGTACCTGTGTGGTAAGGTCGAAGTGGCTCCCCGGTTCGGCGTGATTGTACCCGGCTCCCCTGCCGACATGGCGGGACTGGAGACTGGCTCGCTGTTGCTCCAGGTCAATGACAACTCGCAGCCTACGTATGAGGACCTGTTTTACGCGGCGGCACTGGCACAGCCGGACCGGACGGCCATTTATTTGCGCTGGCAAACCCCAGCACACGACGGCGAGTCGGGAGTGGTCAAAGAGGCCTGGGTCGTACCGCGCCGCCGGGGGAACGAGCTCAAGCCAACGCTCGGCGTGGGATTTCCGGAAGGCCTGTCTCTGGCTCTGCCCTACCCGCTTCCTGACGGCACAACCATGCAGCCTGGCGACCGTTTCCTGGCGCTGCGGCCCAAAGGCAGCGACCGCTCCCAAGCGCTGCACACCCACCGCGACCTGCTCGACGCCCAGTTCCGCTGGCGGCAGACCGAACTAGAAGTCACAATCCAACGGGACGGTCAGGAACATGTGTACTTAGTTCCGCCGCGCTATTTCCACACCTTCGGCGTCGAGTTCGTCATAGGGCCGATCGTATCCGTCGGCGACGACGCACCGGAGCCGATCCGCCGGCAGGTGAAACCAGGCGATATCCTGGTTGCCGTCAACGATCGGTCCGATTTCGACCCTCTGCGCTTACCCGACGAGCTAGCCGAGGCCGGGCAACGTCGGCAAGAAGTGCGTTTGGCATTCCGCCGGCACGGGCAATCGGCACCCATCGAACTCGCCGTCGTGCCGCTTCCAGGACGAGGCAGTTGGAATGAAGAATATCCGGTGACTTCCTTTGCCCCGGTGAGCATCCCAGCGCTAGGTATCACGTACGATGTATCGCCGCGTATCGGGCGAGTGCATCCCGACGGCCCTGCACATGGAAAACTGAAGCCTGGCGACGAAATCGTAGCGGTGACCGTCCAAACGGATGGTAGCAAGTCCTGGCGCCTGGATGATACCGTGCGCTTGCCCTATGTCTTCTGGCGGCTTCAAGAAATAGCTCGTGACTCCCAAATCAGCGAGGCCACCGTCACGGTGCGCAGACCGGAAGGCACCGAAGAGACGGTGACCGTATCGTTGCGCGAAGATCGCACCTGGCCGCTGCCGGATCGTGGCTGGGTCATGGAGCGAGACACGTTCGTATTTCGTACGGCCAATCCGTTTCAGGCCATGTACCTGGGCACGCGGGATACTTTCCGGACCGTGGCGCGCATTTACATCCAGATCAAAGCGCTGGTCGTCGGCCAGATCTCATGGAAACTGATGAGCGGGCCGCCGGAAATCGCGCGCATGACCTATCACATGGCGCGGCGCGGATTGGTCGAGCTGCTGATGTTTCTGGGCATGATCAGCATCAACCTAGCCGTCATCAACTTCCTGCCTATCCCCTTGCTGGACGGGGGCCATATGGTCTTTTTGATCATCGAAAAGCTGCGTCGGCGCCCAGTACGCTGGCAAATCCAGGCGGCGGCCAACATCATCGGCCTCGTACTGCTGATCGGCCTTATGGTTTTTCTGACGCTGTGGGACATCAGCAAGTACCTGCCTGTCGGCCCCGGCAAGGACTGAGAGGCGGACGCGGGCGGGCTGCCCAAGGGTAGTTGCGGCCTGCGTGGCAGGGAAGGAACAGGCCAAGATGCAGTCGGTAGCGAACATGTTTGCGGGACGAAAAACGTGCGCCAAGGCACTTGGGACCTGACGCCTGTCCGACGCATTTGGGGACATGCAACAGCAGTCTTGCATGGCGTGCGTGGCTGGGGCTGGATAGACCTGACGATCCTGGCTGCGTTGGGCGGCTCGGTATATGCACTATCTCTGTTGTTCAGCGACTGGCGCGCAGCTCCCAGCGCCGCCGTAGAAATAGACCTGGACGACTACGCAGCACTGTTTCGATACACCCTCATGTCATTGGCCCGTGGGGCTCTGGCCTATGCGATTTCCTTGCTTTTCACTTTGGGATACGGCTACTGGGCAGCCAAAGACGACGCCGCCGAGCGGATTTTGGTGCCGTTGCTGGACATTTTGCAGAGCATCCCCGTCTTGAGCTTTTTGCCAGGTGTGGTTTTGGCACTGGTGGCCGCGTGGCCGACCAGTAACGCAGGATTGGAACTGGCTTGCGTCTTGATGATTTTCACCGGTCAAGTCTGGAATATGACCTTCAGCTATTATCATGCGCTGCGCTCGGTGCCCAACGATCTGCGCGAAGCAGCGCAGGCCTTTCGTTTCACTGCCTGGCAGCAATGGAAGTGGCTGGAACTGCCTTATGCCACCCCGGGACTGATATGGAACAGCATGATGAGCGTCGCCGGGGGGTGGTTTTTTCTCATGGTCACCGAGTCCTTTCAGCTAGGCGACCGGGACTTTCGGCTGCCTGGCCTCGGAGCCTATATGAGCGTGGCGGTGGAAGCAGGGCGACTGGATGCCATGGCGCTGGCCGTCGGAGCGATGGTGCTTATGATCGTGCTATTGGATCAACTGCTCTGGCGCCCTCTGGTGGTTTGGTCGCAAAAATTTCGTGTCGAGAGCCAACCGGAAGCGTACGTGCCAGGCTCATGGTTCTTGGACTACTGGCGTCGTTCGCGTATTGTACGCGGGCTGCGGCCGTGGCTGAGACGATTACCATCCTGGCATCAGCGCAGGACCGGCACGGCGATACGCTTGTCGGCACCGACGCGCTGGAGTCGGCTTGCGTCGCGACTCGGCCTGACCAGTTTGGGCTTGGTCCTTGTGTGGCTGGCGTCTGGATTGGTCGTACTCTTGCTCCGCGTTCCCCTGCTGGTATGGGGTCAGACGCTGATAGCGGCCATTCTGACCCTTGTCCGCGTACTGGTCGCGACGCTGGCGAGCACTCTGTGGACTTTGCCGCTAGGACTGGCTATCGGGCGCTCGCCGCGTTTGGCTGGGGTGTTGCAGCCAGCCGTGCAGATCTTGGCCTCTTTTCCGGCCCCAATGCTTTTCCCTCTGGTGATCGCCGTCTTACGAAGCACCGGCGTGCCTTTAGGTTGGGGAAGCATCGCGCTCATGATGCTGGGTGCGCAATGGTATATTTTGTTCAACGTCATTGCAGGAGCAGCCTCCGTGCCCGGCGACTTGGTGGAAGCCGCTGACAGCTATCGCATCTGGGGGTGGCAGCGCTTTCGTGTGTTGTACTTTCCGGCCCTATTCCCTTACCTGGTAACCGGCTGGGTAACTGCAGCCGGCGGGGCCTGGAACGCCAGTATCGTGTCCGAATATGTCACGTTTCGCGGAGAGATTTGGCAGACGGCCGGACTAGGAGCACAGATCAGCGAAGCCACGTACCGAGCCGACTACCCGTGCCTGGCAGCCAGTACACTGGTGATGGCCAGCATGGTGGTGGTTTTCAATCGGATGGTATGGCGGCGACTGTATCGTTGGGCCGAGACACGGTTCGCCTCGACGCGATGAGCACCGGTCAGAGCAATGAGCACCCTAGCGACCAAGACTGCGTTGTGCGAAGCACGGGGCATCCGGCATGCATACGCCTTGCCGCAGGGACAAAAGCTTGTGGTCTTGGACGGAGTGGACTTGGCTGTTTATCCCGAAGAGGTGGTGGCGCTGCTCGGTCCGTCCGGATGCGGCAAATCCACTCTGTTGCGGATTTTGGCCGGCTTGATCGAGCCGACGCAAGGAGAAGTGCGCTATCATGGCAAGCCCTTGGCCGGCCTCAACCCCGGTATGGCTATGGTTTTCCAAAGCTTTGCGCTTTACCCGTGGATGACGGTAGCAGAAAACGTGCGCATCGTTTTGGAGGCAGCCGGACTGCCGACGGCGGCGATCGCCGAACGGGCCGAGCGTGCCATCGCCCGAGTCGGACTGAGCGGCTTCGAGGAAGCCTATCCGCGCGAATTGTCCGGCGGCATGAAGCAGCGCGTAGGACTGGCACGCGCCCTAGCTACCGACCCGGAACTGCTTTTCCTGGACGAGCCGTTCAGTCAAGTGGACGCGCTCACCGCCGAAAGCTTGCGTGCCGAGCTCATGGACTTGTGGGCCAGCAAGACCCAGCATCCGGTGTCCATCCTCCTGGTGAGCCACGATATTCGCGAAGTGGTATACATGGCGGATCGCATCGTGATCTTGAGCAGCCGGCCGGCGCGCGTGCGTGCGGTACGCGACAACCCCCTGCCCCGTCCGCGCGACCCGCGCTCGGCCTCGTTTGTCCAGTTGATGGAAGATGTGCACGAACTCATCACCGGCCACGAAATGCCCGATATCCCTGCCGCGGAACACCCGGGCATCTTGCCCATTGAAGCTCTTCCCGATGCCGAGGTCAGCGCTATCGTCGGCTTGTTAGAGTATTTGGACGCCCGCGGCGGCCGCGAGGATATCTTCCGCATCGCGCAGGATACTCAGTGCGAATTCGGCCACATGATCAGCATCGTGGAGGCAGCTGAGTTGCTCGAACTGGTGGATACGCCACGCCGGTTAGTGGTGCTCGAACCGATCGGGGAGCGGTTCGTGCGCGCCGGCCCCGAGGAGCGCAAAACGATCTGGCGCCAGCAATTGTTGCAGTTGCGACTTTTCCGTATTGTCCACGAAGCCCTTATGCGGCAGCCGGACCATACTTTGGAGCGCGATTTCGTTCTGGAAACGCTGGTCTTGCACTTGCCTCAGGAGAACTACGAGAAGCAATTCGAAACCCTCGTGCGCTGGGCGCGCTATGGAAACCTCTTCGCCTACGACGAGTCCAGCAACACGCTCAGCCTGCAACGAATTGCCTCACCTTGAAAACGCGCGCGCCTTGGCCACATCCAACGTGTTGCCTGCTGTGAGCAGGCAGGCATTGCCAGACTCGTCGCGCTGACCGTTGGCTCTCACCGGAATGGCCACCAGCGGGTGCCCGCCGGTTTGACCGGCTGGGTGGGTTGGTTGGTGGTCAAATAGGCCTCCCATTTATCGGCGTCGGTGCCGAAGGATTGCCCGGTAGCCGCCGCCAGTGCATTGGCTGCCGCGTCGCGCAGGGCAACGTCTTTTTCCTGCCGCAAGACAGTCAACAGCGCCTGGAGCGCGGGCGGATCGCCGTAGGCGGCCAAGGCTTGGATGGCGGCAGCACGGACGTGCCGCGAAGGGTCTCGCAACGCTGCTTGGGTCAAAGTTTCCAAAGCTTCGGCAGAACGATGACGAGCCAGCGCCTCGATGACGGCGACGCGCACCGCAGGATTGGTATCCCCGAAATTGCTCGGAGCATAGAAAGCATCCAGAAGCCCCTGAACTGCCCGTGGGTCTTGGAACTCTCCGAGTTTTTCCACTGCCGCTAACCGACACAGTGTTTGCTTTTCACTGCGTGCGGCGACGGCCAAGAGGTGGAGCATCTTGTGCTGTTCCTCTTCGCTCCCGCCGTGGGTCCGCGGCTCGCGCAAGCGCCGATAGGCACGTGCCCGCACATCCCCGTCCTGGCTCTTAGCCAAGACTTCTAGCGGATCCCCGGGAAAAAGATACGCCTTGCGCGCTTCCCCAGATGCCGTCAAGTCGTCCCACAGCCTCATGCACGAGGCCGTGAGCAAGCAGCAGGCACAGGTTACGATCCAACCTATCCGGCGACTCGCTCCGCGCGACAGGCGCTTGTGACCACGCCACGATGGACCAGCCATGGTCGAGTCCTTACACATGTCGGGCTGCCCTCGGGCTGCATGGCGTACCTTCTGCCAGTCGCTAAGCCACCCGTGCAGGCGCACGCCGATGCGCACAACCGTTAGGTCGGTGTGCGTGCCGATGGCCCAGGACTGCCGCTCCGGCGCAAGCGCCGGATCCGATGCCCGGCAGCCGTGCGCGGGTCTATAGCCATCGGGCATAAACGGTGCAAGCCCGATCCTCCGTGGATTCGCCACACTTTTTCTGGGCTGCGCAATTGTCATGGCCGATAAAAGAGGAGGAGCTGGACTCCTCGTATCGAGGGGAGCGAGTAGCCTTGGGCAAAATAGGGGAGATAGGGCCTATGCAACGCATGAGTTGGGCAATAATTACCCTGCTAGGGGTATGGTGGCTGGGGGAACTGTGTGCAGCTCCGCCTCTGGAGCAGCGTATCGGCAAAACGATCACGGTGACCGAAGCAGGGCGCGCCCCGGAGAAATGTATGGTCCTGCAGGTCTGGCGCCTGCCCGATGGCTCTCCCGCAATGAAAGCCCAGTCGCTGCAAACGGGAGAGCTGATGACTATCGTGGAATCGGAATCGGCGGTCGGTGCCGAACGCTTTCGTGTATTTCGCTGGGGCAAGAGCGTGGAGCCGCCTGCCGGCGTGCCAGCGCCCCCGAAGACTACGGTCTATGTCCCGTCCCAGCCGAATGCGTCGCCCAGCCCGACTGCGGGTCGGCCTAGAAGCGTTGTGCCGCCGTCGTCCACTTCTAATTCCAGCTCGGTAGCGACAGCCCAGCGGAGTGCAGCAGATGCCTCGACCTCCACTGATCGTAAGTCGGCTCCCAATTCGGCGCAGCCTGTCATGCCAGCAGGTCTAGTCCGTCCCGGCAGCGCCGCAGATCCACGACTGGCATTGCCCCCTGTCGTCCCCTCGACCGGTCCGGATACGGCTCGGACCGCAGGACAACCCAGGGGAACTGGGACGCCCTCGATTGCCACCACTGCCAAGCCGATGCCCACTGCCAGCGACAGGCCCGAAAAAATCCTCAGCATGCCTGTAGAAAAGCGCACCGGCCAGATGCCGCCACTGTCGTCGTCACAACTGGGGGCAGACCTCCCGACCCAGCCCATGCCAGGCCAGGTCGGTCAAGCGCTCGGCAGCTCTCGCAGCAGCGAGCCATCCCGACCCGCCGCACTGCCACCCTCTTCTGCAGTAACCGTAAGGCCGGAGAAAATCAAAAGTATGCCTGTGGAAAAGCGCACGTCTGCCATGACAACGACGCAGTCCCAGCCGGCTGCCGTGGCCCAGACCTCGGCTAGCAGACCAGAAAAGATCCTGCACATGCCCAAGGAAAAGACTGCAACAGCTGTCGAGCGCAGCATGCCCGCACAGAAAAAGCTGGAGCCGCCGGCGCCTCCGGTACCTCTGGCCACATTAGCCGCTCAAGGTACGCAGAAGTCCCATGCTGCACAAAAACTTTCCCAGACTGAATCTTCCCAGGCGCAGGCGCTCGAAAAGATCCAATCGATGCCTCGGGAAAAGACGCAGCCGGCCGCTGAAAAAATTGCTAGCGCGCCTCTGCCTAAAGAAAATATCCGGGTACAGGACACCGACAAAGCTGCCATGGAAAAAGTCCAGTCCGCCCAGTCGCAACCTAAAGTGGCGTTGCCCGGGCGCACGCCTATTGCCGAAAGCAAGGCACAAGCAGCGACTGACGCAACTACCACGGCCAAGTCTACTAGCGCATTAACTCTCGGGCTTACAGGTCAGGCCACCACTCCCTCGGCTTCTGCGGCAGCCGGTCGAGGAGTAACCCACGAAGCCGCCCAAGATCCTCTGATGCATCCCGAGCGCTACCAGCCACCACACCCGCGCATGACCTGGTCAGCTGCTCAGCGAGGCCCGTCTGTGCCTGCCCCTGCACCTAAGGACGTGCCTGCGGTAACGAAAACCAAAGAAGACAGGCCGACGGCCAGTACCAGTGGCCGGAGCGAACCCACTGCAGCGGAAGCCGTCAAGCGTGAGCACCCGGGCAGCGATAGCGGCCCAGCCGGCCTGCATCCCACAGCGCACAAGCCCACTGCTCGCCCGGAAATCGGCACGGAGAAAAAGCCGACCGTCCAAGAAAGGGCCGATGAAATGATCCCGGTGCCGGTGCCCAATCTGCCGTTGGTGACCGCTGGTCCGCGGCCGAGCGTGCTGCCGCCGCAACCGCCGGCACGACCTTTGAATACGCTCGAAGGTGTTCCGCCAGGAGCACTCGACATCCCACCTTTACCGCCTGGCTGGGAAAAGGTAGTACCAAGGACTGGTCCGACGACCAAGCAGCCGAGTCCGGTGTGTGCCGAGGGAGTTTGCATGGCACCTGGGTCGGTTTGCCCGACCTGCCGGCCGGCCTCTGCGTTGCCGCATGGCATGCCTCCTCAGGCAGCGCTACCGCAAGGAACGGTGCCGTCACAGCTGCCGCCGCACGTATTCACCCAGGTCGAGGCCAGTTTGGGACCACACAAGGCGCGGGTTCTGCAGCAGACCGTGCAGTGGATGAGTGTTCTGCAGAGTTCGCCGGTCCCGGCGGAGCGGATCGAGGCTGCCCAATATCTGGGACAAGTGGATGGGCGGGTCAATCCCCATGTCGTCGAAGCGCTACTGACGGCGTTGCGCGTGGATCCGGCGCCGCTAGTTCGCGTAGCGGCTGCCGAAGCCCTGGTGCGCATGAAAGCCTCGTCCCCGGCAGTTGTGGCAGCGCTGAAAGCAGCCACCGGAGATCGCGATCCCCGCGTGCGCGACGCCGCCTCGCTGGCCCTGAAGTCCCTGGGCAGCGAACCTATGCGCGACCACACGCCGGTGCGGCCCGTAGCCACTCCCGACCGGTAGGCTCGTGCCCCAGCAGCTCTGAGGTCTGAATCAGAGTCGCGGCGGTACGCCCCTTGCCGCGGCTCTGATTCCTCTTGAGGAAGTGCCCAAACCGGCACACCAGTTCGGCCCGCCTCTTAGCCCATGTGCTCCTGCGAGCTGACCAGGTTTTCCACCACCGCCGCGTTTGCCGGCGGCATGGGCAATGTGCTCAAGTGTCTGCGATCTACCCACACAAAAGGAGGGCGCGGTGCGCTCGGACCGATCGGCTCGCAGCGAAAAAAGTACAAGCGCAACGCGCCGTGCTGGTACTGGTGACGCACCTCCGCTATAAGTTCCCGAACTGCTACCTGGACGCCGGTCTCTTCGCAGCACTCGCGGACCGCACACGCCTCCACTGGCTCGCTCCCGTGGCACTTGCCTCCGGGGAATTCCCAATAGCCCGCCAACGGTGCATCACACGGGCGTAATCCAACTAGGACCTTGTCCCCGTGGCATACCACGGCGATCCCGATCCGCACCTCCTCGGGTGCACTGCGTTCTGCACTAGATTCCCCGCCTTGCATGATTCCCCCATTTCCGCTAACAATATATCCGCCCCTGTGTGTGCAAGAAATAGTGCTGCAGCCAGACGCGGCCTGCGTGAGAGGGAGTAGATGCCGGGGACGCGGTCCCTTGGCGGTCACTCCGAAAAAAGGCTGACATCTGGCGCTGTGCGATCCAGGGGCGAAATAAAAAGGAAACGCGATGATTCCTATTGACCTCAGCGGCAAGGTTGCCCTAGTGACCGGCGTCGCCGACAACGAAGGATTCGCCTGGCATATTGCCAAGTATTTGCAAGCAGCCGGCGCGCGCTTGATCTTTTCCTGCCATCCCCGCGTCATGGGGATCGTCGAAAGCATTCTGACACGCGACCTCGACGCCGAGTCACGCGCGCTTCCTTTCGGCGCCGGATCCCTAACTGTGGAAAAACTGATCGCTTGCGATTTGAGCTACGATACCATGGATGACGTGGACGACAAAACCCGCAGCGACCGGCGCTACCAGAAATTCGGCGACTTTTCTATCCAGGGGCTTTTCGATCAGATGCGCCGCGAGTACTCGCACCTGGACATACTTATCCACTCGGTGGCTTTTAGCCCCGAGATCAAGAACCGGATGATCGAAACCAGTCGCAAAGCTTACCTGACGGCGCTCTCGGTAAGCGCTTACTCGTTGACAGCACTCCTCAAGCAAGCGGCCCCGCTGATGGCTAACCGGCCCGATGGTGCCGCTGCCCTGGCGCTCACTTACGTGGGCGGAGAACGGGTCGTGCCCCACTATGGTGGTGGGATGTCCTCCGCCAAAGCCGCCCTGCAAATAGATGCTCGCCAACTGGCACAGAACCTGGGCGCGCTGAATATCCGCGTCAATCTGATCTCGGCCGGCCCGTATGCGTCGCGCGCGGCTCGTGCCATCGGGGATATCAATCAGATGATCGAATATGCCGCCTCGAAAAGCCCGTTGGCCCGTCCTATCAAGCCCGAAGAAGTCGCCGCTACGGCCACCTTTTTGTGCAGTCCCCTGGCTTCGGCCATCACGGGCCAGATTGTCTATGTAGATTGCGGCTACAACATCATGGGCGTGTGATCAGGCGTACGCCAAGTGACGTGCGACGAGTATAAGTACTCAGTCAGTTATAGGTACTCAGTGCCATTAACCGGATCGGCTGGGACGACGGATGAGTTACACGCTGGGAACTCAGCCGATTCTGCGCGGACGCGAGAGATCGGGCTGTACCGACATAGTTTTCCCATTTTATGCTTGCGCCGTCAGTTTTTCGTCCGAAAATAAACGCAAGAGGCTTAATTACGTGGCCGACCGGGTCCTCTGCCTAGGCCCGCCTCCAAGTGCTCACCGGAGAGTCACAAGCGAGGGCTACCTGCAACGTGGGAGTCGAGTATGCGATCACCGACTGACCGACAAACCAACCGAGTCGAGAGGAGCGATTATGGGCGCAGCCGAGGCTTACGGCGTCGGAACACTGGGCACATGCACCGGCGCCAGTTCTTGGCCGCCGCGGCAGGCGGACTGTGGACCGGTTCGATATTGGCCCAGGAACGCAAAGGCTCAGTCAACGAACGACTGGCACTGGGAGTCATCGGAACCAACGGCCAGGGGCTAGCAGATACACAAGCGATCGTCGCCGCCGGTGCTGAAGTCGTGGCTCTGTGCGATGTAGACGAAAATCGCGCAACAGACGCGCGCAAGCGCTATCCGCAGGCTGCCTTTTACACAGACTTTCGCAAGATGCTCGACGCCGAGCACAAGCGACTGGATGCGGTTCTGGTGGCTACGCCCGATCATACTCATGCCGTAGCCACCATGGCGGCACTGCGGCTCGGCCTCCATGTTTTTTGCGAAAAGCCGCTTACCCACGACGTCTACGAAGCGCGTCAGGTGGCCTTGGCAGCTGCCTATTACAAACGCACCACGCAAATGGGGACGCAGATCCACGCGGGCAGTAATTACCGTCGCGTGGTCGAGCTGATACGGGCCAATGCCATCGGCACGGTACGCGAAGTGCACGTCTGGTGCGATAAGGTGCACTCAGGTGGCGACCGCCCCAAAGAGACACCGCCTGTGCCAGCTGGCTTGCATTACGACCTTTGGTTGGGACCAGCTCCTTATCGGCCTTATCATCCGGCACATCTGCATTTTGTCTGGCGCGGATGGTGGGACTTCGGTGGCGGGACTTTGGCGGACATGGGCTGTCACTACATAGATTTGCCCTTCTGGGCGCTAGAATTGCAGCATCCCGAACGCATTTATGCCGAAGGTTCGCCGGTGCACCCCGACGCATGCGCGCGCTGGTTGATCGTCCGCTACGAATTTCCGGCACGCGGCACGTGGCCCCCGGTGCGACTTACCTGGTATGACGGAGGCAAACGACCGCCTTACTTCCAAGAGGGCCTGCTTCCGCGCTGGGGCGACGGGGTGCTGTTCGTAGGGGACAAAGGCATGCTCTTGGCCGATTACACTAAACACAAGCTGTTGCCAGAAAAGCAGTTCGAAAACTTCACCCGGCCCAAGCCGACCATACCCGAGTCGGTAGGGCACTATCGCGAATGGGTCCTCGGTTGCAAGACAGGTGCGCCTACCACGTGCCATTTCGGGTACGCCGGCGCTCTCACTGAAACCGTCCTTTTGGGCCTGGTTTCCTATCGCCTAGGGAGACCTATCACCTGGGACTGGCGCAATCTGTGTGCCATCAACGAGCCAAAAGCCGAAGAATATATCCGACGCGAGTATCGCAAAGGCTGGCACCTATGAGAAGCTCGATCGGCGCGCCTGCCAATGGACGGGTACTGCATCCGTTGGCCAGTACTCGCTTACAATGCTTGTCCGGCACATCGGGCGTCGGCCTGCAGCTCGGTAGGCTTCACATGGGCACTGCTTGCATGCATTACGAGCCACCGCGGCGCTCACCTGCCTTTACCAGGCGTCGCCGCCGATCACACAGATAGGAGCCAACTGGTAGAGGAGTTCCACGACTATGGGAAAAGGGACTCCCTGGACTTTGAGAAAGGAGGGAAAGGATTATCGCTGGTCCTGAAACCGATCGTGGGCTGAGGGTCAACGAGCAAATCCGGATCAGCCCAGTGCGATTGATAGGGCCCGGAGGCGAGCAATTGGGCATCGTGCCAGTGTCCGTTGCGATGCAAAAGGCGCGTGAAGCCGGTCTGGACCTGGTCGAAGTCGCCCCCCATGAGCGGCCGCCTGTCTGCCGAATCATGGACTATGGGAAGTACCGCTACGAGCTGTCCCGCAAACAGGCCAAAACGCGCCAGCACACGCAGAAACTCAAAGAAATCCGCGTGCGCCCCAAGACGGGCGAACACGACCTGGCCACCAAACTCAATCAGGCCCGTCGCTTCCTGGAACACAAAGACAAAGTCTTGATCAGCGTCATCTTCCGCGGTCGGGAAGTGCAGCACCTCGAGGAAGGCCGGCGCGTACTCGACCATTTTCTGCAGCAGCTCGAGCCGCTGGCACGGATCGAGCGTCCGCCGACCATGGAGGGTAAACGCATGATCGCGCTCCTGGCACCCAAGTCCTGACGGCATTTCGGATACGGTCTGCTGCGACGGCCCGTACTGCACCCGCGCCAGGACTTTGGGCCGCTACGGGTATGCCTTGCCGGTCCCCTCGTGGATCCATGCAGATGCGTACAATAGCTGCATGCACTGGGGACACCCGGAGTTGTTGTGGCTACTCGTTGTGGTGCCTGTGATGGCGCCGATCTGGCTTTATCGCGGGCGCCGGGTGGCCTGGGCGCATCCGCGCGCCCAGCTTTGGCTCCCTCTTTGTCCGCGCCGAGTTCGTTGGACCCGTCTCGTCTCACCGGCACTTCGGTCGCTGCTCCTGACCTTGTTCGTGCTGGGGGCAGCTCAACCGCGCATCCCCGATCCCTCGAGTCGCTCGCCGGCAGAAGCTGTCGCCTTGCAAATCGTCCTCGATGTCAGCGGTAGCATGGGCGAAGACGATTTCCCCAGCGCTGAGGGAAAAAAGACGCGCTTGCAGGCGGCGAAAGAGGCCTCTCGATACCTTGTGAGTTATCAGCGGCAAGAAGGACGGGCTGACTTTATCGGCCTTGTGACTTTCGCGGCTCGGCCACTGGATCTGTGCCCGCCTGTGAACAATCCCGAGACGCTCGAGGCCTTGCTGCAAGGTGCGCAACTCCAGGGACTGCCTCCGGAATCGAGCACCAACATCGGCGACGCGCTGGCTCTGGCCGTATCCTTGCTCCGGCAAGCTGCGCCGCGGCATAAGTCATTGCTGTTGCTCACCGATGGCGAGCACAACGTACCCGAATCGTTGGTCCCTGGCGCACTCTCCCCAGTCGCTGCTGCCAGAATGGCGCAAGCACTCGGCATCCGGATAGACGTAATGTACCTAGGCGCAGCCAACGATGCCGAGGCACAGCAGGCGCGCACGTCCCTGCAACAGGTTGCCGCACTGACAGGCGGCCAGTTCTACGATGCCCGCGCCCTTCCCGATCTGCCCGATGTCGTAGCGCAACTCCATCGCAGCGCCCACGAGCTAGTCGAGACACATGTTTACACCCGGAACTTGGAGCTTTTTCCCTGGTTGGCGCTCGGTGCAGTCACCCTCGGGCTTGCACTGCTCGCCTGGGAGAGCAGTTGGGGCTTCAGATGGCCTTGAACATAACGCAGAGCTTTGCAGATACCCGAGTCGGCTGCCAGTTCTATGACTCGGGCATACCGGCACACAGGCCGGTAAGGAAACGGCAATTATCTCGGCCGATAGGAACGAACGGCATTGCATCAGGCTGCCGGTAGCGCGTCTTTTGCTACGTGGCAGCAACTGCATAACGATCGGCACAATGGCCATGGCACTGCTGTGCAACTTCCCCATGCCTGACTGGCTCGGTATCGGCGGATGGGCTGACATTCGGCTGCAGCCGGGATGGCCTGCGCTCATCGTTTTGGTAGCAGGCGCGGTAACCTGGCAGGCTTGGGTTTTGCTCCGCACATGGCATGTGTTGCGAGATTATCCTCGGCTCAGCCACAGGCTAGCGACACCTGGCCGCTTGATATCTATCGGCCTTACGATCGGCGCACTGAGTGCAGCGACCTATGCTTTGACCCGTCCCCAGGTGGGTTGGGAAGGAGCAGTGCCCTCGTCGGCCGGGAGGGATATCCTAGTGCTTTTGGATGTCAGTCGCAGCATGTTGGCCGAATACCCGCCGATGAGCCGCCTGGCCCGCGCGCGGCAGTATTTATTCGAGCTGGCAGAAGAAATCGAGCGTGCCCCAGGCCATCGCTTGGGGCTGATCGCTTTCGCGGGTCGAGCACGTTGGCTTTGTCCTATTACCTCGGACATGGACTATTTTCGCTGGGCCGTCAACCAGGCGGCGCCGGAATGGCTCGGCGCCGACCGCCTCGACCAGCAGGGACGCGGTACCAATGTCTTGGCTGCTTTGGAGTGGTCGGGCAGGTGGATCGCAGCGGACGAAGCGGCTTACATAGATATCCTGGTCGTTTCCGACGGCGATGACCTGGCAGCGAACGGCACTGCACGGCTCGCCGATCGTATGCCTGCGGCTCGTGTGCATACTTTAGCCGTCGGCAGCCCTAAACCGGTGCGCATCCCGCAGGCCGATCTGGACCAGCCTTTTCTCGTCTATGCCGGCGAACTGGTACTCACCCAGCGGCAGGACGACTGGCTGGCAGCATTGGCTCGCGCCGGAGGTGGCCAAGCCGTCGTCGAAGGACCCGCCCGACCGCTGGTCGTCTGGTTTCGCTCGGCCATAGCCACACAGCCAGGCCGCGTGCGCCTGGAAGGTGCGCGACCCGTGCCCAAGGAAGCCGGCCCTTGGTGGCTGGCCATAGCGGCTGTGCTCCTCGCTGCCGATGCCTTAGCGCTGCTGCTGCGTCGGGGCATCGGACCCAGTCAGGTGCCGACCGATAAGACGGCTCGCCTGGCTATGTTGCTCGCGGCGGCATCTGTGCTATCGCTGGCCGCGGCTTGGCCCTGGGTTGGACGCAACGCCGACGCATTGGTGCTCAGGGGCAACGCAGCTTTTGCCCAGGGAAAATGTGCCGAGGCGCTGGCTTATTACGAACAAGCCGAACCGTACACCCGTGATCCTGGCTTGGTGGCCGTCAATCGAGCGGCGACACTCTATTGCTTGCAACGGTACGAAGAAGCTGCCCGCTTCTACCGTGCAGCGCTCGAGGATGCCGCGGGCAGTCGTAGGCTCTGCGCACTGTATGGCTACGGCACAGCCTTGGCCCAGGCCGCTCGGAGTAGCGATCCGCAGATCGCCAAGATTTGGCTAGATGCCGCTGAGGAAGCTTTGGCTACTTGCTTGAAAGAACTGGACCTGTACCCCGTGCAGCCTGGCAAGCCGGTGCCATCCCGAAGCGACGTCGAACACAATCTGCAGGCGCTGGAAAAACTGCGTGCGCGGCTGTCGGCGAGCAAAAAACCTTCGCCGCCGGGCGCCGGAATTGGCCAAAAACCGAACGCCGATCGGGGACCGACGGCACCCGCAGATCGTCCCCAAGGAAAGCACCGAGCGGAGTTACCGGTGCCGGCGGCGCCGGCATCTGCCCTCCAGCCTCGCGTAGAAGACTTACCCCCGCGAGGCGGCCGTGGCGCTTTGCCTTTGCAACTTGGACAAGATCCGGGGCCGCTGGATCGGTCGAGCGCCGACACTGCACTTTATGCTACCCTCGAACGTCTGCGGAGACTGGGCCTGCAGACGATCCAGCGACCCGATGCCCGCGACTGGTGAGGTACTGCAGCACGCCGGCCCCTTGGGAGACACACAAGCGATGCTCCACGGCGCGGCAAGCCGTCCGGTGACAAACATGCGAGGCTTGCAAAACCAATGGCACAAAATTGTCAGAGGCCCCACCGGCGCCGCGATCCAGAGTCTGGTTCATGGAACGTTGCTGACAGCCCTGACATGGGCCTGCATCATCGGCAGCACCCAGCTGAGCACCACGGCATGGGCCGCCGCCACACCCCCAGTTCCCATGCACGTGCCGCCTCTGTTTTTGCACGACAACCCCGCTAAGGCGACACTCACCTGCTACCCGGCAGAGCCAATAGCCGGACAAACGATCGTCATCGAGATCACTGTCGTACTCGATCGGCGTTTTCTGGGGGATCTGGCACCGGCAGCGCAGGCGCGAACAGATCCGACGGGAACCCTGGGCACTTCGGCCGCCAGCTTTTATATCCCCTGGCTGACCCAGCTCGATCTGCTGGACTGGTACCTGCCTCCCGACCAGTGGCTGTGCTCACAACAGGCCGCGGTGCGTAAAGACAGTCACGCCGGAGACTATGCGCATGTGGTACAGGACAACCGGGCCGCCGGGACAGAGATCCTATTGCCCCTTCGCGTTGCTAGTCCTTCGCTGGCAGATGCACGGATCGAGCCGATCCTGGTGCCTTTGCAAGCCATCCACAAAAACCGCGAGCTGGCACTGAGCTTGGCCTGGCGCGCGTGGCTGTCACCGGACGCCGGCGGGCGCACGCTCGTCTTGGACCCAGCGGTTTTCGACTTCCGAGGCTATCGCGTGCGAACCGAAGCGCTGACGATCCACTGCCAGAGGTGTCCGGCTGCGCCTGCCGACACCTTGTTTCTCGGCGTCGGTCTATTCCAGGTGAGTTCACTCGTCGAGCCGCGCACCATCCGGCTGGGCGAGTCGTTTACCCTCGAGCTCCACATCGCCGGCCACGAAGGACTGGAAAAAATTGCAGCACCCAGCCACCCGGCGCCCCTTGCCCTGTGGCGCCCCATATGGACCCGGTCCCTACCAGGAAGCTGGTCCTGGGACAGGGCACCGAAGCGTGTATTACGCTGGGAAATCACTCCCGAGAGCGCCGGGGTTTTTTTGCCGCCAGCAGTCGCTGTCAGCTATTTCGACCCGCATGCTATGGTCATGCAGACCCTGTATGTAGAAGCCGAGCCGGTTCGTGTCGAAGCGCCTGTGACCGAGAGCGAGGACTTGCAAAAACGACTGGCTACACGACTGGCCGGGATCTCGGTGCGCCGGGGAGCGGGATTGGCGCGTCCCCTGCTACCGTCTACCGAACTGACTCTACTGCTCTTGGCAGTCCCCGCTCTGGGGCCTGTGGCCGTGTATATGTTGTGGCGCCGGCTTGATCCGGGTGCACGACTGAGCCGTGCGGGACGTCAAGCCCGGCGCGCGTTGCTCGCACTGCGCCGGTCCATTGCAGGCGCTTCTGCTACCGGCGCACCCTCGCACATACCGGGACCGTCGCTCGTCACAGCGAGCGCGTTACTGGATCGGCACGTCGCCGACCGACTGTACCAGATCGCTGCCTCCTACTTGTGCCAGCAGTTTGCCTTGCCCGCCGGCGAAATTGTTCCTGGAGATGTCGAGTGCCTGCGCAGTCGGATATCGCCGGACTTGGTAGATCAATGGATGCGCTATCTGGAGCTGTTGCACCGAAGCCGGTTTGCGCCGCCGGACCAGGGCCACGACGCCGCTTTGGGCAAGATTACGCTGCCAGGGGTGCCTGCAAAAGAGGACGTCTCCCATGCCACCCATGCCATCCAAATGGCATGGGAACTGATCGCGGCACTGGAAAAGGCGCACGCCGAAGCAAGCTACGATCGCAATCACCAGCAGCAGGCTCGAGGTGCAGTATGAGCAGTCATGCCTGGCGCCCTATGCGCTGGATGAGCGTACTGCTCTGGCTAACAATCGGCTGGCCGGCGCTTTTTTACGTGGTTCGCGCCTGCCTGACCGGCTGGGAAGTGCTCTCGGAAACTTCTCGGCTGACTGTGACTTTTGTCCACACTGTGGCATTTGCTTTCGGTACCGTATCGGTAGTGCTGCCGGTGGCACTGCTCCTGAGTCATCTGCTTTTTCGCAGCGATTTGCCCGGCCGGCACCTGGGGGTATGGCTGGTCGTGCTGGCGGCGGTCATACCAGCGCCGGTACGCTTGGTAGCCTGGCGTGCTTTTTTGGGGTCGCTGCACTGGTGGCCCCTAGCGACCGGGCCAGTCGGCATATTTCCGTCCGCCAGCAACTTGGCCTTAGCAATCTTCTTGGAGTCGGCACTGGTCATGCCATGGGCGGTACTGGTTCTCGGCTCTGCGAGCAGGTGGGCGCCGACGCGCTTGGAGGAAGACGCCAGCACCATGTGGCCAGGTTTCGGCGTCTGGTGCCGAGCGACCTGGCCGGCCGTACGACCCACATCTGCTTTGGCAGCCGGGGTCGTTCTGGTCCACGCCTGGAGCGACATCGTGGTCGCCGATCATTTGCGGATCCTCACCTTTGCCGAGGAAGTTTATCTGCAGACGATTGCCGGAGGCGAAGACCGTCAAGCTCGCTCAGTGGTCGCGACCCTGCCAGGCAGCGCGCTGCTAGCGCTGATTTTTGTCTTTTTGTGCCCGCTGTCAGACGTCCGAACTGCAACGCTCGATCCAACCCAGCCAACGTATGTCTATCGGTTGCGTCGCTGGCGCAGTGCCGCCTTATGTTTCGTGTGGGCGACGATGACCGTGCTCATTGCCGTACCGATGGCGGGCCTGATTGCCCGCGCAGGCATGGAGTACGGCGCGGTAACGAGTCCGCAGCCGCACTGGAGTTGGCAGGCGCTTGCGTCTCGATTGGTACATGCGTGTGCTGAGCACTGGACCTTACTCGGGCGCAGCGCCGTAGTAGCCGGAGGGACAGGCGCCGCGCTGGCGGTCTTTTCGACGCTGGCTGCTTGGCTGGGCCGCGGCCATGGGCTTCTTGCTAGCGCCCAATGGGCAGTGGCAGCGAGTGCATGGGTGCTGCCGGCGCCGATAATAGGCCTGGCAATCGCCGAAGGCATCCAGGTGTTGCTACGTTTGCCCGGGGGGTGGTTGACCGCGTGGGCACTGTACGATCATCCCTCGCCGCTACCTAGCATGTGGGCGCTGACACTTCGCTACTTTTGGGTCGGTCTGGCAATCGCTACGGCTTTGGTGCGACAGATTCCCAGGGACTTGGAAGAACAGGCCCTGGTAGATGGCGGCGGTGTGTGGGGCAGCCTGTACCTGCTGGCGCCGTTGCTGTATCGGGTGGCCGCGATCGTTTGCTTGACGACATCGCTGCTTTGCCTGGGTGAAATGGCTGCCTCCTGGCCAGCGGCGACGCCTGGCTTTGAAACCCTTGCCGAACACGTTTTCAAGCAACTGCACTTCGGCGCCGAGCCGGAACTAGCAGCGTTGTGCCTGGTTTTGACTCTTCTAACCGGTCTTTTCGGTCTACCGATCGTCGGGTGGGCGGGCCAAGGGTGGCAGATTTCATCGCTTCTTAAGACTGCGAAAAGACTTTGAAGCTAAACTGGAAAAAACGAAACTGCCTCCGGGCCATCGAGGTCCAAAAATCGGAGGCCTCGGGGAGCAGGCGGCGGCTGTATGCGTCATACTGAATGGTGAGAGGGGCGATCCGGTGAGCCTGAGTCAGGCAGAACTCCTAGCCCGAGCAGGGCGTGGAGACGTACACGCATTTGCGCGCCTGGTAGAGATTTACCGGGCCCCTCTGATCTCCTTCGTGTTGGGAATCTTGCCGAGAAGGGAGGAGGCCGAAGAAATAGCGCAGGAGGCGTTTTGCAGACTGTGGGAGTATTTGCCCCGGCTGCGACGCCCGGAGCGCATGATCCACTGGCTGTATCAGACAGCTCGCAACCTGGCAATCTCGACACTGCGGAAACCGCGAGCGGTGGCTTTGCCGGACGATGCGGCCCAGTGTACGCCGGATGTGCCCAAAGACGACCACGCTGTGGAAGTGCATCGGGCGGTGGGGGAGCTGCCTGAGCCTTTTCGCGTGGTCGTTTTTTTGCGACACTTTTCGGGCATGAGCCACGAGCAAATTGCCCGTTTTTTGGCGATCCCGGAGGGGACGGTGCGCAGTCGCTTGTCCCGGGCCTATGCCCAGCTGCGCACACGCTTGGCGGACAGGCTGGAGGAATAAGACGTGGCAGCTCCCGACCGTCGGCTGGAGGAGTTGCTCGATGCCGCGGGCCGCGATGCTCAGCCGCGCGCGACCGGCTGGGAAACGTTGGTAGCGCGTGCCACGCGACGTCCGCAAAGGCAGCCTCGTTTCTTTCGACGCACTGCCAAACTGGCCCTGGCCGCCACGCTCCTTGTGGCCGTCTTTCTGCGGCTTTTCTGGTCCCGGATTTTCCCGCCGGACGTGCCCGAGCCGCTCGCTCCGGTGCATGCCGGCCCTGCGCCTGTGGACGTGGTGCGCCAGGGCGCCGAAATCACCATATACCAGCTCGGCCTACCGGACGCGGTAACTTACGCCGGCACGAGTGAGCAGGCAGCCGAGCCGTCTTCGGCGGCTACGGCGGCGCAGGCCGTGCGTGCATCTCAGACACCCCGGCCATCTGGATTGGCTCTGGTCCGCGACTATCGCACAGTCGTCCTACCCTCCGCAGGCGAACACGCCGTGCGCTTCACGGATATCGCACCCACGCTCGACCCCAGCTCGCTCCGCGTTCAGAGTTCGACCGATCCAGGTGTGCGGGTGCTGGAGCAAACTTTCGAATACCCCGGTGCCGATAGCGCGCACGTCCTGGCCCAGGCGGTCGGCCAAAGGGTCCAGATCACCGATAGCAGCGGCCGGCAACTGGCCGGACAGTGCCTCGGGCTCCAGGCGCGCAGCCTGCTGCTGAGCGCCGACACCGACCAGCCCCATGGTTCGCAAACCCTGGTTATCCCGCTGGAAGAGATCCAGGCCCTCCAGCTGGAACGACCTGTGAGCGATCCCGAGTTGCGCCCCGTACTGACGTGCCGACTGCTGGCCCAAGCCCCGGGCGAGCAGCGCCTGGAACTGACTTACTTGTGCACGGGCTTGAGCTGGCGTGCCCAGTACGAGGCTATTCTCAGCGACATAGATGGGACCGTAGCATCCCTGGATCTGACGGGCTGGCTAGCCTTGAGGAACGATACGGGCGTAGATTTCCCCAGAGCGCGCATCGTGGTCGTGGCCGGACAAATCCACATGGTTGCCGACCCGTGGCGGGCGCCGAGCGGTGTGGCGGCCTTCGAAGCCACCCGTCGCGAAGGTCAGCCGCCTCAGACAGCCCCGCTGCCTCGCCGCTTGTTCGATTACTATCTTTTCGAAATGCGCCGGAGCACGGACCTGACCGCTGCGCAAAAGTATGCGCCCTTGGTGCAGGCCCGGGGCGTGCGCAGTACTCGGCACTTCCGCTTCGATCCGGCCCGCGATCCGCGGCGCATCAGCGTGCAGTACGCCTTTGTCAACGATTTCACCGACGCGGACATGGACAAGCCGGTGGTACTGCCGCGCGGCACTGCGGCTGTCTATCGGCGCACCGACGACTTGCCCGTGCTGCTCGCTCGCGATGTGCTGGACGCCGCGCCGGCTGGAGGAGAGGTAACTGTGAGCGCCGGCTGGGCCGAGGGACTGGTCGGCGAACACAGAGAAATCAGTGTGGTCACGTCCAGCCCAGGCGAACGCGTGGCCACCTATCGCGCCAAGCTGACCAACCGACTGGCACGGCAAGTGACCATACGCTACACCGTCCGCCTGGAACCACTGGCAGCGCACGAATTGGTCCAATCGTCGCATCCGGGCATACAGGCGCAGTCGAATGTCCTCGTGTTCGATGTGCCTGTGCCGGCGGGCGATGCCGTCTTGGTCGAGTACACGGTCCGCACCAGGTATTGACCGATAAGGCGCGAGGCGAACAGCGATGAAACAGCGTGCCTGTTCCGTCGTCGTCGCTCTGGGCTTCTGGACTGCAGGCGTGGGCCTGTCAGGCACTGCCCAAGAGCCGGCCACCGTCGCAGGGCCGTCCGCACGCGTGCTGTCGCAGCCGCAACGCGCGCGTTTGACCATCTTCCAGGACGACACCGCTCAAGTCAGCGAAGAGTTCGTTTTCGGTCAGCCGCTGCAGCCCGGGACCTGGGAGTTGCGTTACACGGACGCTCCAGCTGGGCTGGAAGCCACGACCCTGCGTTTGACTCTGGACGATCCTCGCGCGCGCGTCCTGGAAGTCAACGTGGAGCCGCCGGCTGCCTCTCTGCAAGAACTCGTACGTCGCTGGACCGGCAAGCGGATCGTCCTGCACACACGTCAGGGGCAAAAATACGAAGGAATCCTGCAGGGCGTGGACCGCGATTTTTTCATCCTTTCCGCGCCACAAGCCGGCGGACCTCAGACTTTGGTGCGTCGAGGCGAACACATCGTGCGGCTGGAACTGCCCGACGCTCCGCACGCAGCCGCCGGGCAAGCGGACCGCACTGTGGTCTCGTGGCTGGTACATACCACACAGCCGGTGCACTCGCTGACCTGCGCGTACCTCACACGCGGGCTGAAATGGCGCTGCGACTACCAGGTGACGCTGTCAGGGGATGAAAAAAGCGCGCGTTGGGCGGCCTGGTTCGCGTTGGAAAACCGATCCGGCAGAACATGGTCTGGAGCTCAGGTCCAACTCGCCGCCGCTTCCCCCTTGCAGACACAGGCAGAACAACCCATGCCCCTGGGCCATGAGTACCTGCGGCTGGTCACCAGCGAACGAACCGCAGATGGTACCGCGAGCGGCAAGTTTCCCTCGCTCGGTGCTGCCCCGAGTTTGTTCCCACTGACCGGGACGGCTACGCTGAAGAATAACAGCCTGACGCACATGGAAGCTGTGCGTCTCGAGTTGACAAACGTCGAGAAGATGTATCTCTACGATGGCGCCCAGGTCGCTTGGCTGCCTTCCGGACGTTACGACCAGCCCCAGTTCGGCACCGCCAATATGCGTCGGCATCCGCAGATCGTCTTGCGCGCGCGGCTGCCAGCGACTGACCGGTGGCCGGTCTTTCCTCCTGGCAAATGCCGCATCTTCCAAGCCGACACCGAAGGCAAATTGCAATTCCTAGGCGAGGATTGGTTACCCAAAACCTTAGCCGGAGAACAGGTCTTGCTGGCCGTAGGAGATGCTTTCGATATCCTGGCGCATCGAGCTCAGACCGACTTCCAGCGCAACGGCCCGACCCTGGAAGAAGGCATTGCCATCTCCGTACGCAACCACCGTCAGCGTCCGGTCCGCGTGTATGTGCTGGAAAAGTTCTATCGCTCGCCGGAATGGAAATTGATCGGGCATACTCACGACTACGAAAAAGTCGGCTCGCGCGCCGTCGTTTTTCCTGTAGACGTTCCAGCCCAGGGAACGGCCCAGGTGTCCTACCGCGTTCAGTATCGTTGAACCGGTCAAGCGGCCCTTTTCTTTTTTCGATACTTTGGCCGATGGGCACGTCGTTCGTCGTCGGGCGCAGCGTCAGCGCGGCAGCCGCGCCGGCCTCGCGGTGCGCAGCCGACACGCGGCACGGTAAAGATAAACCGTGTGGGCAACCCAGGCTGCGACTCGAAACCGATCTGTCCTTGCAACAGTTGTGCGATACGCCACACTTTGCTCAGGCCCAGGCCACGCCCACGACCGGCTGACCGACCCGAATAAAACGGGTCGAAAAGATGCTCTCCGTCGAGTGCCGATAAACCCGGGCCGTTGTCCTCGACGACGATGCGACACTGCGACCGGTCTGCCTCGACGCTGATAGTCACTCTTCCCCCAGCCGGCGCCGCCCCCACTGCATTGCGGATCAACTCCGTCAGCGCTACTGACAAAAGGGACCGATCGGCTTGTACCGTCACCCGGGGTATTCTTGCGCACTGCACAACAACCTCTCGGCTATCGGCGTCGCGAGCTGCCTGCCTGACCACCTGGCGCAAGAGGGGCGCCAACGCCACGTGCTCCAGCCGCGGGATCGGGGGACGGGCAAAAAACAACAAATCTATCAAAAGCTCGTGGATGCGTCGGGCTTGGCCCACGATCTTGTGCAGCGCGGCGATGCGCTCGGCATCCGTTTCCTGACGCAACAGTCTTTGCGCATGGCCGACGATCACGGCCAAGGGATTGTTGATTTCGTGGGCAGCACCGCAAGCCATTTGCGCCAGCGCCCGCAGCTTGGCATCGCGCAAGCGCACGGCATCGTCGGCACGGCAACGCGCCAGAGCTTGCTCGAGCGCCTCGAGTTCACGCTCAGAGCACCTTTCGTCGCCGGCACCGACCCGACGCAATATCTGCCATGTCGTCTGCCAGAGCCGTCTGACCCAGTCTTGAGCCGCCACAGGCAATCCGGCGGGAATGTAGACCAGGTCGGGTAGGTTGGCAAGCTCGTGTGCTATGCCGTCGTCCACATGGAGTAACTCGAGCAAAACACTTCTGGCTCGAGGCGGATCAGGTAGCCACAGATCGCCCCGCTGCCGTACTATGTGCAGCGCCAGCTCGACAATGGCCAAAAGCCTATCTTGAGCATCCAACGGGGCCGTCTCGCCATCCCAGAGACGTGACACAATTCGCTCGAGCCACTGGGGCCACTGATGCCGGTAGACGAAGCGCCGCACGGCCCTGGCACCCGCCTCCGGCGTCGGCGGAAAAATGCCCCCGCCGATACTGTCAAAAGCCCACGCACACACGCTCGCTAAAGCAGACCACTGGGCAGGCCTCTCCGGGTACCCGGCTTTGCCTGCCAATATCCGTGCCACGCCAGCCACACGATGCGCTGCCCGATAGACTGTACGCCCTGGCTCACTGTCCCAAGCGGCTAGTGGATAATCGGGTACGGCCATAAACTCCAGGAGCATACAGCGACGGAGCAATGGCTGGGCCAATAAGGCTGCTGTCTCTTCAGGCGAGACCTGCGCATTCTGCACACCTACGAGCTCCAGTGCCAGCAGCAGTGCGCCCGGATCGCTCTGCCAGGTGTCTGCAGGGATCTGCCCGATCAAGTCCAGCAAAAGATGGGTGATGGTTTGCGGAGCTATCGGAAAGAGCGAACGCTCGACTGCCAAAGCAGGAAAGGAACTGGTTCCATGCATACAGGCTGGATGCTTCCGTGCCCGCCAGGAATTCGCGTTTCACCGATCGGTCCGTTTGCGCGCGCAGTCCTGCAGCGTAGGCCACGGGCAGAAGGACTCGCCGACAGAGCTGCCCGTGAATATGCACCATCGGTCAAACAGACACGCCGAGGTCGTGCTCGAGCTTATCGGATCGGCGAGACCTTTCTGCCCGGTATCCGACTCTTTTGGTACGCCGCTGACAGCGCTCTGCTCCGATCCGCGCAGCGAGCTAACCCGCTGTCGAAACGGATTCGATCTCGAGATGATGGCAGATCCGTTCCACGAGGTCGTCGAGGTCGAAAGGCTTGCGCATGAAATCGTCGGCGCCTGCCTGTTTGAGCTCAGCCACCTTCTCGTCCTCGATCATGCCGCTGATGCAGACGATCTTGACATCCTCGAGGGTATTGTCGCTGCGTACGCGCTGGCAAACTTCTTTGCCATTGATGTCGGGCAGCATCACGTCGAGGACGATCAGATCCGGACGATACTCCTTGACCATCATGCCGGCGTCGAAGCCGTTGGTGGCCACACGCACTTCGAAGCGCCCGTCTTCTTCGAGGGCCTTGGTGATCATTTCCACCAGGTCCGGATCGTCGTCCACGACGAGTATTTTCCGCTTCCCGCTCTCTAGCGCATCGGTCGGGATGCCGTTGTCTTTCATGAATTTGTAAAGCGCATCGCGCGGTATCCTGCGAAAGCGCGATCCCGGCACCCGGAAGCCTTTAAGCTGGCCGTTATCGAAGCAGCGAATTATAGTCTGCTGGCTGACCTTACAGATACGCGCCGCTTCACCGGTCGTGTACACCTGCTTCATACTACCCACCCTCGACAAGTCCCTGGGTCACACACCGTACATTCAGGCATGACACAGCCTTTCCGCCAAGGCTGCGCGGACCGATTTACATAGCGTAAAGGGCCTGAAACGATCAAGCCCTAGTGTCCGAGTTTGCTTGCGCCAGGCCACTCCAATAGGGATGGCCAATCGGATCGCTAAAGGAATACCAACCCGTGAATCTGGTACGCGATTTGCTGAGAAACTCGTGTTGCCGTCTCTCGCAGTGCCTTACCCTGCTTGCCTTCTGTGGCGATTATAACCACCTTGTTAAGCGAGTCAACGCAAATTTGATGCGTCTTCACAACGCACCTTTTGGCGTGGCACCAGATTTCCAAAAATCTCCAAACCACCCAAACTATCCCACTTATTTTCACAGGCCGTTACTTTTTTCCTCCTTTCTGCATTTTTCCCGCACGCTTTACTTTTGTATATTCATTGCAGCTCATTCAGTCAATAGTGCAAAATTATTGAAATACCTGACCGCCTGGACTTGTGGAGGTAGTCTGATGACTTGGCCCGTGAAACTCTCACATAGGCCCGATCGCAAGCCACAAGTTGACAAGGAAAAATGGATTGGGGCGTCAATTTACGCCCGTGGTTCGGCGCCGGGGGCGTAAGGTGCAACGCTTTCAGTTCCGCATGTTCTGAGAAGCATTTGCCTCTGGTAAAGCGTTACGGTCTGGGCGGTCCAAGTACACCAGTAAAACTGCCAGATCTGCTGGTGTAATGCCGCTGATGCGTCCCGCTTGTCCGATGTTTTGCGGCCGGATGCGTGAAAGTTTTTCCCTGGCCTCGGCACGCAATTGCGGGACGGCAGCGTAATCGAAATGAGCTGGGATTGCTTTCGATTCCAGCCTGCGAAAGCGCTGTACCTGCTCTGCCTGGCGCTCGATATAACCGGCGTACTTGGCCTCCAAGACCACTTGCTCGACGACATCGGCAGGCCAGTTGTGTGCGGCCAAGTCGCTGTCCCAGCCGATCAGTTCGGCCCAAGTGATTTCTGGGCGCCGCAACCACTGCAGCAAGCTTTGCCCTTCGCGGCGTCGGTCGCTCAATACACGGGTCAGTTCTGCGATCTGCGCTTCCTTGCGCTGCAAGCTTTGCCAGGCGGCATCGTCCACCAAACCGACACGACGGCCCAAAGGCGTCAGTCGCCGATCGGCATTGTCATGTCGCAACATCAGCCGATACTCGGCGCGCGACGTAAACAGCCGGTATGGTTCGTCTACACCCCGTGTAACCAGATCGTCAATCAAAACGCCTATGTAGGCCTGGCTCCGATCCAAGATCAAAGGGGGCTGACCGCGCACTTTGAGTGCGGCATTGATGCCGGCGATCAGTCCCTGCGCTGCCGCTTCTTCGTAGCCGGTGGTACCGTTGATCTGACCGGCGAAATACAGTCCCGCCACCCGTTTGGTCTCCAGAGTGGGATAAAGCTGCGTGGGCGGGGCGTAATCGTACTCGACCGCATAGCCGAAGCGGAGGATTTCGGCTCGCTCCAGACCGGGAATATGCCTCAGCATCTCCTGCTGGACATCCTTGGGCAGACTGGTGCTGATCCCGTTGCAGTAGTACTCCAGCGTGTTGTATCCTTCCGGTTCGAGGAAGATCTGATGACGCTCTTTCTCGGCGAAGCGCACCACTTTGTCCTCGATGGACGGACAATAACGCGGCCCGCGGCTGCGGATTTGCCCTGAATACATCGGGGCACGGTGCAAATTGGCGCGGATCAGTTCATGCACTGCCGGGGTAGTCCAGGTGATGTAGCAAGACAACTGTGGCTGCGTGATGGCCGGCGTACTGAAGCTAAAAGGGCGTGGATCCGGGTCGCCGGGCTGTTCCTCGAGCGCGGCGAAATCAATGGTGCGCCCATTGATGCGGCAGGGGGTCCCGGTTTTGAAGCGTGCCAGCTCGAAGCCCAAGGCAGTCAGATTGCCGCTCAACTCTTCGGCAGCTTGTTCCCCGGCGCGGCCGCCGCGGGTCTGTGCCTCGCCGATATGCATGAGCGCCTGCAAAAACGTGCCCGTGGTGACGATGACCGCGCGCGCGCGATAAAGGGTATCGCCGCGACAGCGGACGCCGACGATACGATAGCGGGCAGGCTCGGCAGTCGGCGGCACATGCGCCAGGGCTTGGGCCTCGTGGCGCGGTCGCAGGTCGTCCACGAGTATGGCTTCGACCGTCTCCTGACGCAGTGTCAAGTTCGGTTGCGACTCGATGCACCATTTCATCGTGAACTGATAGAGCTTTTTGTCGCATTGTGCGCGCGGGCTGTGCATAGCCGGCCCTTTGGTGCGATTGAGCATGCGGAATTGCAGACCGGCGATATCGGTCACGCGCGCCATTTGCCCACCCAGGGCGTCTATTTCGCGGACCACTTGACCTTTGGCCACGCCGCCGATAGCGGGATTGCAGCTCATCTGGGCGACGGTATCGCAATTCATGGTCAACAACGCCGTGCGCAAGCCCATGCGCGCGCAAGCCAAAGCCGCCTCGCAACCGGCGTGACCTGCTCCGACTACCACCACGTCGTAGTCGTATGTCAGCGTCGCCATGCATGTTCCTCCGGCGTCCTGGAACCATCCTCCCGTGCGTAGACCTGTAGAGGGACGAGTCCGCTGCCGGCAACAGGTACGCAGGACTGCACAAAGTCCTGCGCCGTGAGTACCGTTTCCTCTGCTTTTTCATTATAAACGCGGGCCACCACTGGTGCCGTACCTGGGATGGGAACAAGCGGGCAGGCAACAAGTCACGGCTCTCGGGAAAAACCCCGAGGACATACAGACCCGATGCCATAGCCATGAGCACTGGCTTGGCGTTGCGGGGTACTTGTGTCCCGGGGGGCGTGGGCCAATTTTTATTGCTTTTTCCGGCGTGAACTTTTTCCGCGACTAGCTAAGATGAAATCCGAGTGCGCACGGTACGCCTGCCCGGTGGCGTCACGCTCACAAGTTGCTGGGACATGGATCGCACGTGCACCCGGACGGGCAGCGCAGCCCATGCATAGGTTCGGTGCGCTTATAGGTGTCGAGAGGAGAACGATCGCCATGTCGCCGAAAGGATATTTGTGCATTGTTTTGCACGCCCATTTACCTTTTGTCCGGCATCCAGAATTCGAAGACTTTTTGGAAGAGGATTGGCTTTACGAGGCAATCACCGAAACCTACATTCCGCTATTGCAGATGATGGAGAGTCTGGAGCGAGACGATGTGGACTGGCGGCTGACGATTTCGATTTCGCCGACGCTGGCTGCCATGTTGGCCGATCCGCTTTTGCAAAGCCGCTACGTCCGTCATCTGGACAATCTCATCCGTTTGTGCGAAAAGGAGATCGAGCGGACGCGATTCGATGTGGCGTTCCATCAGCTGGCGCACATGTATCACACGCGCTTCACGCGGGCACGCCGCACCTTTACGGAGACCTATGGATCGAATTTGCTGCGTGGCTTTGCCCACTTCCACGAAACAGGCAAGCTAGAGCTGATGACCTGCGCTGCTACGCACGGGCTACTGCCGTTGATGACGATCAATGGCAACGCTGTACGGGCGCAAATCGAGGTGGGATGCCAGGAGTTTGCCCGGCATTTCGGACACCGTCCCAAGGGCATGTGGCTGCCAGAATGCGGCTATGCCCCAGGGATAGACCGACTGCTGCGCGACAGCGGCATCCGCTACTTTTTCGTGGACACCCATGGGGTGCTGTTCGCGGAGCCACGGGCACGCTACGGCGTATACGCCCCGCTCCTGTGCCCGGACACAGGCGTCGCTTGCTTCGGCCGCGACACCGAATCGTCGAAACAGGTGTGGAGCGCCATCGAAGGGTACCCAGGGGACTACAACTACCGCGAATTCTATCGCGACGTAGGTTTCGACCTAGACTACGACTATATTCGTCCCCATTTGCATCAGATCGGCGTGCGCACTTTCCTGGGGATCAAGTATTACAAAATCACCGGCAAAACGGATCATAAGTTGCCTTACGATCCCCAGGCGGCCCTGGAGAAAGCAGCGGAACACGCCGGCAATTTCATGTTCAATCGTGAAAAGCAAGTGGAGTGGCTGGCCGGGCTGATGCACGGCCGTCAGCCGATCGTGGTCGCCCCCTACGATGCAGAACTGTTCGGGCATTGGTGGTTCGAAGGCCCTGACTGGCTCAATTTCTTGCTGCGCAAAATCTGTTACGACCAGCAAACCATAAAGACCATCACGGTCCCCGAGTACCTGGAGCGTTATCCGACGCATCAGGTGTCGCAGCCGGCTTTCTCCACTTGGGGCTGGAAAGGGTACTGCGAAGTGTGGCTCAACGGCAACAACGATTGGATCTATCGTCATTTGCACGAGGCGGCGGATCGCATGGTGGAGCTGGCCCGTAGGTTTCCCCAAGCCGATCCTTTGCAGCGACGGGCCCTCAATCAAGCCGCGCGCGAGCTTCTTTTGGCCCAGTCCAGCGATTGGGCTTTCATCATGCAGACACGGACTGCCGTTCAGTATGCCGACGACCGCACGCGCACCCACATCCTCAACTTCCTCCATTTGTACGATCAATTGCGCGACGGTCGCATTGACGAAGACTGGCTGAGCAAGTTGGAAGCACGACACAATATTTTTCCCGATTTGGACTACCGGGTTTATGCTTGAGGTGTGTCATGCCGACGACAAGCTCGAGCGCTTGTCCCTTAGCCGCGGCGGCGCGCGCGGTATGCGCCGGCTGGCTCATCGTCCGACGTGGTGTCGGCTTTTTGGCGGTTCTGGCGTTGGGCGTTTTGACTACGATGCACATCGGGCGTGGGTCGCAGGCGCCGGTCGTAACGCCACCACAGCGTATTACCCAAGATGGCGACTTCAAGCAGCATCTTGCTTGGTCGCCGGACGGACGACGTTTTCTCTTTACGCGTCTGCATCGAGGCACAATGGGGCTTTGGCTGGTGGATGCGGACGGACAGAATTTGCGCCGGCTGTTCGCTCACGACGAAGGGCCTGATTTCGATGGCCACTGGTCTCCCGACGGGAGGCGCATCGTTTTTATTTACGATCAGCTCCAGGGCACCGATGGCAAGCTGCATATTTATACCATCGGCGCGGACGGCAGTCAGCCGACACTGCTCATTCCGCACGAACAATTGGAGGAGGCCCCGCGGTGGTCACCGGACGGCAAGCACATTGCCTTCGTCAGCAACCGCGACGGCAACCAGGAGATCTATATCGCCGGGGCCGATGGCAAGAACATCCGGCGACTGACTCAGGATGCGGCTCTAGACACGCACCCGGCCTGGTCGCCCGATGGTCAGCAGCTGGCTTTTGCCAGTTCGCGCAGCGGCAATTGGGACATTTGGGTCATGCAACGCGACGGCAGTCGGTTGCGGCGGCTGACGTCCCATCCTGCAGCCGATTTTTGGCCGGTCTGGTCTCCCGACGGCCGCTGGATCGCGTTTACTTCCAATCGCGACGGCAACTACGAAATCTACCTTATGCGAGCGGACGGGAGCGAGCAACGGAATCTGACGCGTCATCCGGCGCAGGATCATTACGCCACCTGGTCGCCTGAAGGCAAGCGTCTGGCGTTTCTGTCCAATCGCACCGGGGGCTGGGAGATTTACATCATCCCTGTGGCTCCTTAGATGCAGACCCTCCGCGACAGGCGCGGTGGTGACCGACGATCGGCTCGACTCAGCCGAATCAAGCGGGGGCACCGAGAGAGGCGCAGCTCGAAGGGGCTTGTCCGACAGCATTCACAATTGTTCTGGGTCGCGTCCGACGACATCCCAGAGCGGCTGAAACACTTCGGCTTTGTTGCGCTCCTGACGCACCGGCTTCATGAGTTCGAGCAGGATGTCGCATTCCAGACGGAAGGCAGTGGCCAACTCACCGGCTTGCAGGGCTTGCTGCATCTGGTTCAGGTAGGTGCGCAGCGCATCCTCGGCGATGGTCCAGCCCCGAGCTTTTGCCTGCTGCAACAATTCGCGCCTGAGGCTGCTCAAGGTCTGCAAGAGTGCTGGAGACGCCTGACAGCTCGAGCGGCGATGGACCACGGGAGGATGGGCCAGATACTCTGGCACCTCGGCGGAGACTCGGCGTTGCCGCCACATAAAGCCCAACGCGCCCGCCATCAGGAGCGCCGTGGCACCCGCGAACGTCCAAGCGTACAAGGGCCAGCGCAGCTCCAGAATGAGGTAAACAGTCCACACTGCCGAGGCCAAGCCGGTCAATAGGCACATCGCTGGCCAGGTGCGTAGCAGAGCCTTTGCGAAAGCGGCCAGACCCCAGCGAGGTCCTTTGAGTTCCGCTGGCGCTCTACCGGGGACACGGACCACGATCACGGTGATGTTGTCGGGGCCACCGCGAATGTTGGCCAGATCCACGAGGAGCTGGCAAGCCTGTTCCGGAGGCATTGCGGCAGCGATGGCACCGATCTCGGCATCGCTGACCCTTCCGCTCAAGCCGTCGCTACAGAGCACGTAGATATCGCCCGGCGTGACACTGTGCGGGCCGTGGACATCCACTTCGACAAAGACATCGGGGCCGAGCGAGCGTACGATGACGTTCTTGGGGATGCCCGAGATTTGCTCCGGGCGTTTGCCTTGCCGACGCGCCAATTCCCACTGCAGACTGTGGTCGTAACTGAGTAGCTCGATGATGCCGTCGCGAACGCGATAGCAACGGCTGTCGCCGACATGGGCAATCCAGGCGCCTTCGGGGCGTAACAAGAGGACCGTGCTGGTCGTGCCCATGCCCTCGAATTCAGGATTCTGCTCGCCGCGCGCGTGGATCGTCGCGTTGGCCTCCTGAAAAGCACGGTGCAAGGCTTGGACCGGTCCATGGGCAGCGTATTTCTGATAGGTATGAGGAATCAAGTCCGCAGCCAACTTGCTGGCTAGCTCGCCGACCGCATGCGCACCCATGCCATCGGCCACCAAAAACAGATGCCCACGCTCTTGCCAATAAGACGCATCCTTAGCCGGCTGTGCCGCTAAATTGTCCTGGTTGTGGGTGCGCCGCACGCCTACGTCGGTCTGACACGCATAGTCCACTTGGTAAAAGTCAGGCACCATGGCCCTCTGTCCACTCACCAGTACCCCTTGTAGCTATCCTAGCATGAAGCGACCGAGGCTGTCACCTCTTTTTTGGCTGGGACTGGCCGCGGCATGAGCTTGCGCGGGTGCACCGCCGATACGCGAGCTTGCTAGAACTGTACCAAGAGCTACGACAGGCCGCCGCTGGCAGGTGGCATAGTCGCTACGGTCGGCCGAACGTGCATCGGGAGAAGCAGGCCATGGGATCGGAACCGATCGGCATAACGATCCACGAAGTGCGCTGGGGGTACGAGCACTTTGCGTACCGCACGCCCATCAAGTTCGGCGGTCAGGCCTTCGACCGGGTCACGGTACTGAACGTGTGTTGCCGCGTGCGCAGTCGCAGCGGCTCGGAAGTCTGGGGCTTCGGCTCCATGCCTCTAGGCAACGTCTGGGCTTTTCCCTCGCGTCGGTTGACTTACGACCGTACGCTCACAGTCATGCAGCGGCTGGCAGACAAACTGGGTCCTCTGTTCGCCGACTCGACGACTTGCGGACACGCCATAGACCTGTATCTGGAGGCAGAGAGGCACTTCGACTCGCTGGCCAAGGAGGTGGGCAGCGAGCTGAATGTGCCCGAGCCGATTCCCCGTTTGGCGGTGCTCGTGGCGGCCAGCCCCTTCGATGCCGCCTTGCACGATGCCCTGGGAAAAGCGTACTGCGTGAGCAGTTATGCGACCTACGAGCCGCCTTATTTCGCACAGGATCTGTCGCGCTATTTAGGCGCTCGCGGAAGCGGGCTTGCTCTGACTACTGCGGTGGCGCGGGAGCCAGTTGCCCAGTTGCCCTTGTACCACTTGATAGGCGCCCTGGACCCGGTGGAGCCGGCAGATGTGAGCACGCCCGTAGGCGACGGCTTGCCGGAACATCTCGCCCAGTGGATCGAATACAACGGACTGACTCACCTCAAGATCAAACTCAACGGCGACGATCTGCAGTGGGATCTGGAACGGGTGCTGCGCGTAGAACACGTAACCGCTGCGGTCCAACGCCGCCGGGGGATCGCCCAATGGTGGTACTCGCTCGATTTCAACGAGCGCTGCCCACACGGAGATTACCTGGTGGATTTTTTGGGGCGGCTGCGCAGCCGTTGTCCGTCGGCCTTCGAGCGCGTGCAATACATCGAGCAGCCCACCACACGCAACTTGGATACTCAGGAGCCGGGCAGTCTGGCGTCGGCAGCACGCTACAAACCTCTGGTCGTGGACGAGGCGCTCACAGATGCAGCGAGCTTGCAGCGGGCGGTAGCCGTCGGTTATACCGGGGCCGCCTTGAAAGCGTGCAAAGGCCAAACGCATTCCCTACTGTTGGCCGCCCTGGCCCGGCAGATGGGTCTGTTTTTGTGCGTGCAGGACTTAACGTGCCCCGGTGCGTCGCTAATCCATTCGGCAGGACTGGCGGCTCATGTTCGTGGAGTGGCCTCTTTGGAAGCCAACGCGCGCCAGTATATTCCTCAAGCCAACCGACCCTGGGAGCCGCTTTTCCCGGGGCTTTTTACGATCCACGACGGGCTAGTACGCACAGGACGTTTGACCGGTCCGGGCCTCAGCGCTCTGCCCGGGCATTGGTCCCCCGACGAGGATAGTCCGGTCGGCCGTTTTCCTTGGCACCATATGGCGAGCCGCTCGCCGGCGTTGTGAGCTGAATACGATCACTCGGGGCACCGGGAGAAAAAGCAATGGCTACCGACCTGATCGAATTGCAAACGCGACGATCTATCGCATGCTTCGATGTGCGCCTGGGATTGAATGCTACCAGCTGGCGGGTCGGGGAAGAACGCCGAGAGTGGATCTATACGCCGGACACCTGGACTACCCCGACCCAAGGTGGGATCCCGATCCTGTTCCCTTATCCCAATCGCATTGCAGAGGGCGCTTTTCGCTGGAATTCTCGAGATTATTTTTTGGGCAAAAACGACCGCGGCCGGCATGCGATCCACGGCTATGTATGCGACCGCCAGTGGCAAGTAAGTGTAGTCGCACGCGGGAGCGCAGACAGCGATTTGGCCTGGTTTTGCGCTGCTATCGAAGGACCGGAGGATGCTTCGCTTTGGCCTGGAGCCTATAGGCTGTCTCTTGTATGTCGGCTGTGCGAAGACAAGCGTACCGGTCCGAGACTGGAATACGAATTTACTGTCGCCAATCGTGGCGATGCGCCGCTGCCGTTCGGATTGGGACTGCATCCGTATTTCTCGTTGCCGCCGGAAGACGTGCATCTGCTCGTACCTGTGCACCGGGGCCAGCCGCCGCAGATCGAGGTATGGGAGTTGCTAGACTGTATTCCCACAGGACGCCGGCTGCCACTGACTGGGCGGCACAGTCAACTATTCTGTGACGGTTCCGCCGCAGGGCAGTCGTATGACGACATCTACCGGCTGTGCCACGACACTGGTTGGCATCTGGTGGTGGGCGATCGAGTGTCCCGTGCTGGGATTGTGCTCCGCTGCAGCAGCAGTTTTCGTGACTTGGTCGTCTACACACCCGCGCATCGGCAGGCTATATGTTTCGAGCCGTACACGTGTGTCACCAACGCCATCGGCATGCGCGACACTGTGCCGGACACGGGTCTGCAAGTGATCTTCCCCGGCGAAGCCTGGCAGGGGTGGATCACTTTTACGGCGCGACCAGCCGCTTGAATACAAAGGCGAACAACTGGTTCAGAGTGGCAGGTAGCGGCGCGCACTGCAGCAGGCGTGGCAACACGTATCAGGGGACGGACTTGTCGCGCCTTGGCTGAGGCAGTTGTTCGACAGACACGCCGTACCGGTTGACTAGCTCCCCGGCGGGTATGACGACGCGAAAATCCTGTGGCTCGACCCGCAGCAAGCTCCCGTCAGCAGGCGGCAGACCAGCCAGCCGGACGCTCCATGGCCTACTTTCGCTCTCCGACCCGCTCCATAAATCGCTCCACCTGGTGAAATCGAAGCGCTGCGGCATTGCATCCATCTGGTCGGTAGGCTGACATTGCAAAAGCGGTCCCGGCCAGCTGTACACGTTTTTCTGTCCGCGAAACTGGAAGAGTCCACGGATATTCTCCTGGCCCTGCACACCGTCGAGTCTGACCAATGCCGAGCCGGAACCGGCAGGACCTAGGACCAGGCATCGCTGGAGTGCACAATCGCGCACGGGCACCTGCACGGGCTGCATAAGGGAGTTGCGCAGCCATAGCAGATGCTGGGTAAGGTACACGGTACAATCTTGCACATCGAAAGAGCACTCACCCAGCGCCAGAGCACCCGGCTTGTTGCCGTCGAGGACCGCCAGCGACCCGTCGAGGGCGATGGCACTTTGCTTCAGCTCGCAGGTGAACGGCCTACTGGGCTGCCCACGCAGCAAATCACCTTTGCCGCGAACCAAACACTGGTCCAACTCCACAGAGGGCACGGGCACCTTGGTGCCGGTCCCACCCATCATGGTGCCACCTGGATCGCTCAGTCGCAGGCCGGCGGCATCGGCATCGAGCGTGACCACGCACCGTTGCAGCCGCACTTTGCCGCCGGCAGGTAGAGACACCAGCGCAGACAAGGAGACGGCCGATGTCTGTGTCAGACTCAGCTCGAGATCTTCGAAGGTCACTTGCGCATCTACCACGCGCACTAGTGCCGCATCGGGATCGGCACTGTCGGTGATATCGGGCACGATGACGGGCTTGCATCCCGGTGCCGGGCGCAGGGTCAGTTTTTTGCCACGTACCAGGATAGGCGCCTCACGGATGACCCCATCCTGACGGACCAGGATCACGGCCCCATCCGGCGCCTCGCTCACCGCGCTGCTCAGACTGCGATAGGTCCCGGGGCGAAAACCCTGACCGTCCACGATCAATTCGCGCCGCTCGTTACTCTGCGAGTTCGACGCCGCTGGCGCCGTGTCGTCGTGCCGTGCATCCGCCGAGATCTCGTTGTTCCTTCCTGCCGGCAGTAAATCCTTGCGCACTTCGAAAAGGGCCCGCGACAACGACAGCGGCGAGCCGCTGGATAGCGCATCGGACAGACCCGAATGGACCCACGGCGACACCGTCGTGAATACCGATCCGAAGTCGCGCACCCGTGGTGCAGGAGCGAGCGGGCCTACAAGCCCTTCCGGCCAGTAATATTCCCCGAACAGCTCACTTGCCTGCCGGTAGTTGTGATAGTAGTTGCCGACGCTGGTCCAGCGCAGACGCCCGGCATCCTGCACCGGGCCTAGACCGATCAGGGCGGCTTCTTCGCCGCTGCCGTTGCGACTCAGATCGGAAAAGACGCAATGCCGCAGTGTCAAGGCCGCGTCTTGCCATGTGTCCACGAGCACGAACACGCCCCCCATCTGGACGGCACGGCACTCTTGGACATGGAGCAAATAGCGTGCATCGCTGCGGTTCGAGCCCTGCATGAGGATGGCGCAGGCGTAAGGAGCGAAATAACTCTGCACGATTTGCAGCGGCACCCCATCTTCCAGGACGACTGCCGCCGGGCCCCCCGTGAACAAACAGTGCTTGATTTCGATGGAGCTGCGGGGTGCAGCGCCCTTGAGCGGTCGGACGCGCAGCGCATAGACTGAGGGCTCGGCTTTGGCATCTGTGGTAGGCTTGCCCTGTCGCAGCTGTACGAAGTCACAGCGTTCTAGGGTCAGACGGCCATCGCTCACCTCCAAGGCGCTGATGGGCAAGTGCACGGCATCCACCTCGAAGCGCAGCCCGCGAAATGTCCAGGACCCGCCGCGGATACGGAACAGCGCCGCCTCCGCGGTCCGTGGCTCTCCCTGGAGTACGCTTTGCAAGCGCAGCGTAGGCAGCTGCGTAGCCGATTGCCAATGCCGGTACTCGATCACGATGTCCGGCTCAGCGTCGCCGGCGGGCTCGGTGTCCCAATCTCCGTCCGTCTCGGCGCTGCGCGTCATGTCGAAGACCATGCGGTCCTCAGGCGGATCCAGCAGGATGGTACCTTGCGTGACCCGTCGCAGCGCCTCGGCCAACTCGCGGGCATTGCGCACTACCACGGTTTCGTAGCCCGTGCGTCGCGGCGCGTTGGGAGGAGACCGGCTCGGTCCCTCCGTGCCGGCAGAGCTACCTGCCGACGGACGTACCCCTTTGGCAGGAGATGTATCCGCCGACTGGGCGGCTTTTTCCGGTTCTTCGACCCCAGGGGGAAGCAGCTGCACCAGTGAAAAGAGCAACAACACCGCCGCCAGAATCGTTCCGCCGGCGACCAGTGCCGGCCAAGTCCGCGGTGGGCTGGGCACCGGCGACTCCACGAACAACACATCACTGCCGGCGCTCGGAGTCATGCCGGTGAGCTTGTGCAGGACCGCCAACAGGTGGTGCACCAGTTCTTCGGGACGCTGGTAGCGATCGCGCGGATCTTTGGCCATCATCCGGGCCAAAAGAGCCGCCACTTCGTCGGGAACCTCCGGATTGAGTTGGCGCGGATCAACCGGCTGAGCACTCTGATGGTACTGCAGCTTGCGCGCTGCTGTGCCGCCTGGGAACGGGGGCCGTCCCGTGAGCATGTGGTACAAGGTGCATCCCAGGGAATAGATGTCGCTGCGGATGTCGGCCTGCCTGGGCTCGAGCGCCTGCTCGGGAGAGATGTAGTCGAACGTGCCGAGAGTCACGCCGGTCTGGGTCAACTCCGCAGGCTGCTCCAGATGACGCGCCAGACCCATGTCCACCAGCTTGGCACGTCCGTTGGGACCGACGATGATGTTGGACGGCTTGATGTCCCGATGCACCACGCCTCGTTGTGCAGCATGAGCCAATCCGGTGGCCACTTGCAGCGTGTAATGCAACGCTTCGGCGACAGGCAGACGACCGTGCGCCTCGATCATCTGCCGCAGATTCTGCCCTTCTACGAACTCGAAGGCGATGAAATGCAAACCCTGGTCTTCGCCGCAATAGTAGACCCGCGCGATGTTTTCGTGGTCGAGACGGGCAGCGGCACGCGCCTCGTTGTGAAACCGCGCCACGTTTTCCGGATTGGCCGCCATTTCCGGGGGCAAGATCTTCAGAGCCACCGGGCGGTCGAGCAGCACATCGCGAGCGCGAATCACCGCGGCCATGCCCCCGACGCCGATTGCCTCTTCCAGCTCGAAGTGGGCCAGCCGCTTGCCCCGCACCAAATTGCGCAGGTCGGATTCGCCGGCTCGCGGCAAAGCTTTCCTGATCACCGTGGGCGCGTCTTCCGAAACCTGCTGGGATAGAGGGGCCGGTCCCTGTCCTGCCAAGGCCGGGGGCTCGGGTTCTTGTGTCCCGTCGCCACCGGCATAGGAAAAGGACGCAGAGTCACCTGCGGGCGCCTGCTGTTTGCCTGTCGCCGATGTCAGCGGCAAAGACAGCTCTTCTCCAGACGCCATACGCTCCTCGAACGGCTTTATCGGGTCATCCTTTCCCACGTCGCGGCGTCCACACCTCGACCCTGCGCGTACCATCCAGGCCAGGACACGTCCCGCTTGTGCTTGTGCGTCGCGAGACTACCTCGGCCACGGATACTCACAGTGTCTCGCCGCCTAACTGCTCTATGATACCAAGTGCTTCGACGCGTCTCAAATCTAAAAAGGCTATTTTCGATTCGGTCCGACCTCCTTGTCCTGCAAGTACTTAAACTCCCTGTGCAAATCTACGTCCTTTGCCAATCTAAATAGAAGGGCTCAGGCGCCGCGATGGGTGACGCCGCGTCGAATGGCCACTGACTTCTTTCACTATACCCGTCCAACAACCTGCTGTCAATCGCCTGCTATCCAGAAAGACACAAATCGCGGCAAAAGAACAGCTTCCTCTCCGTCCAAGCAGATGAGACCGGGGCGTCCAAGGTAGTTCTATAGCTCGGGCCCATGATCTGAGTCGTGAGATCGGAATACTCGCACTTTTTGGGCGTAAGCGAGCGCAAACAAAAAGGGGTAGCTTGCGCTACCCCGATCATGGACACAGTCACGCTACTTTTGGCGCTGCCCGTTTGCGACCGGCGCGTATTCACGCGGCATCCTCGTCGCCGATCGCCTAGTCCTAAAGGCACCCGGAGTGCGACTGAGTTATCCTTTTTTTGCGGCAGCGTAACGTTTGGCCACTTCGTCCCAATTGACCACGTTCCACCAGGCCTTCAGGTAATCTCCGCGGCGATTCTGGTATTTGAGGTAGTACGCATGCTCCCAGACATCTATGCCGAGGATGGGATACTGGCCGAACATAAGCGGGCAGTCTTGATTGGCGGTACTGAGGATTTTGAGGTGGCCGCCCTCGAACACGATCCAGGCCCAGCCGCTGCCGAAGCGTTTCAGTCCGGCATCGTTGACCAGTTCTTTGACTTTTTCCACGCCCCCCAGAGCATCGAGAGCGCTGAGCAATTCACCGGCAGGAGCTTTTGGCCCGCCCGGTTTCATGATCTCCCAGAACATGGTGTGGTTATAATGGCCGCCGCCATTGTTGATGACCGCCTGACGGATGGACTCGGGCACCTTATTGATGTTGCGCAACAACTCTTCGATGGACAGCCTTTCGAGGTCCGCATGCCCTTTGAGGGCATTGTTCAGATTATCCACATAAGCCTTGTGGTGCCGACCATGGTGGATTTCCATGGTCATTTTGTCAATGTAAGGCTCCAAAGCATCGGTTGGATACGGCAAAGGCGGTAGCTCGTGAGCCATGGAACCCTCCTTTGTGTTCCTACAAAACCCCTCTTAGGCTCGGCAGTGCACACAGACAATCGGTGGCTGTCGCCGAGCCGCTGACGCCCCCGCGAACCGAAGGCTAGTATAGCGACAGATCGTCCGAGTGCCAAAGAAAAAGTGCCGGCGAACGAAACACCTTCCGGCTACCCGAACGAAAGGGCCTGGGATCGGCTCTTTTCTGCTAGCCGCTTATGGCTCTTGCATCCGGTGCCAGTATGGCATCGAAAAAGAGCCGTGCCCAGATATGACAGCCTGAGCGCAAGCAGCGGAATCGAGAAATGAACAGCTGGGGAACTAGGATTCGAACCTAGACAAGCAGATCCAGAGTCTGCTGTGCTACCGTTACACCATTCCCCAGTCCAAGCATATTTTTAACTGCAGACTGGGCGGAGTCAATAGAGTCGCTGCGGGTGTCCGGCACGAAGGACAAGCACCTGGAACGAACACAAGACGACCTTTGGGGACCAAGGATCGTCTGTAGGCAAGCTGACGCGGACGATGCGTTGGTCCGCGGTAGGCAGCCATGATCGTGTGCATGGTTTGGCATCCGCACGGGAAACATTTTGGACACGAGAAAGCACAAGCATGAAACTGGCTTTCAGCAGCAACGCCTTTTTGAACTATCCCTTCTCCGAGGCGGCCCGACGGATCGCCGAGGCCGGTTACCTGGGGCTCGAATTACTGGCCGATGTGCCGCATGCTTGGCCGGTACGTCTCCTCGACGACCAAAAACAGGCCATCCGACTAGCACTCGCCCAGTATGGCTTAGGACTGGCCAACATTAATGCATTCATGATGAACGCTATCGCTGACCGGCGTCAGCCCTACTGGCATCCATCGTGGATCGAGCCCGATGAACATTACCGGCGCGTGCGTGTAGATCATACGATCCGCGCTTTGCACCTGGCCAAAGAACTGGGCAGTCCGAGCATCAGCACCGAACCGGGCGGGCCTTTGCCGCACGGGTGGTCCTGGCAACAAGGACTGAGTCGCTTCGTCGCAGAATTGGCCCCCGTGGCGGCTATCGCCGACAAGGTGCAGGTCTATTTGCTGATCGAGCCGGAGCCGGGGCTGCTGATCGAGCGCTCCGATCAATTCGAGGAACTCATGGACCGCCTGCGCAACTTCCAGTTCGTCGGCTTGAATTTCGACATCGGCCATTTCTACTGTGTAGGCGAAGACCCGGCGGCAGTGGCCCGTACATTGGCGCCTTACATACGGCATGTCCACCTCGAAGACATTGCCACCACGCGCCTGCACCACCATTTGATCCCAGGCGAGGGGGGCATTGATTTTGCCCGTGTCCTTGCGAGCCTGCAACAAAACGGGTACCACGGGTGGGTCACCGTGGAGCTGTACCCTTATGTGGAGGATCCGGATACGGCGGCACGACGCGCCTTGGCCTACCTGAGCCGACTCGCCCAGGACCACAGCTTACCGCTAGAAATGCGTCCCTGAGCTATGGCTAAATCCGATTCGAGCATGCCGAACATAAATCCTACTAGCCCAATATCCATGCCCTCGGCGCAAGTCGCATGGGGGGCTTATCTGCTGAGCTGGGCACAAATCGTGCGGCTGCCGGCGCTTTTTGCCGGTCCCGCCGATATCACCCTCGGCTACTTGGGCGCTCGCTACCTGACCCAGGAACCGACTGAGCCGATAAAAGGCGCAGCTCTAGGCGCTGTATGCATCAGTTCGATCTGTTTGCACGCCGCCGGCATGATTTGGAACGACTTTTTCGATCGCGCCGAAGACGCATGCACCCGGCCCTATCGTCCTCTGCCATCCGGACGCATTACCGTCCGCAGCGCACTGTCGGCGGGCGTCCTCTTGCTGGCGATCGGCCTGCTGGCCGCGCTGCTAGCTGGGTTCTTGAGCCAGCGGTCAGCGCCGGCGCAGATCGGTACTCTGTTAGCAATGGGGGCGTTCGCTTACAACGCGCTGATCAAAACAACACCGTTGGGTCCCCCTGTCATGGGACTCTGTCGCTGGCTCAACGTGCTGCTGGGGGCCAGCCTGCTCACCGCCGCCGATCCAAGCGTGTTCGTCTTGGCTACCAACATCGGCCTGTATGTCACGGGGATCACTTGGGCCGCCCGTTACGAAGTCGGGCCTGTGCGCCGGGGAACTCTCATCGGCTCTGGGTCGCTGATCCTTTTTCCCGGTCTGGCGCACCTCTACGTGGTGGGTGTGGACTTATGGACCGGCCTCAGCCAAGGACATTTCTGGGACAGATCTGGTGCTGACGTGCTGCAAAATCTCCTTCAATTGCTGATAACGATGTTGTGGACCTCCCACCTTGCTTACTACTGGTGGCGAGCTTGGCGTAGTGCCTGCCCCGATCAGGTGCGGCGTCTTGTTACCGTTGCACTGCGCGGTTCGATCGTCCTCTCTGCGCTGCTGACAGCCCTTATAGTCGGTCCCGCCGGCTGGCTCGTGCTCTTGCTCCTACCGCCGGCGATTGTTACGGGCCGTTGGCTTTATACAAGCTGAGCACTCGAGCCGGCCGAAGCTTTCCAGACCGGCAGGACCATCTCGGCCACGTGTCCTTGCACCCGCGACGGCAGTGCAGTAGAGACCTTGCTAGGACACTAGACCCTCTCTTTCCAGCCGCCGATCAAGAGGCATCTTGCAGGCAAAGCGCATGCGGAAACGATGCAACTCGTTGCAGCGCATGGGGTGCCGCTGTCACACAGGCCGACCCTCCCAGCACATGCCCGGCGACAAGCGCTTGAGCGAAAACGATTCGATCAAGAACGCTGCACCTGGATTTTCGCCAGTTCGGTAGCGGGATGGATTTGCTCTTTCGGAGGGTTTTTCCTGCCCCAGGCCAGATAGGTGTTCTCTATGATCACTCGAAACTGCTCGTATTCCTTCACGCCTTGGAGAACAAGCGCAGGCGTTTCGGGAGCATCTTGTGCGTAGATCTCGATGTCTGCCGCCAGATAGAAAGGATCCCCGGAGCCAGGAACCACTCGCACAGAAGCAATTCTTTCCAGGGGTATTTCGGCAACGGGCACCAGAGACCAACCGCGCTGGATCATCACGCGCCGATTGGTTACGACGTAACGGGTCATGGTAAAGGGCGCGATTTTCGAAAAGTAAAACGGAGCCAGCAGGAGCCAGGCAGCGAAAGCCAACAAGCAGGCGACAGGGAAAAGGCACCCCAGTAAGATACCACCGACCAAGATAGCCAGCAACGTGGGCAACCTTTCACTGACCCGAATGATCCAGCGTACGAGGGCGGTCGCGAGCTGTTGCAGGCGCGCGCCCAGCCCGGCAACAGCGCGAAAGCGTACCACCGAAGGCCAGCGTACGGCGATCACTGCCTCAGCGATTTCGGGCGGCACTACCCCGGCTACCGCCACTGTCGGTTTGCTATCGGCGCTCATTGGTGCCAACGTACCTCGGTCAAAAAAGGCACTCGGACACTCGTTGCCAGCTCCTGGCTCGGCGAGCGGCTAAAGATCCGACGACTCTCTTTTCCATGTTGTCCCCAGTTATACAAATGCCTGGTCAGCTCTTCCAGAGCGACAAGTCCCCGCCGGCAATTCCCGAAGCACCTCCACCGCCTCGCAGCCGCAACACTACATGTAACGCGTTTGCCACAAGCGTCTCCGAAGGACTGGCAGCGCCAGTCTGCCTGGGATGCGCAACAATTGTAGAATTAAGTCTTGAAAGGACACGTACCGGGTATTAGGCTAGACTAGTGGCAAATCGTTCCTGGCGTAACTGAGCCAAGGGCTAGAAGGCAGGTAAAAAGGGCACTGGATCGCGTCCTGTACGCCGAAACGAGGGTGGACGGTAATGGCCAAGACTCAGGCTCGCAACGACTTCACCGACGTGCTGGTTCGCAAAGGGATCATCAGTCCGGAGCAGCTGCGCGAGGCGCTCAACATGCAGCAGGCCACCGGCGCCAAGCTGCAGGACACGCTCGTCAAGCTCGGCTATGTCTCCCCACAGGATGTTATGAGCGCCATGGCCGAGTTTCATGGGCTGCAATGTGTGGACCTATCGCAGATTAGCATTCCCCCTTCTGTGGTCGAATTGGTTCCCGAATCGGTAGCCCGCGAAAACGTCATCCTGCCCATGGCCCAAGACAACGGTACCCTGCGGATCGTCATGAGCGATCCGTTGGACCTGGACACTATCCAGAAACTGCAATTCATCCTGAACAAGGACATCCAACCGGTCCTGGCGCCACGCGAGCAGATCGTGGAGGCTATCAACCGTTATTACGGTCAAAGCGAGACCGAGTCCGTGGATTCGATGCTCCAAGAATTCACCGATACGGCAATAGACACGACCGAAACCGAGGCTGCCGCCGCCGCAATGGCCATGGAAGAAAGCGACGCCCCGGTGGTGCGTTTGGTCAATCTGATCATCCAGGAAGCTATCAACCTACGTGCCAGCGACATCCATATCGAGCCTTTCGCCGATCGAGTACGTGTGCGTTATCGTATTGACGGTATCTTGGTCGAACGCGACAGCATTCCGCGCAGATTGCTCCCGGCTGTCCTGTCCCGCATCAAAATCATGGGCAAAATGGACATCGCCGAAAAAAGACGCCCCCAGGACGGCAGAATTAAAATGGTGGTCCAGGGCCGTCATTTCGATCTGAGAGTCAGTATCCTTCCCAGCAATCACGGTCAGGCGTGCTGCTTGCGCATCTTGGATCGTAGCAACATCCAGATGAATATCCGTGACCTAGGCTTCTCCGAAGAAGACTACAAGCGCTTCCAGCAAATCATTAAAAGGCCCAATGGCATCTTTCTGGTCACCGGACCCACTGGGTCGGGCAAAACGACCACGCTTTATGCGGCGCTGAACGAATTGAACCGCCCAGACCGTAAAATCATCACTGCCGAAGACCCGGTGGAATACTATTTGCCTGGCGTGAATCAAGTAGAAGTCAAAGCACACATCGGACTGACCTTTGCCCGCATCATCAGAGCCATGCTGCGGCAGGCTCCCAACATCATCCTGGTCGGAGAAATCCGCGATTGCGAAACCGCCGACATCGCTATCCAGGCGAGTCTGACAGGACACCTGGTTTTCAGTACGCTACACACGAACGATGCGCCCAGCGCTATTACACGTCTGGTGGACATCGGCGTGCAGCCCTTCCTGGTTGCCTCCAGCTTGATCGCCGTCATGGCTCAGCGGCTCGTTCGCTTAGTCTGTCCTAAATGCAACGAGCCGGACACGCCCAGCAAGGCAGAAATCAAGGCCGCCGGGATCACTCCCGACAAGCTTGCCCATGCCAATTTCCGTCGGGGTCGGGGCTGCAGTTATTGCCACCACACAGGGTATCGTGGCCGAATCGGCATATTTGAATTAATGAGAATGAACGGTACATTGCGTGAAATGACTTTCCGACGTGAGCCAACTCAGGCTATTCGTCGGCAGGCGCGTCTTTTCGGCATGAGGACTCTTCTGGAAGACGGGGTCGAAAAGGCTCTCAAAGGTATGACCACTCTGGAGGAAGTGCTCAGCATCTGCCATCACGAAGTCGCCACGGATTGACAGGTCTGGTCCTTGCTCGAAAGTCGGGACTTGGGCCAAACAAAGCCAGCACCAGGCGAAAGGTTGTTATTTTCGGACAAAAGCTTGAGTTCAGTCAATTCAAGGGAAATAATGATAGCGAGGTGGCTGACTGCAAGCGTATGTTTTCGAAAGCGCTGCGTGCTGGAGAAGGGAGTTTTTTCTTTTCGTCGCCTCGAGATTTGAGCTAAAGTAAAATTGTGACTAGGGATGGGGATGGCTAGAAGTTTTTGGTCGTGATACGCTGGTCATTGGCTGGAGGTAGATCGAAGCCGTGCCTGCTAGCACCGTCCTGATGGAAAAGCTACTGGAAACGGTTTATAGTCTCGACGCCAGCGACCTGCATATCTCGGTAGGCCAGCCTCCAGTTATTCGTCTGCATGGACGTCTGCGAAGGCTCGAAACCAAAGTGCTAGAGCCGGACGACACGACCGGGCTCATGAAAGCCATCACCCCGGACCGCTGCCAGCAAGAATTGCAAGAGCGCGGCGGATGCGATTTTGGCTTTGCTTATGCCGACAAGTGCCGCTTCCGCGTCGCCGTTTTCAAGCAGAAGGGCACTGTCGCCATGGTCCTGCGGCGTATCCCTAGCAAGTTCCTCACCTTCGAACAGATTCGCATGCCCGATGCCATCCGCAATTTGATCACCAGGCCCCGTGGTCTTTTACTGGTCACAGGCCCCACTGGGTCCGGCAAAACGACTACGCTGGCCAGCATCATTAACTTTATCAACGAGAACTACGACCGGCATATCGTCACCATCGAGGACCCGATCGAGTACTACCACACCCACAAAAAGTCCATCGTCAATCAACGGGAAGTCGGCGTAGATGTGCCTAGCTTTGCCGAAGCTTTGCGCCGCGTCTTGCGCATGGATCCCGATGTCATCCTGGTCGGCGAAATGCGCGACCTGGAAACGATCCACGCGGCGATCGAGGCCGCAGAAACTGGACACGTGGTCTTTGCCACCCTGCACACCAGCGGCGCCGCCAGTACCATCAACCGGATCATAGACGTCTTCCCCAAAGAACAACAGGATCAAATCCGTACTCAGTTGTCCACAGCATTGATCGGGGTGTTGTCGCAAGCGCTGTTGCCGCGTAAGCCGAGCGGCCTGGTCGCCGCTTTCGAAATGATGGTCGTCACCCCAGCCATCCAGAACTTGATCCGCGAAAACAAGGTGTATCGCATAGACTCCAGTATCCAGACAGGCCGCAAGCACGGCATGTTCCTCCTCGACGAGAGCCTCTTCCGCCTATGGCGCGAGGGCCTGGCCGAAAAGGAAGAGGTGCTCATGCGTGCTGCCCGGCCTAGCGAACTGGCCCAAAAAATCGCCCTAGTCGAGCGTGGCATTTACGAAGAAGAACAGGAGGAGCTGGAGGAAGAGGAAGAAGAGGAAGAAGAATACTACGAAGATGAGGACGAGGAATAACACTTGGGCAAACGTGAATCAGGCTACTGACCATGCCACCTAAAAATACCAACAATCCGGCGCCTGCTAAAGCCAAACCCGCGGCCAACAAGCCGGCGGCCAAAAAAGTCGCCCGGGAGCCGGCCGGGCTGAAAACCGGCACGCGCAAAATCGGTCAGGTCCTCGTGGACCTCGGCTTTCTCGACGAAGAACAGCTATGGGATGTGTTGCAAGAGGCGCGCGAAACGGGCCAATTGACCGGCCAAGTGGCGCTGGCCCGCGGGCTCATCACCGAAGAGCAACTCCTCCAAGCACTGGCAGAACAACATGGCCTCAAAGTCGTCAACCTCAACGAAGTAAAACCTCAGCCCGAGGCCACACAACTCGTGCCGGAAACTATGGCCAGCCTCTACAAAGTCCTCCCCCTCACCCTCAAAGACAACGTCCTTACCATCGCTAGCGCCGATCCTACCAACCTGGCAGCACTGGACGATCTGCGGAACCTGCTGGGCGTGCGCGAAGTCCAGGCGGTGGTCGCCCCGCAGAAAGACATCCTCGATGCCATCCCCAAAGCCTACGCAGGCAAACAAGAAAGCATCGTGGACCTCATCAAGGAGCTCGAAGAGAACCCCGAGCTGGGCAAATTGACCCGTGAAACTAGCATTGACCTGGAAAGCTTGCAGGAGTTGCAAGAGGCGGCACCTGTGCGCAAGCTGCTCAACATGGTCATGCTCCTGGCTATCAAAGACCGCGCCAGCGATATCCATTTCGAACCGTTCGAGGACGAATACAAAATGCGCTATCGCTGCGACGGCGTGCTCTACGAAATGGTTCCGCCGCCGCGGCATCTGTCCATGGCTATTTCCAGCCGTATCAAGGTCATGGCCAATCTGGACATCGCCGAGCGCCGACTGCCCCAGGACGGACGCATCGAATTGAACGTCGGCGGCAACCCAGTGGACATGCGTGTCTCCGTGTTGCCTACCATGTTCGGGGAAAGCGTGGTCATCCGCGTCCTGGACCGCACCGTGGTCCAGCTCGACCTGGACAAGGTGGGCATGGAGCCACAGACCCTGGCCCAGTTCCGTCAGCTGATCCGCAAACCCAACGGGATCATTCTCATCACCGGTCCTACCGGCGCCGGCAAGACGACGACCCTCTATTCTGCCCTCAACGAACTCAACGACATCAGCGAGAAAATCATCACCACGGAAGACCCCATCGAATACGACATTGACGGCATCGTGCAGATCCAAATCAACCCGGACATTGACGTGACCTTCGCCAATTGCCTGCGCTCCATTTTGCGCCATGACCCGGACAAGATCCTGGTCGGCGAAATCCGCGACCTGGAAACAGCAGAAATCGCCGTGCAGGCAGCACTGACCGGGCATATCGTTTTCAGCACGCTGCACACCAACGACGCCCCCAGTAGTATTACGCGCCTGCGCGACATGGGCCTCGAACCGTACCTGATCACGGCTACGCTGGAAGGAGTGCTGGCCCAGCGTCTGGTACGCAAAATCTGTGTGGACTGCCGCACCGAGTACCAACCCAGCCCGGAAGTCCTCATGGAGCTGAATTTGCGCCCGGAGGATGTGCGGGGCAAGAAATTCTATTTTGGCCGTGGCTGCGACCGCTGCAACAACACCGGCTACCGTGGGCGAACCGGTATCTTCGAACTCATGGTGATGAACGATGAGCTGCGGGATATGGTCTCCGAAGGCGCCTCGACAGACCAACTCCGTCTGGCGTCGCGCAAATTCGGAATGTCCACCCTGCGCGAAAGCGGCCTGCGCGCCATCTTCAACGGCATCACCACCATAGACGAAGTCATTCGCGAAACGATCGTCGAGGAGGATTGACGCATCGCTCATCGGGAGGCTGTTGACTTATGCCGACCTACAAATTCGAAGCTCTCAGCGCGACGACAGGGGACGAAGTCAAGGATACCATCGAGGCGCTCTCAGAAGAAGAAGCTCAGCAGAAAATCCGCCAGATGGGCTACTTCGTCATCCGCCTGCAAGAGGCCGGCGGCGGCAAAAAAACCAAAGCCAAAGCTCCCAAACGCCGACGCAGGGGACGGACCTTTGCCATCGGCCGTTGCTCGGCCAAACAACTGTGCACGTTCACACGGCAGTTTTCCACGCTCCAAGACGCCGGCTTGCCCGTGCTCCGCAGCCTCAAGATCCTCGAGGGGCAAATGAAAGGGGGCGTCCTCAAAAACGCCCTCATGGACGTGTGCGACGACATCGAAAGTGGCTTGACCCTCAGCGAGGCCTTCGCCAAGCATCCCAAATGCTTCGATCGGCTGTACGTCAATATGGTCCGTGCTGGAGAGGCCGGCGGCGCCTTGGAAGTCATCTTGCAGCGCCTGGCCGACTTCAAAGAAAAGGCCCAGAGCCTCAAACGCAAGATCGTCGGCGCAATGGTCTATCCCGTCGCCGTCATCCTCGTGGCCATCAGCATCCTCACGTTTATCCTCGCCTACATCGTCCCCAAATTCAAAAAGATCTTCGAAGACTTCCAGATGCCGCTGCCCAAAATCACCACCACGCTTCTGGATATCGCCGAGTGGACGCAGAATTATTGGTGGGTGATCCCGCTAGTCATCATCGGGCTGGTCATTTTCGTCAAGTTGCTGCGGCTTTTCTACTACGGGCGAGTGGTTGTGGACTGGTACAAGCTGCATTGCCCGTTGCCTTTCATCTTCGAGATCATCGGTTTGATCGTGCGCAAAACGATTATCGCTCGCACCACCCGCACTTTGGGAACGTTGGTCAGCTCCGGCGTACCCATCCTCGAAGCCATCCAAATCACCAAAGATACGTGCAACAACGCCATCTTCGAGAAAATGTACCAAAAAGTTTTCGAGTCCGTTCGTGAAGGCGAAACGATCGCTCGGCCGCTCAAAGAAAGCCGCCAGGTGGACGACATGGTCGTCAATATGGTGGACGTCGGCGAAGAGACCGGCGAACTCGACCGCATGCTCCACAAAATCGCCGATGTCTACGAGGAAGAAGTGGACGTCTTGGTCGAAAGCCTGGTCAGTTTGCTCGAGCCAGTGATGATCGTCTTCCTGGGCGGTTGCGTCGGTTTTATCGTCATCGCCTTGTTCTACCCGTTGTTGGCGATTCTCGAAAAACTATCTAGCGGCAAATTGTAACGACCATCGCTCCTAACTAGCTGGAGCGCGATAGCGTTATAGAGCAGGCAGTCGAGGGGCACCTTGAAACTCGTGGTGCGCCTGCGGAGGGAGATTGCATATGCATCTACGCACCGGACCGATCCGTTTGCCTCGTAAGGGGTTCACTCTGCTCGAAGTGCTCGTCGTGATCAGCATCATTGCTTTGTTGGCCGGTCTCATCACCGCCGCTGCCAACCGAGCGCTGGTGCGCATGGACGAAGTGCGTGTTCGATCCGAGATCAGCCAATTGGAAACCGCCCTTGAGCAATTCAAACTCACGTTCGGGCGGTATCCGCCCAGCCGTATCGTCCTCAGCGAATCCGGAAACTATGACCGGACCAATCCCCTCCATCAATACTCTGAACAGTATTTGCAAGCCCTGTTCCCGGGCATCAACCTGCAAGGCGGACATGACTGGGACGGCGACGGAGCATTGGCGCCGCCCAACATTTTTTACGACCTTCAAGGGCAAGAATGTCTGGTGTTCTTTCTCGGTGGCATACCTTTTACAGGCATCGGCCCGAGCGGCTTCAGCACCGACAAAACTAGGCCGACCATACCGCCCACTGTCAGCAAATCGCGGCTGGGGCCTTTCTTCGAGTTCGATACTTCTCGACTGAAACTGGTCAGAGACGTAGTGCCGCCCATACGTCGGCCTAACGATCCAGTAAGCCAAAGGTTTTACGTATATCTGGATCGTTATGGGTCGCCGTATGCTTACTTTCTGGCACGCGATGCAGCGACCGATAACTATTTAAACGATTGTCCCGATCTGGTGGGGCCGCAGTTTCGGCCATATGTAACTGCAATCAGCGTCGATCCACCTGTCGTTAAATATCACCGGCCCAATTCATTCCAAATCGTTTCCGCCGGAAAAGACAAGATATTTGGTAGCGGCGGTTTGTACGTCCCCAATGACGACAACCCCCAGCTTTCGGTGTACGATTACGACAATATCACGAACTTTTCCGAAGGGCTTCTGGTGCCGCGGTAACGAGGTTTTTGGAGCGGGCAATATGCTCCCGGCTGTCAGCCAAAGACGTGGATTCAGTTTGGCCGAGTTACTGATCGTCATCGCCATCATGGCGACGATCGCAGCACTGACCCTTGGCGCTGCCGCCAAGTCCATGGAATGGGTCTACCGGTCCAACACCGAGCGGACCATCGTCAAGGTCCACGAAAAACTGGCGCACCGTCTGTCGGCGATCGCTCAAGAGGCCCGGTCGCGCGAACCCACCCCCATGTGCTTTGTACTGGCCGGCGGCACGAGCGATCGCGAGCGGCGGCGTGCCCGCGTCATCCTCCATAAGTACCTTTACAAATGGTCGTTTCCCATGAACTTCCAAGAGATCGAACAGAACTATTCCGAAAGTGTCGCTCATCTGGGTGGATCCGGCTATCCCGTGGCCGCCGCCCTGCGAAAGCAGCTCGCCAGTCGTTTGACAGCGTCTGCACGGCACAACCCCGAAACCGAGCCAGGCGCGTGTTTGTTCTTGGTCTTCTCCTTGTTGGCCAATGAAGACACGCTGACCACCAACGAGGTGCGCGACACCGATGGCGACGGCGTGCCGGAAATCGTAGACGCCTGGGGACGCCCGCTTCGTCTGTATCGTTGGCCCGTCCAGTATCCCGGCATCGCCGCTGCTTTTCCTGCTAAAGCCAGCACCGACGCCGAAGATCCCGAAGGCCTTTTATACGATGCACCATGGCAACTAGCGTCTTACAATGACCCAGAACTCAACACTACGCTCCCACATGCCAAGGGATTTGCAGCCCGCTTCCACACTCTATCGCAACCGCCGCAGCCGCCTAGATATGCGCCTCTGACTATAGTTTCCGCCGGCCCTGACGGCCAATTCGGCTTATTGCCTCGTTTTGATCCGCGATTTGACGAAATGATACCTTTTGATCAGCGTAACGCAATGATGCTCGATCCCGATCCTATCAAAGCCCAATACGAACGCGATAACATATATAGCTTTCGCATGAAGCTGGCAATCAATACCCAGTAACTATTTAGCGAGTGTGCCGACAGCTATGGTCACGAAACACAAGCGATACGGCCTGACTCTGATCGAACTTTTGGTGACGTTGATCGTACTCGTCACGCTATTAGTTATTTTCGTACCTGTGACCCTGCGCATGCAGGACCGTGACCGCATTCCCCGGGCCGGGCAGCTGATCCAGGGTGCCTTACTCAAGGCGCGCTCCCAGGCATTGCACGACCGTAAAGTTACAGGCGTGCGCTTCCTGCCCAGTGCCAACAATGCGTTCCATATTACACAACTAGAATTCGTCCAAGAGCCAGGCGACTTCGTTGACGGTTGGGTATTCTCCGGGCAGCTGGTGCCTGAGCTCAACACCATGGTGGCCATACAGCCTGTGATCAATCCCCCGAATTCGAATAGCATCACAGCCTGGGTATCGGTGCAGCTACCGGGGGCCAGCGACGTACTGTACGGGCCGTATAGTTTTACCTGGTCGGACAGCGCTGGTAAGTCCCATCCGCCTCAGCGCTCGACGTTCCGCTGGACAGACGCAGTCCGGCCCGGCGATTGGGTGGAAGTCACCGGCAATGGGCAACTGTACCAGATCAAAGGGGTTTACGATGCTGATCCTCCGCTGCCAGCACGCTTGGTACTCGATCGGCCATTACTGCAGCCATTACTGCAGCAGCCCATTCACGTGCACGTGCCGACGAATCTCAGCTCCAACTACCGGATCATCCGCAAAGCGCGTCCTTTAGCCGCGGAAAAGCCGGTGTCGCTGCCGCAATCAGCGGTCGTAGATATTACTCCCAACCCTGGTTCTCTGACGACTGGACTCATACCGAGCGCCGTAGATGGCACTATTGATCTGCTTTTCAATCCGGCGGGACTGGTCGTCGGAGCTGCTGCCGCCCAGGACATGGTATATATCCACGTGCGCGATCTGTCACCCGATTTGCAGGACAATGAAGTGCTCGTAGTGGTTTACACGCGCACGGGTGCTGTCTCTACATACCCTGTAGACCGAGTGAGCGGCGATCCGTACCTCTTTGCTAGGCAAGGCCGTGGCGGCGGGGTGTAATAGCGGGGTCATCTATGATGTATAAGCACGACCCTTCAAAACACCGAGGAGCAACTTTGGTCGAAGTCCTGATGGCGATCTTCGTGGTCGGCATCGGAACACTGTCCATCCTGGTACTCTTTCCACTGGGTATGCAAAACAGTGCCCAGGCGATCGCCCACAATCAAACGGCCCTGGCCGCCGCCACTGCCGAGGCACTCTTAGAATGGCGACAGGTGCGCGTTGATCCTTGGGTTATCGGCGTCCCCCCTGGTCAAGAAAACTTCCAACCGGTCACTACGGCATTGGTACCCCCGGGCTCTATGTACGAATACTTGAGCCAGCCGCCTTTCTTCACGGGCGTACAGATCGGGGTCTTCGACGGATTATTGAATTTGAATAAAGGGGAAAAAGAATACCAAGGGCCGAGCCCGCCTGTTTTTGTGGACCCGCTGGGACAAGCTGTTATGTCCAGCTTCCGAGTCGGTGAAGCGAAAGCGGTGGGTTCGCTCGGTATACCGCGCAGTGCGGTATCTTTTGCGCAGTCGGCTAACGACGCGCGACGCTGGTTCACGCTGGACAACGATGCCAGTTTTGCGCCCAATGGCGCGCCGGAGTTGGTCGCCGGTCTGGTTCCGCGAGAACGGCAGTATTCATGGGCCTATGTGTTGAAGCGTCCGCGTTTCACCGAACCCCGAGTCGCGGAATGCACGATCGTAGTCTTTCGGCGGCGGCCTTTGATAGGGCCCAACGAGACCGTTCTGACCGGTCCTGCTGCCGACCAGGGGCGCATTTTCACGCGCGGTGCGACTACCGCCCGCGTGCTCTGGACCCCGTCCTTGGCTTTGCGACCGGGCTTCTGGATCTTCGACGCCACGGCATTGGACCTAGCAAGTGCCCGGAAGCTGGGGCTGGTCAGTCAGTTCAACGGCTATTTCTACCAAGTTGTGCACGTATCCGATCCGGTACGTGTCGGCTCGGAGATCGTGCAGGAATTCGAAATCAGCCGGCCCGCCAAAGACCACGGATATGTCGGCGTTCTTTTCAACGGTATCGTCCATGTCATCGAGAAGGGTGCAGGGCAAT
>PSKW01000020.1:0-3148 GCA_040289265.1 Gemmataceae bacterium
GCGGCAACCCTCATAATCGCACCTCCTTCTGCTCCTTGCGCCCGGCGATGGCCATGACGGTCGCGACGCCAAGGCAGAGGGGTGCCACGATGTCGATCGGAGAGAGGATGGCAGTACGGCCAGTGCGTCCGCGGATTTCCAAGGTTGGCGGGATGAAGATAAACGACATCGACGCGCCCAAGGCGGTGACCGTGATCAAGGCCGCAGAAATCGCGATGAGGTGGCCCACGGCGGAGATGCCCATGCACCAGGCAGCAGCCTTCGGTCTGAACGGCGCTAGCGCCGCGCCGACAAGACCCAGCACGCCCAGGGGTATCAGCGCGAGTCCCAGGTAGACCACGGTTCCCGCGAAGGGGTCCCCGAAGAGCGCCGCTATGGGGCCGACGAAGAACGCCACGCCCACGCCCAAGAGCAGGCCCCAGACGCCGCCAATGATGCCCAGCACCAGCGCTGCAATCCGCATGATCCGCATGTCTACCCACCCCTGACTACATGCTAACTCCCATGGCTGAGGCTGGTTCAAACTCTACCCGCGTGATGCGCCCTATGATCCGCACCTCCTTCTTATACAGGACAACCCGGACATGCCGGGTTGCCCTCCGGCAGGATCAGCGGCGCAACACAGCTTCGTGATCCCCGAGGGTAAACGCCCCGGAGGTTTCGTCAAGAGGTGTGCAAATGCTCGGTCAGCGACCTCCTTCTCCGTGACCTCGATGCCGGCTTCGTCCCGCGCCCCCGCATCCGGCATGTACCCCTCCTTATCGGCACTGGCCAACACCTTCTCGATGGCTTGCTCGGCGGGATCGGTGTTGTATACAGTCTGGTTGGCACTCTTGTCGACGAATTGGCTCTTGAATTCGTCGGGCGTCAAACGATCGATTGCTTGGGCAAGGGCAAGCAGTTGGGGGTCATTCTCAGGCATTGCGCGTCTTCCTCACTGAAAAACTTTCTCACAAACTCGCACCACGATCGTTGGCGGCAGCCGTAGCACTGCCTCCTAAAATGTCCGGCGCCGTCGTAGGTCACCCGTTCGACCAGAGGCATCACAACTTAGTTAATTGTACGCTAACAATGCTACTGGGTAAATCGGCGAATAAACGAGGCTGAATCGCTGTGTTTTTAACGTTCCGCACGTCTATCCCGATCTTCGCCATAAATTGGACGGTCGCCCAACCCGGGAACCATGTTTACGCCGCTAGCTTGTCGTCGTTCGAGAAGACCGAGCTTCATCAGGGGCTGGATCTGACTCGGCACCGGAGAAATCCAAGTCCACGCAGAAGAAATTGCGCTTCGAGGGTCAGGCGCTGATCAGCAGCGGACAGACAACGTGTCCGGTTCAGGAGATGGAGAGTCAGACAGTGTCGTTCCTTGACAAATAGAGCGCCAGGCTATCAACTTATGCGTTGTAGCTGGCGGCTGAAGCAGCAAACTGAGTGCAGAGCCAGTAAACCTTTTGCAGTTGTCGCCCCGGGGAGGACAAGCAATGGTGGGTTGTTACTCACTGGTGATACCGTTCCTGGTCCTATTGCCGGTAGTGCCCGAGCCACAAGAGGCGATCAAGCCCAGTCTTCCGGTCAATAATAAGGCCCTCGCGCGGATCAAGGGGCTGCAAGCGAATGAGGGCCGGGTCATCGGCCAAGTCCAGGTCGTGGGCGACTTCAACGCCGTCGCCCGGCAATTCAACTTGGACAAGACTGGGCCCCGCGGACGCGATTACTGCCAAAAGATGGTCTGGGCGCCGGAGCGGCGGCGTGCCCTCTACTGCGGCGCCAACCACGGCGTGCCGCATCGCCTCAACGATGTTTGGGAGTTCGACCTGGCAGCGTTCGCCTGGATTATGCTGTATGCACCCGATAACCCCCGCAGTTACCTCGACCTCGGCAAGGACTTTTCCGACGTGGAGTTCAAGGACGGCATCCTCATCACCAAGCGCGGCGGCCCGGCGGTGATCGCCCACACCTGGTGGGGCCTCACCTACGACCCGCAGCAGAAGATGCTGCTCTTCATGAACACCTGGGTCACCGACCAGAAAAAGGCGGTTGTTCAACTGGGCGGCGATCCGGCCCAGATTTACGCCGGTCCACCGTTGTGGGGTTTTATTCCCCAGACCGGCCGCTGGAAGGTCATCAAGACCAAACCTCCCTATCCCAGGCCGATCTTCGGCGGCCTGCTGGAGTACATCCCCGACTTGAAAGGGTCGGTCTGGCACGCGAACAACTGGCAGATGCACGGCACCTGGCTGTACGATGCCCGAAGCAATTCGTGGAAGGACCTCAAAGCGAACGGCAGCCTGGCAGAATTCGAGAAGCAGTCTCCACCGCCCGAGCAGGTCGGATGCTACGATTCCAAACGGAAGCTGCTCCTGGTGCAGCGCCACAAGGACACGTTTCATTACAACCCGCAGACCAATGCGTGGAAAAAAGTGCTGACCGAGGGCGAGGCCCCTGACGGTCATGACGCTTGGGCGCCGATGTATTACGATCCGCACAGCGGCCACGCCCTGCTGGTGGACTTCAAGACCAACACTTTGTGGGCCTACGACCCGGACCAGCCTGGCTGGACGAAGCTCAATCCCGTCGGCGACCCGATGCCCCAGGGCCACAAGCGATTGGCCTATTTCGACCCAGCGCACAATGTGTTCGTCATCATTCAAGGTACGACGGTCTGGGCGTATCGCTACAAGCCTTGAGGCAAATCGGTATGCCAAGTCTCGAGGATCTCTGTGATTTTGCAAGCGACCTCACTTTTGATTATTCTGCCAGCCTAAACTGCGATCCCCATGAAGCGGTGGAACAGGGAGCAGATTTTGGCGGGGACGTGAGAGCGCAGGTCAACGCTCGGGAAATCGCCTATCAACCATGGTTGTTGCAGGGCTTTGGGACGATCTGCAAGTAAAGCTCGACGGCCTGGGTCGTTCCCAAAAGCGTCGCTGCGCTCGGTCAGTTTCCGGCTGCGCAAGTGCGAGCAGACGCGAATTTTTGCTTGACATGCGTTTTTTGACTGTTTAGCGTAACATCATCGGCGTCCTTCGCGTTGTCTATAGCCGAGGCCGATTGAGCTTTAGGCATCCGCTGCCTGCCGGCGAGGCCGATCGAGCTTTAGGCATCCGCTGTCCCCGGCTACCAGAGCAAATGACGAGGAGCGACGC
>PSKW01000009.1:0-126328 GCA_040289265.1 Gemmataceae bacterium
ACTCCTGTATCTCTCTATTTCTGTCCTAGTCGGCGCGGCACGATGGTGATCGCCAATGTGGGCAGTTTGGCGCGTCTCGGAAACCGAGCGCCTATTGATTATGCTGGCTGTTCCGGGTCGTTTCTGTATGTCGATCGCAACGGTGATGGTGCAGCGGCCGGTCATACGCACCACAAGTTCTATAATGGGGTGTTCAATCGGACACTGTTTTGGGATTCCAGTTCCAGACAATTTATGCCTCTGAACTCGCCGGTACGCATAACGGAGATCAACGACGGTACTTCCAACACGTTGATGATCGCGGAGAAGCGTTTGAACGTTCGTTTCATTCCCAATCCTCAGCCTGGGGATGCGGCGGGTTTTGTCGCCGGCGTGGATCCTGGTATCCAGTTGCTGACCGATACGGTCAGGTCAGGATGGTTCATGCCGGCCCGAGACGCCAATGACACAAGCACTTTTGTATACGATGGTTTTGGCTCCAGCCATCCGACCAGTTTCAACGCTCTATTTGCCGATGGTTCCGTGCGCTCCTTGCGTTACGACGTGGCCCCAGGAATCTTTCAAGCAGTATGCATTCGTAACGACGGGGAGCTGATAGACTTCAGCTTGCTCGAATAAGGCTGTGCTGCGCCGGCGGGCGGCATCGAACAGGTCCATGTAAAACAAATGGGCCTCGCCGAGTGATAGACTCGGGCGAGGCTTTTTCTTTGTGAGGTCCTTTCCCATTTTTCATTTGCCGCAGAAGTTGGTTTTTTCTTAGTAGTAGTCCCTAGATAGTGCCCGGCTTGTATGCGCTGATTCGACCGGCGGGGCGATGTGTTTCTTGTGGAGCCGAAACTATGTGGACTCGCAGAGTGATCGCGGCGGTGGCGGTAACATTGTGCGTGGGCTTGAGCTTGGCCTGGCAGCAAAAGAAGCAGCCGGAACCTTTTGCCTTGCGCATATCTTTCGGCCACCGAGACACGCAGCCGACCGACTGGAGCGGCAACCTGACCGTGCAAAATGGTAAACTGATACTCTTGCGCGGGTGGCGTTTTGCTCCCAAGGACACGATCGAGGCGAAACAAGGGTCTTGGAAATGCACGAGCCAGCGTCATGTGGCGCCCGGCAAGCGTGTAGCGGTGGGTCGTCCCGACGCGCCGCCGGCTCCCGAGCCTACTTCCATCTGGCCTGTCGGAGTGGAACTAGTGGTCGAGGGGAAGTCTGCCGAAGTCACTGTGCAGCTGGCGCAAGGGCGCTTCGGCTTTCGGACGAACGAGCTGGTCCTGGGCAAGCCCCTGACTTTTTTAGGGGATCAGGTTCGAGTCGAGCGCATGCCTGTGTTCGAGGCAGTTTGTCCGCCGGCACCCTTGAAAAGCGAGCAGCCCTATCAGGATGACTATCCTGCACTATGGATAGATCCCGCGGATGGACGGCAATACGTTGCTTGGATCAGCTACCGAGCTGGCGAGGATACGCTGTACGTTGCCAGTCGAGCGCAGTCGGGCGCGCCCTGGAACTTGCAGACGCTTGCCAGCGGAGATCTTTTCCGAGTGGCCCTAGCCGGGAGTTCCCAGGGTCTGTGGGTGGTTTGGTCGGCTCAGTTGCAAGGGAACTGGGATCTGTATGGCCGGCAGATAGACGCCCGGGGGCACTCGGGCGAAGTGGTTCGGCTCACGGAAGCACCCGGGTCGGACATGTGGCACAGGATGGTCAGCGATCGCCGAGGCCGCCTATGGCTGGTCTGGCAAGGCTTCCGCAACGGGCAGGCAGATATCCTGGCTCGTGTCTTCGACGGACGCTGGCATCCGGAGATGCGCATCAGTGACAGCGCGGCCAATGACTGGGATCCAGCGGTCGTCGCTGACACCGAGCTGGACCGGGTGTGGATCGCTTGGGATACGTACGAGCCGGGCTACTACGATTAGCGCCTGCGAGCTGTTGACGGGGCCACTAGACAACTCGGCGCGGTGGAGCATTATTTTGGCCAGAAGATGGGGCATTTCAATGCTCATGCCGCATTAGCGGTAGATGCCGGCGGGCGCCTATGGCTTGCTTGGGATGAAGGGGGGCCGGAATGGGGCAAGGATACGGGCTACTTTTGGCACCCGACATTGACTTTGGATGGACACATCGCCGTCAAGCGCTTTCGCGAACGTGGCACAGGGCTGTACGAAAGCCGCTGGATTCAAGTGCGCGTGCGGGAAAAAGACGGCTGGCATCATGTCCCGTTGATCCCCGAGCGTATGCCTGCGGAATTGCAGGAATTCGTCGAGTTGCCGGCTCTGGTTGCCGATAGTGCGGGCCGTATGTGGCTGCTGTTTCGGCACCGCACCTGTCGCCGACCGCGGGAAGATGGTTGGGCGGCCAGTGGCCGGTGGGATATGTGGGCTTTGGCTTGGTTGGGTCACGAGTGGAGTGCACCTGTTCCCTTGCCCGATTCTGGAGGACGCAACGACATGCGTGCCGCCGTCGGCACCGATGCACAGGGCACGGCATGGGTAGCTTATGCGACCGACCACCGTCCCTACTTTCCCCAGTCTATGCCGGAGCGTAATTTGAGTATCACCCTCTGCTCGCTGGTAGCCGCGCCGGAGCCGGGCGGTTGGCAATCGGGTGCGCCCGTTACGCCCGCTCCTGCGTTGCCGCAGCGCAAAGTCCACGCCACGGAATCGGAAGATGTGGCACGCGTTCGCACTCATAGTGTGCGGCATCACGGACGCACCTATCGCATATACCGCGGCGATTTGCATCGGCACACCGACATATCCAGCGACGGCGTCGGCGACGGCTCGCTGATGGATTTGCATCGTTACGCCCTCGATGTCGCCGCTCTCGATTTCATCCTGGTCGCCGACCATAACATGGGCAACGATCGCGAATACTCCTGGTGGCGAACGCAAAAAGCCAACGACTTGTATACGGTCCCGGGGACGTTCATCTCCATGTACGGGTACGAGCGGAGCGTGCGCTATCCCAATGGGCACCGCAACGTCATCTGGACACGGCGCGGACATCGCACGCTCGCCTTGCCCAATCAGGCGATCCCCGCCCAGATGGCGCGCGATACCTCACGGCTCTACGAGTACCTGCGCGCTAGCGACGGCATTTGCACTGCCCATACCACAGCCAGCGATCAGGGTACCGATTGGCGCCAGTGGGACGGCCGCTTGGAGCCGATCGTCGAGCTTTTCCAGGGGTACCACACTTCGTACGAGATGGCCGATGCTCCTTTGGCCATTGACGAGCGAGCCTTGTTGGTTCACGGTCCGTACAAGCCCGATGGGTTTGTCCAGGAAGCCTTGCAAAAAGGGTATCGTCTGGGTTTTCAAGCGTCGAGCGATCATATTGCCACCCACACCAGCTATGCCTGTGTGCTGGCCGAAGAATTCACCCGCACAGGGCTGGTCGAAGCCATGAGGAAGCGGCATACTTACGCCGCCACCGACAATATCTTGGTGGATTTTCGCGCTAGGGAATTGGCCCTCATGGGCGACGAGTGTGCCATGTCGGAGCCCTCTTTCGACATCGTCGTGGTGGGCACGGCGCCGCTGGCCGAGGTCACTATCCTGCGCAACGGCCAGGTCGTCCACCGAGCGACACCCGCGGATAAAAATGCCCGCAGTGTGCACCTGCGCTGGACCGATCCACAGCCTGAGCGGCGCAAAACGAGCTATTATTATGTGCGCACGGTACAACGCGACGGACATATGGCGTGGGCGTCGCCTATCTGGGTGCGGGTGGACTGACGGCGGCATGTGCGCCTCGACTCGCCAGCTGCTTGTTTGGCCTGGACGTGTGGACAGGCTACCGCAGATGAGCCCCAAGTTCTGTGCGGGGATGCCTATGTTTCTTCTTCGTCCCAATCAATTTCTTCTAGGCTGGGAGGTGCGGCAGGTCGGGATGCAGGTGGTGGGGTGGTCGGCCGGCGCTTTTGCAGTCCGGCACGTTCCAGTAGTCCTTCGCTCATGATGTCGTCTTCCATGATTTCTTCGAGCGCCCGACGACCGGCAGCAAGGGTGTAGTGGATGGTAAAACGCCGCTTGGCGATGCTGATTTCGTCGCCTGGCAACAGCACTTTGCGTAGAACACGCAAGCCGTTGACTTTGACGCCGTTGGTGCTGTTCAAATCTTGGATGAACCAGTACCCGTCCTTGAACGTCAACTGGCAATGGATGCCGGACACGTTGGGGAAGCGCAGGCAGATATCGCACGATTCGCGACGTCCAATGATCATCTGGTCACGGACCAGGGGGATGGGATCGCCTCCGCCTATAGGGATCAGTTCTCCTTTAGGTTGCGACATGCGAATACTCCTAGGACCGGGCGCCGGCAGCCTGCGACAGGCGCCTACCTGCCACCGTGAGACCTTTTAAAAAATTATAACCGCAGTGGCACTGGACTTCCACAGGTGCAAGACGTGGCACGGCTGGAACCATAGCTACAGGGGCTGACTCAGGCGCTTTTCCGATCCCGTTGAGGCTCGAAGAGCGTTTTTTCGCCGCGCACCACTTCCGGGGTGACTACGAAGCGGCCTTTGGGTTCGATTTCTGGCAGCTCGAACATGATGTCCGTCATGATTTCTTCGACGATGGCACGCAGGCCGCGCGCGCCGGTATCTTTTTCCTTGGCACGTCGAGCGATTTCGCGCAAGGCGTCGGCAGTGAATTCGAGCTCGGCCCCTTCCAGCTCGAAGAACTTTTGGTATTGCCGGATCAATGCATTTTTGGGTTCGGTGAGGACGCGGACCAGTGCCTCTTCGTCGAGCGGATCCAAGGGGGCGATGATGGGCAATCGTCCGATGAATTCGGGAATCATACCGAATTCGATCAGGTCATCGCTGGTGACTTTGTGCAAGAGGGTCCCCAGCTCAGTTTGGCGGGTCTCCGGGGAGGCGCCGAAACCGATGGTGCGCTTGCCGACGCGTCGGGCGATGATATTCTCCAGACCGACAAATGTCCCCCCGCAAATAAAGAGGATGTTGGTGGTATCCACTTGGATATACTGTTGCTCCGGATGTTTGCGCCCTCCCTGAGGGGGCACGTTGCTGATGGTACCCTCCAGCATTTTCAAAAGCGCTTGTTGTACCCCTTCGCCGCTGACGTCGCGGGTAATGCTGACGTTGTGATGGGTCTTGGCGATTTTGTCTATTTCGTCAATGTACACGATACCGCGCTGGGCGGCTTCGATGTCGAAATCGGCAGCGTGGAGCAGTTTGAGCAGGAGGTTCTCGACGTCCTCGCCGACGTAGCCGGCCTCGGTCAGGGTGGTGGCATCGCCGATGGCAAAGGGGACGTCGAGGATGCGGGCCAGCGTGCGCGCCAACAAGGTCTTGCCACTGCCCGTGGGGCCGATGAGCAGGATGTTGCTTTTTTCCACTTCGACATCGGAAAAACCGCGATCTGCCAGGCTGATCCGCTTGTAATGATTGTGCACGGCCACGGCCAGCAGCTTTTTGGCTTTTTGTTGGCCGATGACGTATTGGTCCAGCTTTTCTTTGATCTGACGCGGCGTGGGGATGTGGGTCAGACCGGCACGGGGCAGACCGCGGCGACGCTTGTCTTGCTCGATGATAGACTGGCACAGCTCGACGCATTCGCCGCAGATAAAGACTTCCCCTGGACCTTCGACCAGCGGGCCCACATCCCGGTGGCTTTTGCGACAGAAAGAACAAAACGCGTTGGTGCGGCCGCGGGCCGGTGAAGTACGACGACCGCCGCTGTCTTTTCCGCCCATGAAATCTCCTCGATCGTCTTTCATAGTCGTACCGGTCGTGTCAACTGTCTGCCCATCGCTTCAGGCCGTTACATCCGTCGCAGACGCTCTTTGAGGATCTCTTCGAGTCGGCGGTATTCTTCCTCGCTCAACTGACCCTGGTGATATAGTCGCTGGTAGCGGATCAGGTCTTGTTGCAACTCTTGTTGGGGGGAAACCTGACGACGCCGATACCAAAAACGCAGGACGACCAGGATCACGATTGCTACCGCGAGCGTGGCGATAAGCCACAATCCCGGGGCCAGATTGTTCCACACAGGGGTGTCTTCGCCGACCATGGATGCCCCCGGTCTATCCGGTTTGCCGCTTCCCGGACCGGCGGCCTTCGTTCCTGCGTCACGTGTATTATACCGCCCGCCGGTGTAAAAATAGCGGAGAAAAACCGACAACCTTGCAGGATCGCCGGAGACGACCCGTTATAGCTGACACCAAAGATAGGGGTGGCGCAAGGAGCCGATACCCAGGTCTTGGCGACCGCGGTGGCAGTTCATCATGGCTGCGCAGGCGGGTCTTTGTGCGCCTCGCCATCGGTCGGGCACGTGTCCGCGCTCGGCGTACGGGCCTGCTCCTCCTCAGGCTGCGCCAGACTCACAGCCTCGGGCGGATGCTTGACCACCTCCCGCGGTCCTGCCAGGAGCGAGGCGAACACAGTCGCCCCCAGGATAGTACCGATGATCGCCAGGGACCAGGCTGTGGAGATCTCCACCTGCCACCAGTGCCACAGCACGTCTTTAGCCAACATCTTGGCGCCCAGATAGGTCAGGACCACAGCTAGGCCGATGTGCAAATAGCGGAACATCCCTAACAAGGGGGCGATCAAGAAATACAGTGCGCGCAACCCCAAAATGGCAAAAATATTCGAGGTGTAGACCACGAAAAGATCGGTGGAAATGACAAAAACCGCCGGGATGGAGTCGAGTGCAAACATGACATCCGTGGTCTCTACCACCAACAGCACCAAAGTCAGGGGGGTGGCGTGCCATTTGCCCATGCGCTTGACCCAGAAGCGGTCCGAATCGTAACTCTCGACGAACGGCAGTATCCGCTGCGCCCAGCGCAGGAATAGATTGCGTCCCGGGTCAATTTCTTCCTCTACCGAAAAGAGCAGCTTGATCCCCGTATAGATCAGGAACAGACCGAACAGGTACAGAATCCAGTAAAACTGGCTGATCAACCACCCGCCGGCGAGAATGAACAGAGCGCGCATTATGATGGCCCCGACGACGCCCCAGAACAGCACCCGGTGCTGCAAGTGGGGGGGCACGCCGAAATAGCGGAAAATCACCATAAAGACGAAAAGATTGTCTACGGACAGCGACTTTTCGACGAGAAAGCCTGCCAGGAACTGGAAGGCTTTTTCCGGGCCGGCGTCCGGCTCGCCGGGGTGCCACCAGTGCCAGCCGAAATAGATAAGACCGGCAAAACCTAGGGCGAGCGCCACCCAGAGGATGCTCCACAGCGCCGCCTCCGCCATGCCGACAACATGGGCACGCCGGTGGAAGACACCCAAATCGAGCGCTAGCAGAGCTACTATCAGGAGGTGGAAGCCTACGATGACCCAAAAAGTTCCGATACTAGCCGTAGCACAGATCATGGACAGCTTTTCGTCTCTGGCAGGTCGGGCCGACAGCGCGCCGAATATCAGGCCAAAGGACGAAGCGGAGGATGGCACATAGGATTCACGCCAGGCTACTCTTCGAGGATTTCGGCGGTTTTGCGGTCGGCTAGTGCCTGGGCACGCGCTTCGTAGTCATCGGTCAACTCTTGCACCTGTTTCTTGCCGCGCTCACATTCGTCTTCGCTCATGGTTTTGGCCTTCTGTTCCTGATCGAAGTGCTTGTTGGCATCGCGCCGGATATTGCGGATGGCCACTTTGGCTTCTTCGGTCAGTTTCTTGACGCGGGCAACCAGTTTCTGCCGTTGTTCCCCGCTCATAGGCGGAATGGTCAGCCGAATTACCTTACCGTCGCTTTGCGGAGTGAGCCCCAGTTCGCTGGTCTGGATGGCACACTCGATGTCCTTGAGGGTTGTCGGATCGTAAGGACGAATGAGCAGTTGATGGGCATCGGGGGCACTGATCGCCGCCACTTGCCGCAGCTGCATAGTCGAGCCGTAGCATTCGACGCGCAGTGTTTCCACGAGCGCCGGATTGGCACGCCCGGTGCGGATGCCGCGCAGTTCGTCGCTCAGGTATTTGACCGCTTTTTCCATGCGCTCCTCGGCGTCAAGGAGGATTTCATCCGAGGTCATGATGCATCTCCGACCCAGGTTCCCAAGGGATGCCCGGCGACCACTTTTTCCAGATTGCCCTCTTGTTTGAAGTTGAAAACCAGGATCGGTAGCCGGGCCTCCATACACATATGGATAGCCGCCACATCCATGACGCGCAAGTTCTCCCGCAGGACCTGTGCATAGGTGAGCCGATCGAACCGGATGGCATGTGGGTTTTTTTCTGGGTCGTCGCTGTAAATGCCGTCCACTTTGGTAGCTTTGAGCAAAACGTCGGCTTGAAGTTCGCGGCCGCGCAGGGCTGCTGCTGTGTCGGTGGTGACGAATGGATTGCCGGTGCCACCTGCCAAAATGACGACACGCCCTTTTTCCAGATGTCGCAAACAGCGCCGACGGATGAAAGGTTCGGCAACAGTATCTATACGGATGGCAGATTGCAGTCGCGTCTCCAAGCCCAAACTCTCCAGGGCATCTTGCAAGGCCAGGCCGTTGATGACTGTGGCCAGCATGCCCATGTAATGAGCGGTAGCCTGCTTTATGATTTCGCTGCCGGCGCTGAACGTGGCGCCGCGCAAGATGTTGCCGCCGCCCACGACGATGGCAATCTGGACCCCACGCTCGGCCACACGCCGCACCTGCCGGGCAATCTTGAGCGTTTCTTCCAGACTGATACCCGACTTGCCGGGCGGCCCGAAACTCTCGCCGCTCAGCTTCAAAATCACCCGCTTGTACACCGGTGTCAGCGATTTGCTCGCATCCGACATGCTTCTCTCCCTCGGCGATGGTTTCCGGCACTTCACAGACGCAAGGTTGGCCACCCGGGATCAGATCAAAAGCAAATATAGGTCACGCCGGTGGCAACGGCTATGGGGCGCGAAAAGTCGGCCGCCTGGGAAACGAAAGCGGCCGCAACACCGGACCATGGCATGCGTCCTGAGGCACGCGGTTATAGAGGTAGCGGTCCTTTCAGTTGCGCTTGCAAAGCCTGGTGCCTGTCGCTACCATAGCCATGCCCGAAAATCGGGAGCACCCGCAGCAGGGAAGCTGCGGAGGTTGGTTGGAGCACGGAGGCGGCCCATGAACGTTGTGGCACTGGTTCCGTCTGCGCTGGAGCTGGCTGAATCGTTGCGGCGTAAAGGCCGTTGGACCAAGGCAGCGAACATCCTGAAGCACTTGCTTTCCGCCCCTGAGTGGGCCCGGGAAATTGGGGCACAAGCGCATCTATCGCTAGCGCGCACGCACATGGCCCGAGGCGATTTCGGCTCCGCCCGGCGTCACTTGCGCCAGGCAGTACGTCAAGACCCGGGATTGGCCGAGGCCTGGCACTTGCTGGCTGAGGTGGAACAGATCGTCCGGCCCCGTGCCTTACCGCATGTTATCGGCTATCTCCGGCGGGCAGTAGCCGCCGACCCGGATGAAGTGACCTATCGTCGGCACCTGGCAGATGCCTATCGGCGTGCCGGGTACAACCTACGAGCAGCACGCTGTCTGTCGGCGTCTTGGCGTCGCAACCGGACCGACTTCGCATTGACTTGGGACTATGCAGAAGCCCTCGTCGCGGCCGGAGAAAGGGACCGGGCGCGCCGCGTGGTCTTGCGCTATTGCTTTCTCACCGGTGATCCGCGCGGTCGGGTGCTCTATCGGCAGGTGCGCCAATGGGAGAACGTCCTGGCACACCGGCGCGAATCGGCCTGGGGGGCTTATGCCGGCTGACCTGGTGTCCCGGCCGACCTAGGACGCTGGCGCCCGACGCACGACCAGCCCAAACCGAGCGCCGTCAAGCCAGACAAGCCCAGCGCCACCAGACCGGCCTGCCGGCTGCGCTCCGCTTGTACAACGGCCCGGATTTCGCGTTCGATAGCCCTCAACTCGATCTGGGAAAATGTCCAGGTTGCTTCGGCAATAAAATACTCGAGCCGATCGCCGTTTGCAATGCCCAGCTTCTTTTCGATTTTTTCATCGGATTTGGAAGGATGCGATAGGACCTGGTTCAACAGGTTTTCTGTCGGCTGCCAGTCTACTCGGTACGCCTGCCGCGCCGCCTCCTGCAAACGCCTGACGAGCTGCCTCTGCAAATCGTCTTTAGCTTTCTCAGGAGTCGCTTGCGGCGAGCTTTGCAATTTGAGGATGAGCGAACCTGCTGGCAAGTTGGACGAATTCCTCGGATTGCGACGAGCCTGAGTGCCCTGCTGGGCTCTGACGGGCTTGCTGTCCTCGATGCCCGTTTGCGCCATCCGAACGACCGGCTGACGGACTTGCATTGCAGCTAAGGAATCGGTCTGGGCTACTAGGTGTGTCGCCGCGGCATCGGCGCAATGGAGCAGCCCTAGGGCCAGACCTGCTGTCAGGGCTAGCGAATACATGGGACCATGTGCTGCCGAAGCGCACCAGGAGCGCTGTGGCGCTCGGCGCCAGTTTTCCGAAAGCCTTTCGCTTCGAGTCATCGCGTCACGACCTCCGTCTCCAGAGTGTGCCAACCGGCTAGAAGACGGTCGCTCAGCGGAAACGCAACCTGGCCGGGCGCAAAGCCTTGGGCAGTGCACGGAACCAGGGGCTGACCAATTGCGTGACCAAAGCTGCCAAGACGATTGCCAGCCACCAGTTGGTAGTCGTCCCGCTCGAACCCGCCGGCAAGTGCTGTGCTTTTTCCACGAACAGCGTACCTACGAAACTGACGGCAAAAGCCCAAACCAATGCCAGTGGATTGATGCGCCAAAGTCGCATGGGATCGGATAGCTTCCACCAGCCGATGAAAAACATGGTCGCTAGGAAATAGGACCAGACCAGGAGGAGCTCGTTCAACGGCGGACACTTCCTATCGAGCAGTGCTTTTACCAAGGGATCGTCGGGATCGTCACCGATGAGCGGTTCGGAGGCGTGTGCGCTAGCGCCCCGGAAATCGAGTGAGAGCAGTTGATCCAGCTCGCCGCCGGCAAGCCAGAAAGCACACAACCCGATAAGCAACCCATAGGCCATGAAGCTTATCCGTTTGACGAAGTTGTCCGGAGTGGGTTTCTCGAACCACCAACGTCCTAGCACCAAGGCGCCTAGCTCGATGAGTGTAGCCAGGCAAAATATCTGAACCAACTGGGGCCACATATCGGTCGCAAAAGGACGGTTGTAATCGTGTTGGAACACGACCATAACCGGGGCGACCAGGCCAATGAGGAGCAGAGCGTTGACGGCTAGCGCCTTGGCCAGGAAGCGGATGACTTCGCGCCAGGTCAAGCGGGTGCTGGCAGGGGTGGCGATGGGCAGGGATGCCGGTGCCGCCTCCGGCGTGGCAGCCTGGGCCGCTGGCACGGGGGCAGTCTGCGGCCTTTCCAGCCGCTCTACTTCCTGGATCATTTCGTTGATCGTGGCGTAGCGGTCGGCAGGATTTTTGGCCAGCGCTTTGCCCACGATCCGGTCGTAGGGCTTGGGCAGCCGCGATAGATCGGGAGGCGCCGACAGATGCTTCATGAGGATTTCGCCGTGGCTATCGCCCTCGAAGGGCACGCGGCCGGTGAGCATCTCGTAGAGGATGACGCCTGCCGCGTAAATGTCCACGCTTTTGCCGTAGTTGCCGGTGGAAATCTCCGGGGCCATGTAATGGACGGTGCCCACGCCTTGGGTCTGTGCTTTGTGATGGCTTTCACTGATGAGCTTGCATAGTCCGTAGTCGCCGACCCTGATGATCCCTTGTTCCAAAAAGATATTGCCTGGCTTGAGGTCGCGATGGACGATGCCGTTGTCGTGCAGACAGGCGATGGCGCGCGCCATGTCGAGGAACCAGCGCCGGGCCAAATCGAGGGGTAGTCCATGGGGATGGCGCTGGAGGATGGAGCTGAGCGACTCCCCTGCCACGTATTCCATGATCACCCAGTGGTTGCCTTCGTTATCTCGGCGCAAGTCGTAGAGCTGCACCAGATTGGGGTGTTTGAGATTGAGGCATTGGGCGATACCGCGCAGCTCGACTTCCAGGTTTTGGCGGATCAGCTTGAGAGCGACTTCTTTGCCGCCGTCGGAGATGGCATAGTACACCTCCCCAAAGCCCCCGTGCCCCAGGCCGCGTTTGACGGTGTAGCCATCCAGAGGTCGGCTGCCGGAAGCAAAGGTAAATTTCATACCACTCTCCTGTCTCGTGCCAGCCCCTGCCGGTCCTGCTCCGCCGCAGAGCCTTGTTTCATCAGGTTATTCGCTAGTGGGCGACCAGTATTGATCCATTGTGCTTCCTAGGTCATGTGGCGCCGACACCGACATAAAGCGGGCCGAGGCGCGGGCCGACCGATTCGAGGGTGATCTGCAGACCATGGATGGAAATGCTGGCATAAGCACCGAGCGAGGCCTGGCCTGTGTGTCGTTGCCCGTCCACTGTGAATGCGCCGGCACAACGCAGGGCCAAACCGTCGCGCGCGCGAGCCAGGATCACCCGGTCGGGTAATTCGGCCACTGCGATGTGGGCATGGTGCTGATCCGGGCCGAGGATCAAAGACTCGCCCAACAAGAGGATGCCGTCCAGAGACAACGGCAGTCTATGGCCGCTCTGGATTTGAATGAGTGCTGTAGTGCTGATGGGCAGCGGGCGCTGGAAGACAAGCTGACAATTGCGTCCCACGGTGATCCGGTCGCCGTGCCGTAGCAGGCTGCGCTCCGTTTCGACATGGTTGACGCGCACGGGCCGCACTGCCTGGATCAGGTATCCCTCTTCGTCGCGTAGGAAATAGCCGTGCAGGCGCGAAATGTCGGCCAGAATCGGTATATCCACGGAGGCATCGGCCGTGGCCTGGCCGAAACTGACTTTGGGCGACAGGCACACCAACCAGGCACCGACGCGATCTATCCACAGGACCAGACGCCGCGACAGCGGTTCCGGTGCGCTGGCGAGCGGTTCTGCGACCGACGCCGGTACCTGTGTCGGCGGCTCGTTGGCACGCCACGCTAGGCATCGTGCTCGCCGAGCTTCTTCGTATTCCGGAGCCAGCAGCAACAATTCGTCGCTGATCAGGACCACGCGTTGCCAATCGCCGGCCTCGTGCGCTCGCGTCAGATCACGTGCCAGTGCTTCCAGCCGTTCGCAGTCCTGAAGCAAGCGTTGTTCCTGGGGCTCCCACAAAGCAGCTAGGTGGGGCACCAGGGCACGTGCCTGCTCGAGAGTCGCCCGTGCCTGCCGATATTGGCCGCTGCGCAGCCAGTCGCGGGCAACTAGCAAATGCCGGGCGGCTTCGGCATAATGGTCGCTCGATGGACTGGCCCAACCTGCCTGCCGGAGCTGCCCGAGCACATGCAGGCATTTTTGCAGGTGACCTTCACTCAGTAATTGTCCCAACTGCTTGACGATGGCCTCTTCGAGTCGCTCGCGCATAGGCGCCGTGGCCACTGCCGGTGACTGCAAGGCCTCGGCCCGCATCAAACAAGACCAGGCGCCTGCCAGATCTCCTGCATCCCATGCTTTCTGCGCCTGGTTGGCCAGGGCTTGTGCCAGCGCGGCGAGCAGGTTGTGGGCCTGGGATCCGGGCACACCCACCAGTTTGCGCGCGTAGTGCCAGGCGGCGTCGTAGTCACCCGCACTCAAAGACTTGCGACATGCGTGCCGCACCCACCAGTTTCTCAGGAAATCGAAAGCCTTCATGAGCGGACCGCTTGGGAAGCGTCATATCCCGACTTCGCCGTGCCACCTGAACCGTTGGCTCTGGATGTCGCATGTGCCGGCTTCCGCGGCTTTTCCTTCATCCTAGGAGATCTGTGCCGCTCGCGCCAGGCGCGCGGCAAAGGATGAGTACGACGACACCAGCGCCGTATACGAGCCGGATATGGGACGGAAGGTGTACCGGCGTGACTGAATGAATCCCGAGGAGAAAAAGCCATTTTCGTGTGGCGGCTGGGCAAGACTCCATGAACAGGTTCCCCAGGTATGGCATGGGGAGGCGCGCTGGGTATTGCCAGCGGGCGCTTTGGCCGCCGTCGGCGTTCTGGCACAGGGAGGCGCAAAAACAAAGGGGCGGCGCAGCTCCCGGTGACCACACCGCGTGGTCGGTTGTTCCCCTGCAAGGGGATATTCGCCGCCCCCCAACCAATGTGCCCGTGCCTGCATGACCGCTAGCCGCGGTGCCTTGCAGCGGGTGCCGTGCGTCTGCTGCGTTGCGGTCAGGCATGCACTACACTTCGGCTGCCTCGGATACTCACGGCTGACGCGCTTGCCCGTCCTTTGTGGAGAAATACTCGTCAATTTCCTGGGTCAGTTGGCCGGCACTAGCCGACGTAGATGGACGGCCCGGAATCTGGCCTTCGCGTAGCTGGACCTCGTAACGGCGCGTTTGGATCTGTTTTTCGATTTCGTCCACCAATTCTTTGAGCCGACCCAGCTGACTGTCGTCAAAGGGTGTCCGTTGCCTGGATCGTGCCTCGGCAGCCTTGACGATTTGCAAATCCACCTCCAGCTTTTCGATGCGGCTGTACAGCTCGTGGCGCGCATTGCGCACATGGTCGAGTTGTTCACGAGCTGCGGCCAGGGTTTCGCGGTGTCTTTCCAAGGACTCCCGCTTGCTCTTTTGGGTTTCCGCGGTCAGCCGCAGCCGCCGGTAGCGCTGTTCCAGCTCGCTGGTCAGTCTCGCTTCCTCCCGAGTAGACAAGCCAACGGATTTGTTTTTGACCTGTTCATTGAGTTTCCTGATGGCTTGCGCTTCTCGTTCGAGCCAGGCGTCGGTCTGACTGATGTCTCGCTCCAGCCGCTCGATGGCTATCATCTGTGAAGCGATGGCGCTGATCAAGCTGTCTGCTTCACGATCGAGCGTAGCGAGCATATGCTTGGCTCGCTTGATCTCGAACTCCACTGGCACTGCACTTTTGGCCGTGCTGCGTACCACTCCCCAGGCGGTACGCGCATAACTCGACAGTTCGGTCTTGACCCATAGCCAGCTGGCTACACCCAGAATCACCAGACCGATCAGTGTCTTCTTGAGCATCGCTAACTCCTCCGATCTTGGACTACCAACGGAAACCCTCGCACATCCCAAGGGCAGTGCCTATGGGGTATTTCGCGCCAAGAGGGGAAATATTGCACGGCTAGGGGAAAATGTGCTGGAGACGACTGGTCGCTCGTTTTGTACCCGCAAGCCATGGATGAGATGCTAGCCGGGGACTGTGTAAGGGTGCACTGCAATAGGCGCTTAGGATAACCGAGCTGGTATCGCTCCCCGTTGCATTTGTTGCCGTGCGGCAAAAGGCCCAGCCCTGTAACTCATGCGTCGGGGCTGCCAAATGCCGCTGGGAGCGACGGATGCGAGCCGAGGCCGAGCCGTCCTAAGTACTGATCGCCGGACGCTGCAGCAAATGCCGCAAGGCAGCTTCAAGCGTGGGGAAGCGGAAAGTATAGCCTGCCTCGAGCAACCGGCGTGGCCGCACGCGGGTACTGGCCAATAGCAACGCGTCGGCCATTTCACCGAACGCCAAACGCGCCAGGAAGCTGGGTAGCGGCAGGAAGGCAGGCCGGCGCAGCACCCGTGCCAGGACCTGCGTAAATTCCCGGTTAGTCACCGGCTCTGGGGCTACCACGTTGACCGGTCCTGCCAAGGACGACTGCTCGATGGCGAATTGGATCGCTGCGACGACGTCGTCACAAGCCACCCAACTCATGTATTGCTGGCCGGAGCCGATGCGTCCGCCCAGACCGAGTTTGAAAGGAAGCAGCATGCGCTGGAGTGCACCTCCCTCGGGTGATAGGACGATACCGATGCGTGCCGTCACCGTGCGGATGCCCGCTGCTCGTGCCGGCTCGGCAGCCGCTTCCCAGGCGCGACAGACATCGGCCAAAAAACCAGTACCCGGCTCGCTGTCCTCCTCGAGCCAGGTGTCGCGGCGATCTCCGTAATACCCGATTGCCGAGGCGGCGACCAAGACTTGTGGCCGACGCACCATGTCGGCGAGCGCCGTAGCCAGCAGCCGCGTTCCGTTGACCCGACTGGAACGGATGAGTTCTTTGACGGGAGCGGTCCAGCGTCGCTCGGCGATACCGTAGCCTGCCAGATGCACTACAGCGTCTATCCCCTCGAGCGCCGAACGATCCAATGTGCCTCGCTCAGGATCCCACGCGATGCCTGTGCCGCCGGCCCCGTCTCGGACCAGACGAACCACCTCGTGTCCTGCTTGGGCCAAAGCCTGCACTAAAGCAGAGCCTATTAGTCCATGCGACCCGCTGACCGCAATGCGCATCATTTGTACCCCAAACGGTATGCCCCAGCCCATTCATCCGCACTGTCATTGTAATGCTGGCGATGGTCGGGCCAAGGACATACCCTCATGGTGGGATAGATGGAGGGGCAGTGTCCGGCAGGACCTCGATGACAGGTCGGCCTTGGGTGTCCAGCCGCCAATGGACCATCAAGTCTAGAGGCGTCGCGCGCCCGAAATACCAGCCCAAGGCAAAAGCCAAGCAGCCGGCCAGAAGGACGAGCCAGCCGGCGGGCAGACGCCGGCCTGCCGGATGCAGCGAAATGTACGTGGGCGAACCTGGAAAAGGTCGTGCATATTCAGCTGGGTCGAGGCCGTAGCCCAAGGCCGTCACGGCGCGCTGGATGCGGTCCTGTTCGGCACTGTGGAACAGGAACAGGTCGTACAGCCAGTGGCGTACTCGTTCACGAGCGGCTTTTTCTCGCGACGGTGGCGTATGGTTTTCCGGTGCATGCATAGCGCTGTCCTCAGATCCCACGTGGCGTGGAGATGATAACGTGCCCACAGTTTGCGCAAACGGCGCCAGCGTCGGCGCAGTCGGTAATAGAAGCGCCGGCGAGAGCGTGCATCGTTCTCTGGATCCATGTGCCACACGGATTCCCCCTTTCCGGCAGTGGGGAGCCTGAAGGCGCGGCAGCCGAGAGCCTGCTTGCGATCGCGAGCGACACGGCAGGGCCGGGGCCGGGCTGGTTCGACACACCGGCCCTGAGTCCCAGTGCTACCAACCCTTCCGTTGTCCTTATGCCTGGCGTCCGACGACTGCATTAGGATGATCCAGTGTAGTCGGCATCCGGCTAGCCGCGTTGAGCGAAGCATAGCGCTCGGGATCGTCGCTCTGGAACAGCGTACCGGTGATGAACCCGCGCAGTTGGGCCTGCTCGTAGGCGGCTAGATCGCGCTGCCTGGCGATTGCCAAATGCGTGTCGTCGCGCCGGCGCGCTACTGCCTCCATGAAGTCGGCCTTGAACATGGTCAGTAAGTCGTCCACGATACACCCTCCTCAGCAGCAAGGGTCGGCGGCTGGGGCCTACTCCTAGTTGCACGCGTTGCGACTGGACCTGTGCCACGAGTCGGTTGCGATAGTGCGGCACCCAGAGGTCGGTCCCGTCCTCCGTTGGGCGCCGCTCAGGGACGCAGCGGTGGATAGATACGCACGCGCGTCTGCCCCTGCATGCGCGTCATCGTCTGCCGCAACTGTTCCAGTTCCTGACGCAAGCGCGCGATTTCTTCTCGGACATCGGGAGCGTCGCGGCCTGGAGGTCCGGGCGGCCCCTGAGGTCCCGGCGGCCCCGGCTTTCCCGGGGGACCGGGCTGACCATGCCAGCTATTTACCTTTTTTTCCAGCGCATCCAAACGCTCAGCCAACTGTGCCCAGCGGTCGGTTGCGGGCTCGCCGGCAGGAGGTGCCGGTCGTGGCGGTGTCGGCACACACCGATCGGGAACGTCCCAGGGAGGCTTGCGGATCCAGCGCCGACAGACTTCGCTATTCAAAAAGCGTTCCACTTCCGCAACCGGCACGGCGGTAGCCGGATTGCCGCCCCAGATAATGCCCACCAGTTCGCCGGCCGCGTTGAACAGTCCCGACCCGGAGTCTCCTGGAATAACTTCGATTTGTGCTTCTAGGTTTTGGTGTGCTCGGCCGCCGTCGAGCCTGAAACTATTGTTGCTCAGGTAGCGACCCTCGCGCTGGACGGGATCGAGCCGGCCGCCGGGGTATCCCACCTGGAAGAGCAAGTCCCCAGCAGCCGGCGGTCGGGCCGCCAGCACTACCCAAGGAGTTCGTCCGTCCGAGTAAATAGCCAGTGCGGCAAGATCGGCGCCTTCGCGGTCGAAGCCGATGAGCACCGCCGCCCGCTCCTCGCCATTGGTCAAGCGAACGCGCGGCTGCCCGCCGGACGCACCGATCACATGCCGGTTGGTCACCACTACGGCCAATTCGTCTTCACCGGAGTCGAAAACGACGACCCCCGATCCGTAATGACGCACAGAGCCTTGCTGAACCTGGACCCGTACACTGGCAGCCACCGCTCGTGCCGGTACTCGCTGGGAATACCGGAGTAACGTGACACCGTCTCCGGCTGCGCTAGAAGCGCACATGGCCAGCCAACATGCTTGACAAAGCAGGCAACGCATGGCACGCTCCCGGGATCATTGGGTGCGCGGCTGGTCCTGGTCTCGACCGAGTAGCCGGCCGATACGGCTCTGGAGTTGCCTCATTTCCCGCACCAGCTCGACATGCCGGCGCAGGCACAGCGCCCGGTCCTCGCGCAATAGCTGTGCAAACAACTGACGATCGCGCGTCTCAGCCTCGGCACGTGCTTGCCTCTCCGCTTGCAATTCCTGACGCCAGGCTGCCAGTAGCCCCGGCACAGTGCGCGTCAACAAATACCACAGCACACCCATCATGACGGCAGCCAAAAAACCGGTAGGGCCATAGTCGGCCAGTCTGGCAATCCACTCGGGCATAGGTGCTTGTGCCCTTGCGACTGGGATCGTTTTGGGTACGCGAATCGGTCAAGGGCCTTTTGCGTTATACGCCTCATTGGAACACACCATCGCTTGTGAACGCAAGATCAGTAGGGCGTCAGCGCTCTTAGGAGCCCAGGATTCATAAGGCAGGAGGCCGGTTACTGACGATGTCGGCGAGCCAATCGGCCCAATCGGCGGGCAATGCGCAGATGCGGAGCACACACCGGTCGTCGGCACAGATCGCTCAAGCGCAGCCAGGCTGTACCTTCGCGCCGGTCTCCTACACGATGGGCCTGCGCCTGAAAAACGCGAACAGCTACCACGTGCCGCGTGATCCGGTACTGCATGCCGAAAAGTTCCTGGGCAGCACCGATCCGGCAGCCGAAACGATGTGCCAGTTGGCCCAGGACGCGCCGCGCCGACGTGGATTCCCGTAGAGTTGCCGCCGGAAAATGCCACAGCCCGGGCCAAGGATCGGTGCCGGAAGGATCCGAACGGGTCAACAGAAAGCGCCCGCGGCGATGCAAAAGCAGAGCGACTTCCTCCCGACGGACAATAGGTCGGCGGGTCTTCACAGGTATGGCACTGGCTCTACGATGCTGGCGGGCCCAGCACTCACTGGCCAGGGGGCACGTTGGGCAGCGCGGCTCGGCCGGCGTGCACACCAGCGCCCCTAGTTCCATGAGGGCCTGGTTGCACTCTCCAGGCGTCTGCCGCTCGAGCAAGCGCTCAGCAGCTTGCACCAGCCAACGACGCGCTGCCGAGCGATCGAGAGGTATTTGCAGGCCGAACAGCCGCGCCAGTACCCGTGCCGCATTGGCATCCACTGCAGGTACTTTTTGCCCGAAAGCTTGCGATAGAATTGCCCCGGCAGTGTACTGACCGACGCCCGGCAGTCGGCACCAGCTTTGCCGATCTTGCGGCCATTGCCCGCGGTGCCGCTGCATCAAACGACGGCAAGCGCTCCACAAATTGAGCGCGCGCCGGTAATAACCTAGGCCTTGCCAAACTCGCAACACGTCGTCAGCAGATGCCCGGGCGAGCGCTTGCGGCGTGGGGAAGCGCTTCAGGAAGCGCTGGTAGTAGGGAATGACTGTGGCTACTTGCGTCTGCTGCAGCATGACCTCGCTGACCCAAATGGCATAAGGATCGCAGGTCCGCCGCCAAGGAAGGGGACGACGATGCCGCGCATACCAGCGGACGAGTTTCTCAGCCAACACGTGCGCCTGTCCAGGTTCAGGCAGCTCAGGCAAACTCCGCTTCGGCGCATCGGTCATAGGTCTGGTGCGCGGATCGCTGCCAACAAGGCGCCTCTTTCCAGATCGGACGCTGGCCTACTGAGAAGTACGCGGCCGACGCATGTATTTTTCCAGGATGGCCTTGGCTGCCTGAGCAGTAGCCTGGGGATCGGGTACCGTCACCTTGCTGGGTTTGCCTTTGGGCACCGGCGTGGTTTGCTCTTGCACGTTCTTTTGCGTCTCTTCAGGCGCCGGCGTTTTGTTGATGTCCATGATGGTGCTGCCGCCCGGCACGATATCGCTGCCCACGGCGGTCGGTGTCGGGCTGCCTTCGAGGTTCAGAAGCATCTCGATGACGGACTCGTCATCGAGATCGGCAGTGCCTGTCGGTGGACTCGTCGTTTTCGCAGGGGAGACCTTGGCCTGAGGCTTGGACAGACGCCCCGCGGGGACCGGCGTCGGCTTGTCCGTGGTTACTTCTACCTTGACTTTGAAGACCAGCGGACCGACGCGGATTTCGTCGCCGTTGTGTAGCTCCTTTTCGCCCTGGACCTGTTGCCCGTTGACGAACGTACCGTTGGTACTGCCGAAATCGCGGACAAAGGCTTTGCCTTCGCGCAGCAAAACAGCGCAATGTCGCTTGCTCACCAATGGACTGGCCGGCCTCAGATGGCATTGCGAATCTCGTCCGATCAAAAACTGCGCAACGCGAATGGGTATCTCCTGTCCTGCAGCCTTGCCCTGGGTCACGATGAGACTCAGTTTCATAGCAATACTCCCTCGACCACTCCCGCCTAACAGGCTCCGATAAAAGCTTAAGCCCCTCGGTTACCCCTCACAAGATGGGCGAGTCTTGCAGTGCGCTAGGTTAGCCGCAGTCTTAATTATATGCAAATAAATTTTTTAGGCGCAAGGATTTTCTTTTCCACCCCTGCGTTTCCCCGAAGTACACGGTGCCTTCCAAGCCTTGCAACCCTCAAGTGTTGCCTGGCTTGTCCTTTTTGCCAGCTGGAGTGCTTGCGCAGTCCCTACACAACGGGACACCAAGCTGCGACGTTTCGGCAGAAGTATTGGCTCCGAGTAGCGCAAGTGCCTGCTTCCGCGAAGAGATACAGGCTGCGCTGGTTTTACGCCTTGACAAGTCGGACTTGCCAGGGCATAACCAGACGGCTCGAGACAGTTCCAGCATACTGGCTAGTTCGGTGTGGAGCGCGACGGTTTTTTCGAGCAGCGCCGTATACGTCGCGGTATACGCCGACGCACAAGCACCGGCTGTCTGGCAGCATATACATCCGGACCGTTGGGTGCAAATGCTCATGGGACACGAAGCCAATAGCCGATGGATTCTACTAGGGACCGGCTGCCGAGGCATCCAGCGTTTGTGAGCAGGCCGCGGATACGCTTCCGGCACATGGGGCGTTGTACAAAGGCCCACGAGCAGGCCAAGATGCCGGCGCATGAGTGGTCCCGAGAAGACTGGGAGGATGACCGATGCGTGGCAACAAGCTAGCGTTGGGATTAGGCACGATGTTGACGCTGCTAGCAGGCTGCGCGACGCATACCGGCACGGGCATGACGGCGGGGGGATTGTTGGGTGCGGCGACAGGCGCCCTGATCGGTAGCCGTACCGGCGATGCAGGGACCGGAGCGCTCATCGGCGCAGGTCTGGGTGCCGCCACCGGGGGATTGATCGGCGCAGGTCTCGACGAAAACGATCGTCGTAACGCTGAGCGTATCGCCGCCGTCACGGCTCCTGGACCGCTGACCATTTCCGATATCGTGCAAATGACCCGTTCCGGCGTCAGCGACGATACGATCATCAGCAGCATTCGTTCCAGTGGAGCGGTCTTCAACCTTACCGCCGCCGACGTGGTCAGTCTGCACAACCAAGGCGTCAGTGATCGCGTCATCCAGGCCATGCTGGACACGGCCCGACGCCCTGCCGTATTCCGCAGAAGTCCGGTCATCTACGAAAGACGGGTCATCTACGAGCCGGCACCTGTGTACATCGTCGAGCCCGCGCCGCCCGGGTTCAGCTTCGGCATCGGCTACCACATCCACAGCTGCCACCCCAGACGCTGCTGGTAAACGAGAAAGTGCCAGCGGTCTGCGCCGGGCGCTCTACTTCCAGACGCTTGGCTTACAGGTTGACCACGCGATACTCGCCCACCGTATCGCCGCGCGTGTTGCGGATCGGCTCGAGAACCGCGCGGCGAAAACCGTCCATGGGCACTTCGTGCAAGAATTGCTCCAAGAGGCGTACCATGACCGGGGGGATAGCCCGACTGGAGCCGTCGGCGATCTTGAGCGCGATGCCCAGGTCTCTGCCGCGCAAACCGGCGGCAAACACGCCCTCGGCACCTCCCTTGGCCACCACGTGCGTTCCCAAGTGTTCCAGCAGGAGCGTGCCGAAGTGCCCCTGCCACGCGATATGCACGGGATGCGAACAGACAGCCTGCGTGACCCGCTGGGCTGCCCCGGCATAGCTCGTCGGTGCCGCTTTGGCATTGGCCAAGCGAGCATAAGCCGTAGCCAGATGCGCCATGGACAGATAAAAGGTCGGCACCCCGCATCCATCGGTCCCGAGCGGCACGTCCTCGAAACGCACGCCGGCAAACGAGCCCACCACGCGCCTATTGGCTTGTTGCAGCGGATGATCCGGAGACAGATACGTGTCGGTGGGCCATCCACGATGCCGACAGGCTGCCAGCATGCCGGCGTGTTTGCCCGAGCAATTGTTATGGATGCGTTGCGGCGTGTGACCAGCTTGCAGCAGTGCTTGCGCACTGGGGCCGTGCAAAGGCTCGTGCGGTCCGCACAATAAGGCGTCGAGCGTCAGACCGCATTTGCGCAGAATACTGGTGACGGCCTCGACGTGCAGCGCCTGTGCCCCGTGCGACGCACAAATAACTGCCAGCTCGGCATCGGTCAGACGCAAGCTCTCTGCGGCACCGCAATGCACCACAGTCACCGCTTGCAACAGCTTGGCACTGGACCGCCAGTAGCTCGGCTGCTGGGGATCTCCACGCGCGAAAAGCACCTTGCCCTGCGTATCGCAGACCGCGACGTGACCGTAGTGCACCGACTCCAATCGGCCGCTGCGATACACCTCGACCAGAGGGACAGGAGCGCCCATCGGTCTTCCCTTGGACTGCGGGCTGTACCACGCGACGGGCCGCGGGACAACCCCCGCGCATGCTTCCTCGTCATTCGCCGACGTAGGGCAACAGCGCCATATAGCGCGCCCGCTTCACGGCGCGGCTCACCGCACGCTGAAAAGCCGCACAGATCCCCGTGCGCTTGCGTCCCAGCAGTTTGCCCTGACTGGTACACAACTTTTTCAGCCCTGGAACATCTTTGTAGTCCACAAACGCCGGTCGCGGACATCCCTGTGGCGTGCAAAAGCGGCAGCGCAGCTTGCGCCCGGCGCCTTTCTTCTTCCTAGCCATGCCCTCTCCCGATTTCCCTAGTGTCCCGATCCTCCCATCGTCATGAACTCCAACCGACAAAGGCCCGTTTTCAGCGCCCACAGCTCGACATGCGCCATCGCTCAGGCCTCCGCCTCGCTTCCATTGTACGATCCGAAAATGCTATCGTAGCGGATGCAAACCGACGAGGCAACACGTATCGGCGCGAGCTGCTCGCCCCCGTTGCGGACACGCGCCTGGGCTTGGGGCAGTGCCACTACGCTCGTGCTGCCTACGTCATTGCATCGCTCCGTCACCATGGTACAATGAGGCTGCGCTAGCGCAACCTAACGGAGTCCCCTACCTATTCCGTCGAATTCATTCGAGGATGCGCATCGGAGAAAAGCCATGTTTGCGACCCGTCCGCAGTGGCGCCGGAGGGAGCGAAGTGGCGGGCCAAGCTCCCGCCAGGGCAAGAGAAAAAATAACCGCAGAGAACGCAGAGGCACGCAGAGGAAGGAACCGATCTTGGCCTGTACAGAAGACCGCGACGAGTGGGGGAGGATGGCGAGCAAAGAGGCCGCGACGAGCAGGGGGGACCGGAGCGGCCAGGGGACATGCCGACCGGGGGAGCATGCCGGGCAAGGGTAGCGTAGCGAGCAAAAGAGCGTGACGAGCAGGGAGAGATGAAGAGTGCTTTGTTCTCTGCGTTTCTCGGCGGCCTCTGCGGTTAAAAAAGCCGGACATCAACCACAGAGGGCGCAGAGGACGCAGAGGGACGCAGAGAGGCGGAGAGCTGGCAGAGGACGGGTATAGCCTAGGCATGGGATCATGTGAAGGAGGCGAACGATGAGCTTTTTCACTCGGGAAGAGTGCCTGGCACGCTTGCGAGCGCAAGTGGCCGCGGGACGACCCATCATCGGCGGAGGCGCCGGCACCGGTATTTCCGCCAAGTGTGCCGAGGCCGGCGGCATTGACCTCATCATCATCTACAACTCCGGCCGGTATCGCATGGCCGGGCGCGGTAGTCTCGCAGGTATTATGCCATACGGAGACGCCAATCAAATCGTCGTAGAGATGGCCCGCGAAGTGTTGCCTATCGTTCGGCACACCCCTGTGCTGGCAGGCGTGTGCGGCACCGACCCGTTTCGCATCATGAAGCTTTTTCTGCGCGAATTGCAAGCACTAGGTTTTTCCGGGGTGCAGAATTTTCCCACGGTGGGGCTCATAGATCGGGACAGCGTTTTCCGGCAGAATCTGGAAGAGACGGGCATGGGTTTCGGTCTGGAAGTGGACATGATCCGGACTGCCAACCAACTAGGTATGCTGACCTGTCCGTATGTGTTCGACGAAGACCAAGCCCGGGACATGGCGCGTGCCGGAGCGGACGTGCTCATTCCGCACATGGGGTTGACCACCAAGGGCAGCATAGGCGCGCGCACGGCCCTGACTTTGGACGAAGCAGCGCGTCGCGTGCAGGCGATGCACGATGCCGCCAAAAAGGTCAAGCCAGATATCCTCGTGCTGTGCCACGGCGGCCCCATTTCGGAGCCGGAAGAGGCACAGTATATCTTCGACCATACCGAAGGGATCGTCGGCTTTTTCGGTGCTTCCAGCATCGAGAGATTGCCCACGGAAGTGGCCATCACGCAGTGCGTCAAGCGCTTCAAAGACTTGCGGTGTGCACGGCACTGAACCCTGGGCGGTCGGTGGCAGACCGGCCTACAAGACGAGAGGCACAGGCCGATCGTCTTGATAGCAGAAAGGCCGTCGCAGGTCGCACGGGCAGATGCGCGGCGGTCGCAAGCGGAAACTATAGCATATACTTGAGACGCAGCCGGTGGCCGGCCGTCTGGGGCGGTTCGTTTTCCGGCATGAGGAGGGTATGGCACACATGCCCCACCTGACGGCAGACCATTTTTTGGAGCTCGTGCGCAAGAGCGAGCTGGTGGACGCGGAGCGGTTGCGGGCGTATGTCGAGCAAGTGCGCGCGACAGGTGCCCTGCCCGCCGATGCGGGCCGCCTGGCCGGGCTGATGGTGCGCGATGCGATCCTGACGCGCTTCCAAGCCGAGCAGCTGTTGGCCGGTCGCTGGCGTGGGTTTTTCCTGGGCAAATACAAAATCCTGGAAAAACTGGGCAGCGGGGGCATGGGCACGGTCTATCTGGCCGAGCACCGGCTCATGCACCGCCGGGTGGCACTCAAAGTGCTACCCAAGTCGCGTGCGGCCGATCCGGCGGCACGGGAACGGTTCTATCGCGAAGCCAAAGCCGTAGCTGCGCTCGACCACCCCAATATCGTTCGTGCCTACGATGTGGATCAGGCTGGGGAGATCCATTTCCTGGTCATGGAATACGTGGACGGTCCCAGTTTGCAACACATCGTCAAGGTGAGCGGCCCGTTGCCTGTAGCGCGGGCAGCGCACTACATCCGCCAGGCGGCCTGCGGTCTCCAGCATGCCCACGAAGTTGGCCTGGTGCATCGCGACATCAAGCCCAGCAACCTGCTGGTGGATCGTACGGGCACCGTCAAACTGCTGGATATGGGCCTGGCCCGCTTTTTCACCGATCAGGACGACCTGCTGACGCGCAAGTACGACGAAAACGTGCTGGGCACGGCCGATTACCTGGCGCCCGAACAGGCACTCGATAGCCACAATGTGGATATCCGGGCCGACATCTACAGTCTCGGTGGGACTTTTTATTTCTGCCTGACTGGGCAGGCGCCCTTCGGGGAAGGCACGGTGGCACAAAAGCTGATATGGCACCAGACGCGGCAGCCGCGACCGATCGGGGAATTTCGTCAGGATGTGCCGGCGCACATCGTGGCCCTGGTCGAGCGCATGCTGCAGAAGGACCCGGCTAAGCGCTTTCAGGTGCCGGCGGAAGTGGCGGCTGCCTTGGAGCCGTGGAGCCAGATAGCCGACGCGGTGCCGAGCGATGCCGAGATGCCGTCGTTGAGTCCGGCAGCCCGCAGCGGCTCTTCCTCGCAGCTTGTGAGCGGTCGCGCGCGACCTGCTTCTTCCGGCGGTTCGAGCTTTACGCTCGGTTCGGAAGCTGCCACCGAGGAAGACGAACAAACGCGGATCCGAACGCAATCTATCGCTGCGTCCAGCGGCTCCACGGTGCCTGACACTCCGTCGGCAGCCAGCGGGCCGCCGAGTCCGGCCCCGGGCGCGGCTGTGCCGGCGTCTGCCGAAGCGATAGCTTTGAGTAAAGAAGACTTTGCGTACGCTGCGGCTGGGGTTGGTCTGGGGCCATCGGCAAGCGGACCGACCGGCGGATCGTCGGGAACGGACAGCGGGTCAGCCTCGGTACAGCAAGCCCCGACGGGACAGCCGATCGGCCACTCGGATACTCCATCACGAGGGCCGAGCGAACAACCGACCGTATTGCCGTCGCACAGCGAGCGCCGGTCGCAGCACCCCGAACCAGACACAGGCCCCAGGCAGGTGGCCAGCCCCGGGCCACAAGCGGATCCGGGGCGGGCACTACCACGTGTTTTCGATTTGGCGCGCGATGCACGCCGGACCGCTCAGCGCCGCACCTCCAAACAGCTATGGATCGCTCTCGGGGCCGGAGTACTCGTTGGTTCGTTGGTCGTCGTCTATATAGTGTGGCAATTCCTGGGCACGACCACTGCCCGCCCGCAATCGGAAAAAACAGGCGAAGCACCGGCACCGGTCGTCCCCAAGTCCGCCTCGCGCACCTGGTATGTGGGCAAACTTGCTTCGCGGCCAGAGCAGCTAACGAGCATAGCGGCGGCTCTGGAAAAGGCAGAACCGGGCGATCGTATCGTCGTCGCCGATCGCGATGTCTACCAGGAATCTTTGCATTTCCATAGCAAGCACCGCCAGGTAACGGTCGAGGCACCGGAAGGAGCCATCTTGCGGCCGCGCTCGGACCAGCCTGTAGACGAGCCGCTCGTAAGCATCGAGCACGTGGAGGGTGTGCAAGTGCGGGGACTGATCCTCGAGGGCAACGGGCGGTTGGCCAACGGGATCCGCATACGTGGTTCGTGCCCGGGGTTGACGCTCGACCAACTCAAAGTACGCGGGTTCATCGAAGCGGGTGTGCGTTTCAGCGGGGCGCGTGGAGCGCCCGGCCGCGAAATAACCCTGCGGCAGATGCAATGGGCCGGTGCCTCCGCCGGAGCGCCGCGCTTTCCTGATGCCGCAGTCCTGTTCGATAATAAGTCCGGACCCCATGCCGCTGTGCGCTTGGTGCGCTGTGACTTTGTCGGCGGCTTCGCCGGCACCGTGGTCGTCCGGCAAGCGCTCACGGGCACAACCTTCGAAGCATGTGTTTTTCTCGGTGAGGGCGGCGAAGCCTTGGCTTTCGATCCTCCCGGTGCTTCCGGGGAAGTCAGCGATTTGCCTTTGGGCATGCGTTTCATTTCTTGCACCTTCGCAGGACACGATGCTGTTTGGCATTTGCGGGCATTGCCTCATACCGTCCGCAGTCGGCTGGAACTCAGGCACAACCTGCTGACGGGTATCAAAAAGGCGGCCCTGCACGTGGACGGCAGCGATGCCGGCCTGGCCGTCTTCATGGTAGCCGAAGCCAACAAGCGGGCGACCGGGCTACCCTTGGGCAAATGGCCCCAGGAACTGCCTTTCGACGAGGAAGACCGGCAACTGCCCGTGCCGGTGAAAGCGCCGGACGGCTTTTGGATCTTGCCCGCAGATTACCCTCGTGGTGTTCCCCCGGTGGGTACCAGCGCCAAGTGAAGCGGTGCGACTCAGGACGGGGAGCAACTTTGGAATGGGCAGCTGGCAGGAGATTGCAGCCGGCAGGGTGCGCAAAGCAGCAGGTCGCCAGGCCTATGCCCGCGTTTCTGCCGGCTTCTACGCTTCACGGTCTTCTCACGGTCCGTTACACTTATGGGTAGATCGTCCCCTGTGCCTGGGCTGCCGGTATGGCATCGGTACCGACCCGAGACTATGCGACGACTTCCGCGGGCCCGTCCGCTGTTCGGTCCGGAGCGTATGGTATGCGGAAAGGACTCCGGGCTGTTTTAGCGGGGGCAGCCGTTGTCTGTGCGGTGGCGCTGGTTTATCCGCCGCTGTATGCGCGCTACGCCTGGTGGCAGGCACAGCGAGCAGCCGAGTCGTTTGCGTTCGACGTTGCGCGAAGCTGGCTCGACTGGTGCCTCAAGTACTGGCCACAGGACGGCGCCGTGCATTTTTTCTATGCGCGGGTCGCACGTCGGATGGGGGATCATGTGACGGCGCGCAAGCACTTGCGCTGGGCGCGTCGTTACGGGTACCGTCCGGAGCGTCTCGACTTGGAGTACAAGTTGCTGCAAGTGCAGGGCGGGGCCAGCCACTTTGCCGGCCCTGTCGTCGCTGGGTTGCTCCCGCACTTTCCCAACGATGAGGTAGAGATCTTGGAGGCTTTGGCCCACGGCTACATCCGCGACGGCTTTTTCCCCGAGGCCCACCATTGGGCCACGATGTGGACCGAGCGTCATCCTCATATGTGGCAAGCCTGGTTCGTGCGGGGGATCGTTTACGAGCGTGGATTGCGCTTCGCACTGGCCGCAGAAATGTATACCAAGGTTTTGCAGCTCGATCCCGAGCAGCACGATGCACGCTTGTCGCTCGCCGAGCTGTTGACTAAAGCAGGACGTTGGAGCGAGGCCCGCGAACAGATCGAGGTGTACTTGCAAAAGCGCCCGCACGATGCATCGGCTTGGGTCACCTGTGCGCGCTGTTGTCAAGCCCTGCGCGACTACGATCAGGCGCTTGCGATCTTGGAACGTGTCTTGCAGCAAAAACCGGATCATGCCCAAGCGCTGTGGCTGCGGGGACAAATCGAGCTGGACATGGGCCGCCCTGCGCAACAAGCCTTGCCTTGGCTGGAAAAAGCCTTGGCCGCCGACCCCAACAACATGGACATCCTGGAAATGACGGCGCGTGTCGTGCAGGAACTGGGACGTAGTGCCGAAGCACAGAAGTACCTAGAGCGCAAGAAAGCGATCGAGGCCGATCGTCGTCGGATGGAGGCGATCCTCAAGGAGTTGGCCGAAGAAGTCGGTGGGCCTGCGGTCTCGCCGGCTCGATCGGCTGAGCTGCGTTACGAAGCCGGTCAGATCTTGGTCCGCTTGGGTCAGGACGAGCAGGCATACCGCTGGCTAGCCCGCGCTTTGCAATTGCGTCCGGATTATGAACAGGCGCAAAAACTCTTCGAAGAAGTCAAAGCCCGGCTCTTTGGCAGCGGTAGTAACACCGTACGGCCGGCGCCTTGAGTGTGCTCGGGGGATGGTGCCACGTGAAAAGTCATCCTGTTAGCGTGATCCTGGCACTGGGGACATGGATAGGTGTCGGCATGGCCGCGCTGCCGGGGTGTGGGAACGGAGTTTCTTCAGGCGTGGTACCTACCAATTCCGAGTCGGGTACGCCGGCGCCTCGGCAAAAGGAGCCCATCTATTTCACCGACGTGACCGCCACCAGCGGCCTGCGGCATATCTACCGTAACGGGGAAGAAGCCGATCACTACGCGATCCTGGAGTCCTTGGGGGGTGGCGTGGGCCTGATAGACTACGACCGAGACGGACTGCTCGACATCCTGGTGCCCGGCGGAGGCTACTTCGACGCCGGACCGAGCATCCGCGGGTATCCGACCCGGCTGTTTCGCAATCTCGGTGGCTTTCGCTTCCGCGACGTCACCGAAGAAGCGGGTCTGCCCACACAGGGCCATCTTTTTTACAACCACGGCGTGGCCGTGGCCGACTACGACAACGATGGCTGGCCCGATTTCTTGCTCACCGGGTACGGCCGACTGGCCTTGTATCGAAACGAGCACGGTCGTTTTCTAGACGTGACCGAAAAGGCCGGCCTGCGCGATCAGCGTCCCCTGCATTGGAGTACCAGTGCCGCTTGGGCCGACTTCGACGGCGATGGTTGGCTCGACTTGTACGTGTGCCACTACGTGGATTGGTCTTTTCGCAATCATCCGCGCTGCGGCGGGTACCGTGTCGGCCAGCCGGTTGATGTGTGCCCCCCAAAATTGTTTCAGCCGTTGCAACATGCCTTGTACCTTAACAACGGCGACGGCACCTTCCGAGAGGTGACCGTATCGGCCGGCATCAAGCCAGGCAAAGGGTTGGGCGTCATCGCCTGTGACCTGGACAACGACGGGCGCATAGACATCTATGTCGCCAACGACACCACGGACAATTACCTGTACCTCAACCAGGGCCGGGGACAGTTTCGAGAAGTAGCTGCCGAACGGGGCGTCGCCACCGATGACCAGGGCATCCCCAACGGCAGTATGGGCTTGGACGTGGCTGCTTACGACGGCAGCGAAGCACCGTCCATTTTCGTCACCAATTATCAGAACGAAGCCCACGCCTTGTATCGCAATTTGGGCAATGGGCAGTTTCGGTTCGTGAGTCGCAGTGCCGGCATCGCCGCCATCGGCTTGGTCTATGTCGGCTTCGGCACAGGCTTTATAGACATAGATCACGACGGTGCCGAAGACCTATTGATCAGCAACGGGCACGCGGTGCGCTATCCGCAGCCGCCCAGTACGTTGCGGCAAAGACCAGTGCTGTTGTGGAACCGCCGGCGACCAGGACAAGCGCCGGCTACGGTCTTCTTCGAAGAGATCACGCCCCACGGCGGCAGCTATTTTGCCCAGGAGCATATCGGCCGCGGTGTGGCCTTGGGCGACCTGGACAACGACGGTGCCACCGATGTGGTCATCAGTCATCTCAATGAGCCGGTGGCCATCCTGCGCGGGGAGGCGTGCCGGTTCGGCAACTGGCTGGGTATCCATCTGGTCGGTCGGCCTCAGCCGGATGCCATCGGTGCCAAACTTACCTTGGAGGTCGCCGGCCACAAGTTGGTGCGCTTCGTCAAAGGAGGAGGCAGCTATCTGTCGTCCAACGATACCCGCATCGTATTCGGCTTGGGCAGTGCCGAAGTCTCGGGGCCCTTGACAGTTCGTTGGCCTTCAGGAAGGGTGCAAACTTGGAAAGCCCTGGCGGCCAACCGCTATTGGATCCTGCGGGAAGGGGAGGCCGATGCCCAGATGGCACCTTACAGTCGGCAGGGGCTGCCGGTAGCCGCCGGACCATAAGCAGTCCGTGGGGGGTGAGAACCTGTGCCTGCCGAGCTCAAGCCAACGGTCCCATCATGGTGGCGCTGGGAAGGGATCCTAGGCCCACTGGGCCGACGACGCGGTCTAGCTTTTTTGACGCTGGTCTTGGCCCTAGCAGGCGCTTTGGCCCTGTGGTATCCCCATCTGATCGGGCAGTGGGCGTGGGGCCAGGCACAGCGAGCCCTGGCCCAGGACGACCTCGAGGCGGCCCGTGGACACCTCGAGTATTGCGCGCGTGTGTGGCCGACCAGTTCCCAGACACGTCTGCTCTTGGCTCGGACCTGTCGTCGTCTGGACGACTTAGACAAGGCACGCCAGCACCTGCGCCTGCTCGATCCGTTGGTCGGCCAGCATGAAGGCGTGGACCTCGAATGGCTCATGCTTCAGGCCCAAGCCGGCGAAATCCATCAAGTGGAAAAAACCCTCGTCCAGCATCTCATCGTCGGCCATGTGGACGAGCCGCTCATCTTGGAGGCGCTGGTCAAAGGCTATGTGCGCTCGCAGTTTCTCGGCAAAGCAGAAACGTGGGCTACGGCGTGGATCGAACGCTATCCCGACGACTGGCAGGCTTATTACTTGCGCGGCCAGGCTTACGAATTGCGCCCCCTTTTGCAAAAGGCGGCCGAGGACTACGAAAAAGCCTTGGAACTGCGCCCCGATCATTTCGATGCCCACCTGCGTCTGGGAGACGTACTGTACCGCTCCGGTCTAGCGCGTCTGGCACTGCCCCATTTGACCTACTGCCATGAGCGTCGGCCCGATCATGCCGATGTCGCCATCAAGCTGGCACGCGTCTACCAGGAGCTGCGGCAGATGGAGAAAATGCGCGACGTGTTGGCACCGTGGATTGCCGAGGACAAAGCCGAACAAACTCCGCTGCCCCGCTTCCAGCGCGCGCTTTTGTACATGTTGCAAGCGCGTGCCGACCTGCATTTCCACGGCCCCGACAAAGCTCTGGCTTGGTTGCGCCGTGCCGAGAAGCATATGCCGCGGGAAGAAGAAACGCTGGTCATGCTGAGCACTGTGCTGCGCGAACTGGGTCAGCTCGAAGAAGCGGAAAAGTACCGCCTCCTCGCTCGCGACGTCCACAAGCGGTACCAGGAACGCGACGAAACCGTAAAACAGGTCCGATCGGCCCCCGACGATTTGGAGCTGCGTCTGAAAGTGGCCCGCATTCTTTTGTACCTTGGTTTCGACGAAGAGGCGCTCGGTTGGTACAGTGGGATCCTGGAACTGGACAGCCAATATGTCCCCGCGCTCCGAGACCTGGCCAATTATTATCTCGAGCGCGGCAATCACGAATTGGCCCGGCGCTACAACTTGGCCGCCGAGGGCAAGCTGCGCGCCATCGTCGAGCCCAAGTGATGTCCCGCATACGGATCGCGCATGCAGCAGACGCTTTTGATCCGCCGGCAGCCACCGTTGTCCGCTTGGCATGTCGGTTTTGCCGCAGTCCGGATGAATTCGTGTGTGTTCTTTCCAGATGTTGGCCTGCACCGATAGACTGGAGGCAGTACGGGCCTTTAGGAAGTGCGCAGCAACTACCTACTCCGGTACTCAGCAGTGCCAGCCGCCCTGATGAGGTGCCGATCCTGTCCAAGGTCGTGCGGGGTGCAAAGATATGTATTTGGGCTACAATACCAGCGGTTTCGCTTATCACCGATTGGAGGATGCGCTCGCCATCCTGGCCGATTTGGGATATCGTAGCGTCGGCTTGACGCTGGATTACCATTCCTTGGACCCTTTTTCGCGGCAGGCGACTCGACGTGCGCGACATATCGCGGCCCTGCTGGACAAGCTGGGCCTGCGCTGTGTCCTGGAGACAGGGGCACGGTTTCTGCTCGATCCGCGCCGCAAGCATCAGCCCACGCTGATCAGCGAGCGGCCCGAAGAGCGCGAGCTTCGGCGGCAGTTGATCGTGCGCGCGATCCAGCTGGCGCCTATCTTGCATGCCGAGCGAGTCAGTTTCTGGTCCGGAGCTGCCGAGTCGCCTAGACCTGCAGAGTCCTTGTGGCCTGTTTTTCTGCAAGAACTAGATCGGCTTCTGCGCCGCGCCGAAAAAGAGGGCATCACGCTGTGCCTGGAGCCGGAGCCTGGCATGCTTTTCGATCGTTTGGCACTATGGCCGCGCGTGCGCTCGGTCTTCGCCTCCCCGTATCTCAAACTGACCGTGGATATCGGCCATCTCCATTGTCTGGGGGAGGTGCCCATCGCAGACCGCTTGCGCGCCTGGGGGCATGATATTGCTCACGTGCATATCGAAGACATGCGCGCCGGCGTGCACGAGCATCTCATGTTCGGCGAGGGGGAAATTGCTTTCGAGCCGGTACTGCAAACGCTGGTGGCTGTGAATTATCAGGGTTGTGTCTGTGTCGAGCTCGATCGGCATGCACACGATGCGCCGGCGGTTGCCCGACGGGCCTACGAATACTTGCACAAGCACTTCTCTTAGTGCAGCGCTTCGGGCGGCCCGGGCGTATCGCGGGCAAGGCAACCTCCGGGGCCAAGCAGGCCGGAAATTGCGTCTGCGCTAGGGGTGCACGTGCACTGCTCCGACGTGCATACTCACGGGAGTAGAAAAAAGCCCGTGTCCAGGGGTGTGGACACGGGCTCGCAGTAAGGGGTCCTGAACGCCGGACGGGAAGGAGTCTCTCGAGTATGTTTGCGAGGGCGGCCTGGGTCGTAGTGCCGCCCTTTTGTCATCCAAGTAGCGAGAAACTAGAGCGACCAGTCAACCTAGGCGAAAGCTACACGATCGTTTCTCGCTCGCGCACAGGCGCTGCAACGTCCCGCTGCTTGCCAGCCGGCTCTTGCTTCTCGCTCGGTTCTCTGTTCCGGCCCCGTCGCCGTGCCGGACGGTAATAAGACGTTGCAGTTAGCGTGCCAAAAACTGCAAAAGCTATGTGTACGTTGACAAGTCTTTGTCACACAAGAAGATATGGAACATTGTGCGTTGTATGGAACTATAGCCGCCGAGACCGGTTTTCTAGCGCTTTTTACATGTGGGTTGTGAAAAAATTGCAAATGAGTTTGTTCAAGGGACAGGCCGTACCAAGATGACACGCAGATCCATGACGTTGGTGTGAGTCAAACCGGTTTTGACCAAGGCGTCGAGCTGGGCGAAAAAGTGGTAACTATCGTGCCGTGCCAGGAAGTCGGCGGGGACTAGCCCGCGCGCGCGCGCGGCATCGAAAACGCCGCGGTCGGCGACAGCGCCGGCGGCGTCGGTGGGTCCATCTTCCCCATCGGTACCGCCACACAGTAAGGTGATGCCGACGATGCGCTCGCCCAGGTAATCCAGGAAAGCCAGGGCAAGTTCCTGATTGCGTCCACCCAAACCGTGCTCGGGAGGCAATCGGACGGTCGTCTCCCCGCCGCTCAAGATCGCCACGGGGACCGGCGGGGGCACAGCGAGCATTGGATCGGGGGGTCGCGCAGATCTCTGGCCCTGGCTTTCTGCCGTGTCTATGTCCCACGTCGGTGCCAGTCCCAGGCACAATTCCTGACGCACCCCCAGAGCGATCATGGCCAAAAACTGAGCAGCCGTCTGCGTATCGCCGGCGATCCATGAGCCGAGGTCGAGGACCTGATACCCTCTGCGACTGGCCTCGGCGGCGGCAGCCCGCACTGCCGAGCGATTGCTGGCCACCACAAGGTTGAGGACGCGCGGCCGGCCTCGGTCGTCTTTGGGCAACTCCTTGAGCGTTTCCGCTATTTCGCCGCGGGCGCCACGGTGCAAATGATCCAGGACGCTCGCCGGCACTTGCTTTTCCAGTCCGTAGCGTGCCAAGACGGCCAAAGCCTGGGCAAAGGTCGTGGGATCGGGCGCAGTCGGGCCGGAAGCGATCACATCCAGGGGGTCGCCGATGACATCGGAAACGATCAGGCTCAGGATGCGCGCGTGCGGGCAATGCCGTGCCAAACCTCCGCCTTTGACCTGCGAAATATGCTTGCGCACGGCATTGATCTCTTCTATCGTGGCCCCGCAATCCACGAGCAGTTGAGTTACGCGCAGTTTGTGCTCGAGTGAAATGCCATGTGCCGGCGCGGGAAGCAGAGCCGAGCCGCCTCCGGACAGGACACAGATGACCAAGTCTTGTGGTCCTGCAGTGCCGACCAGACGCAAGATCTCTTGGGTACCTTTCCACGCTGCCGGTGTGGGTTCGTTCACGCCTGCCGGTCGTGCTGCGTGGAGATGAACGCAGCCGAGCGGGAGTCGCGGTGCCACTTCGACCGCAGCCGGCGCGGGCACGTTTACCCACCCTGAGATGCGCTCTTTTGCAATACCTAGGTCGTTGAGGTACGACTCGACGGCCAGTGCCATAAGTGCACCGGCTTTTCCCGCCCCGACGACGAAGTACCGGCCACGTACGGATGTTGGCGCAAACGGGCTAGCTCGGTCGAGTGCCCCAAGGGCTCGGGTGACGGCGCCCACGGGATCCACAGCCTGAACGCCAGCGCGCCAGATGTGCCAGGCATCTAGGCGCAGTGGATCGTCCCAAGGTCCCGAGGACCCCCCCACCATGTTCACTTCTCCCACGCTGACGTTGCAACGTACTTTTTGGATCCGGCGGCAGTCGTCAGCCTCTGTCCCAAGGCCAGAACGTACGGGCCATGCACGGCTTTTTTATCGGGTTTGCAGTTTTTGACCTATAGTTTAGGTAGCACGTTGCCAGGCGGTAAAAAATCGCGCCCGCATACTCGTTTGCGAGCGCCAAAGGGTGCTCTGGCGACTTTGTCCGCGCACGGGGAAAGGACATTAGGCACGCTCTGCCGCGCAGGTGGTGCAGCTCCGGCCTGCAGTTTCGCAAGGGGGCCAGCGACGTTTTCGCGGAGCAGACCGACCATCTGCCGAGGGGCTGCGAGAGGTAAGGCATGATAAGCCGGTGCCGTGAGATACTGGGTCACGGGGCACACATGGTCGTGCACCTGCTGCCGCCGACGGCGCTGCTGGTGGCGGGCATGCGGACGGGCACCTTGTTGAATTGGGCATTGTGGGTGGGCGTACTCGTCCAGTTGGCTTTGCTCAGTTGGCAGATGGGTTATTGGCGAGCGTGGCTGCCCCCGGTCGGGCCGGTCACTTTGGCAGCCTATGCGTTGGCCTTGGCCTGGATCGGTGTCTACCTTCTGCCGCAAACACACGATTGGATCCTGCATGTGCTCCAGGCTGTCCTCAGCTTGATACCCGTGGCGTTGTTGAGCGGGTATGTGCTGATACGCTCGGGGGTGCTGATGCAGTGCCGAGCCCAACGGCTGGCACGACGGATCGTGCAACGTCGGGTTTGGCCGCCTTTGAGCGAGTGCCGCCATATTCCCGAAGTCAAGGCATTGCGGGAAGCCTTGCAGGTGGATGCCGGTCCGGCCTTGGCATTGCTGGACGATCCGCGGCCGGAAGTACGATTGGCTGCCCTGGGTGCGCTGGAATACCGAAGGGCCTGGGGCTACGGTCAGGCGGAACGGGTGGTGGCAGTTTTGCGCGACGATCCGACGCCGGAAGTCCGTGCCGCGGCCCTGCAGGCTCTGGCCAACGTCAGCGATCGGTCTCTGGTGGAGCGCCTGGCCGAGGCACTGCGCGATCCCGAAGCATTGGTGCGACGCAGCGCCGTCGAATGCTTGTTCTGGAACACCGAATGGCGCTGGTCGTGGATTCGGCTGCCGGTCCGTTGGGCCTTGGCCGATCCGGCGTTTCGTCGCGATGGCTCCCTGTTGCCTGCCGGTCACAAGTTACCTGACGAGGCCGTGGACGATTTTTTGGCCTGGACAGCCGAGAAAGGCATCCTCGGGCTGCGCGCAGCGCAAACGCTGGCGGTACACTTCGCTTCTGCCTTGCAGGACGATGCGGAAATGGCTCCAGAGCTGCTCGAAATGCTCGTCCATCCCGAAGTCGCTCCCGTCTTGCGCATCGAACTGGGCCGGCTTTTGCGCGACCAGGGGTTGCTGGATGTACCGACGCTGGAAAGTTTGCTCGATCCCAGTCAGCCGACACCGTTGCGACTGTTGGCCGCCGATGCCTTGCTGGAGCAAAGTCGGCATCCAGGGGCTATTGCTTGCCTGCGCGAAATTGCTCGCATCCCCAATCGCGATGTAGCCCTGGCTACTGCCGATCTGGTACAGCGGCGGCTCGGCCTCGACCTGGGATTGCCTGAAAACCAGACACGCTTGCCCCCACATAGCTCCAAAGTGATGGAAATCCTGCGCAACCTCATGCATTGGGCACAGCATCCCGAAAGCAGCGAACATGTCCTCGACGATACCTTCCGGCACACTTCCACCCCCTTGGGCTTTCAGGAGTGAGCAGCCGACCAGCCGTCGGCTGCGGCAATCGTTAAAAAAAGAGCAACGCCCTAGGACAGGGCCGAGAGGAAGCAGGTATGGATTCGTTCGTCGTCGGGGCGGCAGTGTTCGCTGGTTTTCTGTTTTCCGTAGTGGTCCACGAGTGTGCCCACGGCTTGGTGGCTCTGTGGTTGGGGGACCCCACGGCGCGCGATCAGGGACGTATCACACTCGATCCCTTGCGGCACATAGATCCCATCATGTCAATCCTCGTTCCCCTCATGTTGTGGCTGAGCGGACTGCCGATGTTCGGCGGGGCCAAACCGGTGCCGGTGGATATGACGCGACTGCGCCGGCCCTTCCTGGACATGATGTGGGTGGCGCTAGCCGGCCCCGTCGCCAATCTGCTCTTGGCCGCGGTCTTTGCGGTGTGTCTCAACGGGGTGCCGCTGGCCAGTCAGGCTCGACCGGAATTCGCCGACAAGCTGCTGCTGGTCATCGTGCAGATCGTCCTCCTGAACGTTTACCTGGCGCTGTTCAATTTGCTGCCCATCCCCCCGCTCGACGGCGGACGGATCGCCGCCGGACTGCTCCCGAGCCGCATAGCCATCCATTTCTACCGGCATGAGATCCAGGTGCTCGGTTTGGGCTTGGTCATGTTTTTGGCCATGTCTGGCAAGACAGCCTTTTTGGGACCGTGGACCGAGCAGTTGACCAAGTGGATCGTGCACATAGCCACGTGGATAAACTAAATGTGGGCTAGCGGCAAAGACGGGGCATCGTTGCTGGCCTGAGCAAGCTCAAGGAGTGGAAGGGATGAAAGAACGGGTACGGATTCTGAGCGGCGTCCAGCCGTCGGGCAAGCTGCACCTGGGCAATTACTTCGGTGCTATTCGGCAGCATATCGCTCTGCAGGACGAAGGGGAATGCTTTTATTTCATCGCCGATTATCATGCCCTGACCACGATCCACGATGCGCACACCCTGGGACAGAACGTTCGCGACGTACTCCTCGATTATCTGGCGCTGGGACTGGACCCCGAGCGCACGGTCTTCTTTCGGCAGTCGGATGTACCCGAAGTGACGGAGTTGGCCTGGATTCTATCCACCGTGACCGGCATGGGCCTGTTGGAGCGTGCCCATTCCTACAAAGACAAAATTGCCCGAGGCATCGTGCCGAGCGTCGGGCTATTTCTTTATCCCGTGTTGATGGCGGCCGATATTTTGATCTATCGCTCGCAGATCGTGCCCGTAGGTCAGGACCAGGTACAGCATATCGAGATGACACGCGATATGGCGGGGTATTTCAATCAGACTTATGCCCCGGTTTTCCCACTGCCTGAGTATCGTCTAGACGAGACGCCTACTGTGCCGGGGACGGATGGGCGCAAGATGAGCAAGTCCTACGGTAATACCATCGAAATATTCGCCGAAGGCAAGGCGCTGCGCAAAGCGGTGATGGGCATCGTGACCGACAGTACCCCTTTGGAGGCGCCCAAAGACCCGCAACAATGCAACGTGTTCAAGCTGTACTGTTTGTTCGCGACCCCGGAAGAGCAGCGCCAGTTGGCGGAACGCTATCGCGCGGGAGGATTCGGCTACGGGCAGGCCAAAGAAATGCTTTTGGAGAAAATCGAGAATTATTTCCGTCCGGCACGGCAGAGACGGGCAGAATTGAGCCAGCAGCCGGAGGTGCTCGAGCGGGTGTTGCGTCAAGGTGCCGAACGTGCTCGTGCCGAGGCTCGGAAAACTATGCAGCTCGTCCGCAAAGCCGTGGGCATGGGACCCTACCGCGCATCGTAGGGTCTTGCGGCATCCTGCCCGAACTGATAAGCTTGCGCACATGATCGGAGCGGATGCTTGCATGCGTGCAGCGCAGGCAACGCTTTACGACTGGAGCTTATTTGCTCGTGTCGAAGGAGGTAGGCGATGCATCGTAAGATACTGCTTGCGACGGTTCTAGGCAGTGCGTTATGGCTGTCCTGGCGTTGGTGGAACCAACCGGTCACAGCGCAGCCCGCTGCTTCGGCGTCTGGATTCGTCCATATGGTCGCCTTCACGGTCAAAAAAGATGTTTCTGCGCAGGGGCTGGAGGAAGTTATCACCGACGGGCACAAACTGCTGGCGCGCATCCCCTCGGTCAAAGGGCTGTGGATCGGTCGGCCAGCCGAACGAGCCACGCCTGATGTGGCCGTCAAGGATTACGATCTGGGGCTGCTCGTGCTTTTCGAAAACTACGACGGGTTGAAGGCGTATCTGGATCACGATCTGCACCAGGAATTCGTGCGGCGGCACAAGGGCAAATTCGACCGCGTACTGGTCTACGACTTTGTGGATCGGTCGCGCCGATAGGCACACGACGGAGGAACATCCTTTGGCAGTGCGAGCCGGCGTGGCAAGCCGACGAATCGCAGTCGTCCTCTGGCTGGGTGCCTGTGCGTCGCTGCTGGCGCGTGCACAAGAGCCTCCAGCCGGAGAATGGATGGACTTGTTCAATGGCAAAAACCTGGACGGGTGGGTAGTGGAGGGAGCGCAAAAAGGGGCCGACGGGCAGCCGATCTGGCGTGTGGAAAACGGCTTGCTGGTGTGCGACGCCGGGCGCAACGGTTACGGTTTTTTGCGGTACGCGCGGCGCACGTTCGGCGATTTCGATATGCATGTGGTGTATCGGATGGCGCCCGCCGGTCCGGGACGACCGCGAGGCAACAGCGGTATCGGTATCCGCACGTGTGCCTACGACCCCCGGCGCAGCAGCGAAACGCGCCCCTCGTACGCGGCTTATGAGATCCAGTTGTTGGACGATGCGGGGCGTCCTCCCAGCGCCTACGGTAGCGGGTCGCTGTATCGCTATTTGGCACCACGGGCCAATCCGGTCAAGCCGGCGCCGCACTGGAATACCGTGGACATCCGTTGCCAGGGCCCGACCATCAGCGTGAAGATCAACGATTTCCCCATCCTGGAGGCCGATCAGGATCGTCTCCGGGACTTGGCAGAGCGCCCGGCCAGCGTTCCCGATCCGGCGCACAAGCCGCTCGCCGGGTACGTCTGTCTGCAGAGCCATACCGGGCGCGTAGAATTTGCCCAGGTGCGGATTCGCGCATGGCGCTGATCCGTATGGCCCGTGAACCAAATGCCCGCACAGGAGACCGTGCCGTGTCGTCAACGAACCCAGCGGAAAAACCGCAGGTCGTCGAGGAGCTTTCCGCAGGCAGCCAACAGGCCGCGGCACCTGGGTCCGAGCCGGCCAGCGTACCGGCAACTGCCCAGGAATCCCCAGTCGTTGCTTCCCGCCGTTTGCGCTCGCAACTGGATGCGCAGATCGCACGCGACATGCAGGAGGCTTTGCAACACATGTCGGGGGAAGCGCTTTTGGAGTCGCCCAGCGGGTTGGCCGGGGGGACCTCGGCGTCGCGGGCCACGTGCCGCGGACGGGTAGTCGCGGTGCACGGGGACGATGTGTTCGTGGATATCGGCGCCCGCAGTCAGGGTGTGCTGTCGCGCAGTCAGTTTCCCGAGGGAGTCCCTGCACCCGGTACCGAAGTGGAGGTGCTCGTCGAAGGCTATGACGAACGCGAGGGCTTGGTCAGATTGCAGCGTCAGGGTGCCGTCGTCGAAGCGGATTGGTCCAAACTGGCCCCGGGCGTGATCGTCGAGGCGCGGGTGACCGCCGTCAGCAAAGGGGGACTCGTCGCCGATGTCCAGGGTATCCGCGCTTTCATCCCGTTGAGCCAGATTGATCTGTATCGGGTCGAGGACCCGCAGACGTATATCAATCAGCGACTGCGCTGCCAGGTCCTGGAAGCTGTGCCGGCACAGAACAATCTGGTCCTCAGCCGGCGTGCCGTGCTGGAAAAGGAGCGCGCCGAACAACAGGCCAAACTCTGGAGCGAATTAGCCGAAGGACAAGTGCGCGAAGGAACGGTTCGCGCACTGCGCGAGTTCGGCGCCTTTGTGGACCTGGGCGGCATCGAAGGCCTCCTGCCCCTTTCGGAAATGGCTTGGACGCGTACAGAAAAGCCGGATGCTTTGGTCCAAGTCGGCCAAAAACTGCACGTCATGATCCTCAAAGTGGATCGGGAACGCAGACGTCTGACCTTGGGACTCAAGCAATTGACCGCCAGTCCGTGGGAACGCGTCGAGGCACGCTATCCCCCGAACGGCATCGTCACCGGACGGGTGACGCGGTTGGTGGATTTCGGCGCCTTTGTCGAGTTGGAGCCAGGCCTGGAGGGCTTGATCCATATTTCCGAGCTGGCACATCAGCGCGTACGACGACCCGCCGATGTGGTGCGCGTCGGACAAGAAGTCCAGGTGCGCATCCTGCGGGTGGACTCGGCTCAAAGACGTATCGCGCTGTCGCTCAAATCCGCTCGCCAGGAACCGGACCGCGTACCGGCAGAAGAGCCGGCCCCTGAAAAGGAACGCAAAAAACGCCGCGGTCCCGAACGTCCACTGAAGGGAGGCCTCGATAAATAAGGCACCTCCGCAGCAGAGCATGTCGGCATGAGAAGCGGCGGCCCTTCCGGTGTCGTCAGCAAGTCTGGGCTGGTTGCCGGCACTAGAATAGCCGGGGATGCGATAACTGGAGATATGACTAGTGAGGAGATGACACCGATGACCGACTCCCAGGTGACCACGGCGGAAGGACGCTTCCTCGCGGGCACGCGGGTGCCTACCTTTTGTTTCCGTTCCAACGCGCGTGCCTCGCGGCATGTGGCCTTTATCATCGGCAATTTAATCCGGCAGAACAATGCATTGGGCCGGCGTACGGTGCTGGGACTGGCCACTGGCTCGACCCCTGTGGGACTGTACCGCGAACTGATCCGTATGCACCGCGAAGAGGGCCTGGATTTCTCGCGGGTGGTCACCTTCAATTTGGACGAGTATTATCCCATGCCGCGGCACGATCCGCACAGTTATCATGTGTGGATGCGCGAGAACTTTTTCAAGTACGTCAACATCCCCGAGAGCAATATCCATATTCCCGACGGCGAAGTGCCCGAGGACGATGTGGAAGACCACTGTGCCTGGTACGAAGAGCAAATCCGTCGCGTGGGGGGTATAGATATCCAGATCCTGGGCATCGGGCGTACGGGACACATAGGCTTCAACGAGCCTGGGTCCACGGTCAGCAGTCGCACGCGATTGGTGACGCTGGATCCGGTGACGCGACGCGACGCGGCGGCGGACTTTTTCGGTATCGAAAACGTACCCCATCAAGCGCTCACCATGGGCGTGGGTACCATCTTGGAGGCGCGCAAAATCATTCTGTTGGCTTTCGGAGAACACAAGGCACCCATCGTACGTCGAGCCGTCGAGGAAGAACCGAGCGACGCCATCGCTGCCAGCTATTTGCAGAAGCACCCCGACGCCATGTTCGTGCTGGACGAAGCAGCCGCTGCCGGGTTGACGGCTTTCAAAACGCCTTGGATACTCGGGCCGGTGCACTGGACGCCGCAGTTGGTGCGCCGAGCTGTGCTCTGGCTCAGTCTGACGGAAAATAAACCGCTCCTGATGCTGACCGAAGACGACTTTCGCGAGCACCATCTGTTCGAGCTGTTGCGCGAGCACGGCTCGGCCCAAAAGCTGGCGCGCCGCGTGTTCGACGACATGATGAAAACCATCTGCGACCAGCCCGGCGGCCCGACTCCGCGCACCATCCTCGTCCTCAGCCCGCATCCGGACGACGACGTCATCAGTATGGGGGGCACGCTGATCCGTCTGGTCGAGCAGGGCCATCGCGTGCATGTAGCTTATATGACCAGTGGCAACGTAGCCGTCTTCGATCATGACGCTTTGCGCTTTACCGATTTCGTGGCCGAGTTCAATCACCTGTTCGGTATCGAGCAAAAGCAGTCGCAGGCGATTTTCGAACGCGTCCGCAATCTGTTGCGCAACAAAAAGCCGGGGGAGCGCGACGAAGTCGAAGTGCGGCGCATCAAGGGGCTCATCCGCAAAACCGAAGCCCGCGCCGCGGCCCTGTCCGTGGGCATTCCGCCCGACCAGCTTGAATTCCTCGAGCTGCCTTTTTACGAGGCCGATACCGTGGAAAAACGCAGCTTGTCCGGTGAGGACGTGCGAATCGTCGCCGATTGCATGAGTCGGCTCGCGCCGGAACAGATCTACGTGGCCGGCGACCTGTCCGATCCGCACGGCACCCATCGGCTATGCGCCATGGCTATTTTCCGCGCACTGGAACACGTGCGGCTCGACGATTGGCAGCCCGAGATCTGGCTCTATCGCGGCGCCTGGCAGGAATGGGAACCCCACGAAATAGATCGCGTGGTGCCCATGAGCCCCGAGGAAATGGAGCGCAAAAAGCTGGCTATTTTCAAGCACCAATCGCAAAAGGACCGTGCCATGTTCCCAGGGGGCAGCGACAGTCGCGAGTTCTGGCAGCGTGCCGAGGATCGCAATCGGCACACTGCCGACCTGTATGCGGCACTGGGGTTGCCGCGGTTTTATGCCTTGGAAGGATTCGTGCGCTGGCGCCCCGAACTGCGCAGCCACTTCCTACCCGAATGATCGGCACCGACTGTTCTTCCGCTCGGCATGACCTGTATGATTGAACAGGGGCAGATGTGACGCCCTGGCCGACAACGGAGGTATTCTCATGGCACCATCGAGAGGCCGCTATCAGGCGGACCGACGCACACAACGTCGTAGGCACAGCACGTCCATCACGCTGGCTCAAGCCCGTCGGATGCTTCCGCTGGTATCGCGCGTTGTCGCCGACATCCGCGACCATTGGCGCCAACTAACTGCACTGGAACTGGAGCAAGCGCGACTCGACGCCCGACGCAGGCACCTGGCTTGGCCGGATCGGCGACGGCGCTACCAGATTGCCGAGGAAATCCAGTACCACGTGCGCGAATTGCGTAGTGCCCTGGCCGAATTGGACACTTTGGAAGTCGTCCTGGTGGACCCAGAGAAGGGTGAAGCTGCTTTCCCCACCACGATCCATGGGCAGCCTGGCTTTTTTTTGTGGACTCTAGGTCAGGATGCACCGCACTGGTGGTGCTATGCCGATGAAACGCGCCGCCGGATCGTCCCCGAGCACTGGCTGCAAGACGTTTCCGCACAAGACGCCGCTGGATCGTAGGCTGACGGCACAGGGCAGCGTTTGCGCACGCCCTATGTCCTCGTGATCTGTCGGTCCTGCGCGCCCGGAGACCCGGCCGGCGCTGCGCCTGCGGGTCTGTGCACCATACGCCGCGGGGCTAGAAAAGCGCTTGCTGATAACTTGCGGCTCCCAGACGACGGGCGTCCCAGCCGTCGGCGATCAGGTGGCGCACGAACTCGGCCGGCCCGTGCGTGCAATAAACGGTTTTCGGTGCCACTCGCCGCACCATTTGCAGCAGTTCGTCGAAATCGGCGTGATCGCTGTACGGGTAGACGCGATCTACCCCCAGCCGAACATGAGCATAGCGGTCCAAAGCCCAGCCGGTGAGTTGCAAGAGCAGCGGACGAGGTAGCTCGAGAAGGTACTTGCGCCTTCTACAGGCAGGAGGTACCAGACAAACACATCCGCGGCAGCGAGTCGGATCCCAATTGTGCCAGCTTCCCAAGCTGATGCCTTGCGACCGATAAACTTCGTTGATCCGGGCAATCGAAGGATGGACCATCACGGGCAGCCCTGCTTCCTCGAGGAAATGCTGGATCTCTTGTGCCTTGCCCAGGCTATAGGCCAGAATCACAGGCGTGTAGCGCAGGCGCAAGGCCTGCCGGATGTCTCGGACCACTTGCTCTTCGACCTCGCGGCGGTCGGGAAAACGATAACGAGGATGGCCATAGGTGCACTCCATGATGAGCACATCCGCATGCACAGGCTGCGCCGGGGGACAAGTGCGGGCCGTCCGGAGACGGAAGTCGCCGGTATAAAGCAGGCTTTGCGTCCCTTGTCGCACGTGCAACATGGCCGAGCCTAGAACGTGGCCGGCAGGCCAGGCAGTCAGGTGTACTTCGCGCCAGGCCAGCGGCTGCCCGTAACCGAGCACATGGCCCGGACGACTGCCTAACCGTCGCCGGCACAAAAGCAGTGTCTCAGCCGTGGCCAAGATTTGGCCGTGACGCCCGGTGTGGTCGCTATGGGCATGGGAAATGAATGCGCAGGGTCGCGGCTTGCGTGCGTCTATCCATATCTGGGCACCGGACAGGTACAACTCGTCCAGGTAGGTGAACATGCCCATGCAACCTGAGCGCCGAAGGCCTGAGGCGGTAGACCGGTGCCCCATCTCTGGGCGCTTGCCGCGCCATTGGCTTCAACCGACTTGGCCGGCCCCCTGAACTGTCGGGCGCGTTCCTCGCGGCAGGTGGGGACGCACCAGCACCAGTCCGCCGTTGGGCCCGGGCACGGCGCCTTTGACCAGCATCACATGCTTTTCGGGATCTATACGTACCACTTGGAGACCGAGCACGGTGCAGCGCTCGTGACCGTAATGGCCGGCCATACGTTTGCCCTTTTTGAGCTTGCCGCTCTGGCCGCGGTCCGTGGCGTGGGCGCCGATGCTGCCCGGAGCACGATGGTGCCGCTTGACCCCGTGACTGGCGGCCAAGCCGCCGAAGCCGTGCCGCTTCATGACGCCGGCGCGACCGCGCCCTTTGGTGATGCCAGTGACATCCACGATCGGCACTTTGTCGAACAAAGACACAGTGAGTTGGGCACCGACCTCGACCTGAGGCGGACCATCCACACGAAACTCGCGGATAAACCGCTTGGGCTCGCAATTGGCCCGCGGCAACAGGTGCACGCCGGCAGCCAGACGAGCCCGGCTACGCTTGGACTCGATCCGCGCTACGTGACCGCGTTCTGCGCGCGTCGCCTTTTTGCGCGACTTGTCCAGGAAGCCGAGCTGCACAGCGTGGTAGCCGTCGCGCTGCGGCTCGCGGATCTGCAGCACCGTACACGGTCCTACCTGTAAGACGGTTACGGGGATGGCCTGGCCCTGTTCGTTGTAAACCTGGGTCATCCCCACTTTCAGTCCGAGTAGCCCCAATGGCATGGCCCAATCTCCCTCGCACATTCATCGGCTCGGCGCGCAAGACAGCACGCGGCAGTGTTTCGTACCCAGGCCGGCGGCGTGCACGCGTGTCGGGCGCCGTGATTGGCCTGCAGCCCGCATGCGTCTTGCCGGTTGCGCATCCGCTCACACCGTGCTTGCTGCGAGTCGGCTGCGACCCGCCGCGATCGGTGCTCTCAGCTATTGTTTTGTAAAACGCTCTGCAGCCGCTCGAGAAACTTCTATTTTAGCTGCGTGCAAATCCTCGTCCACCCCCGGCGCGGGCGCATAGATGCACCACGGACGGCGAACGGGCGCTCTACCCGGGGCGGCTCCGCAGCCGCTGGACGTTCCCAAGTCGCCGGCGGGCGCGTACGTATGGCGCAGCGAACAGAGCACCGGCACTTTGTTCGTGCCCGCGCGCCAGTCATACGCCGCAGTTATGGAGCAGCGGCAGTGCCCAGTCTACGTCCAGCTCGATACACGTTTGTTGCGTGGGAATACCGGTCGTTACGTCCCAGCCCATCATAGCGTAATAGGTTTTCAAGGCATCGGCAAATTCTTGCGGGTCCAGCCGGTGGCCTTTCAAGGGACCTGCTTGCAAAGGCTCGAAGAAACGGCGCGGCAGCGTGTCTGCGGCGGTGCCTAGGCCTTCGCGCTGATTGTAGATGCGGAAAAGAGCATGCGAGCGCTCCGCCGCTTTCAAAAGCTCCCACAAACTAACGTCCCAACCGGTGGCCGCATTGAAAAAGCGCACCAGTTGTTCGATCTCCAGCTTGCCGATGGGTACCCCTACGAAGCAGCACATGCCCACGATGTTGTAAAGACTCCACAACTTCTGGGCATAGACAAAAGCCCGTACCTTGCGCGGCCCCAAATCGAGCATGTTGACCGGCTCGATCAAACCGAGGGGTGCCAAAGGATGCTTGCCGGGATAAAAGCCTTCGTACAGTGGATCGTGGGGGGCTTCCATATGGTCGGCCCCGGTGGGACTGGTGGCATAGGCGATTGCCAAGCTCTTTTTGCCGCGCGGTTCGTGCATGGGTACTTCTTGGCCGCGTACATGCAGCGCGATCTCTTCGGCGCCACGTCCCAGACGTCGGGCCGCGCGCAAGACGCCCTCGGCCAGCAAAGCACCGATGCCGCGGCGTTCGGCGATCATGGGGATCAAGCGGATCGGCACTTCCGGGTCGCCGTACCCCAGGGTAAAGCCGACGTCGTCGCGGCTCAAGATGCCTCGCTGGTACGCTTCGATGGCGAAGGAAATCACCACGCCGGTGGAAATGGTGTCCAAGACGTATTGGCCGCACAGTTGGTTGGCTTGGGCGATTTTTTTCAAGTCGTATATGCCGTTCATGGTGCCGATGGCTGCGATGGTTTCGTACTCGGGACCGCCGTAGACCGGCGTGACTGCCAGCTCAGGGACGGCGACCTCACGTTTGCAGGCGACCGCGCAGGCATAACAGGTGCCCCGACGCACGAGGATGGTTTGTGCCATACGTTCGCCGGTGACCTCTTGGAAGTGCTCGAAGGCGCCGTCTTGGAAATGACGCGTGGGCAAAATGCCCAGTCCCTGCAGGTTTTTGACTCCGCGAGCGGTGCCGTACAAATGCATCGTGTCTTGCAAGCGATCGTAGTGCTCTTTGAACCAATGCAGCACCTCGCGGGCGGCAGCTTGTTCGGCAGGGACGAAGCGGTGCTTGCCGCCTACCGCAATGGCCTTCAGGTGTTTGGCCCCCATGACCGCTCCCAGCCCGCAGCGACCATGGAAATGCCGGCAGTTGTTGACCAGCGCGGCGAACCGTACCCGATTTTCTCCGGCGATACCTGTTTGCAGAACGATGAACCTGCGGTCGCCCAGTTCGTGACGGATGCCTTCGTCTACCTCTGCGGCTGGCCTACCCCACCAGGCGCTGGCATCGCGGAACTCGCAATGCCCGTCCCAAATGACCAGATATACGGGACGCGACGCGCGTCCGGTGACGATCAGACCGTCGTACCCTGCTTGCTTGAGTGCGGGTCCCCAATATCCGCCGGCTTCCGATTCCCCGAAGCCACCGGTCAGGGGACTCTTGGCGATCGCCGAATAGCGGTTGGCGCCTGACAGAGCCGATCCGTTCATTGCCGAGGTCATGAACAGCAAAGGGGCCTCGGGGGCCAAGGGGTCCTGCCCCGCAGGCGTTTCCCGCAGCAGATAATAGACCCCCAGCAAACCCCCGCCCAGGTAGCGTCGTAAAACCAATTCGTCCAGCGGTTCGCACGCCGTAGACCGATGGGTCAGGTCTATGCGCAAAAGCCGCCCAGCATATCCACCTGGCATCGTTCGCTCCCCTGGTCGTCGCGTGGCTCCCGTCGGTGGCGAGATTGCGGCCGAGAGCGTCTAGGGCCATCGTACAGGCGTCGGAAACGTCCTGTCATGGCGCGCTGTGGGCTCTCCTTAGGCGCGCCCCCTACAGTATATGGACTGGGAACGGATGGAAGCACGTGTCGCCAGCGCTGAGGTAGTCTGTGCGTGGGCCGAAAAAACGTGCGGGCCGACCGCTCAGCGTCCCGAGCCGGTACCTGCAGACGGGCGCTCCAGCGCTTCCACAAGGGGCGCGACGTGAACGGCAAAAGCGGTCAGGAACGCCTGACGGTTTTCGATCTGTCCTTCGGCCACCTGCTTAGCGAGCCTTTCCAAGACGCGTGCCAGCTCCTCGTAAAGCCGGGTGACGGCAGGTGCGCGCGCAGCCGTGGGCGTCATGCGCACGAGCACCTCCGGGGCGGTCAGCCGCCAGCGGCCTTCTTCTTGCAGCACGATCACCGTTTCCTCGCGTGTTTTGCCACGGGGACCGCAGCGGATGCGCGCCCGAAACGTGTCTTTGTCGCGGATGGGCTCCCCGACCAAAGTGCACTCGAAGCCGTCGAAAGGACGCAAGGTACGGTCCAGGGGCGTAGCCAGCGTCAGGCCTTTTTCTTTGGCGGCGCGGAGAAGCTGCTCGTACGCTCGCTGGCACTGTGCGAAAGGCACTGCCAGTTGCCGCAATGTCCGTCCTGTTTCTCCTGTCAGGTGCAGGGCTACGGCTGCCAAATCGTTGTTATCCAGAGCCGTTCGCAAAGCGGCTATAACTGCCTCGGGCGTTTGTGCTGGCTGCGCCGACAGTGGCAGCGCCGCGAGCCAATAACTCGTCACGAGGCACAGCCAGGTCGAGCCAGCCGCCATGCGCTGTCGTGCCCGGTAATCCATTGCAGCCTCCTGGATCGGTGCGGCTAATCCTCCCGTCGGCCGCCCAAAAGACCGGCACGCAGCAAAAAGTAGAGCAGGGTTAGGATCGCCGTCAAGGTGGCTGCCACGTAGGTTAGGGCGGCGGCATTGAGGACTTTACCCACGACGCTATCCTCGTCCTCGGTAACCAATCCATAGTTGAGCAACAGCGCCCGGGCGCGCCGACTGGCATCGAACTCCACAGGTAGATTGATCAGCTGGAACAGGACCACCGCCGAAAAGGCGACGATACCCGTCAGCACAAGGCCGAAACTTTGAAACGCCAGACCCACGAAAAAGATGATCCACGCCAAGCTGCTGCCGATGTTCGCCAGCGGCACGATGCCATTGCGGATCACTAGCAGCGGGTAGCGGGTAGCATCTTGCACGGCGTGTCCGGCTTCGTGGGCCGCTACCCCCAGCGCCGACAACGATTGCCCGTGAAAAACCGACGGGCTCAGACGCAGTACCTTATGGCGCGGATCGTAATGGTCCGACAAAAATCCTTCCGTGGGCAGGATGAGCACACGTCCTGAAATACCGGCGGCCTCCTCAGAACCTACTTCATAGGGCACGATCTCTGCTTCGATACCGGAGGCGCGCAGCACTGCCTGAGCCGCTTCCGCGCCGGTCATGCCATGCCGTGAACGGTATTGCTGTCCCTCGTGAAACGCTGCTTGTACGCGGATCTGTGCCCATAGGGCCAACAAGATCGCCGGCGCTAGTAGTAACAGATACAGCGGGTCGAAAAACAGCATGGTAACCTCCTGCTCTCCGGGGTCTGTTGTGGTGCGCCAGGGGGTTTAGACAACCGGGAGCCGAGTCATCCCCTGGTGTATCCAATTATAACGCGCAGCCTGTCGAAATCGAGTCCAGGGGAAGCGGCCTTTCGATGACTGGGGCGGCGCAGTCCGTTCGGTCTCGGCCTGATTGCCCGGTCGCGGCAAGCACCTGACGGAGCAACTTTGGTCGGGCTTGCTGCGCAAGTAGGTTTATGGTATCGGCTAACACGAAACCTCAGGCGATCGAGCGCAAGGGGCGTGCAATGGGCTGACTGGAAAAACCTGCACGACTGGGAGTAATAAGCACATGTCCCCCACCTGTGTCAAGCCGCTAGCAGACGTCCTGTGGCTACCTTGGGTCGGTCTCTCACTACTGGCCTTGGTCGCTACGGGCTGCTCGTCGTTGAACAATGCTGTCCCTGTACTGCCAGGAGCTTCGGAGACGGCCAAGCTCCCCGACCGGCACAAATTCCGTATCGGGCACTATTTCGTTTGCACCGATCTCGAGCTGGACCGGGGGCATCCTCTTTTGCGCGAGTTGGAAGAACTACCCGAACAGATAGCGTCCACGCTGAGATTGCCGGCGAGTCTGCCGGTGGTGCAGGTGTACCTTTTTGCCGATCGTAGCCGGCACGAACAGTACATGCATCAGGCGTATCGGGAATTGCCTTATCGGCGCGCCCTGTTCATGGCTCGGGGCACGGATCCTGGCATGGAGGAATTGCTGGTGTACGCTCATTGGAGCGACCGCATCCAGGAGGATTTGCGGCACGAGTTGACGCATGCGTATTTGCACAGTGTGCTGCGGGGTATTCCCCTGTGGCTCGATGAAGGTCTGGCGGAGTATTTCGAAGCGCCGACGCGCTCGGCGGGCATGCACTTTGCCAATTTGCAGGGCTTGCGCGCGCAAGTCGGCGAGAACACTTGGCGGCCCGATCTGAAGCGCCTGGAAGCCATGCGCCGCATGGAGGAGATGACGGCCTCGGACTATCGGGAAGCTTGGCTGTGGGTGCATTATTTTTTGCACGGGCCGCCTGCCGTGCGTCAGGCGTTTCTCGATTACCTGCAACAACTGCGTCACCTGGACGATGCCGGTCCCTTTTCGGTACGGCTCGAGCGGGTGCTGCCGCAGCCGGAGACGGCACTGTACGCCCATTTCCAAGAGCTGGACGCGCGGACGCGCGATCTGTCGCATCTCGTATCCGAACGGACCGGATCCTGAGGTCGGGGGACGCGGCTAAGCATCGGCAAGGCGATACTTTGCACCTGGTGCAAGGCAGATCACCTCTGTTTGTGGGCTACGCTCGGCGACCAGACGCCGAAACTCGGCCAGGTCCACGCGCTGGTCGGCGAACGTATCGTAGTGGCATGGAATCGCCAGCGGCGGACGCATCAAACCCAACGCCCAAGCCGCTTCTATAGGCCCCATGGTGTACTTGCCCCCTATGGGCAGAATGACCAGATGCGGATGGTAGATCTGGGTCAGCAGGGCCATGTCCCCGAAGATGCCCGTGTCGCCGGTAAAATACACCGTCCAGCGATCGAAGCGCAACATGAAACCGCATGCTCCTCCACCGGGATCCAAAGTGCGGTCGGCTCGATAGGCGGGTCCCTGGATTTCGCTGGTGTGGAAAGCCTGGACCATGGTCACGGCCAATGGATCGCGTCGCCACGTACCGCCGATGTTCAGGCCGTAAGATTGTTTTTCGTACTCGATGCCATGGCGGGCGGCAAAAGCACAGATTTCTGGACAAGCGATCAAGAGCGCGCCGGTCTTCTGGCACAGTGCAATGGCGTCTCCCAAATGGTCGCGGTGGCCGTGACTGACGCAGACGCACGTCACCTCATAGATATCCTGTAGGCGGAGCGGGCATACAGGATTGCCGGTCAGCCACGGGTCTACGTACACCCACCCGCTGGCTGAGTGATAAAAGCGAAAACTGGCATGTCCCAGAAATTCCAGGAGCAGGTCTGTCATGGTTGAACCGACTCACGAGCAGCCGCCGACGGATCTCCCGCGGCTGGCACAGACATTGCACGACTTTTTTCGCGCCCACGGTATTTGCGGTCGCGTGCTGGTCGCCGTGTCCGGTGGGCCGGACAGTCTGGCCATGTTATATGCCTTGTGGCGTTGGCCGGCGCCTGGGATGACTTTTCTGGCCGCACACCTCAACCACCGATTGCGTGGCTCCGAGAGCGACGCGGACGAGGAGTTCGTGCGCGCTTTTTGTGCCAGTCGGGATATCCTGTGCGTAACCGAGCGGATCGCCGTGGCTGAGCAAACGCGTCGCGACATTGCCAACCTGGAGGCTACCGCCCGGCGGTTGCGCTATCAATGGCTGACCCGCGTAGCCCGCGCCCATCAGGCGACCTGCGTGCTTACGGCTCATACCGCAGACGACCAGGCAGAAACCGTTCTGCATCATCTTTTGCGCGGGACTGGCTTGCGGGGTCTGCGCGGTATCGCTCCCCGTTGGCAGCATCCGTCGGGCGTGGCCGTCTGCCGTCCCTTTTTGTCGGTGCGGCGTCAGGAAATCGCCCACTTCGTCCGCACCTATGCGCTCCAGCCACGCCTGGACACGAGCAACTTGGACTTGTCCTTGATGCGCAACAGGATCCGTCACTGCCTACTGCCTGTGCTCGAGCGCGAATACCGTCCCCAGGTGGTGTCCCTACTGTGCCGTCTGGCCGAACAGGCGCGCCAGTGGCAAAGTTTTATCGCAGCAGAGGCCCGTGCCAGACTGTCGGCTCTGGTCGTGTACCGTGCCGCCGATCGCTTGACACTGCGTGCCGACTTGCTCAGGGAGTTGCCTGCGGTGCTGGGACGGGAAGTCCTGCGACTGGCTTGGGACGAGCAAGACTGGCCCTTAGGCGCCATGAGTGCCAGACACTGGCAAAACCTTTTCGACCTGGCATCGCGGGAGCGCGGTTGCCTCGTCTTGCCCGGCACGGTAAGGGCCACGCGTACCGATCGTCTGCTCGTGCTGCGCAGACAGTCCGAGCGAGACTAGTGCTTCCAGTCGTTGCGTGCGCAAGTTGGCACTTGCCGCGACCGACGTTGTACGGGGCATCGAGGCAGATGCCTGTGCCGAGATCGGTCACCAGGTGCGTTCGCTTCCGGGCAGGTATCCCTAGGGCGTTGCCTTGTGGTTGGCAGTCACAAAGACGCACGGCGTGTCCGATAGACCAGGCATTTTTTTCTTGACATGCGCCATCGCATCCAAGATGCTTACAGAACTAGGAAACGGGGGCCAGGGAAGGGAGTTGACACAGGGTAAGCACCATGGGAGGAAAAACGATGCGAATGGTGCGATGGGTGGCAGTGATCGGGGTGGCATTGGCATTGCTCGCGGCTGGCAGCGCGCAGGAAAAAAAGCCGCCTGAAAAGCTCAAGGGGCGCTTGCCGCCCAACTTCGGCAAGCTCGGGCTGTCCGAAGAACAGCGCCAGCAGATTTACAAGATCCAGGACGACTTCGATCGAAAAATCGAAGAGTTGCAGGCGCAGATCAAGAAACTGCGCGCCGACCGCGACAAAGCTATCGAGGCGGTCCTCACCGACACCCAGCGTAAAGTGCTCGAAGAACTACGAAGAAAAAAGCCGGAAAAGGGCAAAGCAGCCGACAAACCGCCGCTATAATCCGGCTGTCCGCTGCCAACGACGGGCATTCGACCTGGGCGCTGCCTGCGAGGCAGCGCCTTTTTGTTGCCACGTCGGCGCCTGTCCGGCACAAGGCCAAAGGTTCATCCTGACTCTCGGTGGGTGTCTTTTGCGATACCGTCCGGTTACAATACCATCCAGGCTACGCTGCCACCTGTGCTTGTGAAGGGCACTGACCGTGGCAGCCAAGATAGTGCTCGAGATGGTAGCGCAGTGGGAGCGAGGTCACGACAGGCGATGACGATTTATCTGGACAACGCCGCTACAAGCTTTCCCAAGCCGGAGGCAGTGTACCGGGCGCTGGATAATTTTGCGCGGACGTGCTTGGCCAATCCGGGCCGAGCCGGGCACAAAATGGCTTTGGCAGCCGAACGTGAACTGGATCGCGTGCGTCATGCGTTGAATCGTTTGTTCGATGGGGAAGCCCCCGAGCGATTCGTGTTCACCCTCAACTGCACCGACGCGCTCAACATGGCGCTGAAAGGGCTTCTGCAGCCAGGCGATCATGTGGTAACCAGCAATCTCGAACACAACAGCGTCAGTCGGCCCTTGCGGGCTCTGCAGCTGGCCGGTCAGATCGAAGTGACGCGCGTTGTCGCCGACGGCAGCGGTTTTGTGGATCCGGGCGATATCCGCAGGGCCCTCCGACCGACCACGCGGCTGGTGGTCCTGACCCATGCGAGCAACGTGTTGGGCACGATCCAGCCGATCGCCGAGGTCGGCCGTCTCGTGCGCGAGCACGATGTGATTTTTCTGGTGGATGCGGCGCAAACAGCCGGGGTGGTGGATATCTCCATCCGCTCTATGAACATAGATTTGCTGGCATTTCCTGGGCACAAGTCGTTGTTGGGCCCCACGGGTACAGGTGCGCTGTATGTGGGATCGCGGGTGCACCTGCGTCCCTGGCGCGAAGGAGGTACCGGGGGAGACTCCGCCAGCGAGACGCAGCCTCGAGAGTTCCCCTATTATTTGGAAGGGGGTACGCCGAACGTCTTGGGTATCGTCGGTCTCGGTGCCGGCATCGAGTACGTCGTGGCTCGTGGTGTGGACAATCTGCGCCGGCACGAAGTGGCGCTGGTGGAACGACTGCGTCGGCGGCTGTTGGACTTGGGCCAGTTCCAGGTCTTCGGCAGCGACGATCCCGAACGCACCGTGGGGACGTTGTCTTTTCGTGCGCTCACGGTATCCGCTCCAGAAATGGGTGCCATCCTGGATCAGGCGTTCGATATCGCCGTCCGCCCGGGATTGCACTGTGCCCCGTATATCCATCGCACCTTGGGCACCTTTCCGGAGGGCACTGTGCGTGTCAGTACCGGACCTTTCAACACGGTAGAAGATGTGGACCGGCTCGTGGAAGCGCTGCAGGAAATCATCGCCTCCGCTTCGCTGGCAGCCGTCCGCAAATGAAAAAGCTCGTGCCTGCCCAATGCCTCCGGCTGCCAGGACTGCTCATGGCGTCAATGCATCGGCGCGGGTGGCAAACCGGCGGGCGTTTTCTCTCATTGGATGAGCATGGCGTCGCCGTAACTATAAAATCGGTAGCGTCGGGCAATGGCCTCCGCATAGGCTTGTTTGAGCACATCCAATCCGGCGAAAGCGCTCACCAAAACCAGCAAACTGCTTTTGGGTAGGTGGAAATTGGTGAACAAAGCGTCCACGACGCGGAACGTAAAGGGCGGGCATATATAGAGGCGTGTCTCTCCGCGCCACGGCTGCAAAGTGCCGGAGCTACCGGCGGTTTCCAAGACGCGTACGGTCGTGGTGCCCACGGCCACGACGCGGCCGCCGGCTTGCCGCGTCCGAACGATGCGCTCCACAGTCGGCTCCGGCAAGTCGCACCACTCGGCATGCATGTGGTGCCGAGTCACGTCGGACACGCGGATAGGCTGGAACGTGCCGATGCCGACGTGGAGCGTAACATAAGCCACGCCGATACCTCGCTGGTGCAACTGTTGCAGCAGCCCAGGCGTAAAATGCAGGCCAGCGGTGGGCGCCGCCACCGATCCGGGCCGCCTGGCGAAAACTGTCTGATAGCGCTCTCTGTCCTCGGGCCGATCCTTGCCCTTGCGGATATAAGGTGGCAGCGGCACATGCCCGTACTGGTGCAGCAAAGTCATATAATCGGCGTCGGCGAGCACACGGTACCAGTGGCCGGCGCCCGGCTCGGGTCCGACGTAGACAAGCTGCAAAGGAGGAAGATCGGCATGGGGACCGGACACGACCACGATTTCTCCCTGACGCAAGCGGCCCCGGCATTGGCTCAGAAGCAGCCATAGTCCATCGGAGCGGCTGCGCTGGAACAGCCCGGTCCAGCGCCCCCCGGTCGTCTGCCTGTGCCCGTACAGCCGGGCGGGTAGGACGCGGGTATCGTTGAGCACCACCAAGTCGCCGGGGCGCAGGATGTCGGGCAGATCGCACACGCGCCGGTGGTCGAAACGACGCTGCGACCGATCCAGGAGAAAAAGACGCGCCTGATCCCGTGGTTCGCAAGGCTCCTGGGCGATTAGCTCCGCCGGCAGGTCGTAATCGAACAGCTCCAGGGGTAAAGGAGAGGCTACTTGAAATTCTGCAGCCACTCGTCGAATCCCTTTTTGTGCTCCCGTACTGTCTTATCCGGTCCGACCAAGCGGATAAAATACGGGCCGTTTTTGCTTTCGAAAACGACTGCCAACATGCGGTAATTCTCGCGGCGGTCCACCGGGGAATTGGGGTCAAAAGGCCGTGCCCGCTGCAGGTAGGTACCGAACACTTCCAGATAGGTTACCGGCACAGTGCCGACTTGGAATTTGTCCACCTTGGAAACATTCTCGATGTTCTTGCCGGCAGGGGGCTCGAACATGCTTTTCCAACGCCGCACGTTTTCTTGCGCGGAGCCGCCCTGGCCAGCGCCGAAATAGAAAATGACCAATTCGGCATCGGCCTTGTCGTCTTGGGCACGGGGCACGACGAACTCCACGACGCGAAAGCGGCTCGTGGACTCTTTCTTTTGCCAGGTGGCAGGGGCCCGCGACTTGAGCCCATCCAGCTCGACTTCGGTAGCGGACGCGACGGCGCATATGCCCACGACGAGGGCCGTTGTCACACCTATGCGTACGATAGCGTGTCTTGCGACGGTCCGGCAGATTAACATGTACGTTCCTCCTGGCAGTACCGGCCTCGGTGGGCGCGTTCGCCGCAGCTACGATGCCGTTGTCTCTGTCAGTGCACGAACGCTCGGACCCACGGGCCACAAGCATTGTATGCATCTCGCTCCGGTAGAAACAATTGTCAGCGGCGACCGGTTGCCTCGGACCAAGGGACGGGACCGAGACGGCCTGTGGCCGAGCGCTGCCGGTTGGAGTCAACAGATACGAGGTAGCGGCGCTCCGGCAGGTTCGTCGAGAACGCGCAAGGCGCCTAGCGGGCTGCGCACGTGCACTTCGGCCAGACCCCGACCAGTTACCTGACCGATCGAGGCAGCCCTCTGGCCCAGTGGATGGGACTGCAGCAAACGCACTATGCTGGACGCGGACTCCGGCGAGACAAAAGCCACCAGCCGACCTTCGCAGGCTACGTACAACGGGTCCAGTCCGAGGATTTCGCAGGCGCTGCGTACCGGATCGCGCACCGGCACCGCTGCCTCCTCGATTTCCAGAGTCACCTGGGCAGCCTCGGCAACTTCGTGCAGGACTGCGGCCACTCCCCCACGAGTGGGGTCGCGCACAAAATGCACCCCAGGGCTGTGGGCTAGCGTCGCGCCGATCAATTCGTGGAGCGGAGCGGAATCGCTGGCCAGATCGAGTTCCAAGCCGAGTGTGCCGCGCGCTGCCAGTACGGCGATGCCGTGGTCCCCGATCGGCCCGCTGACCACGATACGGTCGCCGACGCACACGCGCTGTACGTCCCACTGAATGCCCGGACGCAATCGGCCGATGCCGGTGGTCGTCAGGAAGACCTGATCTGCTGCCCCGTTCGGCACGACTTTCGTATCGGCGGTCACTACGGAAACGGCGCAAGTCCGTGCCGCACGGGCCAGGTCCTCAACGATGCGGCTCAGCACGGCGACAGGCAATCCTTCTTCCACGATCCAGGCGACGCTGATATACAGCGGCTCGGCCCCGCACACCGCCAGATCGTTGACCGTCCCGTACACTGCCAGGGAGCCGATACTGCCGCCGGGGAAAAACAGCGGACTGACGACGAAACTGTCGGTGCTGACCACCGGCGTGCCTTCCACAGGAGGCAAACAAGCTCCGTCAGCGCGCGCTCGCAACTGGGGATGGTCCAGCGCCGGCAAAAACACGTCGCGTATCAGCCGACGCATCAGCCGGCCGCCTTCTCCGTGTGCCAGCAGGATACGGTCGGCACCTTCGTGAGGCACCGGGCAAGCGGGGGGACTGAACTGGCTCATGAACGACTCCCTACTGCCTGACGACGGGCATAGTGCCAGTATGCCGCACAGGCGCCCTCGCTGGAGACCATGGGAGCGCCCAGAGGGTGCTCGGGTGTGCAGCGCGTCCCGAACGCCGGGCAATCGGGGGGGCGTATGCGTCCGCGCAGCACATCGCCCGAGCGGCATTCTGCGTTTTCCTTGCTACGGCTAGGGGGCAACGCGAAGCGGCGCTCGGCGTCCAAGTCAGCATAAGCGTCCCGCAGTTTCAGGCCGCTCTGGGCCAGCATGCCCAAGCCGCGCCAGGTGCGGTCGCATACCTCATATACCTCGGCGACGACCTGTTGTGCCTCGCGATTTCCCTGCCGTCGGACCGAGCGCGCATACTGATTCTCGACTCGGTACCTGCCTGCCTCTAACTGCCGCACAGCCCAAAGAATGCCTTCCAGTAGGTCTACCGGTTCGAAGCCCGTCACCACGATAGGGACACGATAACGGGCTGCCAAGTCGCAATACGCCTCGAACCCGGTAATGGTGCAGACGTGTCCCGGTGCCAAAAAAGCCTGCACCTGGTTGTCCGGTGCTTGCAGGATCGCTTCCATCGCCGGGGGAACGAGCACATGAGCGACCAGAAGGGAAAAATTGGTCACCTGCCACAGACGTGCTTGCCGAGCAGCCAACGCTGTCGCGGGGGCGGTCGTCTCGAAGCCCACCGCAAAGAAAACCACTTGCCGGTCGCGATGCTGCCGGGCTATCTGGACCGCATCCAACGGGGAATAGACGATGCGCACGTCGGCGCCGCGAGCACGCGCCTCGAGCAAATTCCCCTCGCTACCCGGAACGCGCAACATGTCGCCGAACGAGCAGAAGATGACGCCCGGCTGCGCGGCGATGAGTAAAGCTCGATCTATCGTTTCCTGGGGCGTGACGCACACCGGACAGCCAGGACCGTGGACCATGCTCAGACCGCGAGGCACAAGTTGCTCCAGGCCACTGCGCAACAACGTGTGGGTCTGTCCGCCACACACCTCCATGATCGTCCAGGGGCGCGATACAGTGCGGCGCAGTTCGTCCAGCAGTCGGGCAGCCAGCCGGGGGTCTCGGTACTCGTCCAGATAACGCATAGCTAGGTCTCTCGCAGTGGTTCAGGGGACGTTTTGGCCGGCGGCTCGGGCCGATCTGCCGGCAGCTCTTCGGCCAGCGCGCCGGTCCGGTGCAAGTAGGCCATGACCCGCTCGGCCTCGACCGGGTCAATGCGGCTGATAGCGATGCCGGCATGCACTATGACATAATCGCCGGGCTGCGCTTCGGGAACACAAGCTAAGCAGACCCGGCGGCGGACCCCCGCAAAGTCCACCCACCCGCTGGGCAAGCCCACTTCTTCTTCGATACGCTCCAGGAGTTGGCCGGGGATGCCGAGACACATGGTCACGTCGCTTTTCTGTGCCGCACTAGTGCATAGGCTAATTGTCCGGCAGCCAGTCCTCCGTCGTTGGGAGGCACCCGCTCGTGCGACAACACCTCTCGGTCCAGCGCGCGCAGGGCAGCCACCACCTTCTCCGTCAGCCGCCGATTTTGGAAACAGCCTCCGGACAACACCACCAGACCGACCGGGCAGCGCTGTGCTATGCTTACGGCCCAGGCTACGAGGGTATTATGAAAACGGGCAGCCAGTCGGGCCACATCCTCTCCGCGGTCGAGGTCGGCAAGCAGTGCACGGAGCGCAGGCCGCCAGTCGGCTTGCCAGAGCGGCCCGTCTTCGACTTGTCCATCCCTGTCCACGGCAACCAAGGGCATTTCATAGCGCTCATCCGTATCGTCAGCGGCCAGCGCTTCCAGCCACAAGGCGGCTTCGCCTTCGTAACTGACTTCTCGTACTGGCACCAGGAGCGCGGCCACGGCATCGAAGAGCCTGCCCACGCTGGTCGTCCAGACCGTCTGCAATCCGGCCCGGATCATGTTGGTCAGCACGGCGGCTTCGCTCGGATCGAGGCCGAGACGGCGCTGCCAGCGCACGTTGTCGGCGTCGGCTATATGGTCCCCGAGACTGACCAGGGCTGCCCAGGCAATGCGCGGCGGTCGTCGGATGGCCGCTTCGCCTCCGGGCAAAGGCAAGGGGCGCAGGGACGCGATCCGTTGCATGTGCCGGCCGTGCACCCGCAGACATTCTCCGCCCCACAGGTGCCCGTCCGTGCCCAGTCCTGTGCCGTCCCAGGTAAAAGCCAGTGCCGGGCGCTCGAGTGCACCGTGTTCGGCCAGGCAAGCCAGAGCGTGGGCCTGGTGATGTTGTACCGTCCACACTGGGCAAGACTGCTCTTTGGCCCAGCGCGTGCTGTAGTAATCGGGGTGCAGATCGCATACCGTCCTCTGGACCGTCCCGCCGAATAGCGCGAGGGCATCGCGGATCGTCTCTCGGTAAACGAGGCGTGTATCGGGGTGGTCGAGATCCCCGATATGCTGGAGCAAGACGGCTTGGGACGCCGAAGTCAAAGCCACGGCGGCTTTTTGATGTCCTCCACAGGCGAGTATCCCCTCTGTTCCTTCTACTTCCAGCGAGTACAAGGGCAGAGGGGCGTATCCCCGGGCCAGACGCAAAACCACCGGCTGTCCCGCCATGACGCGCACGATCGAGTCGTCCAGTCGGCGCACGATGGGACGGTCATGGACGAGAAACGCGTCAGCGATCTGACCCAGTCTGATCAGCGCTTCGTTTTCGTCGCGAGCCAGCGGTTCTTCGCTTCGATTACCGCTCGTGGCGACGATAGGACAGGCCAGTGAGTGCAGGAGCAAGGCATGTAGGGGCGTCGTCGGCAAGAAGAGCCCGAGGGTATCGAGCCGCGGGGCCACTGTGTTGCATACGTATGCTTCCACACCGGGACGTCGCTGCACCAGGACGATGGGATTCACCGGCGACTCCAGGGTGCGTCGTTCACAGGCGGACAGATAAGCCAAGTGCTCGGCCCAGGTGCGATCGGGCACCATGACCGCCAGTGGTTTGCTGGGGCGCTTTTTGCGGCGGCGCAGCTCCGAGACCGCGCCGAAGTCGTCCGCTCGTACCAAAAGCTGGAAGCCTCCCAAGCCTTTGACAGCCAGAATGCGGCCGCGGCGCAGCAGGGTGACGGCAGCCGACAGCGCTTCCTCGCCGCTGGCCAAAATCCGTCCGTTTTTGTCCCACAGAGCCAAGCGCGGTCCACAGGCGTCGCAAGCGTTGGTCTGTGCGTGAAAGCGCCGGTCGGCAGGGTCGTGGAATTCGCGCGCACAGGCCGGACACATGCTGAAGCGGCCCATGGTCGTGTTGCCGCGGTCGTACGGCATCTGTTCCACGATGCTGTAGCGCGGGCCGCAGTGGGTGCAGGTCGTAAAGGGATACCGATGGCGCCGATCGCTCGGGTCGGTGATCTCCTGCCGACAACCCTGACAAAGCGCTGTATCGTGGGGCACGCGCGTGACGAGCGAGCCGACGCCTGTACTCGGATGGATGAGAAAAGTCTGGCGCCCGACCGCCGCGATCGGCTCTGCTTCTATTGCCGCGATCCGAGCCGCGGGGGGCAACTCCCGCCCCAGAGCCTGCCGAAATGCGGCGACGGCACTCGCTGGCCCTTCGACTTCGATCTGCACTCCCTGGGGTGTATTGCACACATATCCGCCCAAACGATAGCTGCTCGCCAGTCGGTACACATAGGGCCGGAAGCCAACGCCCTGCACCTGCCCGCGGATATGCAGGCGGTAAGCGATACGCGCGTCCGGCATGCCTGTGCAGGCACTTGGTCCAGGCTGGCACGGACCTGCGCAGTCTGGCACAGGAGGGGACTGCTCCTTCATGGCGTCTGCTCTTCGGCCAGGTCGAGGCTTTCCAGACTCAGCTCGTGCCATGCTTCGGTCGTTTCAATCTCAAGCTGTGCGGATTCGGCACAGGTGCCGCGAGCGGCCTCGCAAAAGTGATGCCGCAGATGGTCGGCATCCACGTGCGCCAGGGGCCCGAGTTTCAAACGCACGCACGTGACTTTGCGGCGGCCATGCTGCCGGGCGATTTCTTCGATCTGACGCACCAGCCCGCGCACCAGCGAACTCTCGTGCATTGTTCGGCCCTCCATGTCGTTAGCGGCGGTACGGCTAGGGGCGAGCGGCTTGCTCGGACGTACACAGTTGCCAAATGTCCTGTGCAATACGGTCGGCCAGGGCAGGGACGGCAGCCTCCAGGGCAGTGCTCAAAGGGGCTCCAGGGTCGAAACAAGAGCCGGCGATGGCCCAGATGACGACCAGAGGCGGCAACTGCCCCAAAACCTGGGCCATGTGCAAAACACCGGCCACATCGAAACTGTGGGTATTGCCTGGTGGCAATGCCGGGAGCTGATCGTCGGGCCAAGTCAAACGCAGCGAGCTACCGGGCGCGGCGGCGCAACATACTGCATCTACCAGCACCCACGTTCCCTGCCCATCCAGCCGGTCCAAAAGCTCCTGGACGTCGCGCAGGCAATGCCAGTGGACCTGGCGCGGCCAAGGATAGCTGTGCGCCAGCCGACGCACCAGGATCCAGCCGATGCGGTCGTCGCCGTGGTCACTGCCGATCCCGACGATGTGGACTGTGTTCGCCTGGGTCATTGCTGTTCGATGCGCAGTCGCAAAAAGTGGGTGGCACAGCTGATGCACGGGTCGTAGTTGCGGATGACTTTTTCGGCTTCGAGTGCCGCGACCGGTTCGGGGAGCGACACCAATCGCGGCGCCACGGTCCACAGGTCGTGTTCCATCTGCGCCTGGTTTTGGCTGGTAGGCGGTACGATGCGCGCCCAGCGGACGATCCCTGCCGCGTCCGTTTCGTAGCGGTGGTAGAGGATGCCGCGCGGCGCTTCGGTGATGGCCTGGCCAATGCCGGCGGCATAGGTCACCGGGGCCCTGGCGGGACTGGGCGGCTCGTAGTTTTCGATGAGCGCGATCGCTTCATCGAAGGCCAGCAGTACTTCCAGGGACCGCGCCACGATGCTGCGATACGGATTGTGAACGGGCACAGAAAAGCCGCACTCGTGTGCCAGGTGCTGTATCCAGTGGGGCGCCCGATCGTAATTGAGATGCCAGCGCGCAAGCGCACCGACCGAGTACGATCCTGTACCGTTCCCTCGCCGGCGGGCGTGCAGCGCGTGCGAGTGCGGCACCTGGTACTCTTCGAAATGGTCGAGGAACTCTTCTTGGGCGACATCCAGTCCTGCGGACGATCCCAGGCGGCCTTCGTTCATGGCATATTCGCTGGGATGACGCAGAGCCACGAACTCGTAGCCGCCTGTCCACGGCGGAGCGGGTAGCGCAGCCGCCCAGCGTACCGTCTCGACGGCGGCATCGCGGCCCCAGCGCAGCTCGTCAAGCAAAGGCAGCAGTTCCTCGCGACGCGGAGCACGGTAGAAACCGCCGATCTGGACATTGACCGGATGGATTTCGCGGCCGCCTATGACCTGCATGATGCGATTGCCTGCCTTTTTCATGCGCAAGCCGCGGCGCACCAGAGCTGCCAGATCGGGGTTGGCTTGGGCCATGCTCAAAGCGCTGTCGAATCCCAGGAAATCAGGGGCGTGCAGCAAGAATATGTGAAGCGTGTGGCTTTCGATCCATTCGCCGCAGTAGAGCAAGCGTCGCAGGGCGCGCACCTGGGGGGACACGGCGACACCGAAGATCTTTTCCAGCGCGTGGACCGCCGACATTTGATACGCCACCGGACAGATGCCGCAAATGCGCGCCACGATATCGGGCACTTCGGCGGCGTGCCGCCCGCGCAACAAGGCCTCGTAGAAGCGCGGCGGCTCGTAGATGCGCAGCTCTACGCCGACGACACGGCCATCGCGCACGCGCACGGTCAAGCCGCCTTCGCCTTCGACGCGCGCCAGCGCGTGTACCTCGATCGTCCTACTGTACGACTCTTGCCCCATAGCTACCGTCCGTCACGCCGTCGTTCCGGCGCTCACGACAGGCAAGGCCGGTCCTCTGGCAGTTACGCGCCGGAATTCCGGCGCCCACGCGTTGAACGTGTGCAGCGAGCGCTCTATGTCTGCCGGAGACATACCCAATTTAACCAGCTGTCCAGCCAGTGCGGCGACCTGCGCGTCTTGGGCAGGACCGTAACATCCATAGCAACCTCGATGGTACCCAGGACACAGAGCGCCGCAGCCGGCGTGCGTGACCGGGCCGAGGCAGGGGATACCACGTGCCACCATGACACACACTGTGCCTGCTCGCTTGCATTCGATACAGGTCGAGTGACGGGGCACATGGGGCCGCCGACCGACCAGAAAAGCGCTGATCACCTCCAGCAGTTGCTGTTTGGCGATGGGACAGCCGCGCAACTCGAAGTCCACGGGCACATGATCGGCTATCGCCGTCGAGCGGGCCAGCGAGCGGATATAGTCCGGCCGTGCGTAGACGACCTGCAGATATTCCTGCACGTCGGCGAAGTTGCGCAAAGCCTGGATCCCTCCCGCCGTGGCGCAGGCACCGATGGTCACCAGATACCGGGCCCGTCGGCGTACGTCCCGGATGTACTCGACCTGCTCCGGCGTACTCACCGACCCTTCGATCAGGACCAAGTCGAACTCTCCTTCCAGCGGTCGGCGTACTGCCTCGAGGAAATAAGCAATTTCCACCGTTTCTGCCAGCGCCAACAATTCGTCTTCGCAGTCCAGCAGGCTCAGCTGGCACCCATCGCAGGAAGCCAGCTTGAAGACGCCCAGTCGGGCTTTGGCTGGTTTCTGGCTCATCGGTTGTTGTCCCGCATGTCAGGCCTCGCGGATCGTGAAAAAGTGGCGGATCCGCCAATAGCTGAAAACCGGACCGTCCATACACACGAATTCCGGCCCGAACTGGCAGTGTCCGCAAAAACCGACGGTGCACTGCATATTGCGCTCGAGAGAAAGGAAGATGCGCTCGTCGGGCACCCCGCGCTCTTCCAGCAGTCGTGCCGCAAAACGCATCATCGCTTCGGGCCCGCACATGAAGGTCCAGGTAGTGGACGGGTTCAGGTCGAGGGCAGGGAACAGTGTGGTCACGAATCCTACCGGTCCGCGCCAGGCGACGTCGGCTTGGGCAACGATGACCCATACCTTCAGACCAGGCTGCTTGGCCCACTGCTGGAGTTCGTCGCGGTAGAGGATGTCGGCTGGGGACCGCACGCCGTACAACACAGTCACCCTGCCAAAAACGTCCGGTCGCTGCAGCACATGGTACATGACCGGTCGCAAGGGAGGCAAACCTACGCCGCCGGCGATGAGGAGCAGGTCGTGGCCGGCCGCCTGGTCGAGAGGCCAGGAGCTACCGTAAGGCCCGCGCAGTCCTACGCGATCGCCCGGGCGCAGTCGCGCCAGTGCGCGTGTCACCGAACCTACCGCACGTACGGTGTGACGGAGCGTCGGTTCGTCACTGGCCCCGGCCAGGGAAAGGGCACACTCCCCCACGCCGAACACCGTGACCATATTGAACTGGCCCGGGCGAAAGCGGTATCCGTCCGGCGCTGCCAGCGTCACAGTAAAGACGTCGCCGGTCTCCTGACGACGGTCCACTATGGGCACGACCGCGGGCGTCCAGGGAGATCGGTCGGGGGCGCTCTCCCGGACCACCGGCGCAGCCGAGCGAAGTTCGTTATCCATAGACGTCCAGCTTTTGCAAGCGAGTGGCTGCCAGACGACTGCTGATGGACGCGATAAGCTGCTTGAGCACCTGATAGCCCAGGGTCGTGTTCTTCTCGCACAGCTCGCGCAGCCAGGCAGCCTCGAAAAACAGTCCCTCGACCCGGTCCACGGCCCGTGCATCGAATTGCCAGCGATAAGGCGGTACGACCCAGGACCAGCCGACCACGTCTCCGGGGCCGACAGTCTGGATAGGGACCGCACCGCGTTCGCCCAGGTGGGTGCCGATGGCCACATGCCCCGATTGGATCAGGTAAAAAGCATGCGCCGGTTCGCCTTCACGCGCTAGGTACTCGCCAGGGGCTGCAGTGAACGACTTGAGCCCTGGCTCCAGCAGCTGCCGCTGCGCTTCCTGCAGTCGCTCCAGGAAAGCATGCCTTTTGACGACCGGCGACGGTTCTGCTCCGCTCATGGCACGCTACCTTGATCGCTCTGGTACGAGCTGCGCAAGGCCGCCAGCTCTTCGGTGACGTCAATACCCACTGGGCACCAAGTGATACACCGGCCGCATCCCACACACCCAGAAACGTCGAATTGGTCCAGCCAGGAGGCAAATTTGTGAGTCAACCAGTGCCGGTAGCGAGCGCGCAGGCTGGCACGATAGTTTCCGGCATGGACGCGCGCGAAGTCGGGGTTGAAGCAACTATCCCAGCGACGCACGCGTTCGACGCAGTCGCCGCGCAAGTCGGTATGGTCTTCGACGCACGAGCAAAAGCAGGTCGGACACACCAGCGTACAGTTGCCACAGCCCAGACAACGGGCAGCCACGTCGTCCCAGCGAGGATGCTCCTGAAGGTCGTAGAGCAGCTTTTGGATTCCCTGGCGTGCGATCGAGCGGCCCATCCTGTGCGCGGCGTCGGCTACTCTGCCGGCTGCTTCTTCGCAGGCTGCCTTGTGCGCCGGCGGCAGAGCCAGTTGCGCCACCAGCTCTCTGCCAGCCTCGCTGATCGCCCGAACGACGAACTCGTCATCCAGTTCGGTCATTACCCAATCGCACACTGCAAGCTCAGACGCGTGCGCATGGGCTGCATTGCCTTGCAGCATTGGTAAGTCCACCCGGCGACGTTGCTCGTCCAATTGCCCCCGCGCGTCGGCATGACGCCACGTCAGCAGCGGAATACGAGCGACATCCACTCCTGGCCCAGTGCCCGCGGAAGCGCAAAAGCACGTGCCCCCAGGATATTGACACTCGACAGCGATCAGAAACAGCCGCCGGCGCGCTGCGCTATAGTAAGGGTCACTCCATCCGCTCCCTCGGTTCATAAAAACACGGTCCTGGATGGCCAAGGCGTGCAGCTCACAGGAGCGCATGCCTATGAAGGCTCGCGGCGGCACCGCCGGCAAGTGGTCTTCGATGCGCCAGTCCGATCCCTCGCGCCTTGCTTGCCACAGCTTGAAGTACGGGGGAAATAGGTATTTCTTCCAGGAATGCGGCCCTACTGCAAAACCGAACCAGACTCCATCCGTCCGGCGCACCAAAAGGTAACTTCCCGGCGTCTGATTGTCCGTCCAACCGATAGGCAAATCCTGGCTGCTGCTGATCGGGCCGTAAACGATTGCCCCTTCTTCGACTTTCGGTCCGATGGCCTCGTAGCCGCGTGCACGCAGCGTTCGCAGCAGATCGTCGAAGCGATCCTTGGGGAGGATAAAGGCGATGGGCTCTCCCTCACGTTGCTGCTCCATCTGCCCCTCCTCGCCCGACCTCGATAAATGCCACTCCTTGCGCCCAGTGCTCGTATGCCTGGCCGCCCGGCGTTGGACCGCGAAAGGCTCTAGACAACCTTTATAGCTGCCAGGCCAAGGGGCGTGTAGCTCCGACTTCGCAGCCACATGGACACTTACCAGTGTATCAACGGGTGTGCGCTAACGCTCAATCCTCGGATTGTTCACGCCACAACAACGCATTACCTCGATGCATTGCCTCGGCCAAATGTGAACACCATAACTGCCTTCAGTGGTGGCATAACTTTTGCATTTGCACAGAGGCAAGTGGAAGTGTACCCTGAATAATGGCGCTCGGCTTGGTTATGAGCCGCGTAGAGCGTCGGGAGTCGTTCGATAGCAGTGGGGGTTTGATAGGACTGCCGTGCCGCTGGGGTACGGTAGCAAGCCCCGGGGGCGAGCAATGAAGGAGCCAGCCATGCTAACCATCCGCACTATTCTGCATGGGACCGATTTTTCTGAGCATTCGGCGTATGCCTTGGAACTGGCCAGTGCGTTGGCGCGCGACTATGGGGCGCGACTGGTTTTGGTACACGTAGCGCCTCCGCCCGTGGTTTTTTACGGGGAGAGCGCATTGCCACTAGAGCCCAAAGAATATCTGCAGTCTGTGCGCGAAAAATTGGAGCAGATACCGGTCGGGGAAGATATCCCTGTCGAGCGAGTTCTATTGGAAGGCGACGCCGTAGACGGAATTCTGCGGACCGCCGAGGACAAGGGAGCAGATTTGATCGTACTGGGCACCCATGGACGTACCGGGCTAGGCCGGTTGCTTTTGGGCAGTGTGGCAGAGCAAGTGGTGCGTCGTGCCAACTGCCCAGTACTGACGGTGCGCGTACCGGTGCATCTGAACGAGTGAGCCGGCGGTGTGTGAGGGTCCGACGAGGCCGGCAGGGGTAGATTATGTTTCGGGACCGAGCAGAAGCTGCCAGGCAGCTAGCTGCCCGTTTGCGCGATCGGCACTGGCACAACCTGCTAGTTTTGGCCATTCCGCGCGGGGGAGTGGTCACAGGGGCAACCTTGGCCGAGGAACTGGGAGCCGAATTGGATGTCGTTTTGGCGCGCAAGTTAGCCGCTCCCGGAGAGCCAGAATTGGCCTTGGGGGCAGTCGCCGAGGATGGCTCGGTCTTCCTCAACTCGCTGGGCCAGGAGTGGCGCGAGGAGCTGCGCGACTATTTGGAAGCGGAACGTGTGCGGCAGCTCGAGGAAATCGCCCGTCGGCGGCAAGTGTATCGGGCAGTGCGACCCCCTGCGACGATCCAGGGCCGGTCCGTCGTCGTCACCGACGATGGCATAGCTACGGGCGCGACCATGATCGCGGCTTTACAGGCCACGCGTGGGCAGAATCCGCACGAACTGATCGTCGCCGTGCCGGTGGCTCCTCCCGAACGACTTGCCGAAGTCCGCCGCTGGTGCGACGAGACGATCTGCTTGCTCACTCCCGAAACGTTTTGGGCGGTGGGTCAATTCTACGAACATTTCGATCAAGTCAGCGACGAGCAGGTGGTAGAATTGCTGCGGCACGCGTGGGCCGCCCGAACTGTGCCGACGCAGCCATCCTGAGTCGGACGGCTTTTTTGAGCGACCCGCGTCCAGGCCGCCTGCGGCTGTGGCTCGCTGCGCACCTCCTTGGCACAAGCATGCCGCATGAGCCGGCGCGCTCTATCCGAGGCACACCGGCGATTTTTACGGGCGGCTTGCCGGTGTGCTGGCCTAGTCCTTGCGCCGGTCGGCCAGCGCATCCAGTCGGTTACAGCATAGTCACGGGGTCTACGTCCACGATCACCTGCACCTGGGCGGGTGGCTTATAGGGAACGACTACTTGGGTGAGTAGCCGATGCAGCTGACGGGAACTGCCCGACTGCAATTGCATGTGGAAACGATAATACCCTTTGAGACGGGCCAGCGGCGCTTCTGCCGGTCCGAGCAAGCGCACGGGGCGACTATCGGCTTGGTCGTTGCACGTCTCGGTGTCGTTGGCGACCGCGGGCCACTCGCAACAGGCGCCGGCGTCGCGCAGAGCGTCGGCCATGCGCTGGGCACTTTGCGCCGCCTGCTCCCGGTCCTTGCTGCGGACCACGATGCGTACGAGCCGCGAGAAAGGCGGATACTGGTACAGTCGCCGGTGCTGCAGCTCTTTTTCCATGAACGTGACATAATCGTGCCGTGCGGCCAAGGCGATACAAGGCAGCTCGGGATTGAAAGTCTGGACCAGGACGCGGCCGCCCTGAGAACCGCGCCCGGTACGCCCCGCGACCTGCGTCAGCAGCTGAAAGGTCCGCTCGCTGGAACGAAAATCGGGATGCACTAGGGCCAGATCGGCGTTGATGACGCCGACCAAAGTCACTTGAGGAAAATCCAGTCCTTTGGCGATCATTTGCGTGCCGAACAGGATGCGAATGTCCCCAGTGCGGAACGCCTCCAGGGTGCGACTATAGCTCCCGCGACGACGCATGGCGTCGCTGTCCATACGCTGCGCCGGTATGCCTGGAAATTTGTGCGCCAATTCGGCTTCGAGCTTTTGCGTGCCGATGCCCAGGTAGCGAATTTGCGGCAAGCCGCAACGCGCACAGCGCTGCGGTGGCTCTTGTTCGTACCCGCAATAATGGCACATGGCTACCTGCCGTTCGCGGTGGTGCGTCAATGGCACCTCGCAAAAGCGGCAGCGCACCACTTCGCCGCAGCCTGGACATAGCAGGAACGTAGCGTAGCCGCGCCGATTGAGCAGCAGGAGCACCTGTCCCCCGGCTGCCAAAGCTTCGCGCATGGCTTGCTCCAGAGGAGCACTGATGGCTCCCGGTTTGGGGCCGCTCCGGTAGCGCATGTCTACCAATGCCACGCGCGGCAAAGGCCGGTCCAGCACCCGTCGCGGCAAGGTCAAAAGCGTATAGCGGCCGCTGCGAGCGCGGTGCCAGCTTTCGGCACTCGGCGTGGCCGATCCCAACACCACCGGCACCTGTTCCAACTGGGCCCGTTTGATGGCTACGTCGCGGGCATGGTAGCGCGGGCTTTGCTCTTGCTTGTAACTGGGCTCGTGCTCTTCGTCCACGACGATGAGTCCCAAGCGAGGCGTGGGCGCAAACAGGGCACTGCGTGGCCCGACGACCACGGGGATCTCCCCGGCAGCTATCCGCCGCCAACTGGCACCACGCTCGGCTTCGCTCAAGTGACTGTGCAACACGGCCACGCGCCCCAATCGGCTGCGGAAACGCTCGACCGTCTGCGGTGTGAGACTGATCTCCGGAACCAAAACGATGGCTTGCCGCCCAGCACTCAGCACCCGTTCGATCGCTCGCAGGTACACTTCGGTCTTGCCGCTGCCGGTGACGCCGAAAAGCAAAAAAGGTCGAAAGCGGCCCTGTTCGAGGGCTGCCAGGATTTGCCGCACCGCTCGCTCTTGCTCGGTGGTCAAAGCGATCGGGCACGGGCCAGCGGTCGTCGTCGGTTCCAGAGGATGCGTCTCGACAGTGCCGCGCACGCATCGGACCAACCCCTTGCGTACCAGTCCGCGCAGCACCGCGTCCGAGCAGGCCGCACGTTGTGCCCAGTCGCTACCGATCAACGGCTGTGCCGCTTGCCGCAACACAGCCAGAGCCCGCTCCTGTGCCGGCGTCAGGTGGATGACGGCCGCCGGGCGTTCGCCGTCGGGAACGGCCTCGTAGACCGCTTGTTCGCGCAGGCCGGTTCGGTGCTTGGCACCCGCCGGAATCATAGCCTCCAAGATCTGCCCCCAGGGGCACAGGTAATAGTCGGCCATCCATCGCGCTAGCTCGATCAGCGCAGGGGTGACCAACGGACCGGTGAGCACACGGTGCAGCCACTTGACGGGCCGCTGCGGCGGCTCGGCAGTGACCGCAACGCAGGTGCCGACCAGGAGACGATCGTCCCGGCCGAAAGGCGCCTCCACGCGCACCCCAGGCACCACGCGCGCTTGCAGCCCCTCCGGAATTGCATAAATGAACGCGCGATCCACCGGACGGTTGAATACCACCCGGGCGTACACCCTCGCCGGCTGGCCTTCGTCGAACAGAAAACCCGCGGGCAAGGACGGTCTCAGGCTCATGAGACGTTCCCAGGATCCCCGGATGCGTGCCCTAGTCCCACCCTGCGAGCTTATTTTAACCTTCGCGACCAGTCTGCCCAGAAAAGCACATGCCCGAAAAAATGCGCTCTCCAAACCAGGCGTCGTTCGACGCCCCAGCGTCCCGGCATCCGTACTCGGACCGACCGCAGTTGCTCACACCCAGTCCAGGATTTCGAGCAGCCGATGCAGGAAAACGATCAGCCCGATGAGGGCGGCGGTGGCACTGGCGGTGAGCACAGCGGCTGCTGCCACGTCCAAGGCCCGTGCGCTCCGCGCTTTGTCGCGTTCGTCGAGCCCGTGATACAGTGTCTCCAGGGCGCTATTGAACAGTTCCGCCGTAATGACCGCGCCGATACACGCCACCACGATGCACCACTGCACCAACGAAAGCCCCAGTACCAGCCCGGCGCAAAGAGCCAGAGTGGCAAAAAAGAAATGGACGAAAAAACTGGAGTGCTCGCGGATGCCGTGTTTGAGCCCGCGGAAAGCATCGCGGAATTTGTCGCGCCACGGGCGTGCCGGTTTGTAAGGCCCCGGGGCCGAGGGGGCCGTCCCCGGCGCGCCCGCGCTAGGAGGCTCCAAAAGCAGCGGATTGGACGATTGGGACCGGCTCACGCTCACGTGCTCCCTGTGTACGTCCCTACGGGCACCGCAGCGCTCGCTGAGCACAAGCGTGCCGCTCACCGCAACCCATCGGCTGCCGAGCTGCCGGTGCACACCGCCGACCCAGGCTACCCGGCGGCACGTTGCTCTTCTTGTAGCTGGTTGAGTTTATTGTAAAGCGTTTTCAAGCTGATTCCTAGCTCGGCCGCGGCGGCGGGCTTGTTGCCGCGGTGTTTTTCCAGCACTAGCAGAATGTATTCCATCTCCACATCGCGCAAGGTCTTGGGAGCGTTTTCCTTGCCTTCTGCTGGTGCTTTAGGGAAGCGAACGATGCCGGTATCGCGGATATGGTGCGGCAGATGCTCGGGCAGGATACGTGCGCCGGCAGCAACGATGTACGCGTGTTCCAAGGCATTGGCCAGCTCGCGGACATTGCCGGGCCAGTCGTGTTCCAGCAAGGCAGCCAGGGTTTCCGGTGCCAACAGGTCGGCGACCTGGGCTTCTGGACGACGTGCCGCACGCGCCAGCAAATGACGGGCAAGATCGGGTATGTCTTCGCGCCGCTCGCGCAGCGGGGGCAAGCGGATTTCGAAGGTATTGATGCGGAAAAACAAATCCTCGCGGAATTCGTCGCGTCGGATCATGGCCCGCAAGTCGCGATGGGTAGCGCAGAGGATGCGCACGTTGAGCCGCATCGGCTCGGTTTCGCCGACGCGGCGGATTTCACCGCTTTCCAAAAAACGGAGCAACTTGACCTGGATGGACTTGTTGAGCTCGCCGACTTCGTCCAAAAACAAAGTGCCCCCGTGGGCCACTTCGAAAAGCCCTTTGTGGTCGCGCTCGGCTCCGGTAAAGGCCCCACGCCGATGGCCGAATAGTTCGCTTTCCACTAGGTTTTCGGCCAGGGCGCCGCAGTTGACCGGCACAAAAGGCATATCGGCACGGCGGCTGTTTTGGTAAATGGTTCGTGCCACCAATTCTTTGCCGGTGCCGGTTTCGCCCAGGATGAGCACGGTGGAGTCGGTGGGTGCCACCGTGGCAATGAGCCGCTGCACGGTCTGCATCGCCGACGAATGCCCGACCAGCACCGATGGTCCTTCCGCCGCGCGCAAGCGACGCTGCAAAGCCAGAGTTTTGTGGAGCAGTTCCTTTTTATCGGCGACACGTCGCAGCACCGCTTCCAGTTCCGCCAGTTTGCACGGTTTGGTCAGGTAATCGAAAGCACCCTGCCGCAATGCCTCCACGGCTGTTTCCAAACTGGCGTGTCCGGTGAGCAGAATGGCTTCCGTATCGGGGGAGATAGATTTGAGCCGCTCCAGCACTTCGACACCGCTCAGCCCGGGCATGCGGATGTCCAAAATGGCGACGTCGAAAGTGCATCGCTGCAATGCCTGGACAGCCTCCAAGCCGTCGCCGCACACAGTGACCTCGTGCCCCATACGCGGCAATTCCTGCCGCATAAGCTCCTGGAGCGACACTTCGTCGTCAGCGAACAGAATGCGCAAGCTGCGTGTATTCAGGACATTGGCTTTTTTCGCGGTTTCGTTGTTCATAAGCCGATCGAACTAAGCTGCCTGGGCGAGCGAAGCCGTTTGGGGCACAGCCCCCGCCAGGGGCAAGCGCACGATGAACGTACTGCCCTGATTGGGGCCAGGACTGCTGGCCTCGATTTCTCCGCCGTGCTGTGTAATCACTCGATGACTGATTGACAACCCCAATCCAGTACCGCGACCGGTGCGGCTGCGAGTAAAAAAAGGCTCGAAGATGTTTTCCAAAACTTCCGGGGTCATGCCGCAGCCGGTATCCTGAAAAACCAGTTCTGCCATGCTGTCTCGCTGTCCCAAACGGATGGTCAGCTGGCCGCCAGGGTCCATACTTTCCAGCGCGTTGACCGTGAGATTGAGGATGACCGATTTGATTTCTGCCGGGTTGACTTCGACGCGTGGACGCGATTGCACTTCGAAGGCGATTTTTTTACCCTGGTGCGCTTGCAGATGACTGACCAGATCGAGGACATGACGCACGAGTTCGGCCAGATCGGCCACTTCGCGGCGCTGCCGCTCGCCGACACGACTGAATTCCAATAACTTCTGCGTGATGCCCTTGCACCGGAAGGCCTCTTGCTGGATCAGGCGCAAATAACGGCGGATAGTGGCCGTATCGTCGGGGCTGGCTGTGCCCGCCAGGGCCTCTTCGATGCGGCGCTCGAGCGCTTCGCTGCACAGAGCGATACTGGCAAGGGGATTGTTGATTTCGTGAGCCACACCCGCTGCCAGATAACCCAGACTGGCCAGCCGTTCCGAGCGAATCAACTGCCGGCTGCGTTCGTTCACTTGTCGCGCTAAGTCACGGTACATGGCTTCCAGCCGATCGGTCATCACGTTGAAAGCTTCGGCAAGTTCTTCGATTTCGTCGCCGGTCTGGATTTGGATGCGCGTTCCGAACTCCCCCTGCGACAACTGCCGCACTTTGTCGTGCAGCAGGCGCACAGGAGCAGCAATCCAGCGGTATGCCAGACGCGCCAGTCCCAGCAACAGCACCACGCCGACAACGCTGCTACCTAAGACCAGAGCGAGCGTAGTACGATAGGCGTCTTGACCCGCCATAATGCGCCGGTCGAGGTCGGTGTGTAAATGATCTCGCAGTGTGGCCACGGTCAACAACGCGTCCCGCACGAGCGAGGCCAATTTCTCGTCCGTACTAGGTCGCATCGGCGCGTTGGGCACCAAAACGATACTTCGGCGCTGCTCGGCTTGTTCCTTGATGGCTTGCAATTGTCGGCGCAAACGCGCCAAGAGCGCCCGTTCCTCACGGCCGTTGTCGCTATCCCGATGCCGGATCAGAGTCTGGGCCAAATGCTCGCGGTACTGTTCCGCTAGGCGCTCAATATCGGACACAGCCTCTAAAATTTCACGCCGCGAAAGAGGAGTTGCCGCATCGTCTTGCGTCACAACTGCCAGCTTTCTGACTGCCTCATGCAGATCGCCTACCGCTCGCAGCTCGGCTAGCTTGCTGTTCATACTTTTCATGGTCTGGCGATAGGAGAAGAGCCCCTTGCACGTACCGGCCAAGAGTGCGGCCATAATACCGAGGACTAAGGCTAGTCCGTATAATAACTTATGGCGGATATAGCGGCGCCGACTCAAGGCCACTTGCTCCTTGTCTCATCTAGAAGTCCAAGCTAGTCTGTCTATTTAGTCACATGAAATTTTTGCCAATACATGGAAACCCTGTTCTTGGGGACCCTTGCCGCTAGGGCATTCATGGCGCCAGGCACAGACTTTTGGCCAGTCTTACCGCTTGACTGCCGAACAAAATCGTTCGCGGAGTTTAGCATATCCACCATCCATCTGGCGAGGTCAGTTTGCCTGCTCTCGCAAGCTAAATTGCAGACCCACCAGCCCGCAAGGTAAATGGGCACCCGTACAGGCTACGCAGCACTGGCTAAACAGCAAATGACCGAAAGATCTGATGGGCATGCGGGAGAGACGCGTCCTGCTTAGCAAAATTACCTGCGTTAACGGCGTAGTGTGAGCCGCTATGCCGCCTGCTCGTTTAGCAACATAAAAGTACGTGTAATGTCCTTTTACCAATTCGTTCAGCGACGGGATGGCGAGCAATCCCAGCACCGGGCTATTCCCCTTCCAGGAAAGCAGAGTTTTTATAGAATTGCAGCCGGACGGACCTCGACAGAGCGTATGTGTCTTATGAGCTTGACGTTAAGTCGAAAACGCCATGCACAAACGCTAGCCTAGGCAGCTGACTTGGGCTGATTATGGACTGCCAAAGCAATAGGTGCCAGTGACACTCTCAGGCACTGGACGGGAAGAGAGTCCGGGGTCAGATTTTGCAATAACAAGGTCGGAACTGATGGTAAGTAAAAGTAATACCATCCTATAAATTGTCATGGCACAATCTGTTAAGAAATATACGGCGAAAGATATAACGGTTCTGGAAGGGCTCGAGCCGGTGCGTCGGCGTCCTGCGATGTATATCGGCAGTGTGGACGCCAAGGGACTGCACCATTTGGTGTGGGAAATTGTGGATAACGCGGTAGACGAGTATCTGAACGGCTTTGCCGACGCCATAGAGGTGACGCTTCACAAAGGCAGCCAGGCGGTGACGGTGAGCGACAATGGCAGAGGCATACCTGTAGATAGCCATCCACAGTACAAAAGGCCGGCGCTGGAATTGATTTTGACCACGCTGCACAGCGGTGCCAAGTTCGGTGACTCGGACAGTTATTTTCACTCCGGGGGCTTGCACGGCGTGGGGTCTTCGGTAGTCAATGCTCTGTCGCGCAAGCTGGTCGCCACGGTGCGTCGGGACGGATACGAGTGGGTGCAGTCGTTTTGTCGAGGGAAGAAAACCACGGAACTCAAAAAATGCGGTCCGGCGCGTGGACACGGCACCACTATCTATTTTGAGCCGGATCCTGACATATTCGGTTCATTGCGTTTCGACGCGGCGACCATTCGCGGCCATCTGGACGACATGGGGTACATCCATCCTGGACTGCGCCTCGTCTTTTGTGACGAAAACACAGGGCAAAAGGCGGATCTGTCACACCCGCAGGGTATTCCAGAGTTTTTAGCTCATTTGGTGCGGGATCAGGGCAAGCCGCCGGTTACCGAAAGTTATTTTCACGTCTGTCGCACGGAACAAGACCGGATCGAGGCGGCGGTACAATGGACCGAGTCCACGGACGAGACGTTCCGCAGCTATGTGAACGGCATTCGCACCAGCGCCGGGGGCACGCATGAAAGCGGATTCAAATCGGCTATCGTGCGTGCTGTACGCAATTACATGGATACCCACGATGTCAAGGTGCGCGACGTGAGCATCACCGCCGAGGATATTCGCGAGGGGATCGTGGGCATCCTTTCGGTATTTTGTCGCAACCCGATGTTCCAGGGGCAGACCAAAGAGCGCTTCCACAACCCAGAGATGGCGGCGGCGGTAGATAGCGTAGTGCGGCCGGCCCTGGAAGCGTGGTTGAACAGCAACACCCAGGCAGCCGAACGGATCGTGCAGCGTATCGTTTTGGCAGCGCGTGCGCGCGAGGCCTCGCGAACGGCAGCCAGCGAGGTGCGTCGCAAGACGGCTGCGGCCAGACGCCTGCATCTGCCGGGCAAGCTGGCCGATTGTACTTCGACGTGCGTCGAGGAGTCGGAGCTTTTCATCGTGGAGGGCGATTCCGCCGGCGGCTCGGCTATGGAGGGACGCGATCGCCGTACTCAAGCTGTCCTACCCCTGCGCGGCAAGATCCTCAATTCCGAAGGGATGCCGACGCGCAAGGTGCTTACCAATCAGGAGCTGGCCAATCTGGTCGCCGCCATCGGCACAGGTGCCGGCGAGCATTTCGACATCTCGCGCTTGCGCTACGGCAAGGTCATTCTTCTCATGGATGCCGATCAGGATGGCCACCATATCACCGCTTTGTTGCTCACCTTTTTCTATCGGCATGTGCCGGAGCTGATCCGACGCGGACACGTTTATTTGGCGCAGCCGCCTTTGTATCGCATCCATGTGGGCAAGCAAACGTACTGGGCCAGGGACGATGCACATAAAGACGAGATCTTGCGCCGATTGTCTCCCCAGGCCCGCGTGGAAATCCAGCGGTTCAAGGGATTGGGCGAAATGCGTCCCGAGGTGCTCGCCGAGACGACCATGCATCCGCAACAGCGCACCTTGTTGCGAGTGCAGATTGACTCGGATCAGGCCGCCGATCAGGTATTCGTGCGCTTGTTGGGCAAAGACGCTTCGCAGCGCTATGAATTCATCATGAACTGCAGCGCTCTGGCCGAAGAGCTGGACGTGTGACGGCGCGGGCTAGGAGCGCATCGCGGTCGGTGCGGACGAGGAAACCAAGGCGATGATGACGCGCCTGTTGGATCGGGTCTGGGAAACGGTGCAGTTCGTCTATACGGTGGCCAAGCTGGCCAATCTGCGTCGCCGGCAGCCCAGGCAGGTACTGGCCTTGCAACAGCGTCGCCTGCGGCAGATGCTGCGCTTTGCCTACGAACATTCGCCCTATTACCGACGGCAATTGCGTGGGCTGGATGTCCAGCGCTGCCCGCTGACGGACATACCCATCCTGACCAAAGACGCTTTGATGGAGCATTTCGACGACCTGGTGACCGATCGGCGCATCCGGCGCGCCGACGTGGAACGGTTCCTGGCCGACCCGAGTAACTTCGGCCGCTATTACCTGGATCGCTACGTGGTCTGTCACACCTCGGGCAGTCAAGGGCGCCCGGCGATAATCGTGCAAACGCCCCAGGATGTGTCGCTGACCTTTGCTGCGCAGGCAGCGCGCGCACACGCCCTGCCGAAAAAATGGCGCGTGCTCCTCAGTCGGCTGGTGCGACGTATGCGCGTCGCTATTTTGACGGTCCCCCCGGGCTTTTATCCCAGCGGCACTTTCTTCCACTATATGCCGCGTGCCTCGCGACGATTGGCGCAGTTCCTACGGCTGTCGCTTCTAGACCCGCTGGCAGACAACGTAGCCAAGCTCAATGCTTTTGCGCCGCATTTCCTCACAGGCTATGCCAGCGCACTCGAAGCACTGGCCCGCGAGGAGCGTGCTGGCCGACTGCGCTTGCGACAAACCGGTTGCTTGCAATTGATCACCAATATCAGCGAACCGCTTTCTGCCGAGGTGCGCCGCGCACTGGAGGACACTTTCGGCGTCCATGTCGCCGACCACTACGCTATGGGCGAGTGTATGGCACTCACCTTCGGCTGTCCGATCGGTAATGGATCCCATCTCAATGCCGATCTGGCCTATTTGGAAGTGGTGGACGCCGATTACCGACCGGTCCCCCCTGGTACACGTGGCCGACGTGTATTGATCACCAATTTGTACAATCGCGTGCAGCCTTTGATTCGCTACGAGATTGACGACGTGATCACGCTGAGTGCTCGGCCTTGTCCGTGCGGCAGCAACTTGCCGGTAATCGAGTCAATCGAGGGGCGCACGCCGGACATTTTCTGGGTCAGCCAAGACGGCAGGTACCGGGAATTGACCCAGTATTTGTTCCGCATGGCGTTGCTGTACCACATTGACGTGCAGGAGTTTCAAGTGGCTCAAGTGGACCGCAACGCATTCACTGTGCGCGTGGCACCGCTGCCTGGCAAAGTGCTCGACGCGGAACAAATCCGGCGCAGTATATGTGCGACCCTGGAGGACAAGGGAGGCTTTGCCGACGTCCATGTGCAAGTCGAGGTAGTGCCCGGCATAGCTCCTGACCCGCGCACGGGCAAGGTGAAGCGGTTTGTCAGTATCGTCGGTCCGCCTCAGGATTTGCAACGAAAAGAGCTACTGTGCGTGGGGCCAACCCGAAGCGACGACGGCGCCATCGCTACGCCGCTCGCATCGGCGACGCGAGCACAATAACCAGTCGGCACTGGGCTCGCCCATCCCGAAATGTCTTCCGTACTCGCAGTTTGTGTGCTTTGGTAGCGTCCTAGAGCGATTGCGCAACGGCGCTGGACGGCGTGCTGGCACTTGGTGTAGGTGGTGCGTCAACGATCGGCCGCAGGCGGGGGAGTGGGCACAGGTTGACGCAGGCTTTCGAAAAAGGCATCGTCGTGCAACGGGTTGTCGGCGTCGGCCGGTGCCGAAAACTCGTGCGGCGCTTGCCCGGACGGCGCCTCTTCGATGCCGTCCAACGCCAGCATCGGTATGTCGTCGGACCACTGCGGTTCAGCAGGCGAAGCCTGGGCAGGTTGGCTCGCTCCGGGTACCGCCGGCGCGTCTGTCCCTTTAAGTGAGACGGGCTGCCCCAGAGCTGGATCCACATCTTGGGCGGCGGGCAACGATGGCACAGCCAGTGGGAGCTTTTCCCCGGCGGCCATTTCGGGAGGTTCCGAGCCGTCCTCGCTACAGATCACCTGGAAGACCACATTGGCAATGCTGACCACGTCGCCCGGATGCAGCTGCCGCTCGCGGATGCGTTCACCGTTGACCCTGGTGCCGTTGAGGCTACTCAAATCGCGGAGGACGGGTTGCCCATTGATGAGGGCAATACAGCAGTGCCGGCGGGAGACTTTGCGCGACTCCAATTGTATGTCGCAGTCATGATGTCTGCCGATCAAAGTTACTGGACGATTGAGGGGCAGACACGCGCCGCCATGCTTAGGTACCAGTAACAGACGGGTAGTCATCGGTCGTCTCCAGGCTGAATGCACATCGCGCGACACCACACAACCCGCAAACCGCTCGAAATGCGCCTAAGTTGATTGTAACCCGCAAGAAGTGCGATGCAAGAGTAAAGATGCGTATCCAGTGGCTCGACGCCGCACACCCTGTGGATCAGGATCTGATGTAGGTCCCGTTTAGAGAACAACCAAGCATGCCCAGGGGCGACGCCGACCATCGCCCCTGGAGCTGGTAGTCGTGCCTGCCAGTGACGCCGATCTTGGACGTCTATATTGGGCTTGACCGCCCAGTCGGATCAGGCCACGGCATCTTTGAGGGCCTTTAGGGGCCGGGCTTTTACTACTTTGCGGGCGGGTTTGGCCTTGACGAGCATTTTTTCCCCAGGGCGGAAAGGATTGGGGACTTCGCGCGCTTTGGTCGCGGGCTTGTGGATGACTTGCAGTTTGACCAGTCCGGCGAGGTTGAAAACGCCAGGGCCTTTTTTGCCCAGTTCGCGCCGGATAAGCTCGGCGAGGGCATCGAATAGAGAGGCGACTTGTTTGCGCGCCAGCCCTGTTTTTTCCGCTAGCTGCCGATAAATCTCCGACTTCGTTGCAGGCTTCGCTGCAGTTGCCATAGATGCCTTCCTCCTGCTACCTCGGATCACCACTGTCTGCCGAATACGAGATGCCAAATTAGAAAACATGCAGGCACTTGTCAACAGGCGCCTTTAGTTTTTTCCTTACCAAAAAAGGGGCCAGGTGGCGAAAGAAGGGACCGCTGGCCGGGGCCTAGCGCCCATACTGCGCGGCGACGAAGCTATGCCCGGACTGCGCTTAACTCATCGCAGGGTCTTGAGATAGGCGCGGATATCGGCAACCTGCTGTCGTGATAATCTCTGCGCCGGGAAAAACGGCATGTAGATGTCGTCGCCGTGCGTGCCGCGCAACACGTACTCGTGGAAGCGCTTGTCGGTGATCAGCAGCTGACGGCCGGACATGGGATGGACTTCGGTGCCGTGGCATCCGGCGCAAGCTGACTGGTAGAGCCACTGGCCGGCTCGTGCATTGCCTGTCACGCGCGCTCCGTCTTCATAGATGTCCGTCGCTCCCTCGGTGCGCACTGGAAGGGGCAGCAAGTCAGCGCCGGCGGCGGTCAGGTAGTTTTGCCGGATCTGCTGCCGCGCGTTTGCAATACGCCGGGCGTCGCCGGAGTTGAGATCGTCCAACACGCTATCGAGGACACGCGACGGCCAATCGAGATCGCTCAGTTTCAGTTCGAACTCCCAAAGCGCCGCTAGGATACTGTCCAGTTCCCAGGGTTCGGGGAAACGCCCGACGCTGCAATACTGGCAACAAATCTGGATGGCATCCTCCAAACTGCGCGGGTTCATGGGCCGCCCATCGGCCAGCCTGAGCACATGGTAGCGTGCGTAAAACCCGTTGTAGAAGCTCTCGCGATTGACGGCGCCCCATAGTGTCGTGCCGGGTGTCAAGGACAAGGTATGCCCATCTCTTCTGGCGGGATCCGGATAGTTGGCGGCGCGGAGCACCTGCTCGCGTGCTACGGGGTCTTGACGTGTGAGTTCTTTGTCTTCGCGCGCCAGGTTGTGGCAATGTACACAGCGATACACTTGGGACACAAGCTGGGACGGTGCTGGGCCTTCCGGTGGATTCTCGACCTGGCCGCGCACTAGGAGTTGGCGGCCCCAGGTGGCATAGCGGCTCCAAGGATGGGTCCGGCCGCCGTACCTGCGCCGAGCCAACTCTGCGGCGAACTGGCCGCGCCGATTATGTCCCAGAGCTACGTCCAGGCTAGTGGTCGCGCACACCGGCTGTTTTGCCGGCGCTAGCGCCAGCAGTCCCGGCGACGCAAGGCACCCCAGTACTATGACGCTCGCCGTCAGCGTGAGTATGGATCGGGGGAGATGCATGGCAAGGCTCCGACGAGTGCCTGCGCTCAGTGTATTACGTGGCTCGTTTTGCCGACCTTTTCAATTCTACCCTGAGTTCGAACCTTTGCGGCTGTTCGTTCGCGAAGCCGACGCGAATGACCGCCGGTGCCCCAGATGCGTTCGCTTACTTTTGCATCCTCGGCATAATTTTCCAGGCCTATGCCCGTTGCCTGATGGCTATGCGCGCGCCATGATAGGAGGATGGAGCGGATCCGCCTTGTGGACGGCAGAAACTATCCTATAATCCGGCTAAACGGGGATAATAACTCAAAATGTGTAGTTGCGCGCCTGGGTGCGATGCCAGGGCGCCTGGGAAAAACTAGGCCTAGAGCGAAACAAAGCGAGGGGACTGCCTGTGTCTGGCGATTGCTACCTTTTCACCAGCGAGTCCGTGAGCGTCGGTCATCCGGATAAGGTGGCGGATCAGATCAGCGATGCCATTCTCGATCATTGCCTTCGGCATGATCCGAAAAGCCGTGTCGCTTGCGAGACGTTGGTCACCACCAACCTGGTAGTCGTCGCAGGCGAGATTACCACGCGTGCCGATTTGAGCACACAGACGGTGGAGCATGTGGTCCGCGAAACCATTCGCGAAATCGGCTACACCGATGAGGGGATCGGTTTTTCGGCGGACACGTGTCAGATCCACAGTTATTTGCACAGTCAGTCGCCCCATATAGCCATGGGGGTGGATGTAGGCGGTGCCGGGGACCAGGGCATGATGTTCGGTTTTGCCTGCGAGGAGACACGCACCTACATGCCGTTGCCCATCTATTTAGCCCATCGGCTCATGGAGAACCACGCGGCGATGCGTCGGAGCAAGGCACTGCCGTTCGTGCGTCCGGACGCCAAGAGCCAGGTGACGGTCGAGTACCATGCCGACGGCACGCCGGCACGCATCCGCACGGTGGTGCTGTCTACGCAACATGACGATAGCGTCGTGGAGCATCGCCATGGGCAGGCTTATTTTTCCGACGAGGCGCGCCGCTTCTTGATCGAGCGTCTGATATTGCCGACGTTGCGCGCCGAGCGGGAAGACTTGGTGCCGGAGCGGTATATCATCGTGCCGCCCAACACAGAGGCGCCCCAGGATGAAGACGCGCTGCTGTGTTTCATCAATCCCACGGGTTGCTTTCTCACAGGCGGGCCCCACGGAGATTGTGGTCTGACCGGCCGCAAAATCATCGTAGACACCTACGGCGGACGCGGCCGCCACGGCGGGGGCGCCTTCAGCGGCAAGGATCCGACCAAAGTGGATCGCTCGGCTGCCTATATGGCGCGGCATATCGCCAAGAACATCGTCGCCGCAGGCCTGGCGGCACAATGTGAAGTGCAGGTCTCGTACGCCATCGGCCACCGCGAGCCGCTCAGTCTGTGGGTGACTACTTTCGGCACCATTAGGCACGGGTTGACCGACGATCAGTTGGTGGGTTTGATCCGCGAGCACTTCGACTTGACCCCGACCGGTATCATCCAGGCGCTCCATCTATTGCGTCCCATCTACAAGAATACCGCTTGCCATGGGCACTTCGGCCGCGAGCATCCCGATTTTACTTGGGAGCGGGTGGATAAAGCCTCGCGGCTGGCTCGGGCCGCAGGGTACCCCAAGGCTGCGTGCAGCGGGTAGGTCGGCCACACTCGGCAGGCCCGGCTTTTCCAAGCCAGGCTCGTCACAGCCTTCCCAGGCGTTGGCCCAGTGCTGGTCTTTGCCCTGAGAGATTTTCCGAAAAAGTTCTTTACTCTGGGCGTGCTGTGCTTATACTCGCTGTGTCGAAAAAGCTCGCCAGCAGACGGGTAGCCGGCGGTCGTCGAAGCTCGCCAACCAGACCGTAGGGGAGGAGCAGAAGCCGATGGCAACGATACGCAACGAATTGCCTGCTTATGTACGCAACGCTGTGCCTGTGCCCTTGGACAAGCGGGCGCCTTGGTATGTCAATACCGCGCCCACCTATGCCGGCATTTTCCTCTGGATAGCTTTTTACGATCAGCTAGCCAAGGGATTGACCTTGGGCACACTCTGGGCTGTGCTCTTGGGCGTGGTCATTGCCGGCGCCGTCTGCCATTACTTCTTCTATTATGTGCCGGGGCTTTTGGGGATGAAGACGGGCCAGCCCCTTTACATCGTGGGAACCAGCACTTTCGGCATCAAGGGCGGGTACTTCATCCCAGGCATTTTCATGGGGCTGTTGCAAATCGGTTGGTACAGTGTGGCGACTTATTACGCCACCAAGCTCATTCTCAACGGGTTGGGCTACCCAGCCATCACGCCCTATGGCTTGGAAGAAGAAGGGTATGCGCGGGCATGGGATGCGACGTTTATCGTCTTGGCGTTCGTGTGGGGATATTTGTTCGCGCTGGTAGGGGGACTGGGAATCGAGTATGTGGCACGGGTGGCACAGATCTTTCCCGTGGTGCCGATTGTCATGTTGCTTTTGGGTGGCGTGTTAGCCCTGCCGCACTTGAAGGCTTATATCGAGACGCCTGTGCCGAGCGATTTCGACACGACCTATGTCAGTGCGGGCACGCTGCTGATGATCCAGCTAATCGTCGGGTTTTTTGGGACGGCAGGCGCCGTGGGGGCGGACTTTTGCGCCAACAATCGCACCAGGCAAGACGTCAGCCTGGGAGGGCTGGTCGGTATCTGGGCAGCGATAGTGTTCACGGCGGGTCTGGCCATTGTTACCGTTGCCGGGGCACACGGTGCCGATCCGACGAAGATAGCCAGTCTCCCTGCAGACGAGCGCTATCGGTACGGGCAGGCACTGCAAATCCTGGGCCCGGCATGGCTGTCGCGCAGCATGTTGATACTTTTCGCCATCGGCTCGATGGCGCCGGCATGCTTTTGCTCCTTCATCATCGGCAATAGCTTGTCTACCATGCTGGGCAAACCGCAGGCACGCATCCCGATCACCTTGGCGGGCACAACCGTCGGCATTTCTATAGCCGTGACGGGAGCTTCTGCGAATCTGGCGCCGTACTTCGGTTTGATCGGGGCCTCTTTCGGACCGGTGATCGGAGCAATGGCTGCCGATTATTTCTTGAGCGGAGGGGAATGGTCTGGGCCGCGCGAAGGGGTCAACTGGGCCGGCTATCTCGCCTGGATCGTCGGCTTTTTGGTGGGGATCAGCAACAACGACGTCGTGGCCGGGGTGTTGGGTTTCAAGCCATTGGCCGATTGGCATCCGACGGGGGTGTATTCGCTTTTGATCGGCGCTGTTGTCTACGTAGTGGCAGCGCGGACTATCGGCTTGCCCGCCCGAATTCCCGGCGCCGTGCCGGTGGTACGTCCCGCTGACGAGTGATCGGCTCGTAAAATAGTGGCATGAGCCTGACCGGCATGCGCTTGTTCACCTTTTTGGGGACGGGCACTTCGACCGGCGTGCCCGTCCTCGGCTGCGCTTGCGCGACCTGCCGATCATCGGACGCTCGCAACCATCGTTACCGGTGTGCGGCGTTGATCAGCACGCCCCAGGGACGCATCCTGATAGACACTCCTCCGGAACTCAGGCTGCAGCTGCTGCGGGCAGGCATCGGCTATGTGCATGCGGTTCTCCTCACGCACTACCACGCCGACCACCTGTTCGGGCTCGACGATGTGCGGCTGTTTCCCCGGTACTTGGGCGGCCCGGTGCCGGTATATTGCAACCGTGAAACCGAGCAGGTGCTGCGTCAATCGTTCGCTTACGCTTTTGCTCCGGGAACCGAGCAGTTACCGATAGGGGTAGTGCCCAAGCTGAAGATTGTCCGCGTCGAAGAGCATCCTTTCGAGGTCCTCGGGCAGCGCATTACGCCGGTACCTCTGGAGCATGCTCATTTTCGTGTCCTAGGCTTTCGCATAGAGGATCTGGCGTATTTGACCGATGTCAGTCGGATTCCGGAGTCGAGCTGGCCGCTGTTGGAGGGCGTGCGCATCCTGATCCTGGACGCCTTGCGCAAGCGACCGCACCCGGCGCATTTTTCGCTCGACCAGGCCATTGCGGTTGCCCAACAGCTCGGTGCAGAGCGCACGTATCTGACGCATATCGGTCACGAGCTGGAGCACGAAGCGACCAGTCGGGAGCTACCCGCAGGCATCGAGCTAGCTTATGATGGACTGCAAATACTCTTTTGAACGCGGCGGGGACAGGCAATGGCAGTGGCAGTAGTCTTGATGGCCGGAGGCGGGGGAACGCGCTTTTGGCCGCGCAGTCGCCAGGCGCGGCCCAAGCAGTTTCTGGCTCTTGCCGGCGAGCAGTCCCTGGTACAACTGGCCTATGCGCGTCTCGAAGGCATAACCGATCCCGATCAGGTCTGGGTAATCACTTCGGCAGCGCACCGATCGCTGGCCAGCGCGCATCTGCCACAGATCCCTGGAGAGCAAATCGTCGGCGAGCCCTGCGGTCGCGATACAGCAGCCTGCTTGGCTTTGGGCACTTTATTGGCAGCGCGCCGCCAGCCCGACACCGTCGTGGTGGCCACGCCGGCGGATCATATTATTGAGCCGGTGCAGCAGTTTCGGCGGGCCATCCAAAGTGCCTGTCAGGTCGCCCAGGAATGCCCGCGGGCCTTGATCACGCTGGGCATTGCTCCCAGTTCGCCGGCTACCGGATACGGCTATATCCAGCGGGGGGAGTTGCTGAGCAGGCGCTTGGGACTCGGTGTGTATCGCGTACGGGCCTTCCGGGAAAAGCCGCCTTTGGAGTTGGCACGCGAGTATGTCGCCTCGGGGCAGTACTATTGGAACAGCGGCATATTTGTCTGGCAGGCACAAGCGCTGGTGGCAGAGTTGCAACGGCAGCAGCCTGCCTTGCTGGCCGGCATCAGCGAAATTGTGCGCGTGTGGGATACTCCAGCCCGTGCCGAAGTGTTCGGGCGCGTCTATGCCGAGTTGCCGCGCATCAGCATTGATTATGCGATCATGGAAGGATGCCAGGAGTGCCTGGTCATCGAGGCGCCGTTCGTGTGGGACGATGTCGGCAGCTGGCAGGCGCTCGAACGCCTGCACCCTCAGGACGCCCAAGGCAACACCGTATTGGCTACTCATTGCGGGCTGGACACCCACGACTGCATCATCGTCGGCGAACCAGGCCGGCTTATCGCGACTAGCGGCATCCAACATCTGCTCATCGTGCAGGACGGTAACGCCACGCTGGTCGCCGACAAACGCGACGAGACGGCGGTCAAAAAGCTGGTCGAATACTTGCAAAGTCGCCGTATGGATGAGTACCTGTGAGTCGAGCGGTGCCAGGCACTGGCCGGCTGCTGGGCGTAGATTACGGGGCAGTACGCGTGGGGCTGGCCCTCTCCGACCCCGAGCGGCGGCTTGCCACGCCCTATCGGATGTACGAGCGACACACGGAAGAAGAGGACGCTGCTTTTTTTCGCGAGCTGGTAACACGTGAGCGCGTGCAAGGCATCGTGATCGGATTGCCCCGGCTCATGCGTGGCGCCGAAGGGGTCTCCGCGGAGCGGGCACGCCGGTTCGGTGACTGGCTGGCTCACGTCACCGGTTTGCCCGTGGTCTACTGGGACGAACGGTTGACCACCCGTGCCGCCGAGCGCGCTTTATGGCAAGCTGGCTTGCCTCACAAGCAAAGAAAAGCCCGTCGCGACAAGGTGGCGGCCGCCATCTTGCTGCAAAACTACCTCGACGCCGGTTGCCCCTTCGGTCCTTGAAAGTCGGATAGACCACCCTCGGATCGCCGCCGATCCATGACCGCTTGCAGCAGAGGTCGCCTGGCTGTGTCCGCAGCGCGCAAGGCTGGAAGATGAGCAGACAACAAAAAAGTACGCCTGGAGGGATTCGAACCCCCAACCTACGGCTCCGTAGGCCGTTGCTCTATCCAGTTGAGCTACAGGCGCACCTGGGCTTATGGCCCTTACAATTTTATCCTGCCGGTTTTTTCGGCGTGTCAATCTCCGCTCGGCGAGACGGTTTCGCTACCTTCCGCCTCCTCTAGCAAAGGGCTTTTTCGCTCACCATTTTAACTGTCCCCAGCGGGGCTGGCAAGCCGACGGCCCGTGAAAGTCTCGTACACTCATGAAACATGAAAAGGTCCGAGCGCCGAGCGTACAATAAATGATCGGCATCCCGTGCAGTTGGGCATAAGGAGTTGTGCAGACTGAGGACGACACCACAGCTCCCTTGTCCCAGCTTCGGTAGTAATGGTCGGCGACAGATTCTTGCCGGTGTGGAATTCTGAGCGAGCGAGGTCTTAGCCGATGCTTTCGGTCCAGCGATTGCCTCGGGAAGCTTTCGTGCGAGAACGCAGTCATTTCACGCCGGCCTATTTGCAGTTGGACCGCACTTGCTGGCGGCAGCGAGTGGAGCGTGCACTGGAAGAATTGCGTTGCTGCCGGGTCTGCCCTCGGCATTGCGATGTGGACCGCCTGCACGACCGCGTGGGTGTCTGCCGCACCGGACGGTACGCCTATGTCAGTAGCTTTTTCCCTCACTTCGGGGAAGAAGATGGATTGCGCGGGTGGAAAGGATCGGGAACCATTTTTTTTGCCTATTGCAATTTGAAATGCGTCTTTTGTCAGAATTTCGATATCTCTTGGAAAGCCCAGGATTCGGTGCCGTGCACGGCTGAGGATCTGGCGCGCATGATGCTGGCGCTGCAGCGTCGGGGTTGCCATAACATCAATTTGGTGACGCCGGAACACGTCGTGCCGCAGATCATCGAAGCCATCCCGCTCGCCGTGGATATGGGGCTGCGCTTGCCCATCGTTTACAACACCAGTAGCTACGACTCGGCAACGAGTCTGGAGCTTTTGGACGGTATCGTGGACATTTATATGCCCGATTTCAAATTCTGGGATCGTCAGCAAGCTCGTCGGCTGGTCGCCGCCGAAGACTATCCCGACGTGGCTCGCGAGCGGATCAAAGAGATGCATCGGCAAGTAGGGCCCTTGACTTTCGACGAAGAAGGACTGGCGCTGCGCGGCGTGTTGGTGCGGCATTTGGTTATGCCTGGGCACCTCGAAGAAACCCGGCACATCATGCACTTTTTGGCGCGGGAAGTGTCTCCGCATACGTATGTCAACATCATGGGACAGTACTACCCAGCGGGGCGCGTGCTGGATCAGCCCCAGCGCTATGCAGAAATCAATCGCAGAATCACACAGCAGGAATTGCACGAAGCTTATCGGGCGGCGCGCGAAGCAGGTCTGTACCGCTTCGACAGCCGCTGGCTTGTCTAATCGCCTCTGGGGTCTTTTCACATCGTTCGTGTGCCTGCTAAGGACATGCCAACCTTCTCTGTGGCAAGATGCACAAGATGTCCAAAGTATTCCGCGCGAGGAGTATGCACAAAGTGTGGCAAACAAGATGTGTGCACCGCTCGAGGGCCGCGGTTTCCTTTTTGTTTGCGCTTTTCGCTTTTTGACATCTTGCCCATAGGCGGCAATAGTTCACATAGACCGGTGCGCCGACTCACAGCACATGGTCTCGAAGAGCCGTGTCTGCTCCGGAGCCTGGCGCCCAATGCACTGCCACTGGCAGGGAGAGGATTTCCCTGACACCGATAGATGCTCCCGTGTCCTGTCAACTGGAGGAGAACCAATGAAAAGGATGGCTGGTGCCCTAATGGGATTGGGCGTATGGACGCTCGCAATGGCTGGCGAGCTGGACAGTAATACCATCCCGTCGCGCAATCTGTCCCTGGCGCAGGCAATTGCTGCACAAATCCGCAGCAACGGGCTATTGCGTGGCTATTCTATTACCGTCACAGTTGACAACGGCCAGGCAATCCTCGAAGGCACAGTACCTGACGAAGCACAACGCAGCGAAGCGGTCAGGATGGCACAGTCAGTGCCGGGTGTGGAATTGGTAATCAATCGTTTGCACACAGAGCGCGATACGCAGGTGGCCCCTGCGCAGTTGGTATCGCAATTCGAGACGGCACCGGCACCGCGACGGAGCGAAGCGCCCGCAACGCCTTTGGAGCCTATTCCTAGCTTTTTAGCTGGGCCGCGTGCCGGACTGGGACAGTTGCCCCCTCCTTTGCCGCCTTATGCCTGGCCCGCTTATGCTCCGTACAATAACTACTCACAGGTCTCTTATCCGACCTGCTATCCCAGCTGTGCTTTCCCTTACATTGGGCCGATATATCCCTTTCCGCGAGCACCTTTAGGCTGGCGCTCGGTACATTTGGAATTCGACGATGGCCACTGGTGGTTGCGGCCGGCATCCCAGCGCCGCGACTGGTGGTATTTGCGATATTGGTAACTGTGCCGATCGTTCGGAGCCAAGGTTCGTCTCGGCACGAGCATCTGTAAACAAACGCTTCGGCTGGCGATTGAGGAAATGCAGGGCACAGGCTTTGGGCCTGTGCCCTGTGCGTTTTCAAAACACCTCTGTCGCGGGCGGTCTGCCTTACGCCCGGGATTAATTGGACGGTCAGTAAACGATCGCACATAGCCGATCAACCTGCTTCCAGCTGTAAAAGCGTCAAAAGAGTTAAAGTCTGCGGCGCAGGCAGGCCGATGCAGGATAGTGATAAACGCCGAAGAGTCAGCCAATGCTCGACAGGCCGGTCACTCGGGCGCGGGGCCACGAATACGACACGGCGTGGGGAGGCAGATCGAGAGGATTCGGACAGACGCAAGGGGAAGGAGTGGGAGCATGGGGACAAAGAAGCTCCTGGGGAGCGCACTGGCAGGGTATCTGCTGGCACTGCTGGCAGGGTGCACGCCTACCAATCCGCTGCTGATCGGTAATGCGCCCATCCCCGTACCTGTACCCCCTTGGGTCAGCGAGCGGATGGAAGAAAAGTATACCAAACGCCTCAAACATCGCACGCCGATCATGCCCCCCATTTTGCCTGGATCGGGACCTGTGTACTGTATGGATCCGCCTACGGAAGAGGAAGTCATCCGCGCTCTGCCCAGCGTGACTCGGGGCATCCCCTTCATTTACGAAGAGTTTCGCGACGATTTCACGGTGGTGTGCGAAAAAATCGTGGATCAAATAGACCCGTGTGTCTTTGTTCCTCTGATCGGACCGGCGCAGCTGCATCATTGCCACTACAAATGCACCGTGCGCTTCAAAGAAAAATTCCTGTCCGGATATCCGTTCCCGTTCCAGGTGGAGCAGGAGCGGGTCGAGGTAGTGTACATTGACAAAGACCACTTCCATCTCTGTGTCGGCGACAATCCTGCTACCCAGCGCGAGGTGGCTAAGGACTTGTCAGGACCCCTGGGGCAATAGCAGCGGCGACACGAACCGCCGATCACGTGGAGGCCAGGGTGTGGAGCGGGCGACGTCATGATGGGCACAATTCCATTCAGGAAGGAGCCGGTGATGCGCAGGCGATTAGCCACGATTGTCGGCGGGGTGGCCGGCGTCTACTGGACGCTTGCGGGTTATTCTCTCCCTGCGCAGACGGGGCCGACGCCCTCGGTACACGCGCCGCTGACGCCGCTCGCCGCCCGACAGTGGGAATGCGAGGCAGAACTGGCACTGCAGGCGGACCCTGTGACCTACCCGTACAGTATCCGCCCGCTCATGCAGCAGGGCGTGTTGGAATTGCGCGGCTATGTGCCCAGCTTGGCAGTCAAAGAGCGGGCCGTAAGTGTGGTCCAATCGGCAGTGCCTGTGCCGGTTGCTGACCGGCTCAAGGTTTTTGCCCAAGTAGCCGGTCCGATGACCACCCGCTCGGCCGATCCTTTGGCGCAGGCCCGCGCACGATTGAGCCACGCCGGTCTGGCACCTGGAGCCACCGTCACTGTGGACCAGGCCGAAGATGGGTTGCTGGTTTTGCGTGGGCAGGTAGCGACACTCGAACAGAAAATGGCATTGACCAAGTCACTGCGCGGGCTCCCCGGTTGCGTCGCGGTACGCAACGAAGTCACCGTTACAGCTCGAGAGAGTGCTCCCGAAAAGACTGTGGCTTTTCCGCCGGCTCCGGCCCTTCCTCCGCTGGCCGGCTGGCAGTCGGTACCCCAGCGGGTAGATAGTCGTCCAAGTACCGCGGCTGCGACCGAGCACACGCACCAGGAGGGAGCCTCGGCAGGGTCGGGTACCGGTCACGTCATCGAAGCCAAGGCATCGGCCAAGCACGAAGTCAATAGCTTGACACAGCCTGTCGGGGAGCAAGTCAAGTCGAAAGGCGAAGCAGCGAGCTTTGCCCAGATCAGGACGGCCGCGGACAAGGGAGCGTCGGCAAATGCTCAGTCGGTCCGACCGCCCGAGGCGCGGATGCCGGGGATCGGGGGTGCAGCGACGCAATCGGCACAGCTGGCGCCGATACCGGAGCCTCCCATGCCTCCCTCGGCACCTGCGCAAGTCCGGCAGGCGACGGGTGAAGTTGCAGCGCAACGGGGCTCTAACCCAGGGTCGGTCAGCCTGGATCGGGCACGTGACGGCGGGGCGGTAGATAAACCGAGCGTGACGGGCACGCCGGCTCGCGTCGAGTTCGAGCCGGATAGTGTCTCGGTGGGACGTCCGGCCTCTGTGACTCAGCAAAGTGCGCCTGTTACCCAGCGTTCTGTGACCGGTCCCCCGCGCATGGTCGCAGGGGCGACCGCTTACGTTCGTCCCGACGGAAGCCAGGAGGGGGCGAAGTTGCCCCAGTCCGTCAGCGCAAGTGCATCGGCGAATCGGGGACCCCAGTCTGTGTCCCCGATGACCAGCAGGTGGCCGGGTATGCGTGCCGATCGGGAGTACCCTGCCACGCCGATGTCCCAGATGCCGGCTTCTGTCGGCTCTGCGACCACGGGTGTATCTGCCCGGCCATCGGTCGGTGCGCCGGCAACGGTCACTTTCGACGATGAGCCTTCAGTGCGTTCCGGAGCGGTGAGGGACACGAAAGCGGTGCCTGTCCGACCTCCGGCCGCCAGTTATCAAAACCTGGAATTGCAAGTCAAAGTAGCTACCGGCAATGCCATCCGCGACGTGCGGGTGATTTTCACGGGTCCGGAACAGGTAACCATTTACGGGCGCGTGCGCGCCGGCATGGACCGAGATTGGCTCCAGAGACAAATCAGCCGCATCCCGGCGTTCGTCAATTGTCAGGTACGTCTGGAATTGACCGAGGATTAGCCCCTCTGGGACGAGGGCTATTGCGGCGTCGAGATGGCATTGGGTTGCCGTGCACATCTGGCCAGGATCCAGGAGCAAGGACTGATTGCATGCCGCCTACGGTCGGCAACGACCGTCAAGCAGATGCTCCCCCAGGTGCTGCTGAGACGATAAGCCCTTCGAGTGGGCTCGAGGCAGTGGCATAGAGTTTCTTGGGGATGCGTCCGGCCAAATACGCCAGGCGACCGGCTTCACAGGCCAGCCGCATAGCATGGGCCATACGCAGCGGATCGCGTGCCTGAGCGATGCCGGTATTGAGTAACACGGCGTCGCAGCCTAGTTCCATGGCCACGGTCACATCGCTGGCTGTTCCCACGCCGGCATCCACAATGACCGGATACTCCGGATCGTCGGCTTTGAGATATTCCAGGATGATCCGGATATTGTTGGGGTTCAAAATGCCTTGTCCGCTGCCGATAGGGCTACCGGCGGGCATGACGCTGATGGCGCCGGCCTGCTTGAGCAAGCGAGCGACGACAGGATCGTCGCTGGTGTAGACCAGTACCTCGAAGCCGTCGCGGACCAACTCGCGGGTGGCTTCGAGGGTGGCGACCGGATCGGGAAGGAGCGTTTTCGGGTCGCCGAGGCACTCGAGCTTGACCCATCCGGCACCGGGATTGCCCAGTCCTTCCAGGATTTCGCGGCCCAGACGGGCATGACGGATGGCGTCCGCGGCACTGTAGCAGCCTGCGGTGTTGGGCAGGATCGTATAACGGCCCAGGTCCAGAAAATCGAGGATGTTGCGTCCCTGCCGATCGTACAGACGTTCGCGGCGGACGGCAACGGTGACGATTTCGCAGCCGCTGGCCGCCAGGCAGTCGCGCATCAGTTCGTACGAGGCGTATTTGCCTGTGCCCACGATCAAACGACTGCGAAAAAAGCGCTGGCCGATACGATAGGGTCGGTCGAGCGGCTCGCTGCCGCCCCCGACCAAGGTGACGACTTCGACGACATCGTCGGGTTGGAGTCGGTGCTGCGCGTGAGCCGTGCGCGGTACGAGCTGGCCATTGACCTCGACGGCGACACGCCGTGCGTCGAGCCCCAACTCGCGCAACAAATGGGCCACGGTGGCCGGGGCAGACACCCGGCGTCGCGTGCCGTTGACCTGGATTTCCAGGATAGTTTGCATGGGGTCGTGGTGCGTCATCGGTGAGGACCGAACCGAACGTTGTGCGGCGGTATCACGGTGCGTATCCTGCCGTGGATCCAGTCCCAGACCTGCATCTGCCGCTCTCGGCCGTCCAAAACCGGTGCCGCCGCGCGAGCAGATCGGTGCCCGACTCTTACAGGCACTCTAGGAGTCTGGCCTGCGCGGTCAAGTGCGTCCGAACTAGGCAGACGGGGCAACTTTAGGCTCCACCGGGGCAGGGGCGGTGGTGCGCATCTCCTCGCGCACGAGCTCGATGACTGCCAGCGGGGCGCCATCGCCGACCCGATGTTTGGTCAGCTTGAGGATGCGCGTATATCCCCCAGGCCGCTGGACATAGCGTGGGCCTAACTCGTCGAAGAGCTTGCGCACCACATCCACCTCGATGGTATCTTTTTTGCCATCCGGTTTGTGGGCGATAGTCTTCTTGCCGCCGAGTCGTGCCATGACCAGCCGCCGCGCGTGCAGCGAACCGCGTCGTGCCAGGGTAATGAGTCGTTCCACGAACGGACGCAATTCCTTGGCTTTGGCGACCGTAGTGGTGATGCGTTCCTGGGCCACGAGCACGGCGGCCAGGTTGCGTAGCAAGGCACGCCGGTGACTGGCATTGCGGTTCAATTTGCGGCCACGTTTCAAGTGCCTCATGGCTCTGGTGCCTCGTTTCCCTAGGTGTCAGCGATGCCGAGTCATGTGCACGGCCTGGGAAAAATCAGCGTCGGACCGGGGCAGGCAATTTCATGCCCGGAGCCAAGCCGTGCTGGGCCAGTTTGGCTTTGACTTCTTTGAGGGTGCTTTCTCCGAAGTTGCGCAGTTCCAACAGCTCCTGGTCGGTGCGGATGACCAAGTCGCGAACGGTAGTGATCCCTTCTTGTTCGAGGCAGTTGACCGCGCGCACAGGCAAGTCCAACTCGGCCAAGCTCATGTTGAGCTTGCGTTCCAGCTCGGGGTCGAGTTGCTCGCTGGGCTGTTCGAGCTTTTCGGGGACCGGCAACTCGGGCCCCAGTTCGGCGAGTTCGACGAAGGGATTGAGGTGCTTGCGCAAGATTTTGGCTGCCTCGACGAGGGCCATTTGCGGGGTGGTGACCCCGTTGGTCCATATCTCCATGATCAGGCGATCGTAGTTGCTTTTTTGGCCGACTCGAGCCTCTTCGACCTCGTATTTGACGCGCACCACGGGCGAAAAGCTGGAGTCGAGCGGGATGACACCGATCTCGCGCTCCTTGCCGGCGTTTTCTTCGGCGGTGCGGTAGCCACGCCCGTTCTCCACGGTCATCTCGACGACAAAGGGGACGTCGTCGGTCAAAGTGGCGATGATATGCTCCGGATTGATGATCTGCACCGATTCGTCGGTCTGGATGTCGGCGGCGGTAACGACGCCTTTCTCGTGACGGTCAATGCGGATGACTCTGGGCTGGTCGCTCAGATTTTTGACGACCAGACTTTTGATGTTCAAAACGATGTCGGTCACGTCCTCGACTACGCCGGGCATGGAGCTGATCTCGTGGAGGACGCCCTGGATTTTCACTTTGGTGACGGCAGAGCCTTCGAGACTGGACAGCAAGATGCGTCTCAGGCTGTTGCCGATGGTGATGCCGAAGCCGCGCTCGAACGGCTCGGCGGTGAATCTTCCGTAGGTGTCGGTCAAAGTTGCGCGGTCACAGACCACGCGATGAGGCAATTCCAGGGCACGCCAACGAACGCGCATGTTCCACTCCTTTCTGCAGACTGTGTCGCTTGCCTGGGCCTGACTGTCTGGGATATCGAGGCAAGCCTCTGGTCTGCTCCTGGGCCCACGAGCACCCGCACGTGGGGGGCTCGCCGATCTTTTGTGGTACCTGTCCTTTTGACCGCGTCGGCCGGTGCCGGCGACAAGGCGTATCAGCCATCGGGCACCGACCTGGTTAGCGCGACATAAACTCGATGATCAATTGTTCGTTGATGTCACGGATGCGCTCGTCCACATCGTCGCGTGTAGGCAGCCGCAGTACTTTCCCCTCGGGCGGGTCGGTGCTGACGCGCTCCAGGTAGTCGGGCACCGGCGGCGGATTGTCCTGCAAAAGGGGACGCACCAAGTCCAGAGACCGCGCCCGCTTTTTGACGGTGATGACGTCGCCTGGCTTGACCAGGTAGCTGGGGATGTCCACGCGCCGACCGTTGACCAGCACATGGCCATGGGCGATGAACTGCCGCGCTGCGCGTCGCGACACCATAAAGCCCAGCCGGTGGACCACGTTGTCCAGTCGTCGTTCCATGAGGCTCAGGAGGACCTCGCCTGTGTTTTCTGGGGAGCGAGAGGCAATTTCGAACAGACGCCGAAATTGTTTTTCCGAAAGACCATAGAAGCGTTTGAGTTTTTGTTTTTCGCGCAAGCGTCGGCCGTACTCGCTGGGCTTGCCGCGCCGGAAGGTATGCATGCCCGGGGGCGTATTGCGTCGGTCCAAGGCGCATTTCGGCGTAAAGCACCGACTGCCTTTGAGATACAGTTTGATTCCTTCCCGACGGCACAGCCGACAAACGGCATCCACTTCTCGTGCCATAGTTCACCTGCCAGAAGTCCGTGGTCGAAGAGGGCCGGCGAGGTCTTGACCCAGCCGCAGCGTGTCACACCCTCCGTCGTTTCGGCGGCCGGCATCCGTTATGCGGGATCGGCGTCACATCTTCAATCGAGCGGATCATCAAGCCAGCCGCCTGCAGCGCTGTGATCGCTGATTCCCGTCCCGAGCCGGGGCCTTTGACTTTCACTTCGATTTCCTTGATACCGAACTTGGCCGCTTTGTCGGCGGCCTGCTCTGCCGCGCGTTGTGCGGCAAACGGAGTACTTTTGCGGCTCCCTTTGAAGCCGACGGTTCCCGAAGACGCCCAGCACAGGACGTCTCCGTTGGTGTCGGTGATCGTGACGATCGTGTTGTTGAAAGTCGCCTGGATATGGGCGATAGCACGCGTCACGTGCTTGCGCGTTTTCTTTTTTCTGGACTTAGCCATGGCCACCCTTCTATACGATCGGCATCACACCCTGGTAGAGCAGGCACCATACACCGTACGTCTTCGGACGACCAGTCCCGAGTCTGCTTTTTACCAGCTCAGTCGGCGTCCGTGGCTTTTAACGCAGCTCTTTGACGCCCTTCTTACCGGCGACAGTCTTGCGCGGCCCCTTGCGGGTACGGGCGTTGGTGCGCGTACGTTGTCCGCGTACCGGCAACCCGCGGCGATGCCGGATACCGCGGTAGCAGTTGATCTCGCGCAAGCGGGCGATATTCTGTTGCACCTGCCTGCGCAATTGCCCTTCGACCACGTATTCGCGATCCAAGATCGCCGACAGACGACTGATCTCGTCGTCGCTCAGGTCGCGTGCTTTGCGCTGGGGCTCTATGTGCGCTTTTTGGCACAGCTCCAAAGCAGTCGTCGGCCCGATGCCGTAGATATAGCGCAAAGCGATGAAAGTGGGCTTGTCCCCCGGTATGTCCACGCCCAAAACGCGCGGCATAGAATCTCCCCTTATCCCTGACGTTGCTTGTGCCGCGGATTGGTGCAGATGATGTACACACGCCCGCGACGACGGACCACCTTGCAATTCTCGCACATGCGGCGCACACTGGCCCGCACTTTCATAGTGCTGTCTCCGATCTTTGTGCCAACCGTCTTGCGTTCTAGGGTAAACTCATACGATATGTCCAAGAGTGTCCGGCGACAAGAGCAGTCCGCAGCATAAGTAGCCGGACGATGCAATTATATGGGGCGCAGGAGGCATTAGCGACTCCGTACCAGGTTCGGCGGGCTCATTCCAGGCAACTATGATCGAGGTGCATCAGCTTACCAAGGATTACGGTCGGCATCGAGCGCTGGACGCGGTGAGCTTGCATATTGCGCAGGGGGAGGTTTTTGGACTGCTCGGTCCCAATGGATCGGGCAAGTCCACGACGCTGAGGCTGCTGTTGGGTTTCCTGAGGCCGACTGCCGGTTGGGCGCGGGTAGCCGGCTTCGATTGTTGGCATCAAAGTGTAGAAGTACGCAAGCGTGTCGCCTATTTGCCGGGCGATTTGCGCCTGTACGAGAACATGACGGGACGGCAACTGGTCCGCTTTCTGGAAGGACTGCGGCAGGAACGACTGGGACACGAGTGTGATCGGTTGGCGCGCCGACTCGATCTGGAACTGGATCGGCCTATCGCCACGCTTTCTTCGGGCATGAAACGCAAGCTGGCACTGCTGCAAGTCTTGCTGCCGCGTACGCCGGTCCTCGTCCTCGACGAACCGACCAATACCCTCGATCCGACGATGCGCGACGCATTGCTGGACGAGTTGCGTACCGCGCGGGCACGCGGGCAGACGGTCCTTTTCTCTTCGCATGTCTTGAGCGAAGTGGAACAGATTTGTGACCGGGTCGGCATCCTGTCTGGGGGCCGTTTGATGGCGGTACGGCGTATGGACGAGCTACGGCAGCTTTTTCGCGTGGCCGTATGTCTGGCCGATGACTCGACGCAGCCGCCGCCCTTGCCTCCCGGCGCGACCATCGAGAAGCACGAGGGCCGCCGTTGGCTCATCCGCTGGTCCGGCCCACTGACCCCCCTTTTGGCCAGTTTAGCACAGCGCACCGTCACTGATTTACACGTCGAGCGCATCGGCCTGAGTGCTTTGTACCATCGCTATCATGCGCCCTAGGCGGATGGTAGCGCCGATGCCACAGTGCCCATGGAGCGGCTATGAGCGGCGTTTTGTTTGCCAAAATCTTGCGAGATATCCGCTGGCCGTTGACGTTGGTGACATTGCTGCTGGCTGCCTATCAGTTTTTATGGGCCAAAATCACTCAGCGCATCACCGAGGAGTTGTTGCCGGCCTTTACACAGCATCTACCGATCCAGGTGATCAAAGCGCTGCTTTTCCAGGGACCTGGTCGCATCGTACAAACACTGATGGGCGGCGATACCATTGACTTGCAACAGCCTATGGACATGCTGTCGGTGGGCTACATCCATCCCCTGACGCAGACCATCTTGTGCATCTGGGCGATGGGACGGGCCGCCTCGGCTTTAGCCGGTGAGCTGGATCGAGGTACTTTGGAGTTGTTGCTGGCACAGCCGATAGCCCGCAGCCGGGTGATCGGCACGCATCTGTTCGTGGACCTGGCTACCATACCCCTTTTGTGTTCCAGTTTGTACTTGGGGACGGTTCTGGGAGTATCAGTTTTCGGCTTATCAGGGATAGACTTAGCCGCCTTTACACGAGCGCTGGTCAATGTGGCGGCCTTTTTGTTTGCCTTGTCCGGTGGCACCATGGCCCTGAGCGCGATGGGCCGTTTCCGCTGGAAAGTACTGAGCTGGTCTCTGGGGGTAGCTCTGGTGGGATTTTTGGTCAATCTCTTCGGGCAAATGTGGCCGGTGCTGGCACCGTTTCGGCCGCTCACCATGTTCTACTACTATCAGCCGCAGCTGCTCATTTTGAAAGACCGCTGGTGGATACCGATCAGTGGGCCGGATCTGGCACTGGGGACGACCGCTTATCAGGTGCCGTTCGTGGGGGTCCTGGTGTTCGGTGGCCTCCTGGGTTATGCCGTGGCGCTGGGCGTGTTCACGCGGCGCGACCTGCCGGCGCCATTGTAACGGATTTGCCGATCCACTGGCTCGGTCATCTGCGTGGCTTGCGCAGGGTGCTGCCAGGCAGGCTTGCCTTGGGCGCCGCGGGGATGCCCAGCGTGCATCTGTGCACTTATCGCGCGCGCGGTCCCGTTCGCCTGTCGGCTGCGCCATCTATGCGCACCCAGCCTGGCTCTCCCTCTTTTCCTGTAATCTCGATACGGATAGGCAGAAAACTCCGCATGACTTCGGCATTGGTCAGCAAATGGGAGCTGACCTGAGAGACCGGAAAGCAGCTGGCCTCGACGGCGAAACCGAGCGGCACAAGAAGTTGATCGGCAGTCCAAGGGTCTACGGCGCACGGATCGGCTTGCCAGTGCGTTAGGAGCGCATCCACAGCCTCGTCGGCGACGCGTTCCGCTGGTTTACCGCGTGCACCCAGAGCGCTGAACAGAGTGGGCACAGGCGGAGTGTCCAAGACCAAGCCTAGCACGGTCCCCGGGCCGTTGTCCCAGGTGTGCACCGCGATCTCTGCCAACAGCCCTGCGTGACGCAGCCGATTGACAGCGCGGCGTGCCTGTCGTTCGGCAATGGCCACAGGCAAATCGGCTACGGCACTGAAGCCTGCGATATGCGTGTGGCTGGGCGCATCCACGGAGAGCCACATGCGCAAGGGACGCACAATCTGGGCAGGCTCGATATGCGCTTCCAGTGCGCCCCCACCGCGCGGGTAAAATCCGGGCCGACGCAGTTTCAATGCGATGTCCAGGCCCAGGAGTCGCAAATACCCGCGCCAGGTAACATCGAGGAACTCGAAACACGGGCTGCCCGGTACGTGGGTCCCGCCACTGACTACCACCTGCGAAGATGCCGACCCGCCTAGGCATAAGGGCAGGTAGACCGTCTGCAGGACCAAGCCTGTTGCCCCAGCAGTACCTATGGCAAAATGATAAGAGCCGGCGCATATCGGTCCCGGCTCGAACCACAACTCTATGCTGCCGAGTCGGTCGCCTGCTACCTGCGCCCGACAGATCTGAGCGGCCGCGCGTACCGCCTGCACGTGCTGCGGCTGCAGACCTGGCTTAGCCCGCCCGGCTCGGATATGCACCATGTGAAAAGGCTGGCCCGTCAATGCCGACAGAGCCAAACTGGTGCGCAGGATTTGTCCACCTCCTTCGCCGACCGAGCCGTCTATGTGCAGGATCTTGCTGCCCACTGTTGTAACACACCTGTAGCTCGAAGCGTCGCCGGCGGTATTGGGCCCGATAATCGAAGGCACGTGGAGCAGCCCGGAGGTACCGGATCGGGCTGCCCAGCCCTTGGGCCATTATCCGAAGCTAGGGAGGCGACTGGCCACGGCGCACATGCTTGTGCGGAAAGGACTGCAAAGTTTGCCAGGCTAAAGGGGTCGGACCTGGTAATTCGCCCACTGGGGAGGTCGAGCCAGCGCGATTGCCGACTGCGCTCGGCGGCAGGTGCACCGGACGGATAAAAAGCACCGCCAGGCTCGACCGCTCCCAGTCACAAAAGGCAAGGGCACCTACCGAATCGGGGCGCGTCGCATCGCCGGTCATGGCCAGTACGGCCTGCGGCCCTATCGAGATCTGGCAACTGGATGCGGTCACCCTTTCTTCTTGCCGCCCGGGACGCAACATCCATCCGCTTCGATCCTCCAGCGGGCGCGGTAACAAAGCCAGCGGACCATGTTGAACCGCCATCGTCAGTCGGACGCTCAGGAGGTTTTGGTCCAGACCCACAGGCTCTATGAGCAAGAAAAAACGTGGCTGCAAAAGCTCTCCAGGACGCACACGGCTTCCCAAATCGCCTTGGCAAACCACGCTGCCAGCGTGCTCCTTCAAAGGGAGCATACAAGCGCGCCCCAGAGATACTGCCAGGTGTTTTTCCTGTGGCGGCTGCACGAAATCGTTTTTGTCCATACGCGACCAGATCGGCTCCGGCCCGGTCGCCAATCCCACTCGCAACCCCAGCTCGCGCAGCCTGGCTACGTGTTCCAGCGGCAAAAATTGTTCGTCCAACTCGGCGAATAGACGTTCGACGGCAGCTGGATCACTGTTGCGAACATGGAGCTCCGTGACCAGCAACGTGACCGTGCCGGCGTCGTTGTGCAGCGGTCGAAAACGCGGTAGCCATGCCGGTCGCTCCACCCATACCTGTTGGCAACCGACACAACTCAGCCCGACGAGCAACACCATGAGCCGCATCGTTGGCATCCGTGCCTTGCACCTTGCCTGCTTCCGTAAGGCAGCGCACCTTAACACGCTGCATATCGCTGTCAAGAGCAGGCAAGCCCCTTTGTGAACCCCTTGAACTGTATGCTGCTCGGTCGAATGCAGCCCAACTACACAACGCGCAAAAACACCCCCAACCTCACGTTCCCCGACAACCAGTTGCCCTATGCATGCCGGCGCGCCATCCTCTCGCTCCGACGCCGTGGCGCACCCCTGTTAGCTCCTCCGTCCGCAAAAGCCGGCCCCGAACATGCCGAGGCTACACCGACTTTGTTCCGACCAGGCCCGCTACCACCACTCCCTTCCCGTGCGAGCGACACCGGCGCACGCTCGCTCCTATCCCCTTTGAGGCCCTAGCAACGATTCCGCTGAACGCCAGCGAAATACCCATCGGCTGGTTGTAACCCCAGCCCATAGCATACACTAAAACCGTCTCCACCCGCCTGGTGTCGAACGCCTGCTAGGCTACCAGCTAGCTTTGGCGGTACAACGGCTCCTAGCTCTGCTGGCGCGCAAACTACCGCTTGAACGCCTCATAGTGCGCTCCGTCCGGGTGGGCAAAGTGACAATATGGTGGTGCGGAGTCACCCTGTTGCGCAAATCAGTCTCATCCCAGCAAGGAGCGCCCTAGTCAGAACAATGCCAGGATGGGCTCGCCCTGGCTGACGCGATGAGGGCGGCCTTCAGGATCGTAGATTTCGCTTGCGGGCGGGATTCCGAGAGCGTGGTAGATTGTGGCCAGCAAATCGTCAGGGGTTACGGGATTTTGTGTCGGGTAAGCAGCATGAGCATCGCTCGATCCGTAAACCTGGCCGCCGCGAATCCCTCCACCGGCTAATACTGCCGACTGGCACGCGCCCCAGTGATCGCGTCCCCCCGTGCTGTTGATACGTGGGGTGCGTCCAAATTCGCCGAACATCGCTACCAGAGTCTCATCGAGCAGTCCCCGCTGGGCTAGGTCTTCTAGCAATGTCGCATAGGCGCGGTCCAGCGAAGGCAAACAATAGTAATGTTGCAACATCTCATAGCCACTGATCTTGCCCAGAGACGGCGTGCCGCCGTGGTTATCCCACACATTGACGACGTTTCTGTCTGGCGCTACGTAGTACCAAACAATTGTTACCAGCCGCACTCCTGCTTCGATAAGTCGCCTGGCCAAAAGGAAAGCTTCGCCGTATTCATTGCGGCCGTACCGATCCCGTACGCGAGGCGGCTCATGCTCGAGCTGCAGGGCTCGTTTCGCTGCCGGCGATGTCAACAGAGAATAAGCCTGCTGGCGCGCAGCATCCAGGCTCGCAGTACTGGGGTGCTTGTCCAACCAGCGCTGCAACGATTCCAGCTCGGCTAGTAGGCCCCGGCGAAGCAGAACGTCATTCTCGGTCAGCCCGCGAGGCAATGCAGTGCTGTGCAGAGCGGGTGCATCTACTTCTGCAGGCGGTTTTAGTTCGAGGGGATCGTACCGGGGTCCAAGGAAACCGGCATAAGTCCCCGCATAAGTGACCCCATCATGACCGATGGGATTGGGAATGGTAACGGCTGCAGGCAGAGTTCGGGACGGATAAAAGTATGACACGACGCCCCCCGGATGAGGAAAATCGCGGCGGCTCCGGCGGTTGCGCGGGAAAACCATCTCTGCATTCGGCTTGCCGGTCAGCGTCACATAAACGCCCTGACCGTGGTCATTGAACGCGTGCGTCAGCGAACGAATGATCGCCATTTTGTCCGTGTGCTGTGCTGTCAGCGGCAAATGCTCGCACAGATGGATACCGGGCACACGGGTCGGAATCGGCCTGAATAAGCTGCGAATCCCTTCCGGAGCGGCCGGCTTGAGGTCGAACATGTCCTGGTGAGGTGGGCCGCCCCAAAGGTAGATGAGGATGACAGAGCGCGCCGTGGCTTTGGCCGTTTTCTCTTTGGCAGCCGAATGCCTCAGTAATCCTGGTAAACTGAGCAGCCCCAAACCCAGTTTACCGAGCCGCAACATGGCATCCCGACGATGGAGCATGGCATGAACCTCTGGCTTGGGTTGGCCTTTGCAGGTAGGAGCCAGAATTATTCTGTCCACTTGGGCGCGTCACGGCAAGCGGGATTTGCTGAATGGGTCAGCCGCCCGATTCGCTTATCGCTATGCTGCGCAGTGTTCAGGTAGCGCTGACCAATTCTCGTTGATTCGGGCTTCGGGCCACTTTGCAAATGGCGTGCAGAGGGACTGACGGGATTCCTCATAAGGGTCGTTGCGCCGAGCGTTGTAGCAACAGATCGGAGACCAATGCCTTTTGGACCTCAGTTGGCTGCCGAGCAGTGCAAGGGGTCGCAGTGGAAAAACAAAGCGTCGCCCGGCTGCATCTCGCAATTAACCAGCTCATAGCGTTGCTTGGCCACTTCCACACCTTTCGGGTCGGCACCGATCGGTGCCCTGCTATTAGGCAGGTGTAGCACATCGGCACCGAGTTACATTTTTCCCGTTGTGTGTACAGAGCTGCGATTTTGTATTGACGCCGGTGGCGGGGATGCTAAATGTGGCTGGCTGAGATAGCATTTACACCGTCCGTTCGAGCGGGGGAAGAGAAACATGCAGGGGCGCGCGGCGTGGATACTGATCGTGTGCTGGGGCATCGGTATGTTCGGGTGTAGCAGCACTGGCTCGGGCCAGGCCTGGCCCTGGCTGAGTGGCAGCCAGCTCAACGAAGAGGTAGTCGTGCCGCCTAGCGATGATTTGCGCTTCACCCAGCCGCAGCAATATCCTAAGGAAGTGCTGACGCCGACGCTCAGAAAGGAGGACGATTGGCAGCGCCCGCCTCCTTTCGGCTCGTCGCGCACTATGCCCGGCGTCTATCCTGGCCCGTTGCGGTAAGTGGTGCTGCCAGTGGCGACACGACGTAAGCCCAATCGGTCCATAGAGCTGTGACTATCCCTGGGGGATGTTTCGCGCCGGCAGTGGTTCTGGGGGCTGGCCGGATCGGTCACGCTGCGATCGCGTACCGACTTGCCACGCGCGTCGGTAATCTGGGGGCCGGACCTGCTGGGCGGATCGGTCACGGCTTGTGGCCGGAGCTCGGGTCGCTTTTCTCGCTGATATGTTCGGGGAAATCGCGGCGATATCTGGTCAACAGCGCCGGCACATCTGCGGGCAGGATATAGATTTTGCCACGGATCTTTTTCGTTTCCCCAGGGGCTAGGCCGCCTAGACGAAAGTCGGCATGGATGCAAACGATCACTCCCTGGAAAAGCTCCTGGTAGGGTTCCCAGGCGGTTGCCAGCAGCATCGTTTCGTCGGCGGAAAAGCAGCCGATCAAGCCGTTGCTGGGGACCAGCGGATTGAGCGGCCGCGGGTTGACATCGTTGCGATCCACGTGGCGCGGGCACCAGACCTGGCCGGGCGTATAGCGTGCCTGGGTGGCCCATACCGGCGTGGGCATGCGCGTGAGCTTGCCATCGAGGAAGACAAAGCACTTCTTCAAATAGGACTGTTGGTCGGCTCCGGTGAAACGATCCACGCGAATACAGGGCTGAGCCCAATGGGCCTGGGACGTTCGACCGGTGGGATTGTGAGCGGTCAGATCGAAAACGACTTCGTCTTTACCGGCGTAGATGACGTGTTCGACGCGCACGCCGTCGCGCAACGTGCAGCGCAGGCGCAGCGATTGGCCTGAGGGGTCGGCGTGAAGCAGTTCGGTGGTGTGGCCGATGACCGTTTCGTGCCAGTCGCGGTTCGTAGATCCCGGACGGCAGTAGGCCTCCAGATAGAGCACGCGCACAAAGCCCCCGGGGATGCTGTCGCCGCGGATGGTGAGGATGTTTTTGTCCCATGCAAGAGAAAGACCTCCGGCGGCATGCGCCACAGGCAAAAACGAGAGTCCTTGGACAACTAGCGTCGCCAGCAGAATGCCTAGTCGCATAGCACTGCTCCTCGCAGCGGACCATAGCCCTGCGCCACGACCGGCGCAAGGGATATGTTAGTATGTTAGCCCGGTCAGGCATGCCGGCGAACGATTTCACAAAGTCGAGCCGCTAGCAAAGAGCCGTGGAACACAGCCCGTCTGGCCATCAGGCGCCAGCCGTGGGGTGTCGGAAGACCTACCGGTGCCGACGGGGATACGCCGGCTGTGCCATGCCCTGTTCGCCTTGTATGTCGCAGTGTGCCAAACCAGTATCCCAGCGATGGGATGCCACGTTTTTGCGACTAGGGCCATCAGTTATCGGGTGGTAGGTATCAATAGCGTACGCAAAGCAGATAGAGTCCTCTGGCAGGGGCGGTCGGTCCTGCGCGCCTGCGGTCCCTGGCGGCGACGATACGCGGCACCTCTTCGGCCGGCCAGTAGCCGCGACCGACCTGGAAAAGGGTCCCTGCGATGGCCCGGGCCATGTTGTACAAGAAGCCGTCGGCCTCCAGTTCCAGCCACACGGTGTCGCCGCGACGCGTCAGAACGAGGTCGGTGATGGTGCGCACGCTGCTGACGCGATTGGGCCAGTCGGTCTCGAAGCTGCGGAAATCGTGGGTGCCGAGGAGCACTTGGGCTCCTTGCTGCATGGCGCCGACATCGAGCCGGCACCATACGTGCCACGCGTATCTGCGGAAAAAAACATCCCGCAACGGCCCGTCGTGAAAAATGTAGCGGTAGCGCTTGCTGCGCGCATGACGGCAGGCGTCAAAGTCCTCGGCCACGTCGGCAACATGCCGCACCACGATGTCTTCGGGAAGTCGGGCGTTGAGAGCACGTAAAAGAGTCGTCGTCGGCAACGCCGATCGGGTATGAAAGTTGACCACTTGCCCGATAGCGTGCACGCCGGCATCCGTCCGGCCACTGGCGTTGCAAACGACTTTTTCTCCGGTGACGCTAGCGATCGCCTGCTCCAACGTTTCCTGAACTGTGCGCTTGCCGGGCTGTGTTTGCCAGCCACTGAAATCCGTCCCATCGTAGCTGATCACCAGCTTGACGTTGCGCATGGCTGCACTACCTCAGGCGGCACGATCCACAGATTATAATTGTCTTTGCATTTCCTAAAGCCGCTGCCGGCAACGGAGGCGTGATCGGCAGCTCGAGTACGTTACTTGGACGCCTGGAAGAGCTAGTATAAACTCTGGAGGCCGAACCGAGTCGTGTCCCGCGCTGCCGTCATCGAGATTCGTCGAAGGCACATAGCAGAGAGAAAACCGGCTGAACGGCCCCTGACGCGTCCCAAGGAATCGCAGCGCCGCTTCAGGAAAGGAGTAGGTCATGACCGAGCGCATGTCGGCGAGCGCCATCCACGGAAGACATTACATCGCTGGTACCTGGACCGACGAAGGTACGTCGTTTGCCAGCTACAATCCGGCCCATCGGTCCGAGGTAGTAGGCATCTTCCCGCGAGGCACTGCGGAAACGGTCCAGCGAGCGGTGTCGGCAGCCCAGCAAGCTTACCCCGAGTGGCGCCGCACCAGTCGCATCCGCCGGGCGGAACTGTTCGACAATCTGGCGCAATTGATCAAGCGCGATCTGGAAGCCTTGGCGCAGCTTATGGCGCGCGAATGCGGCAAAGTGCTGACCGAGTGCCGCGCTGAGGTCGTCGAAGGGTTGCACATGGTGCAGTATGTCTTCGGCACGGCCCGCATGGCCCTCGGCGAGGTGCTGGCTTCGGAAATCGCCGACAAAGACGCTTTTATGCGGCGTAAACCATGGGGAGTAGCGGCGGTCATCACTCCCTGGAATTTCCCTTTTGCGGTACCCCTGTGGATGCTGGGACCGAGCTTGCTGGAAGGGAATACGGTCGTTTTCAAGCCGTCCGAAGACACGCCGGCCATCGGCCAGCGACTGGTCGAGCTGTTCGTCGAGGCAGGCTTTCCGCCGGGCGTCGTCAATCTGGTTCACGGCGATGCCGAAGCCGGAGAGGCGTTGGTCCGCGATCCACGTGTCAACATCGTCCTTTTTACCGGAAGCTACGAAGTAGGGGCGCATATCCAGCAGGTCTCGGCAGGCTATTTCGATCGTATCGTGGCCTGCGAGATGGGCTCCAAGAGTGCGGTGATCGTGTGCGAGGACGCCCGGCTCGACCTCGCTGTCACCTGCGCCATTCTGAGTGCCTTCAAGACCAGCGGGCAGCGCTGTGTCTCGGCAGGTCGCATCCTAGTCCATCGGCGACGGTTCGAAGCATTTGCCGAACAGTTCGTAGCCACTGCCCAACGGTTGCGCATCGGCGAACCTCTCGATGAGCGCAATTTTACGGGCCCGGTTATCAATCGTGCCGCCGTCGAGAAAATCAGCTTCTACAACGATTTGGCCAAGCGAGAAGGCGCCACGGTACTTCTCGAAGGCGGCCCGATGACCGATCCCGACCATGCCGACGGATATTACATGGCGCCTTTCATTTATCGCATGGAGCATCGCTCCGATAGCCGCTGTTTACGAGAAGAAGTTTTCGGGCCTCATGTCGCGCTTGTCCCGTTCGATTCCAATGAACAGGCTGTGCGCATTTACAACGACACAGACTATGGATTGTCTCTGGCGATCATTACCGAAGATTACCGAGCCATGCGGTATTTTCGCGAGGAGTGCGAGTACGGCATGGGGTATGTCAATTTGCCTTGCATAGGTGCCGAAGTCCATCTACCTTTTGGTGGGGTCAAAAAAAGTGGCAACGGACATCCTTCTGCTGCCGGGCTGATCGAGACCGTGACCCATAAAACTGCCTGGACGGTCAATCACGGTCTGGAAGTCAAGATGGCTCAAGGACTTAAAACTGCACTTGATTGATTGGCGCCGGACGCTCAAGATACCACTGCCGAGGTACGCGTTTGAAGTGCGTTAGGCCAATGCATTGGCCGCCGATAAGCAGGTTCGGCGCACTTGCTCCAAACACGGGTATATAGTTATAACCATTTGATATACAAGGACTTGCTATTATGCCACAGCAGACGGATTGGTCTGGGTGGGTATTGCCTTTGGTTATTTTTTTGGCTGAGGCCAGTGTTGTAACCATCGGCACGACGCGCATTATTCTAGTGGCGCGGGGAGCACGCAAGTTGGCCCCCGCATTGGGGTTAGCAGAGATTTCGCTGTGGCTTTTCGCTATTGGCCAGATCATGCAGAATCTGGGCAGATTGGAGTGTTACCTGGGTTTCGCCGGCGGCTTTGTAACCGGTAACTATCTGGGGATTGTACTCGAGGAAAAACTGGCCTTTGGTATGTCCGTAGTGCGTATCATTACGCGGGATCAGGCCGAGTGGTTAGTGGAAGCTTTGCGTCAGGCCCATTTTGGCGTGACGTGCCTAGATGGTCGAGGTGCCACCGGGCATGTGAACGTGATTTTTACAGTAGTGCCACGTCGTTCGTTGGAGACAGTGGTAAGATTGATCGAGGAGCATTTGCCGGGCGCTTTTTATTCGGTCGAGGATCTGCGGACTACTCAGGCAGGCGTTTTCCCTGTTTCCGATCTGCGCAACGGCAATGGTTTCAAGAGACGGCTGAATTTGATGCGCGTGGGAAAATAATGGACTACACTCTGCGTGACGGCTGTGCTGATGTACCGAGCATTCGTACGGAGCTACCCGGTCCGAGAGCGCGGCGACTCCTGGAGCGGGATGCGCGGGTCATGTCCCCTTCTTACACGCGTATCTACCCGCTGGTGGTGGCGCGAGGGCAAGGTGCCGTCGTCGAGGACGTGGATGGCAATCGCTTTTTAGATTTCACCGCCGGCATCGCAGTCACGGCGACGGGCCACTGCCATCCCCGCGTCGTAACTGCTATCCGCGAACAAGCCGGACAATTGCTGCATATGTCGGGGACCGATTTCTATTACGAGCCGGAAATCGCCCTGGCAGAAAAGCTGGCAGCTCTGGCACCTGGGCAATCGGCCAAGAGGGTGTTTTTCACCAACAGCGGTGCCGAGTCGTTGGAGGCGGCGCTGAAGCTGGCACGCTGGCACACCGGCCGACCGCGTGCTATCGCCTTTCTAGGCGCCTTCCACGGTCGCACCTACGGTGCTATGTCCTTGTCCGGGTCGAAAGTGGTGCATCGGCGTGGCTTCTCGCCTTTGGTTCCCGAAATCCATCACGTGCCCTATCCCCGTCGTGATGTTCTCGAAGACCCGACGACGGCGCGGCCGATCGTCCAGCTCATCGAAGAGACGCTCATGCGCCGTCTGGCGGCACCGGACGAAGTGGCGGCTATCTTCGTCGAGCCGATCCAGGGTGAAGGCGGCTACCATGTTCCTCCGCCCGACTTTTTGCCGCTTTTGCGCGAGCTGTGCGACCGCTATGGCATCCTTTTGGTAGCCGACGAAGTCCAAACTGGCATGGGCCGCACGGGGCGGATGTTCGCCTGCGAGCACTGGGGAGTCGAGCCGGATATTCTCTGTCTGGCCAAGGGCATCGCCAGCGGTATGCCCTTGGGGGCCATGATCGCTCGTGCCGAAGTGATGGACTGGCCGAGCGGCAGTCACGCTTCGACCTTCGGCGGCAATCCGGTGAGTTGTGCTGCAGCTCTGGCCACCATCGAATTGTTGGAACAGGGACTGATCGCCAATGCCCGGGTGCGCGGCGAGCAACTGAAAGCAGGCCTGGCACAACTGCAGGAGCGCTTCCCAGAGTACCTGCGCGACGTGCGTGGACTGGGACTTATGGTCGCCGTGGATGTCGTACACCACGGGCAACTCTGTCCCACCTTGCGCGATCGCATCGTGCAGGCAGCTTTTCGCAAAGGACTGCTTCTCCTCGGCTGCGGCGAAGCAGCACTGCGTTTTTGCCCTCCGTTGTGCATTGCCGATCACGAGGTGTCCATCGGTTTGCACATCCTCGAAGAAGTGTTCAACGAAGTGTTCGCGGTCGTGCCCGCAAGTGCCTAAGTCGGGCTAGATCGGCGGCACGGTTCTCGCCTACACACCACCTGCCCTTTTGGGGGTGGCCGAACTATATGCCCACGGACTCGGGCTCGGGATCAACGGGATCGTTCACTACAAACTGACGCGCAGCTTGCGTCGCCTGGTCCCCTGGATCGCCATGATCAGCAGTGTAAGTGTCAACCCAGCCAGGAAGACCTCGACTTCGAACATGCGCCGTTCGAGCACGAATCGGTACGTATCCACTAGGTACGGTTTGAGTTCGCGCAGCAGCAAAAAGACGGCGTCGGGAGTATCGGCGATACCGACCAGATGCGCCGACTTTTTATTGATCCAACGCTCGAGCGCCTCGGCACCGTAGTAGGGAATGCGATCGGGCATAGGAGGCGGCGGCCCAGGAGGTACGGCAGCGGCTCCCGCTCCGCCCGGCCCGGGTTGCTGGGCTGCTTCGGTCGGTGGCCGGTCCATCACTTCCAGAGGATAGAGCCGCACAAAGTAGGTCACTACCGGCAGCACCAGCGCCAGAATGAAGAAAAACCAAGTCAGTCGGTAGGTGTACCCTTTCATGCGCAAGGGGATTTCCAGCGTCGTGCCTCCTTTTTCTACAAGTAGAGCAGCGCCTCGTAGCCGGCCGCGTACCAAAGGAGTCACATAGAAAGTCAGTCTGTTGCCCTGTCGCGGCGTTTCCGTCCAAGCGCCTGGCGTTGTCAGTGCCCCGGGGATACGCGGCACCCAGGACCTGATCGTGGGCTCGTTCATCTCGATGCGCAGTGCATATGGCCGGCGGACACGCATGCGGCCGTAATAACTCACGCTAACCTGGAGCGGCGAAACTTCTGCGCCGGCGCTTACGGTATGGACGGCCTGGCCGGCGACCTGGACGGGCACAGTGCGTTGGCCGAATTCCCCGCTTTTGCCGAAACCTTCACGCTGTTGTGACATGTGGTGCGCCTTTACTTAGATGCCCCGTGCGTCTTTTACAGCCCTTCGTGTGCGCGAGAAGGGCCGCGTTGCATCACTTCATAGGATAGCTACCAACATGCGATAGCTAGCCCAACAGTAAAAAATGGGAGCTGTCAGGGGCCGGCTGGCAGCTCCGCTGCAAATCGGTGAGCAGTTCCCCGCTGCCACCGGGAGCGAGCAGACGAAGCCCTGCCTGGCGAGTGACCTCTCTTGTCCTGTCGTCTGTCCTATCGCACATTTCGGCAAGATCGGCTGCGTCTGTCCGCATTCCCCCGGTGCCAGGCACGAGCGGCCCGCCCGAGCACTGGGGGCGCTGCCGGGGTCGGCTAGCGTATGCAATCCTACCACGTCCGGCCCACAGGAACAAGTAGCCGGTCAGTTTTTCATGCCACAACCGGGGGAGTTCCGGAACTATCCTTTGATGCACTCGGCGAGGCTATACTCAGGCGCAAAACGGATATCGGCGGCCAAAAGGTAGGCGTTGCCGAAGTGGTATCCGTCCGCTTGCCGGTGCGCGTGTCCATCGGACGGCCGGTCCATCGCCGCAGCGGCGACTCGACTTGCTCCGTCAGCGCTGAAGGTAGAAGCTCGTAGCGCACCCCCGGCACCGCCGGTGGACGCGGTTACGGGTTGGCATCGAGGGTTTCGGCGCCGGCGATCTGGAAGCGGTTGTCTTTTCGGAAATAGATGATTTTGCGTCCGCGCAAGATGTCGCGTTGTCCGCCTGGACGGCTTTGTCTATATACCAGCGCAGCATTGTTGCCCTGGGCTGTCAGCACGATTTGTTCTTTGGCTTGATCGTAACTGATCCGGTCGGCTTCGGCGGCGAATTCACGGGCCTGCAAACGCACGCGCTCCTGCCCTTCGAAGAGGTACAGCGTATGTTCGCCATCGTTTTTGCCGAGCACTTTGAGTTGCTCGCATTCCAGCAAAAAGCTCCCTTCGGGGAGGTTCGTCAAACGCTCCGGTGTCAGGTCCGTCTCCGGCTCGGAAGCGGGTAGGTGGATGACCTGCACGTGGTCACGGAAAACGGCCAAGCCGCTGGGTTGCTGCGCAGTCAGCAGACCATCGAAGAGGATGACGGTGAGCTTCATTTCTTTTTCCCCGGCGGTCTGACCTGGGCCCAAGGTAGGATCAGGACGTGAGCCAGGCTGGAACAAAGTGACCCTGCCCGGACCGGAGACGCGGATTTCGCCGGCTTTGGCAGGAACTGCGCTGCTGTCGCTAGGGGCGGATGACTGGGAGGGCAGATCGGCGGGAGTGTTGTAAAAGGCCAGTGCCTCGCCTTCGATTTGTCGGAAAAGTTGCCAGGAGTCTCCCTGACGTTGCCGGTAGGTCAAGCGCACCGAGCCGTCGCCGAGCAGCTTTTCCAGGCCTGCTGCCTCGTTGCTGCTTCCCGGCGGACGCTGCCGCAGGGAAATACGGCGGTCGAGCAGCACCTGCAGCGTGCGTTGACACACCAGCCCACTTGCGCCTTGTCGGGCTTCCACGGCACCGTGGAACTCGGCCACCCGTCCATCGAACACCATCCATTCTTTCCAGTGGATGATGATGTCTTGTGGCTCCTGGAGCCGGCGTCCTTGGAAATCGGTGCGTCCGGGCAGCCGCATCGAGCCGGTGCCACTCACGTGGACCTCGTTTTTGACTTGGTCCAAACGGATGAGCGGACCGATGAGTTCGAGTCGGTCCAGACGCAACAGGGCACTTTGCCCGGCCACTTGCAAGGCGCAGACATCCTCGATCTGTTGCAGTTCGAGCCGCTCGCCGGCCAATTCGATGCCTTCGTCCCCTTCTTTGTTGCCCGGTTGGGTGATATGCAGCCGGCCCTCTGCGATCAGTCGTCGCAGCGCGCTTTGCTGTCCATCGTAGGCCAGCCAGACCTCGACGGACCGGGCGCCACGCAGCGTGATCGGTTCTTTGCGTGGTTCCGGCGTTTTCGCACTCGGGACAGACTTGGGACGCGGGACCGGCGAATCGGCTCCGGACGCTGTGGGTGCCGGCGGTACCGAAGACGCAGTCGGTTCTCCCGACTGTGTCGGCGACGATGGCTGTCTGGCCGCCGCGCTTGAAGCCTGCATATCTTGCCAGGACAGCAGACGGGCGCCGGATTGGGGTAAAGAGCCTGGGGGCACGTCTTCGATTTGCACTACGAGTCGGTCGGTTTGCGGGACCACGACTGCGCGCGACACTAGGGCCACCTGGTCTACGGCCTCGACACGTCGCGGCAGGATCTGGCCTGTGAGCGAACCGGTGGCGTCCGCCGTTCCGGACCGCGGTGCACCCGACTCGGGTGGTCGCTGACGATCCAGCCAGATACGGATCTGCTGTGCTTGCAGATGCCCGCGTACGGGGTCCTCGAGCGTGGCAGTACCGGTCAAGATCAGCAGATCGTAGGTGCCGTCCGGCAGCGACTGCAAGCGTTTCGACCAACGGGCTACCAAGATAGGACGCTGGTCCGCGCCCATGAGGGTGGCTTGGCCAGGACCCTCGGCGAGCACACCGCGGATGGTCGGCGTGGCGCCTCCGGCACTCGGGGGGCTGCTGTCTAGGATCAAAGGACCCTGGAGCCGCAGCCGATGTCCCCGGTGTTCGGCGAGCAGTTCCGGGTTCCCGCTCAAGGTCGTGCGCCCGGCAGCGTGGTCATAGACGAATTCAGTTCCCACCGCGTGCAGATGCTCGCTTTCCGACACCAGCGTGACTTCTTTGCCGGTGGCCTTGGCGTACAGCAACTCCAGTCCGAAAGTGCGCTCGTCTCCAGACAAAGGGCCTTCCTTGCGAGGTGCCCGACGGAATTGCATGACCAGCTTGTCGCAATCGAGCTGGTCCGCCGCCAGCTCTGTATTTTGGGGCGTGCCGGTCGAGGGAGGCACAGGCTGGCTCGTGCGCAACACGTTGACCCCGTCGCAGAAGGAAGCCCGTTCTGCCTCGACTTCGTAGGTGAAAGGGCCGCGCGAAGTCACTTTGAGCAGGTTTTTCTGTGGCTGCAGGCGCCCTTTGTTTGCCGACGACAAAAAGCCCGAGCGGTCGTCCAACAGCATATGCATCCAGACATCGCGTTCGAGACGGACCTGGCGCACTCCTGCGACCAGCGGCTTTTTTTCGCTCTTGGCCGAGGGAGCGCCCGGGATCAAGAGCACTTCGAGCCCGTTGGCCGTGGCGGCGTACTGCGGGGGGTCGCCGTCCAGGAGTCGCACTGGTGCCTCGGTCCAGATGCGATGTTGGTCGTCGCGATATGCCAACCAGTCGGTGAACAAAAACAGATCGTCCTCAGGCTGCGGGGTGCCGCGGTTGTTTTGCAGGCGCACCTCCCCTTCGAGACGTCCGGCAACGGGTTTGCGACTGGACAGATCTTTGAGGTCTTGAAGGGGACGGTCGAATTCGATTTCTGCTACCTGACCACGGAGGGTGTTGATTTCACTGGGCTTGCCGTCGGTTCGGGGCTTGCCGAACAAAGCGACGCTGACCTTGGTCAGTTGGACGTGACCGTTGTCCAGGAGTTTCCAGCGGTCTGCGGCGACGACAATACCTTGCAAGCGCCATTCCAGCTTGATGCGCCGGTCCTTTTCTTCGCACGTCGGACCGAAAGCCTCGAGCAGCTTTTGTACCGCAGAATTGGGCAGACGTAAGGGCCCCGAAGGCCCGGTCTGTGCGTTTCCTGGGCGGTATTCTTCGGGCAATGGGAGCAGGCCGTCGTAGCTGCCCAGTGTGACGTCGTAAATCCAGTAGGCAGCGTACAATAGGGCTGTTCCCAAGGCCAGCACTACCAGCTTACGGCTTTTATGCATAGGGCCGGTCTTGCGCAGATTGTCCAGGCGACTCGGGCCGGTACATGCGGAGGATCCGCCACCAAAGTCCCTGAGCTTTCAGGATCAACTCGATGACTTCGCGGACGGCGCCTCGGCCACCCGGCATGCGCGTCACATAGTGCGCCACGCGCAACAATGCCGGATCGGCATCGCTGACCGCACAAGCCAATCCGCATTCTTCCAAAATCGGCACATCGGGCACATCGTCTCCGATAAAACAGACCTGGGCCGGTGCCAACCTCAGTTCGGCCAGTAAGCGGTCAAAATAGGGCTTTTTGACCGGGTCGCCTTGGAGCACCTGGACGATGCCCACTTCGCGGGCGCGCAGCAGGGTCACTGGCGAATAACGTCCGCTGACGATGGCGGCGTGTTTGCCGCTGCGACGCCACAGCCCCAGTCCGGCGCCGTCCCGCACATAGAAGCCTTTGATCTCCGTCTCCTGGCTCGTGTACACAATGTCTCCGGCGGTGAGCACACCGTCCACGTCCAAAACCAAGAGCTCGATATTTCGGCAACGTTCAGCCAGAGTCACGGTTCGCGCACGTCTCCTCGTACGCGGCTGGCGCAAGCCGGTCGCCAAGAAGCGTCCGACAAAGCATGGGCACAGTCTGGAGCGATCGGTGGTCCTCCCTCGCGTGCGGTTTTCGTGTCGCTGGTGCCGTGCCTGGGTGTAGCGGCGCGGCTCTGTGCAGCGGTCGTGCTTGTCGTGGTGCCTTGCCGTCCCGAATGCATGAGGCAGCGCGTGCCATCGGGCTGCTGCGATTGGGCGCGCGTCGGGTATGGACACTGCTCCGAGGCGCTGCCACGGCCGCGCGACCGCTTCCATGCCCCGCGATGGCCCGTGGGCCTGGTGTGTTTCGGGACGCATTCAGGCGGCCGCTTCGATTTCTCGCGCCTCCTGTTGGGGCAACAGCGCGATGACATCGGTGATGTCCACCAAGCCGATAGGACGGCCTTCGGCATCCACGACGGGCAACTCGCTGATTTTGCGGCGGCGCAGTATCTCTACCGCTTCTTCGAGGAAGCAGCCGGCGCGGATAGTTACCGGCTCGCGGGTCATGACCTCGGCGATCGGCCGGTCGAGCGCGTCGTCACGACGTTGCTCGATAAGACGCGCCAAATCGCTGTCGGTGAACAGTCCGGACAATTTCCCCTGGTCGTCCACCAGCATGACGGCGCCGGTGCGTCGGCCGCGCCGGCCGCTGGCGGCAAAGACCCGGCGTACGGTGTCGTGCTGGTGCGCCAAGCGCAGTTGCTGGCCGCGACGCATGACCGCTTCGACACGCATGAGCCGACGGCCTAAAGTGCCGGCGGGATGGTAGCGGGCAAAGTCGCTTTTGGTAAACCCGCGCATGCGGCACAACACGAACGCCAAGGCATCGCCCAGCGCCAACATGGCAGTCGTGCTCGTGCTCGGCGCCAATCCCAAAGGACAGGCCTCGGTCAAAGGCCCCAGTACGATGGCAATATCGGCCCGCTGTGCCAGCGTACTATCCTCACGCCCGGTGATGCCGATACGGCACTGCGCCAGCGTCGCCAACGGTTCCAACAAACGGACGATCTCGTCGCTTTCCCCACTGTGCGAGAAAAGCAGGACCACGTCCTCGGGTCCGACCATTCCCAGATCGCCGTGCACGGCTGCTGTGGCATCGAGGAAGTACGCACAGGTCCCTGTGGAATTGAGGGTGCCGGCGAGCTTGCGAGCTACATCGGCAGATTTGCCCGTTCCAGTCACTCCGACGCGTCCGCGGCACGCGTACAAGACCTCGGTAGCCTCGGCGAACGACTCGCCCAAGCGTTGCGCTACCACATGCAAAGCTTGTGCTTCCGTTTCCAGGACCTGCCTGGCATAAGCTAGCCGATCACTACGACGCGCCAGATCTACCGGAGCGGCCGGTAGCGGCAAGACGCCCTTGCTCATGCTCCCTCGCCTCCATGCGCTAGGTTCTATCGGAATCGAGCAGTATAACCGCGGCGCTCGGAAATACAACCCGACTTGAAGCGGCACTTTGCCCCTGTGCGTACCAGGCCGGTCGAACATCGCAAAGGCCGAGCCATCTACGAGGACGGAGCACCACACGAGTTGCAACGCCGTGCCGGCCAATCGGGTAGCACGCCTGACGCCGGCAAAAGGGACTGCTCTCATTGGGCACGTCGGATCGTATAGTGGACGTGTTGGCGCGTAGATTTCTCGACGGTGTAATGTGTGGTCGCTTTGAATTCGTTGAAGACATAATCCAGGCGATTGGGTTCGGCGCCCCCGCGGTGGACGAACAACAAATAACGCAGGATCAGCGGACGATCGCGAGTGGTAGTGATCGGTTCGTTCATGCACAAAGAGGCGCACAACCAGCCGTCTTCGCGCACATGCCACGGCGTCGGATGACGGGGATTGGCTGGATGATCGTAATAGGCGATGCCCTCCAGCAGCTCGGCAGGCGTAAAGCCACTGTAGTCCACCCAACGTGCCGGCTGCCCGAAGACCGACTTCTCGTTCTGCAGGCCGTTGCTGTTCGTGATGTAGCCCCCGGCGAAATAGACCGACAAATGCTTGGCCACACGCACGCCTAAAAAGCCGAAATTGGTCTTGCCGAACTCGAGGACACTGGCTTGTGGGATGAACGTGGATTGCACTTCGATTTGCAACTCACCTTGTCCGAAAGGGCGCACAGCGGCGATCAGTTGCTGTTCCAGGAGTTCTTTCGGATCGTGGCCGTCGTACCAGCCCAGAAGCACGGCCATGACACACTCCTGATCTCCTTCTTCATAAGCGAGCCAGCCTTTTTGGCGGATGTGTGCGCGTGATTTTTCGCTCCAGAAATCCACGCCGGATACTTTGTGGTGCCCGAACCAAATAGAGCGATGGTGCTCGTGGTCGGGTGCGCCGGGATGCCCCAGACGGGTCATGTGGTAGCCGCTCGGCCCGATCAGCGGCCAGAAAAAGGGACGCGGATATTGGGGGCCGTAGTGCCATCGCAGACGCTCGCGCCCCTCCACGAGAAAAGCTACTTCGAAGTTGGCCTGCGGGACGATTTGGCAGCGCGGATTGCGTGCGGGCATGGTCAAGCTCCTGAATGCCCAGCGGATATCGTAGCCGAAGCCTCCCAGGGCTTTGTCCTATTGGCTCAGAGGATAAAGCTCCACAGTACGGAAAAAGATCTCGGCGCCCTCGGACTGCAAAAGGATTTTGCCCCGCGTATGGCTGGCTTTATGGCCGCGATTGACGACCTTGCCGTTGACCATATTGGTGATCGAGTCGCCGGCACAGATGCATTCGACGCGGTTCCACTGCCCGAGGGGATGCTCTACATCATTGCGTCCGCGAAAGCCCAGTCTGTCTTGCCAGGCCGGATCGCGGCCATACCAGTTGATGCGGCCCGAGGTGAACAAGCGCGGCGGCGCGCCCGGCCGGTAGTACCATTCCCCGTTGTGCTGCTCTGCCTCGACAGTAAGCTGCGGCTTGTTCTTGCCAGCCACGAGGATAAAGTCTCCGGTGCCACCTTCGATGATCTGGCATTCGATAGACTCCATCCATACGCCGAAAGCGGCTCCCTCTTGGCCTGTGCAATGCAAGAGGATGCCGCTGTCACGCGCGGCTTTTTCGCGCGGTGGCCATGTTCGACTGCCCCAGCGAAACTCCACCACCAGATGATAGTCAGCATACTCCTTTTCCGTGATCAGTCCGCCGAACACTTTGCCCGAGACATGGATCATGCCGTCGTGTACCGTAAATACTTTCTCCGGGTCGTTGTTTTTCCCATAAGGCGGCGCCCCTTTGCCGGGCGAGGCCAGCCAGGTGTAAAAATGCGTCAGGTCCCGCCCGTTGAAAAGCTGGATTTTTTCCCTGGGTACCACCGGATCGGCAGCCCACACAGGAGCCAGAGCCAATAGACAGAACCAACTCAGCACAAGCCTCATACCTTTCCCCTTGTCACGCATGGACCAACCATGGTCAACAGGCACAACTGCTTTGCCAGTATGGGATTGTAGTCTTCGGCACGTCCGAACGCAAGCGGCTGGTCGAATGGGTACCGCGTACCTGAGTGGCACCGAAGTGCAGCCTGGGTGCATTCTTGACGTCAGCCTGTCGCAGCTCATACGATAGCAATTTGTCCGGCAGCACGGGGACCAGGCCGCAGTTCTGCTCGGGCAGGTCCTGTCACAAAGGACAAACAAGGCAGTCCGGCTAAAATGTTGTAAGGAAGAGCTATGGCAGTACCGAAGCGACGAACATCCCACGCACGGCAAGGGAAAAGACGCAGTCATTTGCACAAAGACCCTTTGCCCATACAGTATTGCAAAAACTGCGGCGAGCCCGTGTTGCCCCACCGCGTTTGTCCGAATTGTGGGCACTATTACGGTCGCAAAGTGACGCCGGAGGAGAAGTAAGCTATGCGCATCGCCCTGGACGCCATGGGCGGCGATTATGCGCCGGGTCCGATCGTTGCCGGGGCTCTGCAGGCTGTGCAATGCGACAACAACCTGCGTGTCGTTTTGGTCGGCGACCGCGCGCAGATCGAAAAATGCCTCCAGGAGCGAGGCAGCAATCACGAGCGACTGGAAATCTTCCACTGCAGTCAGGTCATCACCATGGGCGACAGCCCCGTCTTGGCGTTGCGCAAAAAGCCGGACAGCTCCATCGTACGCTGCTGGCAGCTGATGGCCGAGCGCAAAGTGGAGGCCATCGTCAGTGCCGGGAACACCGGCGCTGTGGTCGCTGCCGGTCTGCGCTTGCGGCGCTTCTTGCCCAATGTGCGCCGTCCCGGCATTGCCGCCGTCATGCCTACCTTGCGCGGTCCCTGCGTCATGCTCGATGTCGGTGCCAATGTCAATCCCAAGCCCTCGCACCTGTTCCAATACGGCGTCATGGGTTCGATTTTCGCCAAAAATATCTTGAAAAAAGAGCGCCCCACGATCGGCCTGATGAATATCGGTAGTGAAGAACAAAAAGGCCACGAACTGGCTCGCGAAACCTATGCCCTCTTCCAAAACAGCAGCTTGCAGAGTCAATTCATCGGCAACGTCGAAGGGCGCGACATCCACAAAGGAGTGGCCGACGTCGTCGTCTGCGACGGATTCGTCGGCAACGTGGTGCTCAAAGTATCCGAGGGCGTCTTCGAGTTCCTCATGAAAGTGGCAGCCGCAGAAATGCTTCCCGCTCTCGAGCAGGAGCGCCCCAAAGCCCAGGAAGTGCTGCAAAGACTCCTGGATCGCTACGATTATAGCGAGCAAGGGGGAGCGCCTCTGTTGGGCATAGACGGCATCTGCATCATCTGCCACGGTGCCTCGGGCGACCGCGCGATCAAAAATGCGCTCGGCGTGGCTGCCCGCTACGCAGCTCTCGGCCTCAACCAGATGATCGTTTCTGAATTGGAAAGCACCCCACTCAACGGCTCCGGCGAAGACTGACTCAGGGCACGGCCCATGCAGCCCGCTCGGCTTTGCTAGCTCAACTGCATGTGCCTGGGAGACATCCGAATAGGCTCTGCTATGACCCAACGCGGCTTTTTGTTCCCAGGACAAGGGGCACAGACTATCGGCATGGCCCGTGCCCTCTACGACCAGAGCGCGACGGTGCGCTCGCTGTTTGCCCGGGCGCAGGACATCCTCGGCTACGACCTCGCCGAGGTCTGTTTCCACGGGCCGGCGGAACTTTTGAACTCTACGCGCGTCAGTCAGCCGGCTATCTACGTCGCCAGTTTCGCGGCACTGCACGTGTTGCAAGAAAAAGATCCCGAGGTCGTGGCCGCGTGCCAGGCCGCCGCCGGACTGAGCCTCGGCGAATACACCGCTTTGGCATTTGCCGGCGTCTTCACTTTCGAGGACGGTCTGTGGCTCGTGCGGCAAAGAGCCGAGGCCATGCAACAGGCGGCCGACGCCACCCCATCGGCCATGGTCAGCGTCCTGGGCTTGGATCTGGCCCAGGTCGAGACTTTGGTCCAGCAGGCACGCAGCAGCGGGCGCTTGTGGATTGCCAATTACCTGTGCCCTGGCAATGTGGTAGTATCGGGGGAGTTGCCTGCCTGCCAGGCACTGGAGCGTTTGGCCGCTGCACATGGCACAGCCAAAACGGTGCGTCTCGCCGTGGCCGGTGCCTTCCATACCGAGCTTATGCAGCCGGCCGATCGCCTCCTGGCCGAAGCGCTCCAGAACGTCCGCTTGCACCCGGCTCGCATCCCGGTGTGGTCCAATGTGGATGGCCGCGCTCACCGGGATCCGGCGGAGATTCGATCGCTCTTGGTCGCCCAGGTAGTCGGACCGGTCCGTTGGGAAGAGTGCATGCGCGGCATGCTCGCCGCAGGTATCGAAGAGTTTTATGAAATCGGCCCGGGCCGTGTCTTGGCGGGCCTACTCAAAAGGATCCAGCGCAAGGCAGTGTGCCACAATGTCACTGCCTGAAGGGCCGCACATTGCCCATCCTGCCTGGGCTGCCTCGGCCCTCGCTTTCACTCCGCCATAGACAAAAGGCCGCTAGGACGGTATATCTTGCCCAAAAACCGGTGATAGCGAACAATCACATTGACTAGCGATGTGCCGTGGACCCTTGTCGGGGTCGGGCTGTCGCCTCAGAGGGAGGGTAACAACGTGGCTTCGGTAGAAGAACGTGTGATCGAAATCGTCAGCGAGCAATTAGGAGTCAGCAAAGACCAGATCAACCGCGACACCTCGTTCATCCAAGACCTCAACGCCGACTCGCTCGATACCGTGGAACTGGTCATGTCCTTGGAAGAAGAGTTCGAAATCTCTATTCCGGACGACCAAGCCGAAAAAATCCAAACGGTCGGTCAGGCCATTGACTACATTGAGCGAGAACTGCGCAACAAAAAAGAAGAGCAAAAAGCATCAGGGGGCTGATGGCCAATGGTGCCCAGACGCGTAGTCATTACCGGCATGGGGACGGTCAATCCCCTGAGCCACAACGTGGCCGAATTCTGGCAGGCCTTGTGTGCTGGGCGCAGCGGTATCGGGCCGATAGACCTGTTCGACCCGTCGCCTTTCAAGGTCCATTTCGGCGGGCAGGTGCGCCACTTCGATCCAGAAAAAACCATTGACGCGCGCACGTCGCGGCGACTGGATCGCTTCGCTCAGTTCGCTTTGGTCGCTACCGTCGAGGCGGTGCGCGACAGCGGCCTGGACTTTTCCCGCGAAGATCCCCGCCGCATCGGCGTGATCCTCGGCAGCGGCATCGGCGGCCTGAGCGAATACGAGGAGCAACACACCCGGCTCATCAAAGGCGGTCCCGGCAAAATCAGCCCCTTCGTCATTCCCAAGCTCATGGTCAACGCTGCCCCCGGCCAGATCTCCATCTATTATGGATTGCGCGGCCCGAACATGGCCGTGGCCACCGCCTGTGCCTCTGCTGCCAATGCCATCGGCGAAGCCTTGCGCTGCATCCAGTACGGCGAAGCGGACATCATGATCACCGGCGGTTCGGAAGCGGCTTTGACCCCTATGGGCCTGGGCGGGTTCATCGCCGCCCGTGCCCTGTCCGAACGCAACGACGCACCCCACAAGGCCAGTCGGCCTTTCGACCGCGATCGCGATGGCTTCGTACTCAGCGAGGGCTGCGGCATCTTGATCCTCGAAGAAGCCGAGCGCGCCCGCCGCCGTCAAGCGCGCATCTATGCCGAACTGATCGGCTACGGCGCTTCCGCAGACGCGTACAACATCACAGCCCCATGTCCCGATGGCTCCGGCGCGGCCATGGCCATGGAGGCCGCTTTGCACGACGCGCGTTGCCACCCAGAAGACATTGACTATATCAACGCCCACGGGACCTCGACTCCCCTGGGCGACGAAGCCGAGACCAAAGCCATCAAACAGGTCTTCGGTAGTCACGCGCGCAAACTCGCCGTCAGTAGCACCAAAAGCATGATCGGTCATCTCCTCGGTGCCAGCGGCGCCGTCGAGCTGATCGCCACCGCCATGACCATCCATACCGGAGTGGTCCACCCCACCATCAATTACGAAAACCCCGATCCCGCTTGCGACTTGGATTATGTCCCCAACGAGGCGCGGCAGATGCGAGTACGACGCGCCATGTCCAATAGTTTCGGCTTCGGCGGCCACAACGCGTGCCTGGTCTTGAGTGCCTTTTCGCTCAATGGACGCACCTGATTCCGTCGCTGCCGCTCCGCCGATCGCGTATAGTTTATCGGGTAGCTTCGTTCCCCTGACTTGTGCAGGGAAGTGGGAGAGCGCCGATGTATTTCTTCCTGGTGATTCCCATTTGTTTGGCCTTCTTCCCCTCGCCCCCCGTGCCTTGGGGACCGGATAGCTTCGGTGCGATCGTCACGTTCGGGGCCACGCTGGCTCTGTACAGCCTGCTCCATTTTGTCCGCGTTAGGCGACTATGCCGCAGGCCGGCCACCAGTCGGCAGCAGCGTGCCTACGATCGCTGGCGACGCTGGAACCTACTTTTTCTTCTCCTGGCCGAAGTGACCGTCCTATGGCTAGGCGGATGGTCCGCTGCCGTCCGGTATCTTTGGGTACCGCGCGATCCTATTCTCCTGGACGATATCCTGTTGCTTGTGCCCCTGACGGCTTTTTGCTGCGGCTGGTGGGCATTGGCTTACGACGCCGAGCTGTATCTGGGTAGACTCGATGCCGAGCCGTTCGGGCGTGTGAAGTATGTGCTGACGCAGTGCCGTCAGTCGCTGGGATTGATCGCGTTGCCCATCCTGGCTTTACAGGGTGTGTTCGATACGGCCCTGGCCTTGTCGCCGACGCTGGCTGCCAGCCCCATAGGTTCCAGTCTGCTGCTGGCGGCGTGCACGATCGTCATCGTCTGGATGCTGCCGTGGCTGTTGCGCTGGCTCTGGGGTGCCCGTCCACTGCCTCCTGGGCAGACCAGACAACTTTTGGAATCCGTCGCCGCCCGTCTGCGCTTCCGCTACTCCGATTTTTTGCTCTGGCCGACCGGAGGGCGCATCGCCAATGCTTTGGTGACCGGCGTCTTCCCGCGTCCACGCTATATCCTGCTCAGCGATCGTTTGCTCGACCAGCTCACACCTCAAGAGATCGCCTCGGTTCTCGGCCATGAAATCGGCCATATTCGTCACCAGCATTTGCTGACCTACCTCGGCTTTTTTGGCTTGACCGGCTCGGTAGTGGCACTGCTGGGCCCGCAACTCAGCGAGCCTTTGTGGCATACACGCTCGTGGCATTGGGACCACTTGGCTTCTTGGTCTGTCTGGGGTTTGTCGCTGGTGCTGTTCGCCATGCTGGTCCTTTATCTTTGGGCGGTCTTCGGCTACCTGTCCCGGCGCTGTGAAAACCAGGCCGATCTTTTCGGCTGTCGCGTGGTTTCCTGTGCCCGTTGGGACTGCGCTGCCCACGACCGAGCCCTGGGCCCGAACGCTCCCTTGCCTGCACAGGCGTGCCCTACCGGCGTGGCCATTTTTTCTTCGGCCTTGACCAAGGTCGCCGAGATCAATGGCATGCCACTCGACCGCAGGGGATGGCAGCACGACAGCGTCGCCGGACGGGTCGCTTTCCTGGAACACATCACCCGCACCCCAGCGGGCGAACAACGATTTCACAGCCGCCTGTTGCGGCTCAAGTGCCTCCTCCTGCTGGCGACGGCGCTGGTCGGCTTCCTCGCCTGGCGCGTCGGTCAATGGCTGCACTGAGCCCCTCCAGCTCCCCGGACCGACTCCAGTCAGTCGGTCCCGTTTTCTTCCAGATGGCCCGATTTGTTCGGCCTGACGGAGGATGGCAGGTATCTACTGTAATATGCCGCGCCAATTCCCGCCGTTTCGCTGCTTGATCCGGCTGCGCGCTCGGGTTAGGATGAGCTTATGCGCCGGACGTTTC
>PSKW01000021.1:0-1230 GCA_040289265.1 Gemmataceae bacterium
GCCGCAAGCGGCGCGCGCCTGAAGCCGGACGTTAGAGCGCAAGGAATATGACCGCGATGAATGAGAACCCTCGTATGCTTGAGCCTGCCACTCTGATACTCTCTACCGGTTTGACCCTTCTGCTGCTCGGTGGATGTGGTGGGGACATGACGTCCGCGGACAACCCTCCTTGGGGCTCGGTCGTTTCAACCGCGCAGATCGTCTTCATGTCCCCAACTGGATCCCAAGGTGTTCCCGGATCCGGTCCCGACCCGGGGGCGTGGGAGCTCATCGTCATGAACCTTGATGGTTCCGGGCGCACGCAAGTCACCCACAACCAGGAGCAAGAGTTTCTGCCCCACTTTTCGCCGGACGGGACGCGACTTCTCTACACCCGCTTCACGAGCGGCGGGTACGGCATCGCCGGATCACAGAGCCGAGTGACGATCTACGATTTCGCCACCGGATCGACGCGCGATCTGACCGATACGGGCACGGACAGCTACCCGGTCTGGTCGCCGGACGGATCCCGGATCGCGTTTCTCTCCACGCGCGCCGACCCGCCCGGGGGGCAGGTTCGCATGGCGCTCTGGGTGATGAATGCCGACGGTTCGAACCCGCACGAGATCGGCCGTCCGACCGGTGGCAACCTCGATTTCCAATGGGGCGACATCGCCTGGTCGAGTCAGGACTGGATCCTGTTTGTGGTCGCCGAGAACAACGCGAACAACAGCTGCTTCAAGACTCGCCTCGACAAGATCAGGCCCGACGGGACGCAGCGCACGCAGGTAACCGACGGCGGCCCCAACTGCACGCCAGCAGGCATGGAGCAGAACGGTGATGCGGACCCCGGCTTCTCTGCGGATGGCACCATGATCTATAGCTCCCGCGGCTTTCCCACACAACCACCGGGCATCCCTGGCGGGACTGTCCGCAGGCTGTACGCCATGTCAAGCGAGACCTGGTTCCCCGGCAAGCCTGAATACGACCTGAGCCTTTCCAGCGCGCCAGATTGCATCGAGGGTGTGCCGAAGGGATCGCCCGATGGCACGCGCATCCTGCTCTTTCGCGCCTACGCCGGGGAGCACGCAGGCATTACCGTGACTGACACGGCGGGCTCGTATCGCACGTGGATCGCGGACGGTTTTGGCCCGGATTGGAACCCCGCATGGAGGCCGTAGAGTTGCGCTCTAACAACGGCATGCAACGGACGGTCCGCTGCGCGGCCTGCCGCTGAACTGGAGCGTTGGG
>PSKW01000021.1:1240-2491 GCA_040289265.1 Gemmataceae bacterium
CCAACGATGGCATGCAGCGGACGGCGCTATCGCGCCGCCGCTGATGCCGAGCGTTGCACGGCCTGAACATGCATAAGGAGGAGCTCATGGACAAAAAAGTCCTTTCCGAGGTCGAAAAGAAGAATATCGAGCATCGCGAGAGGGCATACCGACTTTGTTCTGCCCATGATGCCGCGATGTTTGACCTGTTCGACGACGACATCATCGAGAAGCAGGACCCGACCCCATCGTGGGCAAGGCGGCTCTGGCGGAGTTCAACCGTGCCTTCCGGGCAGGGTTTTCGGACCTGCGGGTCGACCTTGAGTGTGTGTACAGGCGACATGTCATGGGGCTCCTTGCGGCGATGACGCTTCCATCTGCGAGCCGTCTTGAAATGATTGGGGGCAAGGTCATCATTTGCGCCCCGAGCAACCTCGGCCTGCGCCCGGAAACCGACGGACATGAGCCAGGAGCGTGGGAGGCTCCGTCAGTATTGATGGCGGAGGGACTTCAGGCGGCCATTGGCGCGGTGGGAGTCGAGTGGCTATCTCGACCCAAATATCGCTTCGATGCTGAGAGCGGCACGCGTGTCCGCAACGGGCATGCGATCCGCGACTACAGCACGAAGATTGGAGGCTGTGTTGCTGCGCACCTAGTCGATGGCAAGTTTCCGGTCGTAATCGGTGGAGACTGTAGCATCCTGCTTGGCTGCCTCGTTGGCGCGAGGGCCGTCGGTCGAGTTGGCCTGCTTCACGTCGATGGGCACAGCGACTTCTTTCATCCCGGAAACTATGACACGCAAAGCCGCCTCGGATCGGCAGCCGGCATGGACCTTGCCCTTGCAACCGGGCGCGGAGAGAGATTGCTGACCCAATGGCCCGGCATAGACGGGCCGCTTGTTCGAGATGAGGACGTGACGCAAATGGGGGAGCGCGATGCTTTGCGTCCGGAATACGTCCAATACTACGGAGACATTCGTGATACGGCGATCAACCGAATCATCGTTCAGGATATGCTTCGGGATGGGATGCCAGCGACATCGGACAAGGTGGCTGAATGGGTGTTCCGTCGAGAAGTTTCGCGGTTCTGGCTTCATCTGGATATTGATGTTCTTGCAGAAGCAGTCATGCCCGCAGTGGATTCACCAGGAGAGCCAGGGCTGGATTTTGAACAGCTGTCTCAGCTTATCGCCCTTTTGACAGGTCAACTGCCGATCATCGGCATCGACGTTACGATATATGATCCCGAAAAAGATCCTGACCGTCACTATGC
>PSKW01000010.1:0-13600 GCA_040289265.1 Gemmataceae bacterium
GTTGGGGCATAAGGAATGAAAACAACGATGATTGATACTCACGTGCTGAACCGCGGCGGGAAGGGCGCTCGCAGCCCAGCCGAAACTTTGTAAGTGGAGAGCAATGGGTATTATACACACACCATATAATATACCGCAGAAGTCTGAGAAGCTCCTTGAGTTCCTCGGCAGCAGAGAACTAAAGAACTAACCTACAGCAGTGTCTTATGCCGCTAGAAAGTGGCATAAGGGTGCCATGTGGAGACCATATAAACAATAGTTAGCTGGGCTGAGTGTATATGACCGACATTAGGACGAAACGTGTTTACGAACCGGCAGATCCCTACGATGGCTTTCGCGTTCTTGTAGATCGGCTATGGCCGCGTGGCGTGGCAAAAGGGCAAGTGCAAGTTGACCTGTGGTTGAAAGACGTGGCACCAAGCACTGCCTTACGGAAATGGTTCAGTCACGACCCTACGAAGTGGGAGGAGTTCAAGAGGCGGTACTTTTCGGAGCTTGATGCCAAACCAACGGTCGTGGAGAGGCTCCTTAATGAAGCGGCGCAAAGGCGAGTGACACTGTTGTTTTCGGCTCGGGATACCGAATACAACCAGGCGGTCGCGCTGAGAGAGTATTTGCTTATGCGAGCCAAGAAGAGGTCCAGCTAACCAGCGCATCCACCCGACAGGCTTCGCCTCGCTGCGCTCGGCTCGGCTGCGGGTGATACGCGAGCCGTTAGGCGGCACGAATGAGGATACCAGAATGACCTATGCAGGGTTCTGGAAGAGGCTTGCCGGCTCATTCATTGATGAAATCGTCCTTGTGATTGGCTATGTAGTAAACGGATTCGTCTTCGGCATGATTGTGGCTGCAGCCGGCATCGACGACCCCGATGTGCCGGAAGGTCTCATGAACATCCTTCTAGCCTTTCTCTGGTAGATCTACTACGCCGTCATGGAATCGTCGCGGACGCAAGCCACGCTCGGTAAGATGGCACTGGGAATCACAGTTACCGACTTGGAAGGAAACAGGATTGGATTTGGAAAGGCGACGGGGCGATTTTTCGGCAAGATCATCTCTGCCCTCATATTCTATATTGGTTTTGTTATGGCCGCGTTCACTGAGAAGAAGCAAGGACTTCACGACATGATGGCCGGATGTCTTGTTGTAAACAAATGAAGTCGCCGAACAACAGCATGCAGCGGCTGGCACTGCGCGCGCCGCTGATGTTGAGTGTTGTCCGTTGGCTCCCTGCCGGGCAGGCCATTGCGCAGCGCAGGGCAGCGCTGCGCTGCTCTCGATCATCCGTCAGTCCGGGCCACCACCGAGCAACGGCAAGCCGTGAAAGCGCAAAACCGGCTAAGCGCCCGGCGCGGGCCGCAGTAGTCAGCCAGGCAGCGGCGCGAACATTCGACGTGAAAGTGCAAAACCCGCTAAGTGGTCGGCGCGGGGCGCCTAGGGGCAGGTAGCGTTTCTCGAATCGGCCGCGCACTCATGTGGACTGGGCTGCACGCCCATCTGGAATGGGCTGCGCACTCATCTGGAATGGGCCGCGCATGCGTCTGGAGCAGACCGCGCACAGATCCGGCTGGGCGCAGTCGTCACGCGAAGAGTCGTCGCCGCGTATTGCTTTCGCTTTGTCATGGTATGGTCAGCGTTGCAGATAGCGTCGAGCCATTGATCGGCTGCGATTATCGGCAATGCGCGCACAAGGCATCTGTGATGGGCTTTGGAAAGCCTTGAAAAACAGCTTGTCTGGTCTAGAATGCAGGCGGGAGTAGTGCTGTTCCGGAGAGGTGGCTGAGTGGCCGAAAGCGCCGGTTTGCTAAATCGGTAGGGGGCCTTAAAGCTCCCTCGCGGGTTCGAATCCCGCCCTCTCCGCTTAGCACATGGTCGGGGCGTCTGTTATGGCGCATGCTGCTGTCTGGCTGAGTTCAGTTTCGGTACACCTCCGGCGGCACAAGACCAAAGTGCGCCGGTGTTCCTTCCTCGAGTCGTCTGGTTGACTTCGGTTTGAGTGCACTTCCGGGCGCAGTATCGAATTATGCGGGCATTACACTAGCCGCCGGCCCGATCCTGGCAGACGGAGTACCGAAAGGTCTGGACCTGCGACATATTCCAGTCAAAAGCCCAGGCGCGCCTGCTGCAGGGTCAAGCCCATTTTCGTCAGCAATGCGCTTTTGGCATAGATGGCCCAAGGGGTATCCGGATAGTCTCGGACGATCTTTTCCAGTAGCTCGCGGCGGCGTTTTTCCAGAGTGCGCGTTTCTTTCTGCAGCAGTTTTTCTTGGGGCTGCAAGATCCAGCCGTTGTGAGGGGGCTGCAACGGAGGCAACTTGACCCGCATCTGCCCGAGGTGGAAATTGTATTCCTGGACCCAAATCATGCGGGCTAAGAGCAAGGCCATGACGGTGTCGTAATGAGCTTGCCAGCGACGGGAAGGTTCCTGGTCACGCATTGTGCCGACCCGATCCAGTTCTTCCAACTTGGCGCTCAGCTCGCCGTAATAGAGAGCCGGCACCTCCTGTTCCTGCAGGATGAGCTTTTTAAAATTGGACTCGTCGCCGTCATAGGTGAAATCCTGCCGGAAAGGTGGGTGTTTGTCATGCAGAAATCGGGCGACGCGGACCGTCGCCGCGCGCAGGGGCATTTCCAGGGTTTTGCGTTCGCGCTCCTCGGCGGAAGAGTAGTCGGGTGCGTAAGGCTCGAGGGCTTTAGCGCGAATAGGCGGCATTGGCACTGGTAAAGCGATTTCGTCGAGGAGACGGCGCACTTCTTCTGGATCGGCCCACTCGGGTCCTGCGATTTTGGGCAAAGCGATAGGCGCCGGCTTGGATTTGGGAGCCGGCGGCTTTTGTCCCGACCAGGCCTGCGAAAGGAGCGGCCGCTGATCGGCACCGATACGCTTCTTCACATAAGCTTCCACCTCTTTGTGCACCTCGTCGGCAAGTGCGGAGATTTCAGGCGCCGCAGCGGCTGCCTTCTCCGAACCGATCACCGTCAAAAAGTGGGTGAAGACACTGCCGACAATTCCCGAACTGGCGAACTCGTGGGAGAACTGGCCCGCCGAGCAGCTCAACCAAATGCGCACGCCCGGCACGGGCTCCTGGGCAAGCTTGGCCGCCCGTGCGGGGAGAGGTCCAGGATCGGGTAGGTCGCTCCCCAATTCCGGATCGCGGTGTGCTACATCCAGCACGAGCAGTTTATCGTATGCGGGACAGGTGCGCAGGGCGTGGATAACTTCTTCCACGGGCACGAGGGTCGCCGGATCTTCCAGATTGCCTTCCAGAGGAACGAGGTACAGTTTTTCGTCTTTTTCGACCAAATGCCCAGAAAAGAAGACCAGGACGCGGTCTTCGGGCCGACTGCTGCGCAAAAAGTCGTGCAGGGCTTGCCGGATCAGTTCGCGCGTGGGCGGATGCACAGGTTGACTCGTATCGCTCAGTTCGGCTATCTGATCCGGCGCAAAGCCGAAGTGCTGGCTCAATAGTTCGCGCAGACTGCGCAAACCGAGCGGGTCGGCTTGGTCGCCGTCCGCGGCGCGATAACCGCGGTTGAGATGACCCAGGTACAGATACTGGCGCACACCGATCAGGAGCGCCCGGGCTGGCTCGACAGGGCGAACGGGTTTGCCGCCTGTTTTCTGGCGCTGCGCCCTGCGCAGGCGCTGACGCAACCGTTTTAGCTCAGGATCTTTTTCCTCTTCCGGGTCGTGCTCGACTGCAGGGCCTGAGTCCTCACGTTTCGGCATAGGACCGATATGGACCTCTTCGAGAGCCTGATACACATTGTCCGACTGGTGCTTGCTGCTGGCGCCGGACATCATGGCCCGTATCCAAGCATCTACCCGAGGATAAAGCTGGTCCCAAAAAAGCCACGCAACGAGTGCAGCGGCGGCCAGGAGCAATAACAGCACCGGGGGGATCGCTTTGCGCACCATGCGGCGGCGTCTGAGCTTGCGACGGATCATCAGAAAGGGATCTTCCTCGGCTGTTGCCGCGGGCAGTGCAGCCGAGTCCGGTGGCACTGTGCTTTCCGCCGAAGCGCTTGGCTGCGACACAACCTGCGCCGGGCGGCTGTGCGGCGGCATGGCTTGCTGCCCACCGGAGGTCTGCTGTCCCTCTGTGACGGCCTGGCTCGTCCCACTCGTTCCCGTGCCCGCAGTATCGCTGCTCCGGTCCGGTGTCACCGCCGGCGGGATCTCTGCGGTGCGCACGGGGCGTGCCCGGAAAAGCTGCCGGCAAATGGGGCATGGATAGATCGCCCCGGGGAACGGTTCTCGAAGCCGCACGTATGCGCCACAATGAGGACAGGCTGTCTCGATATACTCGTTCACTGTGCTATCTCCGCTAGAGCAATAGCTCCTGCGCCAGGATAGGAACACGGGGGTGCCCTAGGTCGCACGCACATTAGTTTGCAAATCGCCGCGCGCCTAGTATTTAATATACCCCGCTATAAAGTAAAGGAGGCGCTGGCAAGCCCATGCGCGTGGCCGACAAGCGGATGTTGAGCGATGCATGGGGACCGGTGTTGACGAACTCGATGCACGGCGCACCGAGCTGGCGGCGTCCTAAGCATATTTTCTGGAGCAAGCGACTTATGCCGAGCAGGCATCACTGGCGGGCGCGGGCCTGCATGCTGGGCATTGTCTGTGGCATTATCGCGAGCATGGCGCACATGGGACAGCTAGGCAACCGGAGCGTAGCGGGCACGAACGAGGAACCGCACCGTCGAGCAACTTTGAGCCCCGGGCCGCTGGCCACCGGCCAGCACTGTGCGGTCAGTTGTGCCCACCCGCTGGCCACCCGTGTCGGCATGCGCATCCTCGAAGAAGACGGCACCGCCGTGGATGCTCTGGTCGCCGTGCACATGCTGCTGAACGTAGTCGAACCGCAAAACTCAGGTATCGGCGGCGGGTGCTTTATTGTGTACTACGACGCCGCCACGGGCAAAGTGCACTGCGTGGATGGCCGCGAAGAGACGCCTCAGGGTGTGCGTCGCGAAGATTTCCTGGAAAACGGTAAGGTAGTCGCGGAAGACATGACCGGCGGGCTACCGGTCGGCGTACCCGGGAGCGTCGCTGCCCTGTGGCAGGCACACCGCGCCTGGGGTCGCATTCCCTGGCCCAAACTTCTGGCACCGGCTATCGCGCTGGCCGACGAAGGCTTTCCTATAAGTCCCAAGCTGACGCAGGCCATTGGCGACAATCGCTCACGCTTGCAGCGCTTTCCTGCGTCGCGACGCCTGTTTTTGCCGTCGGATGGCTCGCCGCCGACGGTGGGCTACCATATGCGCAACCCGGACTTGGCCCGAACTCTGGAGCTGCTCGCCCGCCAAGGGCCGCAAGTGTTTTACGAAGGGGAGATAGCTCGCGACATAGTCCGCAGCGTACGGGAGGCAGCTTTTCGTCCGGGCAAATTAGAGCTGGAGGATCTGCGAAATTATCGCGCTGTGCTGCGCGAGCCGGTGCGTTTTTCTTACCGCGGGTACGAGATCGTGAGTGTGCCCCCGCCCTCGTCGGGTGGGATCACTTTGGGACTGTATCTGGGGCTGCTGGAGCGATGCCCGGCGAGGAACGCAGGCGTGCTGCCTGCTGCCGGTAGCCCCGAGGAAATCACCTTGTTGGCCCAGGCGAGCGCGGCAGCCTACGCAGACCGACAGGCCTATTTGGGCGACCCAGATTGGGCCGACCACGACATGCGTCGGCTCATTGATCCAGAGTACCTGACGCGGCGCGCTACACACGTGTGGTGCCAACCTCCGGGCACGCACTTTGCCCCGGGCCCGTTGACGCAAACCGGTCCGATGCCTGCGGTCGCGCCGGCTTTGGCAGACCGGCACGCCGAGCTACCTGCGCAGGCCGAGCGTCACGGCGAAGGGCCGCACACTACCCATATCGCGATCGTGGACCGTCGGGGTAATGTGGTCGCCTGCACCAGTACCCTCGAACACACTATGGGCTGCGCCTTGGTCGTGGAAGGACGCGGATTTCTGCTCAACAACGAACTGACCGACTTCGACTTGGATGTCCCCGTTGGGGCCAACGCCCTACAAGCCGGTCGGCGCCCGCGTCGGACCGCTTTGGACAGTCCCGCTAGCTGGGGAAGCAAAAGGCCTCGCAGCAGCATGACCCCGGTCATCGTGTTGCGTCACGGCAAACCCTATTTGACACTCGGTTCTCCCGGCGGCACGCGGATCATCAGCACCGTCGCTCAGGTACTGGTCAACGTCCTCGACCACGACATGGACCTTCCCCGAGCGCTACAAGCTCCGCGCATGCATTGCCCCAATGGGCCGCTAGAATTGGAAAAAGGTTATCCACAGCGAGAGAAACTGCTGGAGCAACTGCGGGCGCGCGGTTGGCGCATCGCTGGGCACTTGGAAACATCGGCCTGGGGCAATGTGCACGCCATCATGATGCATCCAGCGGGCACTTTATCGGCTGCCGCCGACCCGCGGGGGGAGGGGTTGGCCTTGGCCCGCTGACCGAGGTCCGGGCCTGGTCCTCGCCGGTGTCCCTGATACTACGGAGGAGCGAATCGTGCACGGATTGGCCAACATCAATGGCGAGATAATGCCTCTGGCCGAGGCACGCATTTCGGCCCTGGACCGGGGGTTTCTTTTCGGTGACGCCGTATACGAAGTCGTCCGCGTTTATCATGGCCGGCCTTGGCTCCTCGACGAACACTTGGAGCGCTTGAGGCAAAGTCTAGCGAGTATTCGCATTGCCGGCGTGGATCTGGCAGTGCTCAAAGAGCGCGCGCTGGCCACCGTGCGGCACGCGGGCTTTCAGGAGGCGCTTCTCTATATCCACATCACGCGCGGCGCTGCGCCGAGGCAGCACGAATTCCCGGGCGACGTGCAGCCTCTGGAGTTTTTGTACGTCCAGCCCTTCGACGATCCCTACGAGGGGGTGCGCACCGCCGGTGTTCGCGCTATAACCCTGCCCGATATCCGCTGGCAACGCTGCGATATCAAGTCCACCAACTTGCTGCCCAATGTGCTGGCCGCGCAGGCGGCGCGCGAGGCCGGTGCCTTCGAGGCCATTTTTTATCTGCCCGACGGCACTCTGACCGAGGGGACGCGCACGAGCCTATTCGGTGTGCGCGCTGGCCAGATCTGGACGGCACCCACCAGCCAGGCCATCCTCCCAGGCATTACACGACGCCTGATCCTGGACTTGGCGCGCCAGGCACGCATTCCGGTCGTCGAACGTGTGCTGTACCGTCAGGAACTTGCCGAACTGAGCGAATTGTTCCTCACCGGCACGACGTGCGAAATAGTGCCGGTGATCGTTGTGGACGAGCAGCGCATCCACGACGCTACTCCCGGGCCGATCACCCGGCAATTGCAGGCGGCCTATCGGGACGCAACACGCACTCCCCGGGTGTGACGCGCCGAATAGGCTGCCGGTCTCCAGGGCATACAAACAGCGCTACGAGCTTGCAATTCACCGCGACGTGTGCTATGCGAACCGGTCCGCCTGGATGCAACCGGCTTGGATAGGTTCTTGTGTGTGGGTCGGGTGGGCACTCTGGCTCCAGTCAGCGCGCGCCCCGTCAGATGCATTGCCAATCTGCTACCTGCGGCAAATCATCCAGACTGGACAAGCGGAAATGGCGCAAAAAGCGTGGCGTGGTGACGTAAGCGACCTGACCGTAGGCGGCAGGCTGCGTCGTGACCCATCCCAGGGCCTGCAACTGGCGCAAGGCCGCCGCGCTCTCCCGCTTGCGCAAGGCATCGAGAGTCTGTTTGCGGATAGGCTGCCGATAAGCGATCGCCGCGAGCACCTCCAGGGTGCTTTGCGAGATGCGTACCGCCCGGGGGCCACGACGAAACAGAGCCGCCGCCCACCGCTGCCCTTGGGCGGTCAGCTCCAGCGTGTAGCCGTGCTTGTATCGAACGATTCGATAGGGACGATTCTGCCGGCGATAGGCAAGCTGTAACTGGCGCAAAGCTGCGCTGAAGGTGTGGGGGTCGAGCGCAGGGATCGCTTCACGCGCCCGCTCCAGACTCACCGGCACATGCGAAGCGAACAAAAGCGCTTCCAAGATGCGGTGCACGGGGGGCGGTTCTGCCGATCCCTGCTCGTGCCGCGCGCTTTGGGCCACACGCGTCGCACTTGGGCCCTTTCGGTCCTGCCCGCAGGCTTCACCCCAGTTCTGCATGTCCTCGGCCTGATGCAGCGTACTCGATCCGTCGCCGGGTGCCGACGGCGGACCGTCCGCCCCATCATATGCAAAAACACCCTCCGAAGTGCCTGGGGAGACCTCTAGGTGCCACAGTGTACGCTCGCTGGCTGTGTGCCGATCGCTCATGGATTGCCTCGGATCTGTGTCGCTGCCCAGTTCAGCCATTCCTGCCACTGTTTTTTCGAGAGCTGTGGCGGTCGGAAGGCAGCATCGTCGAGTTGTTCCAAAAGCTGCTGCGCGCGTTCGATAGTAGCCAACGCCTGGTCCCGGCGTTCCATCTGCCAATAGCAGCGGGTCAACTGCACCAATGCCGTGAGTGTCTCCGCCTGACGGGGATACGTCTCGACGATGCTGCGATAGGCGTGGGCCGCCGCTTCGTATTGGCCGGCGTGCACCAGACACTCGGCGATGCCGAAACGGCTTTCGCGCAACACCTCCTGGTCTTCGGGAGCGAGCGCACCAGTCGCCTGCCGATCCGACAGATCGAACACCACCCGTTGATAGTGGGTCAGTGCCTGTTCCAGCAGCTCCTTGCGCGTGCGTCCATAATAGTCCCTGGCCATGAGCGTATCGGCTTTGCGCATTTGGTCGGCCTGCTGCAATCCCAACAAGCGACAGCAGTCGGCCAGGACGTAGCGTGCTTTGAGCGCCTGAGGATCGCGTGGATACTGGTCCAAAGCCCGGCGCAGATGGACGACGGCGTCTTCGTATTTCTGACGACGATGCAGCAGAAGCCCCAGCGCGAACAGAGCCTGTCGGGTTTCCGGCGGCTGCGGGCCATCGAGCGGCGCAGCTAGGATCTGCCGCAGTGCTGCCTCCGCATCTGCCCAACGTCCCTGATCGAGATAAGTCAGAGCCAACAGATAGTGGGCGCGGGCCTGCATAGATGCGCCGCACTCCAGTGCCTGACGCAGTGCGTGCTCGGCGCGCCGCGGTTCGCCCAAGGCACGATAGGCCTCGCCCAATCCGACCAGGGCCACATGCCGTTGCGCTGGGGGGACTTCGAAAGCCAGGTATCGCTCCAACACCACCCGGGCGCGTTCGTACTGCCGCGCGCGCAAATGGTTCTCCCCTGCTGCCCACAAGCAATCGCGATAGTCCGGCTGGTTGTTCTTCAACTCTGCCAATTTTTCGAAGGCTGCCGCCGCCTCGGCGAACGCCTGCTGTGCCCGCTGCATGGTCGGACTGTCGGCATTGCCTCCCTCTTCCATAGCCTGAGCCAGATAAGCCAACCCCTGTGCCTGCCAGGTCCAGGCCCATCGCTTGAGATATTCGTCCTTGTCGGTGCGCCCCTCGGTGCGAGCCAGCAGCCGATGGGCAAGATCGAATTGCCCGCGCACGATCCACGCCGACCAGGTTTTTTCGATGAGCGTATCCATTTCGCTGGCAGACGCATAGCCATCCAAGGTTGCGCCCGGCGCCAGACCGGTCAGTGCCGCTTCCAAGTGCGCGTAAGCGAGCCGATCCTGCTGCCAATACACATAGAGATCGGCCAGTCGCAGGCTGGCAGCCCGTGCTATGATGTGGTCCGGATACTCCTGGCGCAAGCGTTCCCAAATCTGTGCGGCATCGGCATACTGCCCCATGCGGACGGCACACACTCCCAGGTAATAAAGAGCTTCGGGACGATCCGCCTGGGCAGGGTCGCTGGTGGTCGTTTCCCAAATGGCGGCGGCACGGGGCCAGTTGTCCTCGCGATAATAAGCCAGGGCCTCGAGGTGACGCGCCCGCGATGCCTGCGGCGATCCTGCACCGATGCGTGCCAAAGCTTCGCGCGCCTCGGCCCAGCGTCCCAGACGCATGAGCAATTCGCCATGCCGCAGCCGCACCGCGTCCCCCTCGGGTAGGTCCGGCTCTGCCAGGAGCTTGCCGTTGACCCGCAGAGCAAAATCGAGCCGGGGCTCGGGCAAACGCAAAAACACCTGACACAAAAACTCGTAGCCTTCCACCCGGTCGCGCGGCGAGGCATCCAACGCGTTTTCCATCCGGGCCACCGTGCGGTGGATATCTTTTCCCTGCTCGAACTCGCAACGGGCAAGCACATACTCGACATGCGGCCGCTCTTCGTCCGGCAAGCCCATTTGCAGCGCCTGCCCGAGCAGCTCCTCGGCCTGCTTCAATAATTCTGCGCGTCGGTCCGGCTCCTGGCACAGCGCCTGCCGAAAAGCGATCTCCCCTTGGAGCGCATAGACCGCACCGGCCCATCTTTTGCCACTTTTTCGGGGAAGTGTCGGCAGGCGATCGTGCGCTTGTTGAACGGCCAGAATCGCTTCCTGGAAGCGCCGCTGAGCCAATGCCGTGCGTGCCTGATCGAGGAGCGCAGCCAAGTCGGCCTCTGACGGTTGCTGCCAGTGACGCCAGACTACCCAGCCTGTGAGGGCAGCGACTATGGCCAGCGCCCACGCCACCGGCACGACACGTCGGTAATCCAGAAGGTAACGCGTGTAGGTATCCGATCGGTGCGCCGTCGGTCCGTACTGCATAATATCCTGTGCATGCTTTCCAGGCGGCGGTCCGCCTTCCCTGGTTTATCATCGGCAGTCGGACCGATGCATACTTGCAAGAAAGCGGCGCCGGAGGGGCTAACTGTTTGGCCGAGGTTTTTCATCCTATGCGGTCTGTGCCAGCACCCCAGGCCGTGCATCTTGCGCGATCGTCCCTTTCGCTACGATCGCTTTATTCGTCGCCCAAAAGATAAGGCGCCCGCACTACGCGATATCCTCCGCCACTGCGAATGCGCAGCACTCCTTGCGTTTCTCTGGTTTCCAGGCGACACAGGGCGATGGGGCGTCCACCGCGTCTCAGTCGTCGTTTTTTCGCTCTCCGAGGCGGAGCGACCGGGCCTTGCGATGTGCGACGGCGCACGGATCCCCGCCCCAGGTCTGGCTTGCCCCCCGGGTGCTTGTCCTTTTCCATGTTCCCTTCCCCTGCTTCAGCATTCCGGCTGGGAAGTGTCACGCAGGTGCTTCTGCTCGGCGCCAGCGATCCTCTTCCCGGCGCTCGCGCACCATGCGCTCCGGATCGGCATGATCCCGACGCGCCAATTCCCGTGCAGACAGTGCCCCGCGATCGTAGTACAACGCATCCGCCTGCGCTTCCTCGTGCCGATTGCGCACGGCCAAAGGTGGCGGAGTGATCTGCAAGCGCCAATGTCGGCTTTCGCCGCGTTCCAGCAGACCCAGCCACTCGGCTTCGCGCATCACCAAGGCAAAAAGCTTTTGCCACTGGCCCATGAAGAATCTCTGCCAGGCAGCGAAATGCCGTACCGCTGGACCTTCGGCCACCAGCGTGCTGGCGTAGTTGGCATTGGAGGCGTCCGCAGACAGCATGAACTCCGGCAACCCCGCCCCCGCCGCAATGGACAACAAAATCATCCGTCCCAGGAGCGAGGCATCGGCAAAGTGTGTCTGCGGAGACAAAAACTCCAGGTCGAATCCCTGCACGTCCAGCACGGTTCCCGGCATCAGCTTCAGTGGCCGCCGACTATCCTCCAGTCCCTGAGCATAGGGACCGACCGCGCCAGGATAACTTTGGCTGTGTTTGCGCACCAAGACGATCGAGCTGGCCAGTTTCCTATGGATCAACTCCACCTCCAACCACGAATGAAATCGTTTCAGCGACTCGATTATAGGCGCAAACAAACTCACCCCCCGCTTTACATTACTGTCCACATTGATTTTCGTGTGCACCATACGATCCGCCTCCACCCGCTCGTGCCGGTCCTTGTACACCAAGTGGTAGGCGAGGACCTCTTCGACGTTGTCCGGAGCCGTCTCGATACCTTCCGAAGGCTCGCCGGTGCGCGGATCGGGTGCTACCTGTTCGGGATCCACAAAGTGTATGCGCGGCGGCCATTGCGCCGCGCGAAATACTCGTACAAAACATTCTCCATCGCGCCAGGTACGCACACAGTATTCCCAATCGCGTCGCTGTCCTTTGTCCCAATCATTGACGTCCAGAAATTCCTGCCACAGGTGTGCTATATAGCGACGCCGAGAATCGCGACGATCGTCCGCAACTAATTCATCTACACGTTCGATCGGTTCGATCTCATGGCGCATTCCCGTACCGACTACATAATTGCGGTACACGTTGATTATGTTGCAGGCGTATGGATTGTCCCGAACTAGTCGGCGTGCTTGCTCGCGCAGGTCTTCGGCATCGGGCCAATATATTTGTCCGATGGGTCGCCAGCGATCTTCATCCGGATCGCGAATCTGTTCCCCGTGCCCGTAGTGGCGGGTCAGAGCCTCGTAATGGCAGCGTTCCCAGCGTTTGCGTGCCCAATAGGCGCGCAATGGCTCCCACAGCCAATCCCAGCTTTTCACGTCGGTCACCCCCGCGGCTGGCTTGTAAGGAGCCATCGCTCCCCGCGTATTATGAACGCCGAGATCGGGTCAATGCAAGAGCCGTTGCCACGATGACACGGGACGAGATGGATAGACCGTGCAAGCTTGCGAGGTGTGTCCCTGGCCGAGCCGGTGTGCTGGTCCCAAGTGTGCCCTAGGTGACCGGGATCAGGCGCCCATAGCCACTACTGGTTTTTCCGCCCACGCCCCACAGACGTACCGCTTCCTCCAGCACTTTCATGGCAAAGGCCAGCCAACTGGCCGCACGATCGCTCGCCGGACCGCGCCAAGAAAGACACACTCGAAACCGCCCCCGGACCGATAGGTATGGCACCGGCGTCGGACTGTCGAAATCGGTCGGTGCTCGCGGATCGCTGGTGTTGTTCCAGCCCATATGGTGGGGCGTCATGACGTCCAGTTGCAACGATTCCTGCTTGCGATCGGGAATCAGTAACGCATCGTAAAACACTATACAGCCACTGTCATCGTTGGTCCCGAACAGGAGGCGGTGATAATTATCTCCAGGATAGGGACCTATACCTTGCATATACTCGCGATAGGCATCGTCGTTATCCTCGGGCTTGCTAAAACGGGCATCCTCGGCGCCATACACTCGATGACAATAGTGAGCGGCAACGCCTTTCAACGCTGACCCAGGAATATAGGGCATGCCGTACGTGTGATGCACAGTGATGCCGGTCTCCAGCACGTTCTCGGAGCCGAGACCGACGATGAGCCGAGTCTGCGTGCGGAAATCCTTGCATTCCCAAGGCTGTGTGGTCGAACTAAGTAGCTGATAGTACCGTTCGAAGGCGAGTCGATATAAAGTCTGCAGTTCCGAATTGTGGGCGGCTTGAATGGCCGCTGCTAATAACCGGTGTTTCTCATCTGGATCACCCATTTCCCCGGTTGCCGGCTTAGCTAAATACCGTTGCAAAAGTAAGCCAGGATGCTGACCTTTATCCCTGACTTTTTCCAGTCTGTCAACGAGGGTCTTGCGCATGATCTGCTCCTTGTTGAGCCAGGGCTTCGGCATAACGTTTGAGCCAGCCGGCAGCCAGAAGGGCATCGCGGCTGAGT
>PSKW01000010.1:13700-109332 GCA_040289265.1 Gemmataceae bacterium
GGCTTCGGCATAACGTTTGAGCCAGCCGGCAGCCAGAAGGGCATCGCGGCTGAGTCGCAGGTATGCCACCAGCGGCGTGCTGCGTGCTTTGGAATCGAGGCCACTGGCATCGGCCAGGTCTTTGTAGCCGACGGCGCGGAGCACCGATGCCAAATCATCCAGATAAGCCTGGTCGCCCTTGGCTAAACCGAAGGCTACCGCTTGGGACAATCCACAGGTATGGATCAGAGAGGGAAACTTTTTGGCGGTGGTGGCATAATCCTTGAAGTTGCTGTCTTTTCGAGCGCTCACCCGTTCGTAAGCGACCTGGGCCATCTTTTGACTTTGCGTGCGCTGGTCCATTTTGTGTTGTGTCGCCGTGCTCATGCTTTACCTCCTAGGAGTTTAAACGGAAACGAAGACGCAGCGCATCTGGCCACGTCCGACCGTGGCTTTGCCGCCGATTTGCAGGACCAGTTCCTCTTTCGCAAAATGATCCATGAGGCGGGCAGGTTCGATGCTGTTTTGGGACTTACCGTTTTGCTGGAAAACGCGCTCGCACTGGATGACGCCAGCCAGCAAAGTCTCGGCGGGGAGCGACTCTTCCGTCCACAGTGCGCCCTCCACGACTGTCTTGGTCTCGTCGTTGATGCGCACGCGCGTATGTACTTCCGTCCCGGTCTGGCAGAAATAGTCGAAGGCGACATCCGGGACAATGGCGAAGCGTTTCTGGAAGTGCTGCTGCCACTCTTGGCTTGACCCAAAAACCCAAGCGGCAATTTTCTCGGCCCAGGACTGCGCGACAGGACACTCCACGCCATCGAAATCCAGTTCTTCAAGATATACTTTTTTGCTCTCTACCAGTGCGCTTGACTTGGGGTGATGGGCTTTGGTTTCCTCCAGTGGCGTAGGGGCATCGGGCAGGTGGGCCACCCCTGCTAGTTGGAGCATGCGCCGCAGAACGGTCAGCGCCAACGGCGACGTGCACCAAGCGAACGTACCGCGAAAACTGCGGATCGGCAAGCAGACCAATCGGGCATCGGTCGGCACGAGCGATCCAGAATTGGATTCTTCTTCGGCACCGGTGACACCGAAAGCCGCCCGCAATAGTTCGTCTTTCTTGCGTCTTTCGTCCGTGGCACCGAAATAATCGGCGAGCACCCCCTTGAAGGCCGAGCCGCGGATGATCGGCCAATTTGTTACCTTTTCGCGGTCGATCGGCAAATCAATGTAGCCGAGCCCGCGACCGACGCCGGCGTGCGTCGGGGTCAGCGCATGCAACCAGTAGATGCGGCGGATGGCATGATTGTTCGGCATGGTCGTTACCCTTTACCCCAGGAAGCTACCAGACACCCCAGATGGCCAGACCAAAGCCATCGTTGCATTCACTCTCATCGTCACAGACCGGCTGCAACCAGAGCTGGGCCAGGTCTGCCGGGTTGCCGCCGAGGCATTCGAAGAAGTACACACTGCCGGCGGGCACCATGCGGCGAATGGGTTTGGGCCCAGGTTTGTAAGGCCCGCTGAAGCTGGGCTTACCCTGTGCATCCATGGGAGCGAGCGACCAACCGGAGACCGCTTTCCAGCGCTCGCTGCACACACCCACCAGGCGAAGCTGCACGCCACAGCCAGGTGGCGAACCACAAAGGTGGTCGTCCAGCCACCCGGGCCGCCAGCCGTGTTTGAAAATGCCCGGCGTGGCCAGGATAAGTCGGACTCGTTGCGCGGTGTTCAGTGCCTGCCTGACCGCGTCGGGACATTGCCACAGAGCGGCGTGGTTTTCGGTCTGCCAATGTACGAGCCGGCGCTCTCCCCCGAGCGGGTGCCAGGTGGCCACGTGCCCGCGAGCCAGTTCTGGCTCCTCGTCCGGAACGGTGACGCGGACCGTCAACGAGATCTCTTGATAATTGCGCCTATAAGGATCGGTTGCCTCGGCCAGTTCGCGAAAGCGCGGCAAGTGCCTCACATGCAATCCCGTAGTGGCGAAGAGTCGGCCCTGCCTGGCGGCACCGCGATGCGCATCCAAGGAGACATGGTCGCGGTATTCTTGCTCGGGCTTGCGCAAAAAGGAGGCGTCGAACCAATCCCCGGCAAAGCTCTCGCGATCGGTAACCAGCCATTCTCGATAGCGATCCAACGGCCACCATGCGGGCCGCTCGGCAGGCTTGAACACTTCGGTGCCGCTTTCTGGAAGCATGACCGGCTGCAGCCCCTGGATGGGGAAATCGCACCCGGCGCCGGCGGGCAGGGGACGCGGCACAAGCCGGTGAATCGTCTGCCGTCGGCGGCGCCCCTCAGCCGGCATATCCGCTGCCGCACTATCTTCCACCAAACAATCCAGCGGCGCAGGCAGATAGAGTTGCCCATTGGCCACGGGAAAAGCGCCGGATACAGCCAGACGCAGCAGCCGCGCGCACACGCTGCCAGTGAATTCCAGACTCGGCGTGCTTTTGACCCATGCCGTACGAAACGAGCCGGCAACTACCGATGGCATGAGCCAATCCAGCGGACGTATCCGCTGGCCGATGCCGAACGGTCTGCCGTCGCGAGCAATGATGTTATCGTAAGCGGTCACTTGCAGGTATGTTGTGTTCATGTCATGCCCCCTCTGGCTGCCGCCGCGCCTGTCGCAACGCCACGGCCATGTGCCGCGCTATGAGCAGCGCTTCGGTGAACTGCTCCAGATCCCTGGGGAAGCCCTTGCGCTCCGGGTCGCAAGGCCGCTCGATGTTTTGGACCACCGTTTCGATTTCCGGAAGGTATCGCGTGCCGGCGCGCGGCTGCTTGGCACGCACAATCCGCATCACATCCAGCTGCAGAGCACGGCTCACGTGCCTGTCGTCGAAAGCGCGATAGAGGTCCACCAACTCGTGCAAATCGTAGGGCAATTTGCTGGGGATCCCTTGCAGGTTCATCAGTTCGGCGTAACGCAGGACGGCCTTGTCGGGGCAATGCTCCCAGCGGCTGCGCACGGCGACCCGCGAACCGCCACGCTTGTAGAGGTGTACCGCTAGTCCGTCGCGATCCGGTTGCTTGGCATCGCGTTCTGCCTGGCGGGCATAATCCAGCAAATCTTCCAGGTTTTCCAACATGTGCCCGATGCCGATACCGACAGAAAGCGTGGGCGGACCCTCGGTGCTGCGATAGTCCGCCAAGGTAGTGGCAAACGTGTCGTGCAACTGCCGGGCACACGCTAAGCAGGTATCGAGCGGCAGGAAGGCCAGTACGTCGTCGCCGCCTGCATAGACGAGCACGCCTTGGTGCTTCCGAACTATCTCTTTGGCCTGGCCCGCGAAGCTGGCGAGCGTTTTGGAGAAGGCACGGTTTTTGTCGGGAGTGTCCAATTCGCGGATGACTGCGCCTATCCGATCGCCGTCGGCTACCAGCACAGCCACGTACGGCTGCGGTTCCGCAAATCGCTCCATTGCTTTTCGCAACCGAGCCAGCACGTCCTCGGCACTACCCGTCTCCTCGACAAATTCGTGGTACCGATCGCGATAAACTGCAGTGCCCTCGTAAGGAAAGTCTGCGAACTGGGCATAAGCCTCGGTGTCCAGCTTGACGAGAAGGCGCCTTTGGGCCAACTCTTCACAGGCGCTAATGACTTCTCTGAGCTTGCCCTTGTGGCCGCGAATCCATGGATCGGCGGCGACGCGTGATACGGATGGATAGCTTTGTCGTTCCCCTGCGATGCGTTTGACCACGCCGACGACGTCGAGCTGCTCGGCGGTGCGCAAGCGCAGGACATGAGGGACCCAATTGGGCCACCGCTCCGCCGCCGGGTCCTTCAGCACCGTTTCGCGCAGACCGTCCAGCGACGACTTAGGCACGCCAGGCCAACCGCGCGCCGGTAGAAAATCCCGGCAGTTCTTCCGTCCTGCCAGCAGCCGATCTAGCCGAACACGATCTTCTCGGTAATTGCCGGTCTGCGTCACCCAAGCAGAGTAAAACTCGAGCACATCGTTGACCTGACTGTCCCACACATCATGCCGAATAACTTCCTGGGCGAGCCGAAACGCTTCGGTGGCGAACTCGGACCAGCGTTGACGCCCCGCGGTCTTCGCTTTGCCGACAATTTCTTCGGGATCGCCCTGGGGCAGTTCGGCGATGATGACATTGGCCACATTTTCCGCGCGCGCGTCCGGCGGAAAAATGAGTCGACCACCGTTTTCCTCGATTGCCCGGGCGACAGCACGACTGATTTCCGAGAGCAAATAAGAACCGAACCACAAATCCCGGGTGCGCCGAGCAGCACGGATGAATTCCTGCACGGGGCCGATCGAGATGGCTAGTAGATGTCCCATGGTCTCACGCCCTCACAAAGCCCTGACTGACAGCGAAATGGATGAACGCCTCCAGTGCCGATCCATTCTGCGAGAGGCGAGACATCGGCGAATTCGGATATTCCGCCAGCTTCTTGCCGCGGATGAAGATCGGGTTAGGCAGCGGCAATGACTGATTACCTTGGCGCAAGTCAACGCTATCCAGTGGCGGGACGCGCAGTTGTACAATCACCGGCACGAACTTGTTGTTAGCGAGTTTGACCGCCTTGAGGATGAGCGGGCTAGCCATGCGTTCCCGGCTTTCGCCGTCGGGCCCTTTACCCGGATAGAGCACCGTATCTTCCGGATCGCCGCGGTCTTTGAATTTGAAATGGAAGACGATGGGCAATCCGAGTTCGGCTCGCGGAAATGCATCGTCGGGGATTTGTTCGAGACGCTGGTGGCGCTGGGCGCGGCGTTTTGTCACCCGGCGGATCGTTTCCGGTTCGGGCCAACGTGACCGGCCCGCCCGATTCTGTTGCCCGGGATTACGACCAATGCCCACACCCTGACGGAATTTCTGATAAACGCGGATAGCCTCGTTCCAAGCGGCGATGGCGCTATCGAACTCTTTGCCGACCAAAATAGCCGCCGCAAGTGTCGGCCACTGGCGAACCGCGTGGGAAGACTGTGCCAGCTGTTTGGCGTGTTGGAGCAAGTCATTGCGGTCTTTCGGATTTAGCTTAGCGCAGGCGATCGCGCCGCAGCCCCGGCGCGTGCGGCTACCGAGACCGCCGAACAAAGTCCAGGCTCGCACTGCCTGCTCCACTTCCGGCCAACAATCTGCTGGGCACTGTACGTGTAGTTTGAAAGTGGCCTTCTGAATACATTCCGCCGGCGGTACTTCAACGCGACTCCGACCTTGGCCCAGTTGACCCTGGAATGGAAACAGAGCGTACGGCAGCGAAGTATCTACGATATTGAATGGCTGAAGCCAGATGGAGCGCAATTGCTCAGGATTATTTCTGTCGGGCTCGTACTTGGCGCACGGCTTAGGGCTATCTACCTGGCCCAGTTCCACTGAGACAATGACGCGACTGGCCCGTTCGGTGGATCCCCAGATATTCGTTTGGGCCTCGCGCAAGGCTCTGACGGCGTCGTACCGGGCGCCGGCGGTGGCGCGCCACCAGAACTCCAGCTGACCGCGGATTTCCGTTGGCCGAATGGGAAAGCTGGTTTCGTTTTTTCGCGGCTCCACGCCGCCGCCGAACAGCGGTGTAATCAGCTCCATTTCGAATACATGGTCGTCAGCGACGGTGGCGGCGGGCATATCGTTTGGAACTTCCGGTATGTCGCGGGGCATAAAAATTTCCTCGCTATGGCTGCCACTACCAGGTGTCGGACCCTGGCGCGAAGGTCACGTTGCGCCGTCGCAGAGTATAACGCAGCATGAGGCAGATGGATGACAAAATTTCGTGCGGGTGGGGTGCAGGAGATGCCTCTATAATTGCAGCGGGAAGACCAACGAGGGACGCGTATGCAATATCGGCTGCGAATTATCGCCGGGGAGTTGCGAGGCAGACGTTTTCAGGTGCGGGCGCGACCGGGATTGCGGCCCCTGGCCGATCGCGCCCGGGAAGCGCTTTTCAACATCCTGGCGACCGAGGTGCCCGGACGCCCCTTTTACGACCTATTCGCCGGCAGTGGGGCGGTTGGGCTCGAGGCAGTGAGCCGCGGAGCCAGTCGGGTCGAATTCGTCGAACAAGACCGGACGGCGGTGCGCGACTTAGCCGGTGTGCTGTCGGCGTTCCGTGTGGACACCCGAGCGCTGATAGCGCGTGCCGATGTCTATCGCTGGGCGACGCGCTGGCAGGCCCCGGCAGAACCGGCTATCGTGTTTTTAGGTCCGCCGTACGAGCACCTCCGCACGCACCGGGGGCAGTTGCGCCACTTGATCCAGGGATTGCAAGCACGTCTGGCTCCCGGCTCGTATCTGATCGTGCAAGCAGAAGGGCAGGCACCTGTGTCTTACCTATTGGGCGACAGCGAGCCTGCCTCGGAGAGTTGGGATGTGCGCCGTTATGGCCGGACCGTACTGGCGATCTGGCACAAGGCTGTCCCAGCGGCGAACCCTCCGAGTGCCGCAACGAGTCAGCCTCCGGACGACGCGACCCAAAACCGTTGAGCGGGCGGCCCGAACGCGTGGCCCCAACGGCTGGGGGCTGGCAGCTTGGCAGCGGTCTATAATCGCTTATGTCTGCGATCGGCTGCACAGGAGCAAACAGTTGAAACAACCGTCGGGTACGAGCGCTGCTTACGGTCGGGCCTCCTACGAGTTGGCGCTGGAAATCGTGCGCACACTGCGTCAGGCAGGGTACGAAGCCTACTTTGCCGGGGGAGCGGTACGTGACCAGCTCCTGGGGCTGGAACCGAGCGAAGTGGACGTGGCCACCTCGGCCGATCCGCAGACCGTGCAGCGCTTGTTTCCGCGCAGTTTGGCTGTGGGAGCCAGTTTCGGCGTCATCGCCGTACTGGGCCGACGCGTGGACCATGAGACGGTGACGGTTCAGGTAGCGACCTTTCGACGGGAAGGGCCTTATTCGGACAGTCGGCATCCGGATCGCGTCGAGTTTTGCAGCGTGGCCGAAGACGCCCGCCGGCGGGATTTTACTATCAACGGCATGTACTACGACCCGCTGACCGGCGCCTATCTGGATTTCGTGGGCGGCCGTGCCGATCTGCAGGCGCGTCTCCTGCGCGCTATCGGCGACCCCCACGAGCGCTTCGCCGAAGACAAATTGCGTTTGCTGCGCGCCGTCCGCTTTGCGGCTACCTACGATTTGCGCATCGAGGAGCAGACGGCTGCGGCTTTGCGCTGCCACGCCGCGGATATCGTGCAGGTCAGTGCCGAGCGCATCGCCGAGGAGTTGCGGCGCATGCTGATCCACCCGGCGCGTGCTCGGGCCATGCGGCTGTGCTACGAATACAGCCTTTTTACGGCGCTCTTTCCCGAATGGGTGCCTTGGGCAGAGCGCACGCACCCGGACGTGCAGACAACCCTTTGGGAGCATACCTTGCGCGTCTTGGATCTGCTGGTCGAGCCGAGCTTCCCGCTGGCGCTGGCGGGCCTGCTCCACGAACTGAACGATACCCAGACGGTAGAGTCTATCTGCCGCCGGCTCAAATTGTCCAACGAGGAAAAAGAGCGCAGCGTGTGGCTGGTACGCCATCACCGGCAGGTGGAGCGGGCGCAGGAGATGCGACTGGCACAGCTCAAACCGCTTCTGGCCCACGAAGGCATCGAGGACCTGCTGGCGCTTGCCGAGGCCGAGGCGCGCGCGTTGGGCCGTCCCCTCGACCACGTCGGCTATTGCCGTCGCCTGCTACGCGAATGGCCGCGGGAACGGATCGCTCCGGCGCCGCTACTCACCGGCAACGATTTGATCGAGCTGGGCCTGGAACCCGGGCCCCTTTTCAAAGAGCTGCTCGACGAGGTGCGGCAGCAACAACTCGACGAGCGGATCGGCACGCGTGCCGAGGCTCTGAACCTAGTCAAAGAGCGGCTCGCACGCAAAGGGATCGAGGTGCCCGCACAACAGTCCCATTCGAGGAGCGGACCATGACCGTGAAACTGCCCATCTACATGGATCACCATGCGACGACGCCGGTGGATCCGCGCGTCTTGGAAGCGATGCTGCCGTATTTTTGCGAGCGCTACGGCAATCCAGCCAGCAAGAGCCATAGCTTCGGCTGGGAGGCCGAACAGGCTGTGCACCAGGCACGCCGGCAGGTAGCCCGTTTGATCGGTGCCGAAGAGCGTGAAATCATCTTTACCAGCGGCGCTACCGAAAGCAACAACTTGGCCATCAAGGGCGTCGCCTGGAGCTATGCCCACAAAGGGCGGCACATCGTCACGGCAGCCACTGAGCACCGGGCCGTCCTCGACCCGTGCCGCCGATTGCAACAGCAAGGTTTTCGGCTGACCGTGCTGCCGGTAGACCGCTATGGCGTAGTGGATCTGGAAGCGTTGCAGCGGGCCCTCACCCCGGACACCATCTTGGTCAGCATCATGGCCGCCAACAACGAAGTCGGCACACTGCAACCGCTGGCCGACATCAGTCGTCTGTGCCGAGAGCGGGGCGTGCTCGTCCACACCGATGCCGCCCAGGCAGTGGGCAAAATCTCCGTGGACGTCAACGCTTGGGACGTGGATTTGCTGAGCCTGTCGGCACACAAAATGTACGGACCCAAGGGCGTCGGGGCACTCTATGTGCGTCGGCAGCCCCGACGCGTGCGACTGGAGCCGCTGCTCGATGGCGGCGGCCATGAATTCGGCCTGCGCTCCGGCACAGTCCCCACACCGCTGGTCGTCGGCCTAGGCAAAGCTTGCGAACTCTGCTCCCAGGAACTCCCCGCAGAAATGATCCGGCTGCGCGCCTTGCGCGATAGGCTCCAGGCAGGCTTGCTGGCCAACGTGCCGGATATCGTCGTCAACGGTCATCCCGAACAGAGATTGCCACACAATCTGCACGTCAGCTTCTTGCACATCAAGGGAGAAGCCCTTTTGCTGGCTCTCAAAGACGTGGCCCTCAGTGCCGGGTCGGCGTGCACGTCGGCACACCCCGGGCCGAGCCACGTTCTGGTCGCCATGGGTCTGGACGAGGAAATTGCCGAAGCCAGCTTACGGTTCGGCTTGGGACGCTTCAACACCCAGGAAGAAGTAGATTGGGTCGTGGCACACATCGCGCAGGAAGTGCGCCGACTGCGGAGCATGAGTGCTGTGTACGCCGGCGCGCGCTAAGCTCTGCGACACGACGCGCGATGGCATCCTCGCCCTTACGTCCCCGACATGTGGAGTCGGTTTGCCGACGCTCACCCAGGCGGCCCCCAATTGCTGCCTAAAAAGAACTGTCTTTGCCAGGTATAACTTGTAGCCACTGTGCGGACCTTGTCGTCGCAAACCAGCTTGTGAACCATCTCAACAAACGCTAAAATGGAAAGATGGCAGGCGCTGGTACCGCTGCGTCCCCGCTGACTCGCACGATCCCGAGGGGCAATCATGGCCGAAACATTCGACGAGCTGTGTCAGCAGGCCCGCGGAGCACTCGGACAGGGCAACGCCGAAGCTGCCAAACGTTTGTATCTGAAAGCCGTCGGCGAAAACCCGCAATCTCCCGAGGCGCACTACGGCTTGGCCACGGCTTGTTTCGTGTTGGGGGAATACGAGAGCGCCGCCTTGTACTTCAAGGAAGTCATCCGTTTGGATCCCCTGCGTGCTGGGGCCTACGTCAATTTGGGGGCTGTGTACAGCAGACTGGGCCAACTGGACGAAGCCGTCAAAGCCCTGCGCCGGGCTATCCAACTCGATAGTCGTCGTGCCGAGGCCTATTACAACTTGGGCCTGGTCTATCGCCGCCAGGGACTGGTGGAGCAAGCTATCCAGGCTTATCGGGAAGCGCTCCGCATCAATCCGCGTATGCCCGATGCCTATTACAATCTGGGCAATTTGCTCTTGGAAATGGGCCGTTATAGCCAAGCCGTGGCCGCTTACAAAGAGGCGTTGCAAATCAATCCCAACATGGAAAAGGCCCGGCAAGGATTGGCGCAAGCCGAGGCGGCTTTGCGCGGCCCCGAAGGGGAACGCGCCGTTGAGGCGGCCGAGCCTCAGGGACCGGACCTGAGCCGCACCTTGGATCCTCAAGCCGATGGTGCCATGCTGGCTGCGCTGCATCGCGCTACCAAAGAATCGGAAGAACACTGCCGCCGCCTCTCCCAGCACTTGGAACACGAAACCGACGCCAGCATCAAGGAACTTTCGTCGGCTTTGCTGTACCCCGTGAAGACAGGCACCGAGCTGTCCGACCGCATCAAACGCTTCGAAGCCGCCCTGGAATCCATGCGCGATATGACTCGCACGTTCCAGGAACATATAAAACGGCTCCGGGAACTGACCGAGCAGTTGATCGGCGGAGGCGCCCCCGCAAGTTGATTTTTGCATTGACCGAGTGTCCACGCTGACACGCCAGGATCGGCGACGCCGGCCACAGGATGCGTCTCCAGGCAACTTTGGCAGGCACCCGGTGCGCCTCGGCTGGCCACCGCTTGACCGCAGCACTGTGTGTGCCTTACGCTTACACGGCTGCAGCGTACTGCAATGGCTCGGCATGTCCGAGCGAAGTGCTGCTTTGCCGCACACAGGATCCAAGGCCCGGCCTGTCGGGCAGCCTGGTACATAAGAAAGCGACAGCCTATAACGCTTTAGGCGTCGGCTTGCAAGCATCAGCGCACGAGGGAGCTATGAAGAAGAACGACCTGGAATACTTCAAGCAGCTTCTTTTGACGATGCGCGCACGGGTCAATGGCGACATTGACCAGTTGTCCCAGGAGGCCCTGCGCTCGAGTCAAGGGGGCACAGGCAATCTTTCCAGTGTCCCTATCCACATGGCTGACCTGGGCTCCGACAACTACGAGCAGGAGTTCACGCTGTCGCTGCTGGAAAACCAAGAAGTGGCCCTGCGCGAAATCCAGGCGGCTCTCAACCGTATCGCCGTGGGCACCTTCGGTTACTGCGAAGAGTGCAACAAGCCCATCCCCAAGGAGCGTCTCAAGGCCATCCCCTATACGCGCTATTGTGTGGACTGCGCACGGAAGCTAGAAAAAAAATCATGACGGCTCGCTGCGGGCGCTACTGGTGGCTTTTTGCTGTGCTGACAGTGTCCGGGCTGACGGCGGATCTGGCCAGCAAAGCGACGGTCTTTTCGCTGCTGCCGCCTCAGCACGAGATTGTCGTCATACCACACTTTTTCAGCATCTTCCATCAGGAGCGGCTCAATCAAGGGGCCGTTTTCGGTCTGGGCGGCCAGTGGGGTGCCAACGCCAATCAGCTCTTCGCTCTGGTCAGTGCCGCGGCGGCGATCGCCATCGTATGGTGGATCACCCGTCCGGGACACCTGGATAGCCTGTCGTTGAGCAGCTCGCTGGGGCTGCTACTGGCCGGTGCCTTGGGCAATTTGTACGACCGCGCGCGCTTAGGCGGCGTACGCGACTTCCTCTGGCTCTATTATCGCACCGAGCCGCACGACTGGGCCAGTAGCCGTTTCGATTGGCCGATTTTCAACGTAGCCGACATGTGTTTGGTGAGCGGCGCCTGTCTGTTGTTCCTGTACGGACTGCTGGGGCCATCCCCCTCGACCGGTGCGATGGCCACCAAGACAACTGGCACATCATGACACTGCAAGGACAAGTGTTCCGTGTGGAAGCCACTCAGGTCGGGCAAACGCTGGCGGCCTTGCTCCGGCATTGGCTGCCGCGGCGCAGCTGGACGCAAGTACGCCGACTCGTCGCTTCCAGACGGGTACTGGTAGATGGCAACGTATGTGCGGATCCGGCACGTCGTTTGCGGCCGCAGCAGATCGTGCACCTGCTTCCCCAGGCGGCACCGCGGCGTCCGGCGACGGATGCCGTGCGCATCGTGTACGCCGATTCGGACGTGGTCGTGGTAGACAAGCCCGCCGGCATCACTACCTTGCGCTTGCCCGTGCGGAGCGACCAGGCACGGAGTGCAAAACGAGCCCGGCAACCGACGCTGGACGAGCTCGTACCACGTCTGCTGGAGCGACAGGGAGCGAGCGGCGGCCGAGTGCGTGCCGTCCACCGGCTCGACCGCGACACCAGCGGGCTTATCGTCTTTGCTCGTTCCGCGCAGGCCGAGCGCATCCTCGGACAGCAGTTCCGTCAGCATGCCATCCACCGGCGCTACCTCGCCATCGTGCCCGGCGACGTACCCGCCCAGACTTTCGATACTTATCTGGTCCGCGATCGCGGCGATGGCCGCCGGGGCAGTTCGCAGGTGCCCGGCGTAGGCAAGCGCGCCGTCACCCATGTCCGTCCCCTCGAAAAACTGCCGGGTTATACGGTCCTCGAGTGCCGGCTAGAGACCGGGCGAACCCACCAAATCCGCATCCACCTGGCCGAAGCCGGACATCCCATTTGCGGCGAGAAAGTGTACCGCAAGCCTTTGGCCGGACCCGTCGTCCCCGATCGCAGCGGCGCTCCGCGTCTGGCGCTCCATGCCGCCGAGTTGGGTTTCACCCATCCTCGCACCGGCCAGTATCTGCATTTCGAATCGCCCTGGCCCGAGGACCTGAAGCGCTTTTTAAGGCGTCTGCGTCGTGCACGCGGCTGATGTGTGCACGCGGCTGATATCCGACAGTGCCGGTCCCACATGCGCCATTTCCTGCCGCGCCGTCAGGATGCCGAACCGCCTAGTAATTGCGTCCCAAAAGCCCAGGCGCGTAGCGTAGAACAAGGGCCCAGAGGATGCACGCGCCTCCCCAGAGGGTGGCACTTGCCGGACGCTCCCCGGCTACCAGATAGGCCCACACAGGATTGAGTACCGGCTCCAGGAGCGACAGCATGCCGACCTCCTGCGGGCTGAGCTGGCGCAACCCACGGGCTACCAGCCAATACGGCAGAGCCATTTGCACCGTACCGAAAAAGGCTAGAAAAACGATTTGCTCCGTCCGTGGCGCCGGATACATCCACACCACCGGCAGCAACACCAGAGCAGCAGCCCAATGATTGCACAAGGTCAGCCAGTGAGTGGCTCGGTCGCGCAAATAGCGCAGTCCCAAGATGACGCCGGCATAGGCTATCCCGCTGCCCAAAGCGATTCCGGCGGCGAACAGGTCTTCGCTACCCCAAGCGCCGGCAACGATTATCCCCACGCCCGCCATCGCTAGGCTTACCGTCCAGATCGTCCAGCGGGATACTGTCTCGCCCAGCAACCATACACTGCCCAGCAGAAGCCACACGGGCGCCGTATATTGCAAAAAAATGGCATTGGCGGCCGTCCCCAGACCCAACGCCGACACGAACAACGCGTTCATCGCCGCGAAACTGCCGACCACCGGCAACAGCCCCCAGCTCCAGCTTACGTGCTGCCGGCGAATCCACGGGGCAAAAGCCAGACCGGCGAAAAGGCAACGGTAAAAGGCTATGACCAGAGGCGGCACAGGGGGCTCTCCCAGCGCCCATGGGAGCGGCGTATCGGAAGTACCTGCCACGTTAGGCGGCCGCAGGATCTTGACAAAAGCACCACTCCAGCTCCACAACACAGCTGCCGCTACGACGCACGCCCGCGCACGCCACATGCTCTCAGCCCCATACCTGCCAGACCAGCCACAAAAGCACCAGGGCAAAAAGTCCGGCTACTGCCAACGCGATCGCCAGGTGCCCCAACCAGCGGGGCCGAGTGCCAGGGCTTGCCGGTCGGTAGGTGGACGGGGCCTTGCCCAGCGCAGGAGCACGTGTTTTGGCCACCTTTGACGCTATCCAGGCGTGAAAGATCGGTACATCCGACAGCGCGGTGTAGGGACCGTCCGGAGCCTGACTCACCTGGGCGTCATAGGAAATGGCTCCTGTCCGCAAACGCTCACGGATCGTCTGATTGGCAGCCTGGAAACGATGGACTCTGCCGTTGGCATCGGTGTATTTGACGTACCAGAGATCCCGCTGCGCCGCCGGTCCCGAGGATGCCTGCACATCGAGCTGCGTGGGCATGCTGGACTGCGCCAACCGCGAGCGGACCACGGGATCCAATTGTGCCAGATCGCTATCGGCAAAGCTGAGCAACTGACTGGCCAGCCCGGTGCGTTCCAGTTCGACGATCAGCTCGCTGGCGGTCTGGTAGCGGTCGGCTGGGGAAAACGCCAACAAACGGTCTAGGATGCGTGCCAGCGTCGGCGGCACTTCCGGACCAACCCGGTCTGCCGGGTCGTACGCGCCGGCTTCTTTCTTTTCCAGGATCTCGATGTGCGTCTTGCCCGAGAACGGCACTTTGCCGGTGACCATGTGGTACATCGAGGCGCCCAGCGCATACAGGTCGCTCCGTGCGTCGGCAACACGCGCATTGAGCGCTTGCTCGTAGGGCATGTAATAAATCGTGCCCATTCCTTGTCGGGTGCCGGTCAGATTGCTCAGCTGATTGACTTGCTTGGCCAGTCCTAGATCGGCCAGCTTGGCGACACCGCTGCGACTGACGAGGATATTTTCCGGCTTAATGTCCCGATGTACGATGTTGCGGGCATGGATGTATTCCAGCGCCCGTGCTATGTCCAGGCCGATGCGCACGACATCGCCTGCCGTGAAGCACCGGAAACGATCCAACAGCATTTGAGCGTTTTCGCCGTCCACGTATTCCATGATCAAATAGTGCAACTGCAATGCTTCATCGAAGCCGACGGCATAACCTTGGACAATGTTGGGATGCCTCAGGCGGATCATGTGCTGCGCCTCGCGCTGGAAGCGCTGGACCACTTGCAGATTGACGGTCAGATGAGGCGACAAGAGTTTGACAGCCACTAGACGTTCGTGCTCGGCATCGTAAGCTAGATACACGGCGCCCATGCCGCCTTCGCCCAGTTTGCGAAGCAAGCGGCACGCGCCGATTTCTTGGATCGGCTCGACGACACGGTGCCAACGGGGCTGGATGTGCTCTACCTTCTGGTCGCCCCCGTCCGGCCGCGATTGCGAGGCATCCAGAACAGTCTTGGCCAGAGCCCACTGGATTTCAGCCGCCTGCTGTGGGTTAAGCAGTCCTTCACGGACTAGACTATCCAACAGGTCTACAGGCTGACCCTGCAAATCCGCCTGGACTGCCTTTTCCCAAAGCGTGCGCACTCGCGTGGGATCGGCTCGATACACACTGACAGCGAGCGCGGCGGCCTTTTTCTCCAGGTCCGAGGGCATCCTCGACCCCCAAACGCCGGGCACCACCCGTCAATGTCAACTCAATTAGATTCGCACTTTGCCGTGTTTCCATAAGTGTACCGAGTGGCCAGCTCAGACTCAACGGACTCCAATGTCCTTTCGATCTCTTCTCGGTCATCTGGATCGTCTCGATCACCTGATCCATCTTCAGAGCCAGCCTAAGAAGACCGAGCGGCTGCAGCAGCGCGTCAGCCCAATGTTCCGGTGTTCACGCACAGGACATTCTTACCCGTCAGACGAAATCAAAATTCGCGGCTGATCGAGCGGGCCGGCAAGACGATACTGACGGCCCGTAGACACGATCTCTCGTCAATTTCGCTTACGTTGCGACTCTTTCTCAATTATTTGTCCGGTTACATTGACCACAGAAACGCTTGGATCTTTCCCAACTGGCAGTGCGTTACGGGGCCGGTGAAGGCAAAAATTTTGAAAATTTTGTTGACATTTCTCTTGACGCCCCACATCACGCCACATAAAAGATACTGCGTCTCAGGTTCTTTTACGTTGAGACGTACTTGGGAGAAGGCTGCAAAGCCATACGCGCTGCGACCGCAGCGGTCTGAAAAATCCATGGCAAGTGCCTAAAGGCGGCAGCCCTAAACGACAGGAGGTATCACAAATGCTGTCTGTGAGTAAGTTCGGTCGGCGTGTCCAATGGACGAGGCGAACTGCTCTGCGGCGAGCTTGCTACACTGCACAGCCAACTGGCGCTTTTACCCTTATCGAGCTGCTGGTGGTCATCGCTATCATCAGCGTCCTTATCGGATTACTGCTGCCTGCGGTCCAAAAGGTGCGCGAGGCTGCCAACAATGTGCGTTGCCGAAACAATCTCAAGCAGATCGGTCTAGCTTTGCACATGTATGCCAACGATCACAAGAATTTTCCCCCGGGTGGCTTTTATCCATTCGGCCGAACCTCCGACTCGTTTTCTGTGCACGCCCAGATACTGCCGTACCTGGAGCAGGAAAACTTGCAAAAGTTGATTGACTTTCGGCTGTCGTACAACCTTCAGCCGGCGGTCACGCGCACTCGCATAGCCACCTATCTATGCCCCAACGAAGCCAACGATCGGGCCAGGCCGGACGGAAGTTTGACGCATTACCCGATCAGCTACGCCTTCAACTTTGGTACCTGGTTCGTCTATGACCCACGTACCGGCGACGGTGGCGATGGCGTTTTTCCGCCCGACGGCTTCAAGTTCCATGGACGCATAGGCCCGGCGCAGCTGATAGATGGCACCAGCTATACGCTCGGCGCCGCAGAGGTCAAAGCTTTTCAAGCTTATGTACGCAACAGTGGCAATCCCAACGTGCCGGGCGTGCCTCCTCCCAGCACGCCTGACGGACTTTTGGCCTACCTGGGCGGTGAATTCAAAGCGGACTCGGGGCATACCGAATGGGTGGATGGCCATGTCCATCAAACTGGCTTCACTACCACTTTCGCTCCCAATACGGTCGTGCCGTACCTAGTCGGCGGGACCGTCTACGACATTGATTTCACCTCGTTCCGCGAGGGAAAGTCAACGACCGCCATGACCTATGCCGCCGTTACTTCGCGCAGCTACCACATGCACCACGTCAACGCACTCTTCATGGACGGCTCGGTGCGTCCGGTGCACAATCACATAAACCTTTTCATCTGGCGCGCCCTAGGGACACGTGCCGGCGGCGAAGCGATTGACGCCCGAACGCTGGAGTAGCATCCCTTGCTGCACGCGCCTAAAAAAGCATTAGCCCAGTGGGCGCACAGCAGCGAGAAAGGGCCATGGCGGAGACGGCATACATTGCGCTGGGGAGCAATGTCGGGGATCGAGAGGGGCACATACGGCAGGCGTTGGGTCTGCTTGCGGAAGACGATCGCTGCCAAATCCAGCGGGTGTCGCGCCTGTGGGAGACACTGCCGGCAGGCGGGCCGCCCAATCAGGAGCTGTATTTGAACGCGGTCGCAGAACTGGTCACCCAGCTGACGGCACGGGACCTGATGGATCGGCTGCTGAACGTGGAGAGCCGGTTGGGCCGCGTGCGCACGGAACGCAATGTGCCGCGCAGCATTGATTTGGATTTGCTTTTGTATGGAGAGCAGGTAATATCCGAGCCAGGGTTGGTAGTGCCGCATCCGCGTTTGCACGAGCGAGCCTTTGTGCTCGGTCCGCTAGCAGAACTAGCGCCGCTGACACGACATCCCCTTTTGGGACGGACGGTGCTCGAGCTGCTGGCGGCGGTGTCTTACGCCCCGCTCGGTGGCCGTCGAGCTGTGGTCACCGGGTCTACCAGTGGTATCGGGCAAGCCGTCGTCCTGACACTCGCCGCCGCTGGAGCCCAGGTCCTGATCCACGGGCGGCAGGAAGAATCGGCCCGACGTGTTTGCGATCGAGCGCAACGACTGAGCGGCAAGGCCTGGTACTTTCTGGCAGACTTGCGTCAGCCGCGCGCTTGCGAAGAACTCGTGGAGCACGCCTGGCGCCTGCTGGGACACGTAGACATTTGGGTCAACAACGCCGGCGCGGATATCCTCACGGGTGCCGCCGCCCGATTGAGCTTCACGGAAAAATTGGAGCACCTGTTGGCCGTAGACCTGAAAGCGACCGTGCACTTGAGCCGGCTGGCAGGCATGCGCATGAAACATCAGGGAGCAGGGGTCATCGTCAATGTCGGCTGGGATCAGGCAGAGACGGGCATGGAGGGAGACAGCGGGCAACTGTTCGCCGCGGTCAAAGGCGGAGTGATGGCTTTTACACGCAGCTTGGCCGTAGAGCTGGCACCGCAGGTGCGTGTCCACTGCGTTGCTCCGGGCTGGATCAGGACCGCCTGGGGACAGCAGGCCTCGGCACGATGGCAAGAGCGGGTGCAACGCGAGGTGCCTTTGGGGCGCTGGGGCACGCCTGAAGACGTTGCCCAGGCAGTGGCTTGGCTGGTTTCCGATCGCGCCGCTTTTATCACCGGCCAAATCATCCGCGTCAACGGCGGAGCGGTGCGCGCTTAGGCTCGCTGGGCGGCTCGGTTGCCAGCGCGCAAAAGAGTACAGCCTGGCAGAACGATCGCAGCGAGTGGCCGTCTGGAACGAAGCAGACACGTCGAAAGAAGCAGACAAGCTAGGAGAGCAACACCACGCGCGGCTGGACCAAGTGCTTGGGGATCAAGGCCGGCCAATAGACGAACAGTTCGCGCACGGGGGGCCGGCCGCCGACATACCCGGTGACGCCTGGCGGACCGGAAGTCACCAAAGGAGCTAGCTCGCGACTGAAGCGCTCCACGCTCGCGCGATCTGTACTTTGCACGGTGAGCCGGAGCACCACCTCCGCGGGCGCAACCGGCACAGAAACCACCCCGGGAACCACTGCGCCGGCACCGAGCAGTTCCGCATGGAACACATCGAACCGACAGCCGGCGCGGGCCAGTCTGTGGCGTACGATGTCCGCACAGGCACGTGCCTTGTCCACGGCATCGGCACCGAACACGGTGACCGTGCCCGACGCCGTCCAGCCAGCACGGTACGCAATGGAAACTTTGTAACTGTCCGTGGCGGGAAAGCCGCGGGCGCCGGTCAGCTGGACCACATCTTGGGCCACTTCCTGCAGCCGCACGCTGGTAAAATCGGCGATGACATCGGGGGTCAGGTAGTGACTCGGATCGTCCACTTCGTAAAGCAGCTGCTCGCTAACGGTTTCGAAGCAGACGCGGCCGCCGGAGCCGGCAGGCTTGCCGATGACCACCGTGCCGTCGGCTGCGATGTCGGCAAAAGGATAACCCACGTTGGCCAGATCGGGAGCCTCGCGCCAGTTGCACCACAAGCCACCGGTCACCTGGGCGCCGCACTCGATCAAATGGCCGGCAACTGTAGCCGCCGCCAAAAGGTGCCAGTCGGTCCATTGCCAACCCAGCTCGTACACTGCCGGGGCCACAGTCAGCGAAGCGTCGGCGACCCGTCCCGTAACGACCAGATCGGCACCCTGTCGCAGGGCCTCGACGATCGGTCCTGCCCCCAGATAGGCGTTGGCACACACCACCTGACTGCGCACCTTCTCCAACGGCTCGTGCGTATCGAGATGGGCCAAGGAACATTTGGCAGCCAACAGAGCGTCGAGCTGAGGCATCAGGTCGTCTCCGCTCACGACGGCAATACGCCGCTCCGCTAGGCCGTGCTCGTGCAAGAGGTGGCGTATTTTTTGGGCGCATCCTTGAGGATCGAGGCCGCCGGCGTTGGTGACGATCTTGAGCTGCGGCTGCTGTACCCACAAAGGCACCAAGCTTTCCAGTACCTCCAGCACATCTGTGGCATAACCGCGCGCCGGGTCTTTGTGCCGCTGCACGGCCAGAATAGACATGGTCAGTTCGGCGAGGTATTCCAGAGTCAGATAATCGAGCTGGCCGTCGCGGACGAGATAATAAGGGGCCTTGGGCTGGTCACCCCAAAAGCCGCAGCCGTTGCCGATGCGAACCGTTCGCATAGGCCTTTCTCCTGCGCGAAGACTTCCACGAAATGCTAGCGCCCACGGGGGCATCCTGGCCGGCGGCCTGACCCGAAGGCCCAAAAAAGATCCTCCGGCCACACAGAAGCCGGAGGATACCATAAGGTTTTTGCCAGGGTTGGACAGTTCACGACTTTTTGTGCGCCTTATGGCAAGCAGCACAAGCGCCTGTCAGCCCCTTGAAAGCTGCACGGGCATCGTCCACGTTTTTGGCCTCGATAGCCTGAAGCAGCTTGGCGCTGCACTCGCGCAACGTTTTGGCGGCCCCGGCCCAGTTGGCATCCGGACAGCGCCCATCGTCCATGAGCACATAGCTCATCTCGTTGAGGATGCTGGCGTGGCAAGCAGCCTCTTCCCAAGCTTTGTCGTCCGCTGGGCCCGCCTTGAGCATTTTACCCAGGGCAGCACAGTGCGGCTGATTGACGCCGCGCATCAAAAACTTGGTCTGTGCGGCTCGACTTTTGCCCTTGGTCACTTGTGCCTGGCTTGCCTGCCAGAGCAGTGCCGCCGCGGCTACGCCCACGGCACCCACCAACCATACACCCTTGCTTCGGACCATGCGTCAACCCTCCAATTGCAAAACCTCCACGGAGCCGGCGGGCCGAGCCGTCTCGTCCCTCGACCGGGCTCGCTACCATCTCCTTCGGCTCGATAGCGGGAATGCACACAACAGCTTTTGCCTTTCGGAAGGTACCGGAAGCTTCCAGCCGGCAAAGTTTCCAGGCAGGATGGACTTCAAGGCGGACGCAAGAAAGAATACACACCGGCACGCTTTGCGTCCAAACAAAAATGCCTCGCAGGATCGGCGCGCACGTTTCGGCATCCCCAGAGTGACCGACGGGACGGCGCGGGGACAACGAACGCCATCAGTACAGACCGATCATCCGCTCCGTCGCCGGCGATGGGTCGAAGTGGCGCCGGCAACGATCCTCAGCGCTTGCGCGGGCGGGCCGCGCACAGTGCAAAATCCAATTCGCGCCGGTAGACATTGACTCGAAAAACACGCACATGGACGCGATCGCCCAGCCGGAAGCGTCGCCGTGTGCGCCGGCCGATAAGACTGTGGGTCGCCTCGTCGAAGTAATAAAAATCATCGCTGAGCTGGGTCACGTGCACCAGCCCCTCCACCGGCACATCCATGGCTTGAGCGAAAAAGCCATAGTCCTGGACGCCGGTGATGATCGCCTCCATTTCCAGGCCGAGGCGCGAGCTGAGATAATCGAGGAGCTTGACTTTGACCAAGTCCCGCTCGGCTGCGTCAGCGCGTCGCTCGGTGAAGCTGCAATGTTCGCCCAAGGCGACCAACTCCGTCTCGTCGGCATTGACGCGGCCATGCGCTAGCCAACGGTCGAGCAGCCGATGCACGGTCAGGTCCGGGTAGCGTCGGATGGGCGAAGTAAAATGGCAATAATGCCGACTGGCTAGAGCATAATGCCCTTCGTCGTACGGACTGTACTCGGCCTGCTTCAAACTGCGCAACAAAGCGTAATGGACCGCGTGCACTTCGGGACGCTGCGCCGACCGCTCTAGGACGCGCTGAAGCTGAAATCGGTCGGTGGCATATTCCGGGTCTATGTCGTAGCCCAGATGCCGCACGAATTCGGCAAATGCCCGCAGCTTGTCGGCGTCCGGAGGGGGATGGATGCGCCGCAAAAAAGGCACGCCCAGAGACTGCAAATGCTCGGCCACCGCTTCGTTGGCTGCTACCATGAATTCTTCGATTATCTGGTGGCTGATGTCGTGCGGCACATAATGGGCTCCGGTCACCCGGCCTTGGTCGTCGAGTTCCAGTTCGGCCTCGGGGATGGTCAATTCCAGTGCACCCCGCTTGCGGCGGCGCTCGCGCAAAATCAGCGCCAATTCTTGCATGAGCAGCAACATATCCACCAGTCCGTGCCCGACCGCATCGCGATACCGCTGTGGCTCGGCCAGGATCCGGGTCACTTCGTCGTACGTGAAGCGGCGTGCCACGCGTACAAGACCGTTGCACAACTCAGTGTGCACGCGCTGGCCCCCCGAGGTGAATTCCATGATTACGCTCTTGACCAGTCGCTCCTTCCCCTGCTGCAGGCTCGCCAAACCGTTGGACAGGATCTCGGGGAGCATCGGCAGGACACACTGCGGTAGATAGACACTGTTGCCGCGCTCGCGTGCCTCCCGGTCGAGATGGCTGCCGACCGGTACGAACTGCGCCACATCGGCCACGTGCACCTGCAAGTGCCAGTGCCGTGTATGCGCGTCGCGACGCACACTCACAGCGTCATCGAAGTCTTTGGCATCGGCTGGGTCAATGGTAATGACCAGGTCTTCGGTGAAATCGCGACGTCCATCGCGCGGCATGTCCTCGAAGCGTCGGGCTATATGCCGCGCCTCGTCCAGTGCTTCTGCAGAAAAAGTGTCGGGCAAGTCATAGGCTCGAACGATGGACAAGGTGTCCACGCCCGGCTGCCCGCGCGGGCCGAGGATTTCGGTGATGACTGCCTCGCCGCGTACTTGCGGCGAAGGGAAGCGCAGCATCTCGATGACGACTTTGTCGTGGGGCCGGGCCCCTTTGGCTCCCGGGTCGCCGACATAGATGGGCTCGGCAAACGTGGTCCCGTCCACCAGGACCCACGCTTCGCCGGCTTCCTCGTAATAAGTGCCGACAAAGCGATGGGCGATACGCTCGAGCACACGCAGGATGCGGCCCTCGATGGCCCCTTCCGGGCGACGCCGGCGTCGGATCAGTTTGACTAGTACTTCGTCGCCGGTGGACGCGTCGCCGACCGCGGCCGGCGGAATGTAAATCTCTTGCCCCTGAGCCACCTCGGGCAGATGCGGCCGCACATATCCGGCACCGACTGACGTTTTCCGGAAAACGCCGGCCACTACTTCCAGCGGGTTGAGTGGCCGCACAGTATGGTTTTTGCCCAACTCCAACTGGCCGCTGCGATGCAATTCCCGCAACACTTTGCGGAACTGATAATAGTCGGTGTCCTTGATACCCATTTTGCGTGCCAGGGCTTTGGGCTTGACGGGCTGATATCCTACCCGACTGATATACCGCAGAATGGATGTCGCCAGGTCGGCCATTTTTCCTCTACCTCGTCGGCACTTCCCCAGGCGTCGCCCCCATGTCGGGCCCTCTGGACCCGTCTTGTGCCAGAGGCTCGACGCCGCGTCCAACCGACACACGCTGAGCGACCACGCGTTCCTGAGTCATTGTAAGCGAGGGCCGGTTATGGCAGAGGGGCCCGCCCGCGACAGGTCAAGCGCTGGCGCCTCCTTCAGGAGGTTCGAGAGGGCTCAGTCCGCTTCGGCCTTTGAACAGCCGGCGGCCCAGGTGAGGCTGAAAAGAAGTCCAAGCACTGTGCGGATTGAGATCGGCCACGATATCCCGGGCAAAGCTATGCACTTTGGCGTCCAAACTGTCCAAATAATGAACAAAAATAGCCTCGGGGGTCATGGGCACGACTGGACTGCCGAACTCGTAGCTGCCATGGTGGCTGAGGATGATATGCTTCAAACGTAAGGCCAGCTCCGTCGGAAAGGCCTGACCGGTAAGCCGTTCGCTTTCGACGATTTTTTCGTTGAGCAGCTCCAGTCCAATGGCTAGATGCCCGACCAGCTGTCCTTCGTCGGTATAAGCAAATCCCTCCTCGGCCGTTAGCTCGCGCACCTTGCCGATGTCGTGCACGAAAATCCCGGCCAGACACAGGTCGCGGTCGAGTTCCGGAAAGAGGGTACCCGGCGGCCCCAGCAACCGATCCGCCGCTTCCAACAAACGCACTACGTGCTCCAACAGGCCGCCGATGTACGCATGGTGGTTGCGGACACCAGCGGGGACGCGACCGAAGCGGTCCATGATCGTCCCGTCCGCCAGAAAGCAATGCACCAGTGCCTTGAGTGCCGGCTGCCGGATCGTCTGCAGCAGGCTACGCAGCCGGGTCGTCAGCAGAGCCAAATCTTTTTCGGCATGAGGAAAGAAATCCTGCCAGGCTATGCGCTCCCGCTCCACGACTTCGGCCTCGTTGACGATGAGCTGCAGCTGGCCCTGATAGATTTGTGCCTTGCCTCGGACATGGATAAAACTGCCGGCGCGGATGCGACGTGCCATCCCTTCGTCAGCATTCCACAGACGGGCTTCTACCGAGCCGCTGCGATCGCGCAGCTCCATTTGCAAATACAAGCCCCCGTGCCGATTGGCCCGCAAGCAACTCTCGGCGACGAAAAAGACTTGCTCCACCGCATCGCCGTCAGCCAACTGTCGGATATAACGCCGAGTCATGCATGGGGTCTTTCGTTTGCCTCCGGGACCATCGAGCCACTGCCTCCGGTATGTGTGGGGCCTTCTATGCCGTCGGGTCTATTATAGGTTTTCCGGAGTCGTCGCGCCGAGAGCCGGCCAGCGACGCTGTGTCAAAACGTATCCGCCCACAAGGATCGGCGCAAATAAGACATCCGCCGCTAGCTGGTTTCGATAAAAAGGCAAGGCAGCTACATAGCACGCGACCAAACCATGCCAGTCGTGGGGGTACAAATCCGAGCTGATCCAGACGCCCAGGTTGGTCAGCACGAAGTAAACGAGCGAACCGCCCAAGGTCACGCCGGCAGCAGGCCACAAATTGCGCCGATGCTGCAACCACATCCCTAGAAAAGCCACGCATGCAAGCGCGCCATAAACGTACCACATGCCGGGATAGAACCCGCGCACGCTTGCCATCCATCCTCCATAAGCGATCAGTCGCGCCCCCACTTCGAGGGCTACATCGCTAGCCAGCATCCCCAAGAGCGGCACGGCCAGTGCATGCCACCGGCGGTTGACACAGGCAGCGCCGAACAAGGTCGTTGCTACCACGGGGACAAAATTGGGCGGGTGGGGCAGCACCCTGCTTACTACCAGCGTCGTCGCTACGATCGTCAAAACTACCAGCGCCCGCATAGCTTTCCCTCCCAGGACCAGTGCCTCATGCCTGTTCCTCGTGCCTAGCCCAGTGGTCATTCGCGGTCGAACCATTCGTCGCCGGTGCCGATATCGAACAGGCCAGCTTTTTTGCGCAAGTTATCGGCCGCGGTGGGCCACCAGATCGGCACACCGTTATCCGTCGGCGTCATCGTTTCGACATGCCCATCCAGAAACAGCACGTTGGTTGTCCGCCCGCCGTGCCGGAAATGTACCGTGGGATATAGAGACGACGGCGGCTCGAGATAGAAGTTCTCCTCCAGCTGCGGCTGTGGATAAGCCCACCAGTTGACCCGGCCGCTGTCGGCAAAAGCCACTGTTTCCGATGTGCCACGCACATCGGTTATCCGATAGGACAATATCCGGCCATCGGGCCATCTGGGGCCGGGCCCCAAATACTTGTAGTTGTAAGCGTATCCGGCGGTAGCTCCCTGGAAACGCAGCTGGAATTGCGCCGGACTGAAATCAGGGCACTGCTGTACCGTGGCGTTGTTTTCCATATAAGGCATGAGGAAGCCCTGCTGCAGGTCTACCCGACCCGGGCCGACCACCTCCCCGAACCAAAAAAGACGCCGATTGGTGGGCCCGTCCGGCTGCCACCAGCGCCACGTGGTCACTTGAATCAGCTGCCCCTTGTGGTCGTTCGCATACTGGTGCAGCGCCAGACCCAATTGCCTGAGGTTGGATCTGCACTGGGTGCTATTGGCGGCTGCTCGCACCTTTTGTACTGCCGGCAGCAAAAGGCCGATAAGCACACTGATGATGGCAATCACCACCAGCAGCTCGATGAGCGTGAAGCCTGGGCCAGGCTTTCCTAAAAAGGGTGCCGCGACTCTGCGATCCAGACGCCGCCGTGGGAACGCGGCAAGGACACGGACGGAAGGGCCAAAGATACGGATCATGCTGCGGTCCTCCTGCTGCCGGGCCGGGCACGTAAGGCTTCGGCCTCTGCAAGCAGGAAGAGGGCCCGCACTGTCTCTCCCGACTTGTCCGGTGTGCTCGAGGCCGAAGCACTCCGCACGACAAACGACAGGCAGGTCTTCTGGCTTACGGCTGGTAACGGGTTGCACCCGCCTTCCCACGACTCAGCAGTCGCAGTGGCTTGCTGGGCGCACCCTCGCCGAATACAGCGGCGGCCCCGCGACGGATTCGCACCGTCTTCCCTATTCTCCCCGGCCGCTACATGTGTGCGTAGCCGAGGCACCTGTCGCTTTCCCTCGCATTATAGACCGCTCGGCTGTCCCGTCAATCGAGCGCTCCAGCTACCCGGAAGCTAAAACCGTGTGCATGCTCTTGCTCGAGCGCTAGCCGTACGGTGGCGTCTCAGGAAACGACCGTCTGGGGCGGCGACGATGAACGCCCCGAGCGGACGGCGAGCTGGACGGAATCGCGGCATCATGCCTGCCAGAAACCACTCGGTTCAAAAGCGGCCCGGTAATAATGGATCGTCGGCAGGGCGAAAAGGCGCCAATGGAGGGCGGCTACATCTATGCGTGCCGAACGGCCCAGCAGCCGATGCCGTCGCAAAAAGGCCACGGCAGTGCGCGACAGAACGTGTTGTTTGTGCTCGCTCACAATAGGCCTGGAGACCGGATCGAAAGCGCCGAAAAAAGAACGCACCTCGATGAAGACGATGGTTTGCTGTTCCAGGGCAACGATGTCCAATTCTCCGCCGAGCCCACGCCAGTTCCGGGCCAAAATCTTCATGCCCCGACGTCGTGCCCAGCGCGCCACCCACCACTCGGAGAGCCGTCCCAGCAACCAGCGCCATAGCCGATGTCGCGTCGGCGTTTTTCCGCTCCTGTAGTTTGCGCCCGGGCGTCATTGGCCAGCAGCCGCCGGAGCCGATGCAACGCCCTGCTCGCTCGGTTCCGCACCTGGCAATTCGACGCGCCGACGTTTCCCTTCTTTCAGACGCGTCGCTTTGCCCACCCGGTGCCGCAGGTAATACAACTTGGCCCGGCGTACCCGACTGGTGCGCCGCACTTCGATCTTGGCAATACGCGGAGAATGCAAGGGAAAGGTGCGCTCCACGCCTTCCCCTTGCACGATGCGCCGCACGGTAAATGTTTCCCGCGAGCCACTGCCGCGGCGCGCGATTACCGTGCCGCTGAAAACCTGGATCCGTTCCTTTTGGCCCTCCAAGATGCGCTGGTGCACATCTACGATGTCGCCCACCTCGAAAGCCGGGATATCTTTGCGCAGATACTGCTCTTCCACTGTGCGCATGAGCATACCGCGATCGGACCGTGTCATAGCTCACCCTTTCTGTTCCTGCACCGCGTCGGTCTCGGTGCCTGGCGGTGCCTGACCGACGGTAGACTGGCCTGCGTCTGCAGTCGAACACAGACAGGGCCTGTGTCGCGCTCGACTTCGCTGCCATGCCTGGTGCCGTCGCCAGGCGGCAATGGCCTGGTGATTGCCGCTGAGCAAAACGTCCGGCACCGCCAGACCGCGGAACACCCGCGGTCGTGTATAGTGTGGGTATTCTACCACTCCAGGCTCGGCGTGCGACTCCTCACGGATACTGGCTTCGTCCCCCAGTACTCCGGGCACGTAGCGGATCACCGTGTCCACGATGACCATGGCCGGCACTTCGCCCCCGTTGCAAATATAGTCCCCGATGGAAATCTCCATGGGCTGCAAGAGGATGCGGATGCGCTCGTCGAACCCCTCGTAACGACCGCACACTAGCAGCAATCGGCGCTGAGTGGCCAGGTGCCGCACCAGGCTTTGTTCCAGCCGCTGGCCCTGGGGGGTCAGCAAGATCAACAGCCCCGGATCGGGCGCCTGGGCGCGTACTGCCTCCACCGCCGCCACCACCGGCCCGCACATCAGCACCATCCCAGGGCCCCCGCCATAGGGCCGATCGTCTACCTTTTTGTGTCGTCCCGTCGCCCAGTCGCGAATGTTCCACAAGTGAATCTCGACAATGCCTCGCTGCAGTGCCCGCTTGAGGAGGCTCTGGCTCAGGTAGCCGCCGAACATCTGCGGAAACAGAGTCAAAATATCGAAACGCATAGAGTGGCGACCGCCCCGACCTTGTGCGGTGCCCCGCCGGTCATGAGTCACGGCCCAGGGGCCGCCGCGGAGGCTTGCTGTTCGGTAGACGTCAGATACTTGCGCAAAAGCACATGCACCTTTTCCGACGGCTGCGCCCCCACGCTCAGCCAATAACGCACGCGCTCCGCCTGCAACTTCACTTTCTGCTTCTCGTCGGCTGCCAGCGGGTCGTAGATCCCCAGTTCCTCGATGATCCTCCCGTCGCGTGGCTGCCGCGAGTCAATAGCTACAATGCGGAAAAACGGCCGGTGTTTGCGCCCCATCTTCTTCAATCGGATGCGCACCATCGCTTGTACTCCCGGTTCGGCACAAAATCTGACTGCAGGGCTTGCTTATGCCTAGACAGTTTGTTTAGAAAGTCGGGCTAGATAGGTCCAGATCTCATCCTGCTTATGGGCGATGTGCGGTCTCGATACAGCCGCTCGGCCCCAGGAGCGCTCGCGGAGCTGGCAGGTCTTCAACTAGATGCCTGCGCCTGGCCTGTTCTACCGCACCTACACATGTTCACACGGCGCACGACTGCACTCATCCGCTGCGATCGCGTGCCTCGGCATCTCGGGGCAGGTTAGAGGCCATAGCGGTTCTGTGCTGCCTCGGTGCCAGATCCGAAACCTCTGCTCCATCCAAAGCAAGAATCAGGTTACGCGGCGTAGCGCTTCTGTGCTCCCTCGGCGCCAGATCAGATACCCCTGCTCCATCCAAAACAAAAATCGGGTTACACGCCATAGCGGTTCTGTGCTGCCTGGGTGCCTTGTGTGCACTTGGTATTCGTTCGTGCCCCACGCAGTCCGTTGCTCGCTCCGCATTCCTCTGCGCTCCTCTGCGTCCTCTGCGGTTAATGCCCCGATTTTTTAACCGCAGAGGGCGCTGAGAAACGCAGAGAACAAAGACCCTCTTCCTCTCCCCCGAGCTCGGCGCGCCTTTTTACTCGGTATGCTCCCCTTGCGCGACATGCCCCTCGAGATAGCGCCCTAGCTTCGATTGTGCCACGAGGGAAAAGCCTAAGCAAGCCGAGAGTGCTATCTTTTTTTGCGGCGCTTTTTTTTGCGCTCCTCGGCCCGTTCCTTGGCGGTCTTACGATGTCCGGTGCCGAGCTTGGCCTTGTGCAAGAGGTTGCTGCCGGGCAAGAAGGCGCCGGCTTGACTGAGGCCGCTGACCAATTTGAGACGCTGCCACAAGCTCATATTGGCCATCTGGCGCATGAACGAGCGCATGACGTCGTATTGTTCGAGGAACTTTTTGACTTCCTGAGGAGTTGTGCCGCTGCCAGCGGCAATGCGCCGACGCCGACTGAGGTCCACGATCTCGGGGCGACGCCGCTCCTCGGGGGTCATCGAATCAATGATCCCCTGGACCCGACGAAAGGCAGTCTCGGGATCTTCTTCCAATTCGTCGAACAAGGACGGGTCCATGCCCGGCATCATGCTCATGAGGTTGCGCACGCCGAGGCGGCGCAGCTGATCGAATTGCTTGCGAAAATCGTCCAGGGTAAAGTCTCCCTGGGCAAGTTTTTCCTGTTGCTGGCGCAGTTGTTCCTGGTCCAGGTCGCGCTGTACGCGGGCGACCTGCTCGACCAAGGTCATGAGGTCACCCTGGCCGAGGATGCGCTGGGCCATGCGTTCTGGGTAAAAAGGCTCGAGCCGGTCGAGTTTTTCCCCGACGCCGATCCATTTGATGGGCACCTGGGTGACTTCTTTGATGGACAGGGCGGCCCCGCCTCGGGCATCGCCGTCGAGTTTGGTGAGTATGACGCCGTTAAGCTCCAACGCCTCGTTGAAGGCACGCGAGCTGACCACGGCATCCTGGCCGGTCATGGCATCCACCACCAGATACACCTGATCCGGCTGCAAGGCGCGGTCTATTTGTTTGAGTTCTTCCATGGGCATGTCGGCGATATGCAGCCGGCCGGCGGTGTCGAGGATAACCGTGTCCAAGCCTTTTTCTCGGGCAAAGCGCACAGCATTCTGGCAGACACGCAAGGGCGTGGAACCGGTCTCGCTATAGACCGGCACATCCGCTTGTGCGCCGATGATTTTCAGCTGCTCGACGGCAGCAGGCCGCTGGAGGTCGGCGGCCACCAACAGCGGACGCCGTCCCAGTTCCTTGAGCGTCAGGGCCAGCTTTCCGGCGGTGGTCGTCTTGCCGCTGCCTTGCAATCCGCACAGCATAATGACCGTGGGCCGCCCTTGCGCGAAGTGAAAGTCGTGGTCCACCGGTCCCATCAGATGAACCAGCTCGTCGTAGACGATTTTGACGATCTGGTGACTGGGCTGGACGCTGCGCAGGACTTCCTGGCCCAGTGCCTTGCGGGTGACCCGTTCGATAAAGAGATTGACGACATGATAATTGACATCGGCCTCGAGAAGTGCGCGACGGACTTCTTCCAGCCCCTCGCGGATATTGGCTTCCGTGAGCCGGCCACGCCCCATGAGCCGACGCAACGCTTCGGTCAGCCCTTTTTGAAGACTTTCAAGCATCGGTTGCCTCGCGCCCCTGTCCTTCACAACTTACGAGAGCATTGTGCGTGCAACGGTAGTGTACCGAACTGGTCTATCCATTTTAACCTTCAGGCGTGCATCCTTCCAGCCTACGGACAAGGCGACAGCCCGACAGGTGTGGGCGGCACAGTGCGCCTCGCAAGCTCCTGGGCGAACAGCTTAGGCTCCCCGGCAGACGCTGGGCCGCTTGGGCCACACAATAGGCTATGATCGGCATGGTGCAGGCTAGCGGCGGCAGTCGTGGCCCGACCCAAGAGATAGAACCAGCCGGCGCCTAAGAGCCTGGCTGCATGACCCCGGAGGTGTCCCTTGCTCAATGTGCAACGTACCGGTTCACCGGAGCGTAAAGAACTGTTGGATCTTGCCCGCCAAACCGGCGTGTTCAAGCCGCACGAGCTGGCTGTGCTCGAAGAAGTCCTCGACGAATACCTTCGGCGCCAGGACGCGAGCGGTTACCGTTGCTACACGGCCCGCTTGGGCAACGAGGTGGCTGGCTTTGTATGCTACGGCCACAATCCCGTGACGGAAGGCACTTGGGATATCTACTGGATCGCGGTAGCGCCAAGTTGTCAGAGACGGGGAGTCGGTACGGCTTTGCTGCGGGTCGCCGAAGAGGACATAGCGAGCCGGCAGGGCCGATTGATCGTCGTCGAAACTTCCTCGACGCCCTTGTACGAGCCCACGCGTCGGTTTTACGAAGGCCAGGGATACCAGCTGCTGGCCCAGATCGCCGACTTTTATGCGCCAGGCGACGGCCTCATGCTCTACGGCAAGCGCATAGCGTAAGGGTTAGAGCGCAGGAACAACGCCATGCAGTACCTGCACTGGCTCGTGAGCATCGGCTATGCCCTCTGGGGAGCGGTGTGGTGGCAGGGATGGCAAGCACTGAAGGACACGACCCTGCGCAGCGCGTGGCTGTGGCTGGGTCTGGCCTGGCTGGTCTGGACCATACGGTCGTTCGGGCTGTGGCCTGAACCTCTGGGAAACTACCTCGGCTTGTGCGGCTCGGCCCTGGTGGTCGCGGCTGTGCTCGGAGCACGCCGGCCCGGCGCGGACGCCTGGAATCTCGTGGTCCTCTGCTTAGCTGGAGTGCTCTGCTTGCCCGCCGGGCACGCCTCCGCTTCCGGATGGCTGCTGGAAATCCCCTGGGCCATTTTCCTGATCGGTTTGCTGACCTTCGGACTGATCAACTATTTGCCCACAGGCTTGGCCGCGGCGATGGTGTTCGCGGGAACAGCACATGCTCTTGCTGCCGTCCCGCTCGTGATGGAACTGTCCGAGCCGATTGCCCATCGGCTGGGGATGTACGCCGATGCCGTCCTGGTGCCGGCGCTATGGCTGGGGTGGATCCTCACGAGAAGGCGCGCCGCCGACGCTCAGGATTTCCAGTCGCGTTGGCGGCTGTTTCGCGACCGCTTCGGCCTGGTGTGGGCCCTGCGCGTCCAGGAGCAATTCCGGGCAGCGGCCCGGCATCGAGGTCTACCATACGACCTGACCTGGCGTGGCCTTGTGCCTACGGCAGAAACCGCCTGCACAAGACAAGAAGAAGCCGAGCGGCTTGTACATGCTTTGCTTCAGCGCTTCCAAAATGGGTAGCGCGACCCGCTCAGGACTGCAGGAACACAAATGCACCAGCGTGGCAGGCCGTGCATAGCGTCCGCAAGACACGCGCTAGGACGGCCAAGGGCAAAAACCGCTCGGCAGTTTTAGGCACAAGCCCTTCAATGACGGAACAAGAACTCTTTGCAGTTGATGAGCGCCCATTGCACGTCTTCCCAGGCCCGTCGGGCGTCTTTATGGCGCCGCACGTAATCGAGGACGACCTGTTTTTCGGTGGCCTCAGGGTAGCGGGAGAGGGTGGCCAAATACAGCTCCTCGACGATTGCCTCGGGGGTGGCTTTGGCTGCCAGGAGCCGTCCGATACGGTTGTGGGGCTGCCGCAACTTACCGTGGACGGTCTGGCCATTGATCAGTTGCAATGCCTGGGCCAGACTGGTATCGCTTTCGCGCTCGCACTCGCAGGGGAGCTCGCGAGCCGGCTGGCCGAAAGTTTTCAAAAAGACATGCTGGAACTCGCCATCGGGCAGTTGCGTAGCCCGCGTCCCCAAGGGCAGCCCGGGATATTTTTCGGGCACCTCTGTAGCCTGGCACAACGCATCGAGCAGCTGTTCAGCGGTTAGCATTTTGGTGATGGCCCGGGAGAAATATTTTTGATCGTCCTTGTTGGTGGCGTTGGGCTGCGCGCTCAGTTGATAGACGCGCGATGCCGTGATGGTTTTGACCAAGTAGCGCAGGTCGTAGCGGTGCTCGACCAGGTCCCGCGCTAGGGCATCGAGCAACTCTTCGTGGCTCGGCGGATTGGAGTCGCGGAAATCGTCTACCGGCTCGACGATGCCGCGCCCCAGGAGGTGATACCAAATGCGATTGGCTAAGGAGCGGGCGAAAAAGGGATTGTCCTTGCTGACGAGCCAACGGGCCAATGCCTGGCGCCGGTCCGCGGCATCGGTAGCCAAAGAAGTGCCCAGCACGGTGGGCATCATGGTCTTTTGCGTGCGCGGCTGGGTAACTTCTCCGGCCCGGTCGAGGACGACGTACTCGTCCTCTGCCGCGCCTGGCCCCTCCGGCGACAGACTGACTTTGACACGGGCAAAAACTGCTGCCAGACCGTAATAATCGTCCTGCGTCCACCTTTCGAAGGGATGGTTGTGGCATTTGGCGCACTGCATGCGCACGCCCAGGAACAATTGGGCAGTCGTCTCGGCCAGGCTCTGGGGATCGCGGGCCACTCGGTAGTAGTTGGCTGCAGGGTTGGCAAAACTGCTCCCCTGTGCGGTCAACAGGTCGTAGACCAGTTCGTCGAGCGGACGGTTGCTAGCGATCTGGAAACGAAGCCATTCGCGAAACTTGAAGACTCCGGCGAGCTTGACACTTTTGCGCGAGGAGCGCAGGATGTCAGCCCACTTAAGAGCCCAAAAATCTGCAAACTCCGGCCGCTGCACCAACCGCTCTACTATCCGCGTCCGCTTGTCGGGACGTTTGTCCGTCACAAACTGCCGCGTTTCCTCGACACTGGGCAAAATGCCGCACAGATCCAAGTACACGCGCCGCAAGTATTCTTCGTCGGTGCATAGTTCCGAGGGAGCTAGGCCCAGCTTTTTCAGCTTGGCAAAAACCAGCCGATCTATGTAGTTGTGCTCCGGCGGCTCGGGCCAGCGGAATTGGGGGTCCGGCTTCAAATACACGAGCCGTACCGTAGTCATCGCTTCCAGATAGCGGATCAAGATGGTAGCTTCTCCCGGCTGCTGGAAGCGTACCCACCCTGTCGCGTCCACGTCCGCTAGCGCCGGATCGCTCGACGCGTAGTTACACAAGCGGGTCACATCGGCGACCGATCCATCGGCGAAGCGGGCCTGCACCGCCAGCTGTTGTCCCCAGGCCGGATGCACCTGCACCTGTGCAGTCGGATAAGCTTGCAAAGTGACCGGCAGAGGGCTTTCCGGATCGTCGTGCATCCCTTCCTGGATCCAGGAGGTCAGCAGGTGCTGCAGATGCGATCCTGGGGCGAAGCGCTGTCCGCCCTCGTGGGGCACGCGGCCCAGAGCTTTCTGGACGATCAGACTGTTTTCGGGACTGAGTGCCGAAGTGCGTCGCCCGAGCACATCCCGCGTCAACTGCTCATGGTCGGCAGCAGGATCGTACCCGCGCAAACTGAGCCGAAAACCGTTTTTCCCGCTCGGCGATCCGTGGCAGGCACCTTGGTTGCACCCGGCGACGTTGAGGACGGCCATGATCTCGCGGCGAAAACTGATCGGCTGCGGTCGCATCGCGGCACGTACTTCCACTGGCACGCGCGCGCTTTGACCCGCCACTTCCACCACCAGCGTGGCCGTGCCATCCTGAGCGGCGGTCACATAACCCGTGGGCTGGCAGCGCGCCACCGCCGGTCCCTCCAGCCGGTACTGTGCCTGGCTGGTCAGGTCGCGCATGGCACCATCCAGGAAATGCCCATTGACCACCACCTGTTGTGCCGCCCGCGGCCCGATCAAGACGACCCGTTCAGGATAAATCTGCAGTCTCTGTAACGGCGGCAGCGAGGCGCTTCCCGGCTTGTCCGTAGGACTGGCTGCGGCTACCGCGCACACTGTCAACAGGCTCAGGCAGGCTATGCAGCGCATCATCGCCACCCCCCTTCGATCGCTTTGTGTAGGCGTGCAGAGCGTCGGTCTTCCCTTTTGGCAAGCCATCCGGTGATCGCCAGGCGGGCCGGAGAAACCCGGTGGCGCGGTGGGCCTCGATGATCCTTATTATAACCGATTGTGAGCAAATGCAAACTATATTTACTTCGCCGCACGGACTGCCGCCCCTCCAAAGGGCCTACCCAATCTACGGGTCGCCAGAGGGCTATGAAAAAGCCTGCCTCACGTACGAGCCAGCCTGTCCGGCCCGCGGGTGCTCCCTGACACCTCAAGCAGGGCTGTTTCTCCCTGGGCTTGATTTCACGCCGGCGGGCCATAGCGTAAGGAAAAGAAAAGATCCGACGACGGATGACGATGGCAGCGAAACTCGGCGGGCGCCCGGCGGCGGAGGCCCGTACGGGCCGAGTGCGGCCGCCCATACTCTCTGGGAAATAGGAGAGCGAGCGTGGCTAGTAAAAATGTCCTGGAATTGACTACGGAAAACTGGCAAACCGAAGTGTTGCAAAGCTCTATACCGGTTTTGGTAGATTTCTGGGCGGTTTGGTGCGGCCCCTGCCGTATGATTGCCCCATACATTGACCAGCTGGCGGACGAGTTCGCCGGCAAGGCCAAAGTGGGCAAGGTCAATGTAGACGATCACCAAGAGCTAGCCGCACAGTACGGTATCACGAGCATACCGCGGGTGCTGATTTTCAAAGACGGGCAGATTGTCGAGCGCATTGACGGCGCACGCGACAAGACCGTGTATCAGAAGGCCTTGCAACGAGCGCTGGGCCAGGTGGCCTGAATCCGACCCGTATCACCCGACTCCGACCGCCGATTCTTGGGCCAGGGGCAATTCCTGCGCCGCGTGCAACCGGTCGTCTTCTCCGTACCCGGAGCCTATGGGCCAAATGTGGAAGCCACCTGTTTGCGGCACGCCGGCATCGGTCAATTCCCATATGCCCCAGATCCCGCGTCCCTCGTTGTACCCCCGATAAAAGACATCGTGGCGGCCGATATAGTGCTTGGTCCAGGTACAGGCGCCGGTGTCCACACGGTAGTGCCCGCGGATAGTGAAGCGTCCCACCCAATCTCTGCCTTCGCCGGTCATGACGCCGTCGGCAAAGCGCAGGAGCAATTCCATCATATGACGTCCTGGAAAAAGCTTTTGCAGAAAGTACCCGGTCCACGGCCCACTGGGGAAGCGAGGATCTGTCTCGGAACTGTTAGGGTGCTGAGATCGGCCCATAGCCCGCTCCCGAGAAAATCGTCGGCAGCCGATGTTTTTCAGCGGCTTGCGCGGCCCGATGTAGGTTTCTTTCGGTCGGGCATAGACTTATTTTAGAGGATGCTCTTTGTCCTGGGCGAGTCCGGCGCGCGGCCGATACAAGCGGCTGGACAAGGACCGATTGGCCGAGAGTCATGGAGCGTAGTGCCGACTTTCTGGTAGACCCCGAAGTGTTCCGCGGCGTCTATGTGCTGACAGGGCCGACAGCCAGCGGCAAGAGCGAGGTGGGCTTGCTTTTGGCCGAGGCGCTGGGGGCCGAGATCGTGTCCATGGATTCGATGGCTGTGTACCGCGGACTGGACATCGGCACGGCCAAGCCCGGGCCACAGGAACGGGCACGCGTCAAGCACCACCTTTTGGACGTGCTGGACCCGTGGGAGGGGGCGAACGTGGCCTGGTGGCTCAGGCAGGCAGCCGGGGTGTGCCAGGACCTGGCCCGACGTGGCCAGAAAGCCTTGATCGTCGGAGGTACGCCGATGTATCTCAAAGCCCTGTTGCGCGGACTCTTCGCCGGCCCGGCGGCACAGCCCGCGCTACGCGAGCACCTGGCCCGGCTGCCAGGGGATCACTTGCACGCTCGCTTGCGAGAGCACGATCCCGAAGCGGCGCGACGCATCCATCCTCACGACATCCGGCGATTGGTACGGGCTCTGGAAGTGATCCAACTGACCGGACAACCCCTCAGTGCGATGCAGCACCAATTTGCACAGATACGCTGGCATGGACCGGTGCCGGTCTGGTTAGCTTGGCCACGCCAGGTCCTGTACCGGCGCATCGAGGAGCGGGTGGATCGCATGCTGGCGGCTGGTTGGCTCGACGAAGTGCGCCGGCTCGAGCACCTGCCCCGACCGCTCAGTCACGTTGCCCGTCAGGCTCTGGGGTACCGCGAGCTGCTCGAGTACCTCGACGGCGTTCGCTCCTGGGAAGATACAATCACCCTGATCAAGACCCGCAGTCGGCAGTTCGCGCGCCGACAATTGAGCTGGTTCCGACATTTGCCGGAGCTGCGTGCCGTCGTTGTCCATCCCGAAGACAGTCCCCAGACGGTGGCCGAGCGCATCCTGGCACTGTGGCGTCCAAACGATCCGGATTCGGCGACCCAGGTCCGGTCTTCTCACCCAGGCTGCACCAGGTAACGTACAAGCCACTCGCGGACCAAGCGCCGCATCTCGGGGGTCTCTTCGTGCCCGCAGTCGAACAGCTCGATACGGCAATCCTCGCGACGGCCGAACTTCTCGTAGAGGGGCAGTACATGCCGGCGGATCTTCTCGACGCCGGCAGGCGGCGTGAGCGGGTCCTGCCGACCGTTGAGACTCAAGCGCCGCCGGGGCACGATCAATTCGTTGATGTCTGCCGCGTGGAAATACTTGAGGAGCCGCGGGACATAGTAATAGATGCTGTGTCCTTTGAGGTTTTTGGCACGGATCAATTCTTCGTAATCGGTCAAGCAACACAAATCTATACACAGGGAGATGCGCGGATCGAGGGCTGCCAGCCACCATGCTTTGGTCGCCCCCATGGACAGGCCGAACACACCGATCCGATGCGGATCCACCTCGGGCCGGCTGAGGAGATAGGACAGGGCCTGGTACTCGTCGTAGAGCATCATGCCCCACAGCACCTGGCCGCGCCAGAGCATGAGCTTGAACGTATCCATTTCTCCCAGCCGCCCGTCCTCTTCGTGTTTGCGTTCGGAAAAACACCAACTGTCTATGGCCAGGGCCACGATGCCCAATTCAGCGAAAACGGGAGCATAAGGTTGCATGACCTTTCGACCCAGCCACAGCTCCTCTTTGCCCAATTCATAGGTACCGCCGTGGGCGTGCATATAGAGTACCCCTGGGGCACGCGGGGGCCGCTTGTCGGGCAGGAGCACTACCGCCGGCACGTCCTCGAGGCCGTTGAGATCGAGAAGGACATGCTCGAGAGTATAGTGGTTGCGTTTTTCTCGATGTCGGACTTGGGCAGGCCGTGGATGCGCATGTTCGGGCAGATGGCCCAGCAAACTCCACAGGTGTCGGCGCCGCAGGTGCTGATAGCGCTCGAACTCTTCGCGTGTCATAGTCGCAGCATCGGCACGTTGGCTCGAAGATCCGGGATCCATCGGTCAGTACCCTCGCTTCTTCCGACTCGACGGTAGCGCCAAACGCCGGCAGCGCCAAACGCTGGGAGCGCCGGCATCTTGCCGGCCCTGGCACCGAAGTCGCCGGCAGTGCCGGAAATAATTCATTTTTGTCACGCCGGCTATAGGATGCACACCGATGGGGACGATTTCAAGTACCCGTGGGCGTGAAACCCGCCCCGGTCGTGCGGCGCCGACCGTACCGGGAGCGGCATCGAGCGGCTGCCCAACGTCGGCGCACTCCGTTGGGAAACGCATTTACATAACGGCACAGCAGCGTGTAAAATCTAATGACTGAACTGAAAAAACAGCTAGGTAGGTAGCGGCGCGCCGACAAGAATGAAGCAAGCTCGAGCTAAGCTACAGTGCGGCTTGCCAAGCCGACGATAAGCGCAGCCTGAGACCGTACCATCGCGCAGGGCGCTGTTATTGCAAGGAACAAAATCAGCCGGTGAGGACTACTCGAGAGCGGCAGAAAGTTCTTCGGGCCGACGCTGATGACCTGGGCTAGTGAGCCAGGATCGGTGCGGCAGGTGTGGCGTCGGGAAGTCGAAACATCAATCCTTTGACAAGCTGCAAGGTCGCTCCAAGGGGGTGGCTTTGGAAGAAGAGTCGAGTTACCGCTGGGTGCTAGCGAGTGTCGTCCTGTTGCTCGGCCCGGCCGGTACGGTGTGGGCCGAGCCGGTGGGCGGTTCCGAAAGAGAAGCAGTCCGTGCCCGACTTGCTCAGGGCGTGTTACGCTGGGGAGGCGACGCCGAGGGCGGTGCTCCCTATCAGCTACGCGATCCCCAGGATCCCGCCCGCGTGATCGGATTCGAGGTCGAGCTGGCCGACGCCCTGGCGCAGACTGTGTCGCGGCAATGGGACCTGCCCCTGCGGGCCGAGTTCGTGCAATACGAGTGGGTCAGTCTGGCCGCCGGCCTCGACAAAGGGGACTTCGATGTCATTCTGAGTGGCTACGAAATCACGCCGGAGCGGGCGCACACGTTTCGCTTTACCCGTCCCTACTACGTCTACCGGCAGCACTTGACTGTGCGCCAGGACGACGAACGCATCCGTTCGCTGGCCGACTGCCTGGACAAGCCGGTCGGCACCCTGGCGGGCAGCGCTGCCGAGGAACTACTGCAAAAAGCTGGCGTACGCGACATCGTGGCCTTCGATGGACAGGTGGAGCCTTACCTAGAGCTGGTCCTGGGGCGCGTGGACGCGGTGCTCTTGGACGGCCCCATTGCCACCTACTATGGGCGTCAGCGCGGCCTGAAAACCGTAGACCGCAAGATCGGCAAAGGATTTTACGGCATAGCCCTGCGTAACGACGATGTCGTTCTGGCTGCCGCCCTCGATCGAGCCCTATCGCACCTGATGATCGAGGGGACTTTGCGACGCATCTATCGGCGCTGGCATATCTGGAACGAAGACCAAGCCGAGCTGGCGCATGGCCCAAAAGACCGCGAAGAACTCGCCGGCTTGGGATTCGATGCCACTGGGAAACCTGCGACTGCCGACGAGCCACCCCCCGACGACGCAGTGGATATAGACATCCTGGCGGCTTCGGCGCGGGAATGGACTTTCGATCACTATGGCCCCCTGCTCCTCCAGGCGGCGGGTATGACCGTGTTTTTGACCGTCACCAGTATGGCACTGGCCATGGCTTTGGGTCTGGTGATCGCCATGCTCAGGTTGTATGCGCCGCCGCCTGTGAACTGGCTGGCACTGGCTTATGTCGAATTCTTCCGCGGGGTGCCGCTATTGCTGATTTTGTTTTTCCTTTATTTCGGGCTGTCCAGTTACGGCATCGGCATGCCTGCACTGGTCACCGCCATAGTAGGCTTCGGGCTCAACTACGCCGCCTACGAGGCAGAAATCTATCGCAGTTCGATCTTGGCCGTTCCCGAAGGGCAGTGGGAGGCCGGTCGGGCTTTGGGCATGTCGGACACGACCATTTTCCGGCGCATTGTGTTGCCGCAGGCCTTGCGCACGGCACTGGCGCCCATGACCAATGACTTTGTTGCGCTGTTCAAGGATACCAGTCTGGTCAGCGTCATCGCTGTACGCGAGCTGACCAAAGAGTATCTGATTCTGGCGCGCTCCAGTTTGAAATTCGTGGAATTGGGCATACTGACGGCACTTTTGTACCTCATTATGTCCGTGCCCCTAGGGTATCTGTCGCGGTATCTGGAAAGGCGCTGGTCGCCGGAGCGACAGGGAAGCTAAAGGACAGGTTGCCAGGGAGGAGAGCGCGTCGGCACAGGAGCGAGTACAACCATGCACGTCACGGTAACTAACTTGACCAAGCGCTTCGGTACGAAAACCATACTGGACGGGGTGAGCCTGGAGGTCCATCCTGGCGAAACAGTGGTCCTGCTGGGACCGAGCGGTTCCGGCAAGTCAACACTCCTCCGCTGCCTCAACGGACTGACGCCCTTCGATGGGGGCGAAATCCGCATCGGGGAGCATATTTTGCGCCCGGGACACAACGGCAACGGAGAATCAATCCGCCAGCTGCGGAGATGGTTCGGCATGGTGTTCCAGGATTTCCAGTTGTTTCCGCACCTGACGGCGCTCGAGAACATCACCGAGGCCCCGATCCGAGTCCTGGGGCTGACCGTCAGCGAGGCGCGGCGCCGGGCCATGACGTTGCTCGAGCGAGTCGGCTTGGCCGATCGTGCTCAAGCCTATCCACGGCAACTGTCCGGCGGGCAAAAACAACGCGTGGCCATCGCGCGTGCGCTGGCGATGGAGCCGCGCGGTTTGTTGTGCGACGAGATCACCAGCGCCCTCGACCCGGAGCTCAAAAGCGAGGTCCTGGCCGTCCTGGAAGACTTGCGCAACGACGGCATGGCGCTACTGGTAGTGACGCACGAGATGGGCTTTGCCCGGCGTGCGGCAGACCGTGTACTCATGCTCGCCGACGGGCGCATTGTCGAGGAAGGCCCGCCTGCGCGTTTGTTCGCCGAGCCGAGCTCGCCGCGCACGCGTCAATTCCTTAGTAAAGTCCTCACCTAGACACAAGGGCTTCCGGCGCCGGTCGGTTGACGACCCCCATAGACGGCGCGCTGGCAGAGCTGACGTTTCCCAACAAGGTGCATGCATGGAACCACGTACGCTTACTATCGGGCACAGTCCCGATGCCGACGATGCTTTTATGTTTTATGCCCTGACCCACGGCTGCCTGGACACAGGCCCGCTGCGGTTCCGGCATGAACTCCAGGATATCGAAACGTTGAATCGGCGCTGCTTGGCCGGGGAATTGGACGTGTCGGCGGTCAGCTTGCACGCCTATGCATACCTGGCGGATCGCTACTTGCTTTTGTCGAGCGGGTGCTCGATGGGCGATGGATACGGCCCGATCGTAGTGACGCACCAGGCCATGACTAGACAGGAGTTGCTGCAGGCGACCATCGCTATCCCCGGCACTTTGACGACAGCGTACCTAGTGCTGCGTCTGTGGCTGGGGCACCCGTTCCGTTTTACGGTGCTCCCGTTCGATCAGATCCTGGACGCGGTAGCGGAGGGGCAAACAGCCGCCGGCCTGTTGATTCACGAAGGCCAACTCACCTACGCCCAGCGGGGATTGCACTGTGCGGTGGATCTCGGTGCTTGGTGGCAAACACAAACCGGTCTGCCGTTGCCTCTGGGCGGCAACATCGTGCGCAAAGACCTGGGCCCGGATCTTGTGCAGCTGGTGGATCGCTATGTGCGTGCCAGTGTCGAATACGCACTCGGCCACCGTGCCGAGGCATTGCAATACGCCCTGCGTTTTGCCCGCGGTTTGGGCGCAGACCAGGCAGACCGATTTGTCGCCATGTACGTCAATCAGTGGACGCAAGATTATGGAGCGCGCGGCCGGGAGGCGGTGCGCCGACTGCTCGCCGCAGGATACCAGGCCGGGGTCTTGCCCCAACTGGTCGAGCCGCAGTTCGCTTGCTCCTGACTGCCCGGCGCTTCCCGCGGGCAAGTGCGCACCGAGGCGCCGGACGCTCGCGCTGCCGCATCAGTGATCGTTCAGTGGCCGATCGCGATAGACTCGGTGGCAGGAGGTACACTCGTCCTGGATGTCTGCGAACAGACGCGACAAAACCGCAGGCGGCAGATCGCGGGGGGTCGGACGCCACTTTTTCAAGGTATCCTCGAGCGTCAGTGCTGCCCTTTCCGAAGCGCGCAGCCGAACGATATAATCGCGTGGCCTGCCTTCCGTCTGCGACAAACGGATCAGCTCCGTGAAATGCTCGCGCAGGATGAGCGTCTCGTGGGCGGGTTCGATGTCCGGATGATCGGCCGGCGCGCGCCAGCCGGCCTCGGCTACTTTCTGTAGCCGGTGAAAAGTCCGGTCCAATTCCACCATGGCGGCCGTAACCTGGGCAGCCTGCAGTGCTTCGGCAAACTCTACCTGAAGCCGGTCCAGTTCTCTAGGGTCCAGAGCGCGCGCCTGCTGGGCGGCTCGATAAAGCCCCTGATACGCGGGACTAGTGCCAGCGATCCGCAAGATTTGCACAGCATACCCAGGCGGCAAAAGTCCCGCACCGACGCAGGCCACCGCCGCCGCTGTCGGCCCGCGATGTTTGCCATGATGGCAATGGATGTAGATCGGCCCTTGCAAATCGCGCACGGCTTTGGCCAACTCGCGCGCGCGCTCGGCTGGCACACCGTTGTACCCGATCGGCAGATGCACATAGCGCAGCCCGTAGGTGCGAGCCAACTCCACATCCGGCTTGGCCCCGTCCACGCTGACGATCGTTTTGACGCCCAAGGCGCGCAGCTCGGCAAATGCTTCTGCACCTTCTGGCTGGCCGCCTGAAATGACTTTTTCGTGCAGCCGATAAGCATTGGGCAAATGTTTCGCAGGCAGCTTGTGCATGAAGGCTGCGGGAACTCCAGGCGGCTGGCAGGCCAGCCTGCCGCCATCGCACACAAGGCAACTGCCCAGCGCCGCGATCCACAGCAGCCCGATGACCATATCGGCGGGCACGCGACCTGCGGTACGACAGCGGTACAAAAAGGTGTGGAAGATGTGGCTCACACGTAGCCGCTCCATCCTTCTGCAGTCCCGCACCGTTACGGATCCTTGGAGACCGTTTCTTGGGCCGGTCGGCTTTCTCCGCCTGCCAGCACCGATTTATGGTCTGGGCAATCGGCGCGCAAGTCATGCAAGTACAAAGGTATGTCCAAAAGCCCGCAGTGGTGCGGACGCTGCGGGTCGTCGTGAACTCCAGGCTGGAAATAAAGACACGTGGTGCAACAGCGGGCCACGGTGATCAGGCCGGCTTGTTGTAACCTGGCGATCAGATGCAACAGGGTGGCCAGAAACTGGGGTTTGACCTCGGCATCCATCTGGCGCACCTGCCAGCGGAGCGATTCGGCCCACTGGGCGATCCGCCGGGCCTTGCGGCGGCCTTCGGCAGTCAAGCGCACCAGTCGCATGCGCCGGTCCCAATGCGACGGATTCCGTTCGATCAGCCCCTTGGCCACGAGCGTGCTCACCACGTCGCTGACCGTAGGTACACGCAATCGGAAATGCCGTGCCAACTCGGTCAGGTTGTGTTCGCTATCCTCACGGTACAGCAAATACACCAGGAACTGAGCCTGCGTCGGACTCAGTTCCTGGGCATACGAAGCATCTTGAAGGGCGTTGTTCATAGCATGGGCGAGCCGTTCCAGTGCAGCCACGATCTTGGCATCTACGTCCCGTTGCTGTTGTCCTGGGTCAAAGCACGACCCCGACGCCGTTTTGTCAGTAGTCGCCGGGCTTGGCATAAGGATAGCTCCACAGGATTACCTGCAGCACGACGGATTTAAACCAGGCATGATACATTTTGTCCACGTCGGTCGCAGAGTGCCCCTTTTTGCCGAGGAAATCCCGAATGGTAATGGTAATCGGAGCAATAAAGGCGATCAAGTAGCGCAAAGGCACATTGGCTTCCGCGGCGGGAGCCCGATCGGTCCGGTTTTTCTTGGTGCGGTGGTGACGCAAGCCGATTTCGTACTGGTAATCGAGCCAATTTTGATCGTAAGGCCGAAAGCACGTGTCGAGAATCCATTGGCCGAAACGTTTGCGCACCGCCGCCAGATAGTCGCCCAAAGGCTGCCCACTGGCATCTAGAAAGTACTTGACCAAATGGGGATGAGAGCCGACGAAGCCGTACCATAGGTCGAGGATCTGCTCGACTTGATCCTGGAGCACCTCCCCGGCCATACGCAGGTACTTCTCGTCGTCGGCGGTAAACAGAACCGACTTTTTGAGCAGCTCCAATTCTTGCAAGCTCACCGGCGAACGCGGCACTTCCGCCGTCCCATACGTGTACCCTGGGATCGTAGACATCGGCTACCTCCTTTCTGAACCCACTACACTGTTTGCCACGTGTATCGGCAAATTACCTACCAGACACATAGGACTCCTAACTATATACTCGCCGGCCCCGACTTTGTCAAGTGCCATAGGCGTGGCTGGTCTTGGCTCCCCGATATTCCGCGTACGTCGCTCTTCTAAGACCACGGCGACCCGATTCTGACGGTGGTCTAGGAGCGGGCTGACAAAATGCGCAAAAGCGGAAAAATGTTATTGACTTGTGCCGCTAGTCTGGTAGATTGAAAGTCCGGCGAGGATGGACCCGCGCCGACCAAAGGCTCCCCCGTTTGTACGGTATCGCTCATTTCCTGTGACCAGCGCTCGGCTTGGACGTAAGAAAGTTATCGGAACTCGTACAGGATCGGTGCCGGGCCCTATTTCCCGGACGCAGTCAAAGGGAGTCGTTGAGTATGTGGCTTCTGATCCCTCCCCGCGTAAGGCGCCGCAAGACGTGCTCTGGCAACAAGGGTCGGGCGACCCATGCCCGAGGGAAGCGACCCGTTCGGCTGGCTGTCGAAAGGCTCGAAGACCGGGTATTGCTCGATGCTGATATTCTGGGCGGGTTTGCTGGGCTGCGCTTCGAAGACGATCCGCGGTATGTTCCTCCGGATACACATGCCGCCGCCGGCCCTCAGCACATCGTGGAAGTGGCCAATGCCAGCGTGGCTTTCTTCGACAAGGCCACGGGCAGCCGCATCTTTTTGCAAACTCTCGACGAGTTTTTCCGACCGCTGAACGCCAGTGTCGGCAAGGTATTCGATCCCAAGGTGGCTTACGACGAACTGGCTCAGCGCTTCATCGTCATTACTCTCGAAGTAGATTTCAGTCGGCAAACCTCTTTCCTGCTCCTGGCCGTTTCCGACGACAGCAACCCGGTGGGCAGCTGGGAAATGCAGCGTATCAATGTCGAGGACGGCAACGGTACCAACTGGGGCGACTATCCCGGACTGGGATGGGACGCCGACGCGATTTATGTCACGCTCAATATGTTCCAATGGAACGGGGGCTTCGATCATGTCAGCATCATCACCATAGACAAAGCCTCGGTGACGGATGGCAATCCGGGCACGTTGACCTTTTTCGATGTGGACCGACCTGGGACCCAGTTTTTCACCATGCAGCCGGCGGTCATGCACGAGGCTACGCCCGGGGCGGCCATGTATTTCGTCACAGCCGATTTCGGGACGAGCAACCGAATCCAGGTGACCCGCATGACCAACAAGCTCAACGCCACGCCGACTTTTCAAGACGTCAGCGTGACGGTGAACACGTACCGGTTTCCACCGCTGGCCGATCAGCCTGGCGGCGGGCGCCTCAGAACCAACGACACGCGTATCCTCAATGCCGAATGGCGCCAGAATCGGCTCGTCGCCACGCACAATATCGGTATTTTCGGCGACAATGACGCGCACGTTCGCTGGTACGAATTGGACACTTCCGGACCCGGAGTGACGCTGGTGCAGCAGGGCACGCTCGATCCTGGGCCGGGGATAGATACATGGATGCCGGCCATCGCCATCAATACGCAAATGGCCATTGGCCTCGTTTACATGCAGTCCAGCACCAACGAATTCATGTCGGTATACGTCACGGCGCGCACGATCGCAGACCCGCTGGGCACCATGCAAAATCCGGTGCGGGTCAAGGCAGGCGAGGCTACCTACGTCAGCTCTCTTTATCGCACTGGTGACTACAGCGGGCTGACGGTAGACCCCGTAGATGGCGTCTCGTTTTGGGGAGCCAGCGAGTACGCCACGTCTTCGTCATGGACCAACTGGGGCACCTGGATCGCTCATTTTTCGACCTGCACGCCCAACAACCCGCCGACGTTGATCGACGACAACGTGACCGTACCGGAAGACAGTATTTTGACCTTCGACCCGACGTCGAACGATAGCGACCCGGACGGCGATGTGTTGACCATCGTACGGGTAACCCAGCCGGCCAACGGATCGGTTACCATCATCAACAATGGCCGCGGCTTGCGCTACCAGCCGCGGCCCAATTTCAACGGCGTAGACACCTTCTTGTACACGGTGGACGACGGGCATTGCAACCAGCTGACGGCACAAGTGCGGGTGACTGTGTCTCCGGTCAACGATGTGCCGATCGCCGCGGCGTACCGCTTCGAGGTGACCGAGGATACGCCGCTGGTGGTCGCCGCCCCTGGTTTGTTGCGCAACGCTGTGGACGTGGACGGGGATACCCTCACGGCGGTGCCGGTGACTTTGCCCCGCTTCGGACGACTGACCGTGCAACCCAACGGTGCTTTCACGTACACGCCCGATCCGGACTTTTTCGGCGACGACTCGTTCACCTACCAGGTCTTCGACGGGCAGGTCTATTCCAACGTGGCCACAGTGCAACTGGTGGTCAACGGAGTCAATGACCCGCCGGTGGCTCGTGACGACGTGTACACGGTGCGCAGTGGCGGCAGCATCACCGTGCCGACGGTCGCCGGACTACTCGCCAACGACACGGATGCCGATCGCTTCCAGAGCCTGTCGGTGGCGCTGCTGACATTCCCGGCCCACGGTACGCTCAATCTGAATGCCGACGGCTCTTTCAACTACATCCCCGAGCCGACTTTCGAGGGCCGGGACAGTTTTACCTACCGGGCTTTCGACGGGGAGGCGTTTTCCAACATCGCTACGGTCAGTTTCGATGTCGTGCGCTTTGCGAGCTTTTTGGGGAACAACGTGACCGTGGGGGCAGGGCCGATCGCTGGCATAGCGCGGCGCGACAACCTGGTCTTCGTCAATCGTGACAACTCCGACTCCTTCCTCGGCACCGAAGCGATCCTGACCTGGGATTACTTGCAACAGCGGGCTGTCGCCCAGGTGTTCAATACGGGGCAATTCATCGGCTGGTTCGATAGCAACGATCGGACGCTGGTAGGCGATCTCGAGGGAGACGGCAAAGTCGAGCTGATCCAGTTCAATTTCCCGTCGCCCAACGAGAAGCCGGAGCCTGCCAACGGTTTTTATCGGATCGTGGATCCGCTCACCGGGCGCGTGCTCAAGCAGGTCGGGTATGCCGACCCAATGCCCGGCAGCAGCCTCACCTACCAACAGGTCTTCCAGGGACTGACCGATGACAAAGACGCAGTGTTCCTCGGTCATTTCACCCAGCGTCGCAATTTGGAGGCGTTGTTTTTCAATCGCTCCAGCCAAAAGCGCAACACGATAGCTTTGCGCGTGTTGGATCTGGTCACAGGCCAGAGCACTTTTTCCTCGTTGCACGACGGCAACATTTTCGGCGGCTGGCTCGACGACACCGACGAAGCCTTCGTCACCGACACCAACAACGACGGTTTCGACGATCTGGTACTGGTCAATCGGGTAGCCAATGCAGTGGACTTCCGGGGCAGCGCCAAAGGGTTCATCGGCATGATCTCGATCGCCACCCTGCCGGGGACGCCGCCCGGGCCTTATCGCGGCTTTTATCGTTTCTTTGCCTGGAATGCGGGCTTCGGAACATTCACCGGTTTCGACGACCTACAAGACCGGGCCATCGGAGGCATGGTGTTCAACAACGGGCGGCCGACGCCGGTGATTGTGCTTGTCAACAGTCAGCCAGAGCTGGATTTCAATGGGCGGCCGATCGGGGCGGCTTTTGCCGTGCTGGAGCCGAAGCCACCCCAGCCGGGCTTGCCGGATCAATTCCAGTTGCTCAGCACCATCCTGCACGATGGCCGTCCCGCCTATGCCAGCCCCGTGTTTTACACCGGCTTTTTCGACCCGAACGATCTTTACCTGATGGCCGACGTGGACGGCGACGGCAGTCAGGACCTGGTGGTCTTCAATCGGCAGGTGGGACAGCAGAATCTGCGTGCCTACAATGCCCTGAGCGGCCTGGTGATCGGCCTGTCCGTATCGGGGACCAGAGGTTTTGCGCAGGGGCGAAGCGCACCGGCAGCGGGATCAGGCACCGACACCACGCTGGCTTATGCCGCAGTCAAAGGGCTTGTGGAGACGAGTATGCTGTCCAACACCGGTGCCCGGGGCCGCGCAGCGGCGGCATCGGAGCGCTCCTGGCCGGCAATCGGCAGCCGCGATACCGGCACTTTGTGGCAACGACCTGCTGACGGCATAGGCACGCCGATCGTACGACGGCAACGGGACAGTCTGTTTGCTGCTTGGTCCGAGGACGAGCTACTGACCTGGGACGAAGAAATCCTCGCCGCTCTGACCGGTGGCGTGTAAGACAATCTTGCCTTCCCGGGACGTCACGCCTGGCATGGCGGCGCGCCGGGGCTTGTGGCCCGCTAGTCAGCGCGCAGCCGCTGCCGATATGGCCGAGGATCGGGTCAAGCTATGGCCGATGTGGCACTTGCGATATTGGCGCACCCCGACGATGCCGAGTTTTTGTGTGCGGGCACGCTCATCCGCCTGATGCGCGAGCACGGGTGGGAAGTACATATCGCCAGCATGACGCCCGGCGATTGCGGCAGCGCCGAACTGGGTGCCGAAGAAATCAGTCGTACGCGCAGGCACGAAGGGGCCCGGGCCGCCGCCCGTATCGGAGCCACTTATCACTGTTTGGAAGAACGCGATCTGCGTATTTTTTACAACGAAGCCGCTCTGGAGAAAGTGACGCGACTGATCCGGCGGGTCCGTCCGCGTATCGTCTTTACTCATCGGCCGCAGGATTATTTGCTGGATCACGAGATGACCAGTGTCGTCGTGCGGGCGGCCTGCTTCGCTGCGCCGGTACCCAATTTTCTGGCCGACCGGCAACTCGGTCCTCCGCTGGAGAGGATACCCCATTTGTACTATTGCGATGCCGTCGAGGGAAAAGACCTCTTCGGCCGCCGCGTGGAAGTGGGCTTTTACATAGACATCAGTGCCGTTTTGGAAGACAAGGCGGCCATGCTCATGGAACATGCCAGCCAGCGGGACTGGCTGCTGCGGCATCACGGCATGGATCACTATGTGGAGAGCATGCGGCATTTCTGTCGGGAGCGGGGTCGGGAAGCGGGGGTAGCCGCCGCCGAAGCGTTCCAGCAGCACCTGGGCCATAGCTATCCCCAGGACAACCTGCTGGGCCAGCTTTTAGGCGCCCTGAGCGCTTGCGCTTCCTGCTCGTGAGGGGGACCGACGCCGTAGACCGTGTCGGTGCCATGCGCCGGCAGGGCGTGAGTGCGGCCGCACCCTCGGCTGTCAGCCGACAAGACGAGTCGAGCCTATGCGTGTCAAACTGGATTATGGCAAGACAGGCCTGGAAGTCGAACTGCCGGATTGGACCTGGGGTCCTTTGGACATCCAAAGTGCCGATCCTTTGGCAGACCCTGTAGCGGCGCTGGAAGAGGCCCTTGACCAGCCCCTCGGCACACCTGCTCTGGCAGAGTTAGCCCGTGGCCGGCGTAGCGCCTGCATCCTGGTTTGCGACGTAACCCGCCCGGTACCCAACCGTTTGCTGCTCCCCCCCATTTTGAGCCGTCTGGAGGCGGCAGGTATTCCGCGGGAGCGCATCGTCCTGCTCGTGGCTACCGGACTGCACCGGCCCAACGAAGGGGCCGAGTTAGACATGCTGGTGGGCAAGGAGATCGTTGCCCGGTACCGTGTGGACAACCATCGCGGCAAGCATCTGGAAGAGCACGCGTATTTGGGTACTTCGCCCCGGGGTATTCCGGTGTGGCTCGACCGCCGCTACGTCGAGGCGGATCTGAAGATCACCACCGGGCTGATCGAACCGCACTTGATGGCTGGTTTTTCCGGGGGCCGCAAAGTGATTTGTCCCGGCATCGCCGCTTTGGAAACTGTCAGGTATTTCCACGGACCGGATCTGCTGGAGCATCCGCTAGCCGATAGCGGCGTGCTGCAGGGCAATCCCGTGCACGAAGAATGTCTGGCCATCGCCCGCATGGCCGGGTGCGACCTGACCGTCAATGTGTGCATTGACGGACAACGTCGAGTGACGTGGGTAGGCGCCGGCGAGCTGGAGCGCTCCTGGCTTGCAGGCGTACGTTTCTGCGAGCGGGTGGTCCGTGCCTATGTACCGCGCCCGGCAGACATCGTCGTCACTACCGCCGCAGGGTATCCCCTGGATGCCACCTGGTATCAGGCTATCAAGGGATTGACCGGGGCACTGCCTATCGTCAAGCACGGGGGCACCCTCATCCTGGCTGCCAGTCTCGACGAGGGTCTGGGCAGTCCGGAGTTCCAGAGTATCATCCGCCAGCACCCCGACTGGCGCCGCTTCAAACAGCGCATCCTCGGCAAGGACTATTTCGTCATGGACCAGTGGCAGCTGGAAGAGCTGGCTAAAGTACTGGAAAAGTGCCGGGTGCGCGTGGTCAGCGATGGTGTGCCCCCCGAGGTGCTCGCGCAGTGCTGGGTGGAACCGGCCGCCAGCGTCGAAGAGGCAGTCGCTGCGGCCCTCGACGTCTACGGCCCGCGCGCCACGCTGGCTGTCATCCCGAAGGGTCCTTATGTTCTGCCCACCGTCGCCGCGTCTGACTCATCCAGTACAGCAGCGTTTTGACCTCGAACGGTTTGAGTCCAGGCTGCAACGACAGCAGTCTGGCGATCAGACCGGTCAGATGCGCGGCAGCCCAACTGGTCGCCGGCGTGTCGGCAAAAGGTCCCAGATAGCCGCGGGCGTGGGCCTGGAACTCGATTTGCTCCCGCAGCACATAAGCAAATTCCATGGCCTGTTCGAACGGCCCCTTGTCCACGGAAACCAAAGGGGCCGAATAAACTGCCGGATAACTGCGCACGATGGGGTGCATATTGTGCGCGGCAGCGACTACGAGCACGTCCTGGTAATAGCAGGCTTCGATAGCGCGCACAAGTTCGCGGCGCCTCGCTGGCAGTTGCAGCTGCTCTTCGGTGATGCCGAGCGACAGATTGACCAAGTGGCAGCGCCAGTGCGAGCGCGCATAATCGAGGGCAGCGATCACCGCCTCCAGCGATGCCGTCCCTGCGCCGGCGAACACATCCGCCGAATACAACTCTGCCTCCGGTGCCAAAAGGAGCACAATATGGGCCACCGTGGTGCCGTGGGGAGCGGAAAACAGATCGCCGGCGCTGCGCGGCTGTCCGTGCCGATCGAAAAGCAATGCCTCCGCCACGAGGTGCTGTCCGGTGCGCGCGGGCAGCGTCTGGGCCAGAGCGACACGGTCCACGCCGGTATCCACGATAGCCACCCGTACTCCCTGACCCCGCGCTTGCGGATGGAGCAAAAGACGCGCCGGATCGGCCAGGCCTTTCAGGAGGGCAAGAGGATTGAGATCCTCGCTCACCGGCTGCCCTCCGTGCCGGCGGTCTCGTCGAGCAAGCGCATCAGCTCGCGCAGCAGTCCGACGGCAAAGCGCAAAGCGCTCGGCCCATAGTTTCGTGCCAAGGCCTGCAAGGCCTGGGCGGCTTCCAGCACTTCCTCCGTGGCCGCTTCGGCCAGAGGCGTCTCGTGCAAACTCTGTTTCAGTCGTGCCAAAGCGGCCTGCCATTCGGCAGATCCGTCGGTGGGATGTGGTATCGTCTGACTAGCGGACGGCTCGGTGTCGCCAGGCGTGCCTCCGGGAGCCAAGACCGCTTGCCCGGCGGCCAGCGCCGCTTCGAGCGCGTCCAGCAACATGCGCTGGGCATCGCGTTGGGCCAGAGCTTGTTTGAGCAGATCGGCGACCAGCGGCGCGGCCGAGCGCACTGCGGGCAGCGCCTGAGCACGGTCGCCTTGACCCTCGACGGGACGTCCGACCAGCTCGGCTACCGCTTGCAAGGTCGCCAACTGCACAAGAGGCACACCGATCGAGTAGGCTGCTTGGCTTTCGAAAGGTAACAACGCTACGTCCGGGAGCGGCAGCCGCGTGTAACAAACTTCTCCCTGCCCGAGGATGGCGCTCGCTAGCGTGCGCGCGAAAGGGACGGTAACCCGTTGCGAGGCACCGGTTTCGTCGTACATGCGGACCGTTTCGCTCAGCCCATCGGCAGACCGGGTACGCACGATCAGCCGGGCGCTATCGGCACCGGCCAAATCGCGTAGATGCACCAGTCCGGCACGTACCGCCTCGGTGAACGGGACCGGTTCGCTCAGGGCTGCTGCCGTGCGCACCGTGGGCAAAAGCTTTTCGACCGCCTCCCGAAAAGCATGGAGCCGCTGGGCCCACTGGCGTTCGCGTCGCACCGGCCGCAGTCGCGCTACCTGCTTGCGCACCGACTGCAAAAAACGTTCCCGATCCAGGTCCACCGCTTTGTCGAAATAGTCGCGCACGCCCATGCGCAGCGCTTCCAAAGGCGTGGCCCGATGCGCGTATCCGGTGACCAAAATGGCCACCACGTCGGGATTGAACAGGGCCAGATCTTGCAACAGCTGCAGGCCGTTATCGCCGGCACCCAGATTCCAATCCAGAATAGCCAGGTCCACGCCGTGCTGATGAGCCATGCGCAGGGCTTCGGCTGCGTCGCGCGCACCGATCACCCGGCATCCCAGTCCGGCCCCCTCTAGCCACTCGACGAACGTGCGTCGCACGGCATCTTCGTCGTCCACCACCAGAATCGTTTCCGGTTCCAAAGCGCTACCCCCGTCTGTCACTTGTCGGCGCTCACAACTTCCGGCCCAGTCTATCGTATATTTTTCAGAGGCCCAGCCGCGCAGACCGCTCTGCAGCGAGCGGCAGCCGGCTGCCGTCTGCGGCCTCTGGCTTGACCCGACCCAGGCTTGCTTTTAACCTGACAAAGCCGGTCGTGGCACAATTTGGCCCTCACTCTGACTAGCCAGGAGCTCCGGCATCCTGCCGGCAAAACAGGCTGACGACCTATGGCCGAAACATTGACGTTGACTGCGGAAAATCGGCAGCAAACAGCTACGGTCTGGCCATTGACTCGCCAAGAACTCGAGCGGGAAAATGCCTTACACGATCGCATCTTCGCCGGTTTGGTGCTGGTCTTGACCGTCTTGATCAGCACCTTTCCAGTGACCAACAGCGATGTCTTCATGCGCCTGGCCACCGGACGGCTGATCGCCAGTGGGCAGTTCGTGTTCGGAGCGGACCCCTATTGCTATACGACGCAAGGGCAATACTGGGTGCACCACGGCTGGCTCTTCGACGTGCTCCTGTATGGTCTGTACCGAGTCGCCGGAGGTGTCGGGCTGAGCCTCTTGCGCACGGCCGTGGCTTTGGCCGTAGCGGCTATGGTCTTGCGCGCGCGCACCCAGACGCGTGTGCATTTTGCCGGCGTGGTCGCCACCGGCCTGACCGTACTGGTCATGAGCCAGCGACTTCTTCTGCGCTCGGAAATGATGAGTTTTCTGCTGCTGGCAGCCAATGTGTTGCTTCTGTTCGGCTACTGGCACGAGCAAACGCGACTGCGCCCAGCGGGCCAGCCAGCTGCCTCGGGAAAAGCTGTGTGGCTTTTGGTGCCTTTATGGTGGCTATGGGCCAACCTGGATGCGTGGTTTTTCCTGGGGCCCTTGACTGCGGCCGGGATGCTAGCCGGCGAGTATGTGCGGGACTGGCTGGCACAGGGAAGTTACCGACGCGACGCCTTGCCGCCTGCCGCGCGCAAACAGGTCGTGTTCGTGTTGGTCGCGGGTCTGGTGGCTTGCCTGATCAATCCCTACTTTTGGCGGGCATACACCCAGTTGCCCGCGGCGATTGCCTCCGAAGCCCTAGAGGTCCTGCAAGCCCGCGAGTCGCTCGGCCGTATCGGTCTGTCTCCGTTCGAGCGAGCTTTTTTTGTCCGCGAAGAACAGTACTGGTTCCGACCGCTCGGCTTGTCTTTAGCCGAGTGGAGCTTTTATGCGATGGTTCTGGGCACGCTGGGGACGTTCGTGCTTTTGGTGAATGCATCTTGGCAAGAGGCAGGTCCAGGCTTTCCGCTGCATCGCTTGGTGTTATGGCTGGGGTTTTTCCTACTGGCGGCGTGGCAGGCACGCAATGCCGGGCTGTTCGCCGTGGCCAGCGGCCTGGTGATGTCCTGGAATGCTGCCGAGTGGCTCGAGTTCCGCGCCCGGTCGCGAGTGCCGCTGAGACGCAAAGAAGTAGTGCGCGGCCAACTGGCGCGGATCGCTTTTTTGGCACTGGTCCTCGTCCTGGCTGCGATGGCGGTCATCCCCGTCCAAGACCCGACCGCCGTCATCCCCGGCCTGGAAGCGCCCTTGGGGATGATCCATGCCCGAGGCGCCCTGGGCTGGGGCCTGCTGAGCGATCCTTCTCTGGAAGAACTGGGCCACCACTTGGCCCGTTGGCGCAGCGCCGACCGACTGCCTGGCCGGGGCTTCAATTTCGTTCTCGGTTATGCCGACTATCTTGCCTGGCTCGACCCCGAGGGCAAAACCTTCATGGACACACGTCTGGAATTGCACAGCCGGCAGACGGCGTCGGATTATGTCGAACTGAGGCAAGGCCTGGTGCGCCAGGCGCGCGGCGAGGCCGAATACCGCTTGCCCGAGCTGCTGCAAAAATACGACATCAGTTACGTCATAGTGCCCTCCGGCTACCGGACGACGCTCGAAGGGCGCCGCGCGGCACTGGCCTTGGCCTTCGCACTGGTTATGCGCGGCGATGAGTGGGTACAGCTGGACTATTGCGACGGGCGCACTTTCGTCCTAGCTTGGCGCAAATCGCCTCACTGGTCTACCCTGCACAAGCTGACTTTTCAGGCACACCGAGAGGCTTTCCGCGAGGTCCGCTACCCTCCTCCGGCACGGGCCCCTGCATTGGGCGAGCAGGTATCGCCGGCCGCGCACTGGCTCCAGCTCCACGTGCCACGGCGTCCGTTGCGTCTGGACGAATCGTTATGGTACTTCGGACGCCACCAGGTCCAGCACAGTCAGGTACAAGCCGAAGTCTTGCCCGCGTCGCTGTTTTATCCTGGCCGCTGCCTAGGGATGTCCTTGAGCGGGCTGGCCATGCCGCCGGCCCCGCTTTTGAAAGATCTGTCGGAGGCGTGGCTTCTTTTGGCGGTGCGCGCAGCACGCCGTGCCGTCGCCGAACAGCCGAGCTCCGGCGAAGCCTGGCTGCAACTGTATCGCGCTTACAAAGCACTCTACCAGACCGAATCGCAAGCCTATCGGTTTCCCAATCCCATGCGCGAGTCGCAGCTTCTGACCGCGGCACGCCGCGCCTCACAGCTCAGAGCCGATGCCGGTGCCGATCTGGATCACATGCCCGATCTAGAGCTGGCGCGTGCCTACTACCGATTGGGATACCTCGACCTGGCGGTCTCGCATCTCCAACAAGCCCTGGACGTCCTGCGTGCTCGGAGACCCACCGACATGCCGCCGGAACGCTTCGAAGCTCAGCTCAAAGAGATCGAACGTCTGGTCTTGGGCGAGTCGCTGGAGCGTATCCAGCAAACCTTGCGCGAACGCCGCGCTGTGTACAATCGCCAGGTACAGCTCATCCCCCCGGGAGACTACCTAGCTCGGGCGCAATTGGCTTTGCAGCTGCGCCTGGCCGATCAGGCCCTTTCCGATTTGCAGTCGAGCGTGGCACTGATCCGCGATCTACGGCTGCCTGCCGAACAGAACCGCTTGCGCACCAGCTGGCAACTGCTCGTACAGCTTTATGTGCAACTGGGCTTTGCCCTGGAAGCCCGGGAACTGTTGGGCGCGCCCGGCGTAGCCCAGGCCCTGGGCCCCTTCGATTATCACTACCAGGGCAGTCTGGCTTACGCTGCCACCGGCGATTACGAGCTGGCCCTGCGCTTTTTGGATCAAGTCGAAGAGCTGCAGCGTGGCACCGCCGTCATGCAGAGCTTGCGGGGAACGGAAATGCAGATTTTGGGCGGCAATCGTGAACCCCCTGGTGTCTCCCTGGCGGGCATCACTTTGCTCTACCAAGGTTTCCAGGCAGCAGCCGATCGCGCCGACCTGGTATGCTGGCAGGGCCTGCTCGCTCTCGAGGCGGGTCAGTTGGAGCGTGCCCGCGAAGCGTTCGCCTCAGCAGTGCTACGCATCAATCCCCAGTCCGCATACCTGGTCCTCGCCGGTCGCTACTACTACCAACTGACCGGTGCTCTGCCCGGCCAAAACCAGCGATAGCCGCATCCGCAACACCGGCACAGCCGAGAATAGGGCCCGATGCGTAAGCCGAGCCCGAGCAGGTGGTCGAGAGATTTTTTCAGGAGAACGACTATGGAGTATGTCTGGGCAGTCTTGACCGTCATCGGCGTGGCCCTGCAGACGGCACCGGACAGCCGGCAGGCCGCGCTCCAAGTGCAGCTCCGCCCTGCCGTATGCCGTCTGGGACCGCTTCGTTCCCACTGGCGCGTTATGGCGGGCGACGCTTTGCATTTCCGCGCCGATATCTCCGGCTTGACGACAGACGCGCGCAACTTCCGGCGCTGCAGCTTGACCCTGGACATTTTGGATCCCTCCCAGAAGCTCGTCTTCCACGATCAACTCGACAACTTGCGTTTTCCGCCGGCGCTGCCTAGCCGCACGGTCGCCCATTATCTGACCCTACCCATCAGACTGGACCAAAAGCCAGGAAGATACACTTTGCAACTATCGGTCACGGATTTGATCGCACGGCGCGATGCGCTGGTCCAACAAGTATTCGAGATCGCTCCTCCCGATCTGGCATTGGTCCGTTTGGAGTACAGCAGCGACCTGGCAGCCTTGGTGCCGGTAGCCCCAGTGGCGTGTGTGGGGCAAAAGCTGTTCCTCAACGGATACGTGACCGGCTTCGCTGTGGACCAAAAAACCGAGGCCCCGGCTTTGTCGGTGGCCTGCGAGCTCACCGACGAAAAAGGGGAGCGCATCGGGCCGCAGCAAGAGCAAGAGATCACCGAGCCCCTCGGAGGCCAGCGTGTCGCACGCATCCAATTCGAGCTACAGGTGACTGTAGCCGGGCGCTACCGTGCTGTTGTGACGGTCACCGACAAAATCACGGGCAAAAAGGCCACAGCCAGCTTGCCCCTGATCGCTTGGGATTGGCCTTGATCTTCCCCTGGTCTGCACGCACCGCACGGCGAAGCGTGGCCGTAGTTCGCCTCGGGTCCGTGCATAGAGGCATCGGCTGGTCTCGTGCCCGCCGGCACAATTCGGTATAATGTTCTCGAGGCTCGACGCATCGAACTATCGTTCGCAAAAGCCTGGATGCACCAAGGTGGGGACGTAAGCTATGGCGACTCTGGAAGAACGCATCGCCCAATTTCAAAAAATGGCCCATGACGACCCGGAGAACGAACTGGGACATTACAGTCTGGGGCGCGTGCTCATGGAGGCGGGACGCTTCGCCGAAGCGGCACCGGCCTTCGAACGTGCCCTGGCACTCAATCCCTATTTCACCAAGGCCTATCAACTCCTAGGCGAGTGCTACCTTCAGCTCCAGCGGGCGGACAAAGCGGCCGAGATTTTTCGCGAAGGGTACAGCGTCGCCGAGGAACGGCACGATGCCGCGCTGCGGGACGAGCTGGCTCGTGCCTTGCGGTCGCTCGGACAGGAGCCCCCGGCACCGCGGGCGGTTGCGGGCGCTACCGCCGCCGGGTTCGTCTGCCGTCGGCCCGGATGTCATGCCGGCCCCGAGGCGCAGCAATTGCCCAATCCGCCCATGAACGATGAGCTGGGCCAACTCGTGTACCAGAGCATTTGCACCGCCTGCTGGCGCGAGTGGCTGGCTATGGGTGTCAAAGTCATCAACGAATTGCGCTTGGACCTCAGCGACGAGCGCCATCAGCAGGTCTACGAAAATTATATGAAAGAGTTCTTGGGGCTCGCATAACCGCTTCTTTGCGCGGGTCCGATCATGAGCGACAGCACTGACCGACTTTATTTGGTCCGCTACGGCCACGAAGGATATATTGCCGTGGCTCGGGGAAGAAGCCGAGGTCATTTCTCCCGTGGCCAGCGGGTATTGGCTCGTACCCATCGGGGCCAGGAATGGGTCACTATATTGCGCCCCATGGCGTCGGACGAAGCCGCTCGCTTTCCCGATGGAGTGCGTGTCTTCCTCGAAGAAGACGGGGGAGCGTCGGAGTCGCCCGAGGCTGTGCCTGAACGACTGCGCGAGGAAGCGTTCGCGCAAGCGCGGCACCTGGCACAACAACTGGGTCTGCCCATCGAGGTGGTGGATGTCGAAGTGATCGTGCAGCCGCGCACGTTGGTCGTGCATTATCTGCGTACCGGCAGCGGACCGATACGAGCGCTGATAGCCCCTCTGGGACAACGATTCACGGCGTTCGTCGAGATGTACGATATCGTGCTCGGTGTGGCTACCGAGTTCGGAGACGGACACAACGACCGCCGTTGCTCCACGGATACCACGACGCAGTCGGGCGGCTGCCAAGGACGGGCGACCCAGCCGGGCGGGTGTCCTGTGTGCGGTCGCGGGGCCACCGATCATGCCGCGTCTGCCGACGGGCGCAAACGCATCACCCTCTTTGTCGGCTGAGCGTTGCGCGGTCAATCCGCTTGCAAACTGGCCGCCAACTTGGACAGAGCCTCGTTCTCGATCTGCCGCACACGTTCGCGCGTCAGCCCCAGACGTTCACCGATTTCTTTGAGGGTTTTCGGCTCTTCGTCGTCCAGCCCGAAACGCATGCGCAAAATCGTGGCTTCGCGTTGATCCATTTTGTCCAACATCTGCAAGACATGGCTCAAGTCGTCGGCTTCGACCATTTCCCGGTCCGGCGACTTGACGCGCTCGTCGGTGACCATATCGCCCAGCGTCCAACCCTGATCGTTCTGGTCTACCTGGGGTGCCGCATTGTAAATGCGGATGGCTTTTTTGATGATGTTGAGCTTCTTGCGCGGTAGATTCAAATAGCGGGCGATCTCCTCATGCGTAGGCGTGCGGCCAAGCTCATCCTGCAGACGCATCGTGGCCCGTCGCCATTTGGAAAGCAGCTCCACCATATACGCCGGAATGCGGATCGTTTTCGCCGTGTTGACCAGCGCCCGTTTGATGGACTGCTTGATCCAGTAGCTGGCGTAGGTACTGAAGCGCGTATTCATATCCGGGTCGAACCCTTCCACGGCACGCAGTAATCCCAAATTCCCCTCCTCGATGAGGTCCTGCAAAGAGAGCCCTTTGCCCGTGTAATTCCGGGCGATATTGACCACCAGCCGCAGATTGGCGCGTACCATGCGATCCCGGGCTTCGCTATCTCCCTGCACGATACGGCGCGCCAGCTCTTTTTCTTCTTTGGGCGTCAGCAGAGGTGTCTCGTTGATTTCGCGGAGATACATTTCCAAAGGCGACTGGACAGCCTCTTCCCGCTTCTGGCGAGCCCTGGCCATGGCACCTCCCCTGCCGATTGCAAGCTGCTCTTTGACGAAAATCTCAACCCTGAACCAGGAGCCAAACGAACTTACAGCCCCCGGAACTGGTCCGCTGGCCATTCTGCAACAACTATCGGCCACACTCGCTGGTCGCGTCTAGAAAAGGGAGACAAAATGAGCAATCTGGGAAAAAGTAGTTTCCCTCTTCTTGGCATGCTCGCTCTTCATCGCACATTTGGTCTTTCTGTTGCTCTCGTTCTTTCTGGCTCGGACGTTGGAAGTGGTGCAAACGCCAAGTCATGCAAAGCATTTGGCCTTGACCCCTTAGATTGCGATCAGGGGCCTCGACGCCTCAGGGGAGGGGTATGGGACAAGGGCCTAAAAAGAGCGCCGGACGGGGCGATCAGTACCCGGCGCTCGGGGAGGTAATTCGGGGAGTGGCGCCAAGATATTGGCAAGCAAGAGCATTCAAACTGCCGAGTGTGACTACTCGGTCGCTGCTATTTTACCCAGATTATCCATATTTCGTCAACACGACCAAGGCGATTGTCTCTCGTCCGAGGTACTGACTTGGTACTTTAGACAGGTCAATCGGATCGTGATATGTGCCTGGTGAGGGGAGTATGCCTGGCCTCACCAGCCGAGTTTCTGCTAGAATGCTTTTTTGTGCCCGCGTCGGGCTGCTATTTGCCAGTGCTGGCTGTACCTGACCGTATTCCATCCTCCGTCAATCTGGGAAATTTCCCCCGCTGGCACTGCTCATGGACTTGGACCGAGCATGAAGCCAATACGCGTGCAAGAGCTTGAAATGGGCCTGGCGACACGGCAAAGGCTATCCCCTTATCTGTGGATGGTGGGCAGCAGTCTGGCGTTTGCTGGGATGGCGACGTGCGCCCACGCCGCAGGCTTTTACTGGAGCTGGACCGTTGTCGCTCTGGCGCGCACAGGTTTGTGTCTGCTTATGGCGCTCACTCTGTGCTGGGTTGCGGACGTCGAACTGGTCTGGCTCAAGCCAGCAACATTGTGGCTGCGCAGCCTAGCTGGGAGCGTCAGTCTGTTGTGCACCTTTTACGCCCTGCCTAGACTGCCGGTCGCCGATGTCCTGACTTTGACCAATATCTTCCCGTTGTGGGTAGCCATGCTTTCTATACCGATGCTGGGGCAATGGCCTGCTCCTGGCGTGTGGGTAGCGATCGCAGTGGCCATAACCGGTGTGGCACTGGTGCAGAAACCCCATTTGGCAGAGGGAAATCTTGCGACCCTGGTAGCTCTCGGCGGCTCATTTTTCACTGCTCTGGCCATGATCGGACTGCACCGGCTAGCTCACTTGGACGCACGCGCCGTAGTCGTCCACTTCTCGATGGTCGGCTTCCTCGTCTGCCTGGCGGTAACAGCGGCTACACAAGATCGCCTGAGTCAGTGGAACGCGGCTGAGCAGCAAGGATGGCTCCTCTTGGCTGGAGTGGGACTGTTTGCTACCCTGGGGCAAATCGGGCTGACACGTGCTTTTGCTACAGGGGCGCCGGCCAAGGTGGCGGTGGTCGGGCTTGTTCAGGTCGTTTTTGCTGCGTTCCTCGACCACATGCTGCTAAATACCGACCTGGACCTCGTAAAGATCGCCGGAATGATCATGGTCCTCATGTCCACATGCTTCGTCATGTTGCAGCGCCCGCAGACACCTGATTTAGCAAGTTGACCTATGCCTTCGGCAAAGAACTCGGCTGGCACAATATTTTCCCCGCAAACCCGGCGATCGCAGGCGAACAACCTTGCACCGAACTTTAGGGCTGCTAATATTACTAAGTTTAGGAGGCATGATTCTTGCCAAGCTCAGGTATCCTTAAGTGTTTTTGCAGGCAAAGATAGGGCAGGTTTGCCAGGAAGTCGAGCAGGGCAGCGTAGAAGAAAGGCCTAAGAGTCATGCGCATCTCAGCTAAGGCGGAGTATGCCTGTATTGCCATGCTGGAACTGGCGTGTCAACACAAATCAGCTCAGCCGGTTACCGTGAAAGCAATCGCCGAAGCACACGGTATTCCCCAGCGCTACTTGGTGCAAATACTGCTGCAGCTCAAAGGGGCTGGTCTGGTCCATAGTGTGCGCGGCGCCGCAGGCGGGTACCAATTGGCTGTCCCCCCGGACAAACTCAGTTTGGCTGAGGTCATGGAAGTGATAGACGGGCCTTTGCCGTCGCGTCATGAGCCTGCTGGATCTCCGCGTTCTCCGGCGGTTGCCGCCTTGTGTCGTGTCTGGAACCAGGTCCTAGACAAAGAACGGCACATTTTGCACCAAGTGACGTTCGCCGACCTGGCAGAAAGCGTTCGCCGCAACACCGCCGACATGTACTATATTTGACCGACAACGACGTCCGGACGATCTGAAAGCAGGCAAACCTGTTGTCCAGCCGTGCCATGCGCTCGGCCAACTCCAGGCATGTCGCAACGATCACCTGGGGTATGCGCGACGACGAGTAGTGCGTCTCGCAGCATGGCCGGCTTTGCTAGCCTGTGGGCTGGGCCGTTAAAAAACTGGCCTTGCAAGAGCATCGAGCAGAGGTGGAGGGAAGATGCACGCACAAACATGCGCGTCCACGCGAGACGGAAAATCAGCGCCTGGGGTCGTGACGCCCCACGGCGGCGAGTTGGTAGACTTGCTAGTCCAAGACCAAGAGCTTGCCGAATGGCAGGCGCGCGTTCCCCATTTGCCGCGGCTGCAGGTTCTGCTCCGCGAGCGCTGCGATTTGGAAATGCTCGCCATAGGCGCTTACAGCCCGTTGCGCGGTTTTATGACCCGCGCTGATTACGACGGCGTCGTCGCGCACATGCGGCTGGCCAACGGATTGGTCTGGGCCATCCCCATTACGCTCGGTGTCTCGCGTCCGGTCGCCGATACCCTGGCCGAGGGGCAGGATATTGCCCTTTTCGATCAATTGGGCGATTGCCTGGCCATCCTGCACTTGCAGGAAAAGTTCGAGCCCGACAAGCGCAAAGAAGCCCGTGAAGTCTACCGCACCGAGGACGAAAACCACCCAGGAGTGCAATACATCTATCGCCAGGGAGAAGTCCTCCTGGGCGGACCCGTGATCGTTTTGCAACGTCCGCGGCACGATGTGTATCCGGAACTCCATCTGACGCCGGCCGAAGTACGCGCGCACTTCGCCCAGCGGGGCTGGCGCCGCATCGTCGCCTTCCAAACGCGCAATCCCATGCATCGCGCCCATGAGTATCTGACCAAATGCGCCCTGGAAATCACCGACGGCCTGCTGCTGCACCCGCTGGTCGGCGAGACCAAAGACGACGACGTCCCGGCAGCAATCCGCATCCGCTCGTATCAAGCGATGCTGACCCAATACTATCCGCGCGAGCGCACGCTGCTCAGTCTCTGGGGCGCCAGCATGCGTTATGCCGGCCCACGCGAGGCCATCCACCACGCCTTGGTACGCAAAAATTATGGCTGCACCCACTTCATCGTCGGCCGCGATCACGCCGGCGTCGGCAATTATTACGGCACCTACGACGCCCAAAAAATCTTCGACGAATTCGACCCGCACGAGCTGGGCATCACCCCTTTGTTTTTCGAGCACACCTTTTACTGTCGCAAATGCGACGGCATGGCCAGTTACAAAACGTGTCCCTGCGGTCCCGAACACCGCTTGATCCTCAGCGGCACCAAGGTCCGCGAGATGCTGGCGCGTGGCCAAGCCCCGCCTCCCGAGTATACTCGCCCCGAAGTCGCCCGTATCCTCATCGAAGGATATCGCGCCAGCGGCTGAGCCGATGCACAGGCACTCGGCAAGCTGTCGTTCCATCCAGCCCTTTTCCTCTAGAAGCTTGTCGTTGCGCCTGGAGATTTCCAGGGCAGCGCTCCGCGTCGGGCAGTCGTCTTGCCTACGTCGTGCTGCCCATAGCCGAGGCTTCGTTGCGATATGCACTCGCACTCCCCACCGATCCAGTCATCCACCCATGATCCGCCCCAATCCCTGCACACCTCCCACGTGCAGGGTCATAAACTAAACTGCCGACGGGGGCGGAAGTCTTGGGAAAGCCGAGTGCAGCCGGGCATTTTTTCCCACGGGGAAGTTCGTGGCTATGCATCCCGAAGAACAAGTGGACATTCAGGACCACACGGTCCAGGTGAAGATCGTCGTCGCGGACCACGAGATAGCCGATTGGTTCCGGCGACTGGAGGACGGAGCCGAGCGCGTGGATGCGGCCAAACGCGCCTTGCGGGTGGGCATCCTAGCTATCAATACCGCCTTCATCGGGGGCACCAGCGAATTGCTCAAACAGTCTCTGCAGCGCTGGCAGGCCGACTTGCACACTGCCGTCCTGGAAAGCCGGCAAAAAATAGTGGATGCTATCGCCGGCTGTTTCGGCAAAGAAGTGGCCGATCCGGTCAAGCAAGGTATAGAGCGCGCCTCGCGCGACGCCGCCCAGAGAATTCACGACCGGATCAGCGATATGGAACGACGCATAGATCCCAATGACTCCACCAGCTGGACCGGGGTCATCAAAAAGCTCGTCGCCGACATCCAGAGCGAATTCGATCCGCAGCGCCAAGGCTCTTATTTGTGGCGAGTACGCGATACTTTGAGCCAGTTCTACGGCCAGGAAGGGCAAGCCGCCGTGTGCATCAATGGCGCCGTCAAAGCCGCCATAGAGCCTGTGCACCAAGTGGCCAACGAGATACGCAAATACGTCGAGGAAATCGCCGTGCGCCTGGGCGGCACGCGTACCCAAGCGGGTCTGGCTTTCGAAAAGCAATCCGTCGGCGATTTACTCCAGCGTGCCGTCGCCGTGACCGGCGACGCCTGCGAGCATGTCGGGGCCGACAACCTCCCCGGCGACTGGTTGATCACCGTCCGTTCTCCCCAACACACAAGCCAGCCCCTCGGATCTATCGTCATCGAAGTCAAGGACGCCAAATTTACCAGCAAAAAAGAAATCCTCCGCGAATTACAGACCGTCCGAGAACGTCGTCGAGCCGATGCGGCGATCCTCGTCTTCGCCAACCAGGAACAAAATCCGCTTAAGCTATCGCTCAGCATCCTCGACCACGAGCACACGCACATGGTGTGCGTCTGGGACGAAAACGGTCTGGCTTTGAACTTCGCTTATCAATTGGGACGTCTGGCCATTTTCGAGAAAAACCGCCAGAGCGCCGCCCGCATGGATGTCAGCTCCCTGCGCCAAAGGATCACTGAATTGATTAACGAACTCAACGAAATGGACGAAATCGAGCGACTAGCTGAGCTGGCCGCAAGAAATGCCGGCAAGGTGAAAAGTGAAAGCGCGAAGCTCAGGGACAAACTGGACAAGCGCCTCAACGAGCTGCTCAACGACCTGCCCTCGGCAGCATCCGGCCGGTCCGCTTGACCTCGCGAAACGACCGTCCGGCAGTGTCTTGTCTCCTGTGCTCGCCGGTCAGAAAACGCTACGTCGCCCAGATCGAAGTCTGACCCGATTTTTTGTCACACACGATACCGATCGTGCGTAATGCTCCACGAGGGCTGGACCGGGTGCGACCCTACAGAGGCCTTGCGCCTGGGTTCGCGAGCCCCCTGGGGAGACGATGCCGTGAACGTTGTGGAGGATCGAGACTTCGGGCAACCAGAACTACATCTTCGCCACCAACAAATTGCGGGAAAATGTCGGTGCCTCCGAGCTGACCTACCGCGCCGGCACACAGTTCGTAGCGCAACAGCCATCCGTATCCGCTTTGGACTTCCACATCCTGTACGACGTAAGCGGTCCCGATTTGGAGCGCATCCGCGCACTGCTCAGTGTGGACGACGAGCAGACCCGCCTGGTAGCCCGGCCGTACGTGATCACACCGGAAGCGGCGCCCCAGAACAGGCATTGGCTCACTCTAGAAAAGCGTGTGCGAGCGATCCGTGAGCGCGACGAAGACGGGCGCAGAAAATTGCCCAACAGCATGCTGCACGAACTGCGGCAAGGGCTCTTTCTGGGGCGAGCAGTCAGCTTCAGCGTTTGGTTCGGCCCTGCAGCCGAGCCGTTAGGAGACAACTACGGGTTCTTCTTGACGTCGGTAATCTCAACTTCGCCGATGCCTGTCTTTTCGCGCAGCCACTCCGGTTTTACGATAGGCTTGCCCTTGTCATCAAGAGGCGGCCTGACGATGAGGACGACCGGCTGGCTGGCGATCCAATTCTCGTCGCCGCTTACGAGCCATTCTGCTGTGATCAGAAAAATTCCCAGCCGCTGGGGACGAAACACGAACTCGAATCCTTTCTGCCGGGGAGTCTGCATCTCGAAACGCATTGGGTGAGACGCTGCGTGGGCTCCGGCCAAGCCGACGAAGCCCTCATCATGCTGCAGCCCCAGGAGCACGGCTGAATCCGCAACGGTGACGAGCGCGCGACGCTGTGGGTCATAGCGTGCAAGCCGCACAATCTGATGATGCACCGCAGTAACCTTGACGTCTTTTGAACTCGGAATTAACTCCTCGAGATGGACCGTCTCTTCGGGCGTCGCCTCAGCTTTGTCCAGGCGGAGCGTGATTTCCACAGCTGGCGCCGGGCGCGGCTTGTCTTGTGGAAATGCCGGCCAGGCTGTCATTGCGATGACCGCAAGGCTGAGGCTAACGAGTGCTAAAGCAACCCCGATACGGGTTGACATCTGTGGCCCTCCTGTCAACAAGCATCCTGCGGACGGAGATCGCCAGCGCAGGACCAGCTCTGTTGTTACTTCCAGCCGTAGGTCTGGATGATGGCATCCCCCTTCTTCTGCCAGTTGGACTCCCAGTCGGCCTGCCCTTGGGCGTTGTGGCTGTGATCTGTATCTTTGTTGTAAGCTTCTTGATATGCCTTGGCGATCTCGCCCCACTTGTTGCCGTAGGCGTCCATCTGCGTTTTCAAGTCAGCTGCCGCCTTGTCTTTAGCCTGCTGAATGCCGGTCGCCTTATCTGCGTTCGTTGCGGTCCCCTTGCCGACCAGTGCGGGCAGGTTGGCCTTCGCCTTTCCGGCCAAGTACTCGGCAATCTTGAGGTGAAGCTTTTCGCGCTTCCCCAGGGCATCGGTCTCTTTGCCCTTGACGACGTACGACTTGTCTTTGTTGAATGTGACCGTGACCATCACGTTAGTAGGCTTGGCTTCGGCTGTTGCCCGTAGTCATGCCGCACTGCGTGACAGCCTTGCCAGTAAACGCGGGGGTCCAAGTCCAGCGACGGGTTTAGTGCGTTTCGGCATCGTGTTCTTGAGGTGGATCAGCTTTCAATCGTCCTGTAATCGTCCCAACTGAGATTGCCTGACGTCGGCAGAGTCTGGTGTCCGCCTCAGTCGCAGCCGCAATCGCCTTGCAGGCCTGAGCCGCTGCTCGACCTGTCGCCAGAGGAGGCTAATTGGCCACCAGAACCCGACCCCGTTCTGCCTCCATCACCGCCGTCTCCAGCGAAATCTTGTTTGGACCCGCATTCTGTGGCTGCGGTATCGCGACGCGTCATGCGTCGTTCCCGATGGCTCCCGCGCCTCCTTGGGCATTCCCGGAGACTATCGCTCGACACTGGCGTGGTTGGCAGCGGTAGATGAAATAACAACGCGCGCGGCGCTATGGTACACTGGTATGCCCACGATGATGTTGAACGGAAAAGTAATCCCAAGGACGAGCGTCATGTAAATCGCCGGGCTCGCCTCGGGAAGGGCGTCACGCATGACCGCCGGGACGACTATGTACGACGCGCTAGCGCAAAGCACCGCCAAGAGAGTTGCACCACCCACTGACAAGCCGAGGATGAAAGCCGTTGCCAAGCCGAAGCAGGCGCCGATGAAGGGCATGTAGATACCGAAGGCCACGACACTTAGGCTCATGGCCCTGAGGTCGGAAAGTCTTTGCGCCACCAAAAGCCCGATCTCCAACAGGAAGACGCACAGAATCCCATTGAATGGCTTTACAAAAACGTCCTTTACCTCTTCGAAACCCCTGGAACCCGTGATCCATCCGACGGCGAAACTACCGAGAAGAAGGAACACGCTCCCATGGAGCAGGACTTCATGAACCACCGTCTTGACGAGTGAGTCCTGGGAAGAGGCCGGACGCGCCTCTCCCTCTTTGCGCCGCGCGAGTGCGAGGCCGGTCAAGATCGCCGGCGCCTCCATGACCGCCATGAGCGCCACGACATAGGGTTCAAAGGGCTCGCCTTGCCGATTCAGCATCGCCATGGCCGTGGCAAAGGTGACGGCGCTAACCGAGCCATAGTGGGCCGAGACGGCGGCTGCCGTGACGGCATCGAGACGCGTCGTGCCTCGAAGCAGGGCGTAAGCCACCACGGGCAACGCAGCACCCAATGCTACCGCCATAACGCATGCCGCGACGATGGAGCCGTCGAAGCCGTTGTGCGAAAGTTCGGCGCCCCCACGATACCCGATGGCGATCATAAGGTACAGGGCGATGCTCTTGCTCACGGTCTCAGGAATGGTGAGGCTCGACTTCAGGGCACCCGCGAGGACACCGACAAGAAAGAACAGTGTGAAGGGCGACAGGAGGCTCTGTGCATAGGTGCTCAAGAGGTCCATGCGCGCTCCTCCAGCCCCTCATGAACACGCTGCTCTAGCTCGGCCAGGATCGCCTCCGCCACCGCGTGGGCTTGATCGACGTCTGGGTCGAGAACCAGGATGTGCCCCATCTTGCGCCCCGCGAAAGCCTGCCTCTTGCCGTAGAGATGCAGATGCGTCGCCGGACGCGCCATCACCGGCTCCCAGGCCGGGGAGCCCTTGGCCCAGAGGTCTCCGAGCAGGTTGACCATGACGGCGGGCCGTAGGATCGACGGGTCCCAAGAGGCAGCCCACAGACTGCTCGGACATGCTGCTCGAACTGAGATGTCACGCACGCGCCGAAGCTGTAGTGCCCGCTGTTGTGGACGCGGGGCGCGATCTCATTCACCAGCAGCTCGTCCCTCCCTGTCACGAAAAACTCGATAGCCATCATGCCGATGTGGCCCAAGGCAGAGGCGATCTGCGCGCCAAGTTCCTGTGCCTGAGACGCCAGTCGGGCGGAAATCCGAGCGGGCACACGGGTCAGGTGAAGAATGTGCCGCCGGTGCACGTTCTCCGCGATGGGGTAGAAGCGGAGATTACCGCCGAGATCGCGGGCCAGAAGCACGGAAATCTCCCTCTCGAAATCAACGAAGGATTCCATGACCGCTGGGGCTCCTCCCAGATCTCTCCAAGCGCCCTCCAGCTCATCAGGGTGACCGACGAAAACCTGTCCCTTTCCGTCGTATCCCGAACGCCTGGCCTTGAGCACGCATGGGAATCCAGTAACCTTCACTGCGGTGTAGAGACCTTCCACGTCCGACACAGGGGCATATCGAACTTGCGGTACTCCCTGGGCTTCGAGGAAACCGCGTTGCTCGAGCCGATCTTGAACGATGCGTAAGACATTCGCCGAGGGACGGACGGGCTTCATCGCCTCGAGCTGCTGTAGAAGCCAAGCGGGAATGTGCTCCGTGTCAAGAGTAATGACGTCGCTCTTCTCGGCCAGCCTCTTGGCAGCTCGCGGGTCGTCGAAAGCTCCAGGGACACGAACATGCGCAATTTGCATCGCTGGCCCCTCTGGGTCGGGATCCACAACTGCGATCCGATAGCCCATGCGAAGGGCCTCAAGAGCGAGCATGCGCGCGAGCTGTCCACCACCGAGGATGCCTATGGTTCCGCCCGGCCAGATCCGCATCACAGTGTCTCCTCGAGCACGGCAGTCGTTTGCCGGTAGCGGTACGCCTTGAGGCGGTCCCGAAGTGTCGGATCGCCGAGCGCCACAATGGCCGCGGCCAGGAGCCCTGCGTTGGCCGCGCCCGCCTCGCCGATAGCGAGCGTGCCGACAGGGACGCCCTTGGGCATTTGAACGATGGAGAGGAGTGAATCGAGTCCCTGGAGCGCCTTGGACTGAACTGGGACACCGAGGACCGGCAGAGTGGTCTTGGCCGCTGCCATGCCCGGCAGGTGCGCCGCACCACCCGCTCCCGCGATGATCACTTGGATGCCGCGCGCTTCGGCGCCGCTCACATACTCGAAGAGGAAGTCGGGCGTCCGGTGAGCAGATACAACCTTGGCCTCGTAGGGAACCCCGAGCTCGGCGAGCACCTCGGCGGCGTGCTGCATCGTGGCCCAGTCGCTCTTGCTGCCCATGATCACCGCCACGAGCGGAGCTTGTGTCGGCTTCGCATACGTCATAGGGTTTGCCCTACCCCGAGCACGATGCCGCGTTCCCGGTCGTCAATGAACCACCTGTCAGCGACAAACTCGGGATAACGCGCCTGGAGCTCTCGCAGAGCCGCGTCGCCCGAGTCGCCGACTTCGCTTGCTCCGAAGACGGGAAAGAATGGCCTCAACCTCGCCACCGAGTGTGCGGGACACCTCCCGATCAAGAACGAGTCCAACATCTGGCGGCGACGTTCCGCCCGGCTGAGCGCCTCACGCATAGACAAGCCGTCAATCCAGCAAAGAGTCCATATCCCCGAGAGCGAAAAGGACTCCCGGATACTCACGGCCGTCTCTCCAGAGCTGCAACCAGGAGCTGTTTGGCCATTCTGTATTGGGGCCTTATCGGTCTTCCCGGGGACAGCGTCAACGCACGGCCATGTCGGCAGCCCCGCATCCAGGTCGCCCCTGATCCAGATCCCAAGGACCTCGTCGGCGTCCCGGAGTGTCCCAAGGCGGTGCCGCCGGTAGACCAGAAACTCACTCACGGTCTTGACGGCAGAACGTATGTCGTCCGAGCTTCGGACAAGGAGAAGCGCACTCATATGACCCTCCGTGCGCCACAAGACACTTGATTCACTACTTCCATGTCGCGCAGTATTTGTGGACTGGTGCCACCCAGAGTCAGAAACGTGCCCACAGCCAGCTCTCTCATGTTTCATCGTGCCCTTCGTGTATTTCAGCGCCTAACAATGAGCATCCTGACCAATATAACACCCTTCCCCCTCGGGATTGTTAGTATAAGACGCCTGCGCACCAGTCAGGCATTCTTCCGTAACCCACGGCACCACAATAGATTGCACATTCCTCCACCCTGGAGCCAGGGTCTTAGGCGGATCAGTATAAGACGTCATTCGGCAGATCCCATCCCTTGGGCTCCCCACACCATTTGGCCATTGGTTCAGCACATGGGTGTAGATCATCGTGGTCTTGAGGTCCTTGTGCCCCAAGAGCGCCTGCACCGTCCGGGTGTCGTAGCGGTATTCTAAAAAGGTGAGTTGCGAATGAGTGACGAAGCGTATGACACGTCGCTCTCTTGGTAAGCCCAGTGCGCACCGCCGGCTCCTTGACCGCCCGCTGAATGATAAACTCGACGATATGGTGCCGGCCCCGCCCGTCCGTCTCCCGGTTTGTCCACCTGTGCTTCTGCCGGAAGATCCATTGCCAGCGCCACTCCGCTGCCGCGTCCGCATACTTGCGTTCCAGGGCGTACGACATGAGCACCCGCCCGTGCCACATCTGCCAGATCAATAGGGTGCGTTTTCCTGACCCAATCTCACAGACGATAACGGCTTACCTTAACCTGTAACGCTACGATAAATGGCAGGAGCCTACGGCCGAGAGAGGACACCGAATAGGATCGGCGCACAGCAAGTGACCGCCGGTTCTCGATCATTGGCTGGGAGGATCGTTTCCACCGCTAGAAACCAGGCCGTCTAGCCTGTTGGCCCTGAGAAACTCCTGCACCGAGTTGAACGCATTGAAGAACAGCGGCGTACCGGAAAATGTGCCAAACGAGATCGGGCGGTTTCGATGCGCTGCTGTACTGCTAGTTGGTGCAATCGCCGGAGTCGCTCTTTGTTCGCTTCTGTGGCGCAGAGGATCGCCCCGCTGGCCCCTACGGAATCGTGACGAACGAGGAATCCCTGCTCGAGCAAGGATCGCAGGATGGTCCTGCGCAAACGCATCCTCTCGCTATGTGCTTTGGCTTCGCTGTTCACTGAGCGCTACTCGCGGCTCGCCACTAGCTATTCGATAAATGCCTCGCAAGAGTCACTCCGGTCATATTATAAGGACGTGCTGCGAACCCGATTCCGCGACCTCACATCGGCAAGAGCGCACAAGGATGGAACTTTCAACGACGCCCTGCTTTCTGGTTTGCCGACGACTCGCTATCCTGGCATACACGCACCGGCGCAGTACGGCATACACGCACACTCGCAGCCACACGGACATACCTTCAGCCGCCGGCATAGTCACAGACTCTAGGCATAGACATGGCGCAACTACTTGCGCCTGCAGCGGATCTGGATCAGGAGCGGCAGACACTCCGCCCTGGCGAAACCGGTGAACCTATGATAACACCCGCACAGATCGTGCACACATTGACGGTGCAGCTGTCGGGCGTTACTTTAAGCAGCGTTCGGCACACGGTAGCGAGGTGAAAGGAACAGCCCGGCCAGCAGTACTGCCGAATCATGCAGCGACGAACTACTATGTCACGAACGAAAGGAGGCCGAGATGGATGGATGCACAAGCCGGGTATTGAACAGGGTTTTTTGGACAGTCATGGCGTTGTATATAGCAACAGCGACAGGTTGTCGCTGGCAGCCTGTCAGTAAAGGCAACAAAGCACCACAAGGTGAAGCGGCGAGCGGATCGGGATTTCTAATACGCAGCGCGGCGTTTTCCGATGGTCAGACCATCCCCAAAGAATATACTGCGGACGGCAAGAACATATCGCCGCCTGTTACCTGGACCGATCCTCCTACAGGGACGAAAAGTTTCGCTATTATTTGCGAGGATCCTGACGCACCGGGTGGAACCTTTACGCACTGGCTCATCTATAATGTACCAGCCGAGCTTCGTAGTCTGGAGCCAGGTGTGCCACGCGACAAAAAACTGACCAACGGAGCATTGCAAGGGAAGAACGACTTCGGAGACATCGGCTACGGCGGCCCCGATCCGCCTCCAGGCAAGCCCCATCGCTATATATTTCGCCTCTATGCATTGGACTCGGTGCTAGATGTACAACCAGAAATCGAGCGCAAGGACCTCCTGAATGCCATACAAGGGCACATATTAGCAGAGGCCCAGTTGATAGGCATGTACGGGAGGAACAAATGAGGCTGCCCCCCGACGATCTCTATTGCCCGGTCCTGGCTTACAGGCACCTGGTGCGTCACAATGCCCGCGCACCTCTCATGACTGGGTCGTGGCGCGTGCAGCGGGAAATAATAGGCCCACGCTATACAGCGTGGAGGCGGTAAACACTCACGGCGACGCCTGGGGAATAAAGCACATGATCCGGCGGCGTAGATGGAGCGAGTGGAACGCCCACCGCCTGGGCGAGACTCTGCTGGCACTCCAGCACCCGCGCCGACTGCAGCGGATAGGGCGCGTGGTACACCCGAGCCGTCCAAAGGCGTCCGTCCTGGCTTTGCGTGTACAAGATGTAGCGCTCGACCAGGAAATGTTCCAATGTGCCAGGGTTGGCGTGGCTGATCGTTTCCCTGGCAGTCGCCTGCGACTGGCTGGTCACTTCGACGAGCGCCGACAGTGAGGCGTAGACAGGTCCAACCCGCCGGCTGCGGTACACGATGCGCGTGCCCAGGTGCTGCACAGTCATGCGGGCATAATGATAATTGAGTTTCCAGCGTCGGCGGCCGATCCAGACAGCCAATTGGCTAGCGGCGTCCAAACTGAAGAACCATACGCCGGGCTGCCCTCGATGATGGACATACGTGCGCACATTGGTTTCGTGAAAGCTCGACACCCCGGGCACCGAGAAAAACCACCAGGGCCGAACTCCGGTCATGGTGAAGCAAACGACCCCCAGCCAGGCTCGGCCTTGCCAGGTATCCAGAGCCAAAGTCGGGGGCAGCAAGGGCACCAAGCTGTCCGGCGGCACCTCCCAGTGCAAAAACGACAAGAAGTGCCAGCGTTGGAACCCCGCCGGCTTTTCCCGTGGACGGGTCGCAGGTGTCAGGCGGTCAATTTCCATTGACAAATGCCTCGCGATCCGGGACCGTCCATCGCAACGTGGCCAACTCGTCGTATCCTAATTGTCGTGGCAATTACGTGCAAGTTGTCAGGCTGATGGCCCTCGGGCGGCATCGCGGCTCGAAAACCTCGGCGTTGTCGGGGCACTCGACCGCGGCTAACAGATAGCAACGGTGTTGCTGAGCCGGCTTGCGTGCGGAGCGATTGCGGTTGTCAAATGCAGATCGGTCGCCTAGGATTAAGAGGATCCATAAACTGTCAAGCGCGTGACCTGTTTGCCGAGCAAAGCGCTCGGAGCTGCTTTTCGATCGCAGCGGTCAAAACATAAGTTATTGGCAGAGAAGGTGTTGCATATGAAAAAGGGCATCCATCCAGAGTATGTCGAAGCGACGGTGACCTGCGGATGCGGCAATCGCTTTGTCACGCGGTCCACCAAGAAAAGCATCACCGTAGAGATTTGTTCGGTATGCCACCCGTTTTTTACGGGCAAGATGAAATACGTGGACACTACTGGGCGCGTGGAGCGGTTCCAGAAAAAATACAAATGGGGTGAGCGTAAAAAGGCTGAAGCACCCGCCGTCGGCAAGACTTAGCTGCCCACGATCCTTTCTCGGCGTCTGATCAGCTCGGGCAACTCGTCTGGCGATGCTCTGCGTCCCCGTATATTCTGGGACTCGCGCAAGCACGGAGCTGTCACAGCAGAAGTTTCCTCGGCCGCCTTTGCCGCAGGATTTGGCAACCCATGAGAGCGCCGGCTGAGGCCCAAAGAGCCGGAGACGAACCTATCGGGTGCCTAGGTGCCGGAACGCTGCCCGTACTCGACAAAAATGGAAAAATGAGTAGAAGACAGGTCGGACAGTAGGAAGCTGCAGGATGTGGGAGAAGCTGGAAGCCATCGTCAAACGCTGTCAAGAGCTGGAGCGGCAAATGACCGATCCAGGCGTAGCTGCCGACGGGACACGCTATGCCCGGCTGGCTCGCGAACACGGCGCCCTGGTCAAATTGGCCAAGCCTTATTTGCAGTACAAAGAGCTGGTCCAAGAGATCGAGCGCACACGCGAGATACTGCATACCGAGAAAGACACGGACCTGCGGCGGCTAGCAGAAGAAGAACTGCAACGTCTCCAGCAGCACCAGGAGCGCCTGAAAGAGCATCTCGAAGATCTGCTGTTGGTGGATCCGAGCGAAGACTACGACAGTGTCATCGTGGAAATCCGCGCCGGGACGGGTGGGGAAGAGGCCGCGTTGTTCGCTGCCGACCTGTACCGCATGTATCGCAAGTACGCCGAGCGACACGGATGGCAGGTGGAAGAATTGGATTTCAACGCCACCGATCTGGGCGGGTTCAAAGAGATCATTTTCAGTGTCAGCGGCGAAGGGGTCTATCGGCACCTGCGGTACGAAAGCGGCGGGCATCGGGTGCAGCGCGTGCCCCGTACCGAACAGCAAGGGCGCATCCATACCTCGGCAGCCACCGTCGCAGTCCTGCCCGAGCCCAGCGACATCCAGGTGACCATCCGACCCGAAGAGGTGCGTCGGGATACCTTTTGTTCCGGGGGTCCCGGCGGGCAGCACCAGAACAAAACGCAGAGCGGCGTGCGCCTGGTGCATCTGCCTACCGGTATCGTAGCCGAATGCCGCAGCGAACGCAGTCAACATAAAAACGAGGCCACCGCCTGGCGTATGCTGCGCTCGAAAATCTACGACTTGCTGGTCGAAAAAGAGCGTGCCGAGCGTGCCGCCAAAAGACGTTCGCTCATCGGCAGCGGCGACCGCTCCGAACGCATCCGCACCTACAATTTTCCGCAGAATCGAGTCACCGACCATCGCATCAACCTGACGCTGTACAAGCTGGATCAGATCCTCGACGGCGACCTGGACGAAGTGGTTCGTGTCTTGATGGATTACGACAAAAAACAACAATTCGCCCAACTGTCGAAAGAAGCGGGGGCAACTGTCTCGGTAGCTCCATGACAGAGGCTTTGTGTGTATGGCGACCCCATCGGTGCCGACCCATTCCTGGACCATCGGGACACTGCTGACTTGGACGGCCCAGTATTTTGCCGAGCAAGGATTGCCGACGCCACGGCTCGATGCCGAAGTATTGTTGGCACATGCCCTCGGGGTGCGGCGTATTGACCTGTACGTGCGCTTCCACGAGCCGGCGGAAGTCAGTCTGCGCGAGCGATTCCGCGATCTGGTACGACGTCGGGTGGCCGGCTGCCCCGTAGCTTACCTGGTAGGCAAAAAAGAATTCTTTTCGCTCGAATTTCGCGTCACACCCGATGTAATGATCCCGCGTCCGGAAACGGAAATGCTGGTGCTGGCGGCATTGGAACGCGCTGCTGCTTTCGCGGCGCCGCGCATCCTGGATCTAGGCACTGGCTGCGGCAATATCGCCATCGCTTTGGCCAAGCACCTGTCCACGGCGACGCTCGTGGCGTCCGACAAAAGCCCCGCGGCGGTGCACGTAGCCAGGGACAATGCTGCCCGCCTGGGTGTCCTCGACCGCATCGCGTTCCGCACAGGGGACTTGTTCGAAGTGGTCCAGGCAGGCGAACAATTCACCTTGATCGTCAGCAATCCGCCTTACATCGCCCGTCACGAGCTGGCCGGGCTCGACCCAGGGGTACGCGACTATGAGCCGCATCTGGCGCTCGACGGGGGACTCGACGGGTACGAAGTCGTGCGACGGATCGTCGCGCAGGCACCGAACTTTCTCGAGCCCGGCGGCTACCTGGTGCTGGAAATTGCCGCGCCCCAGGCCGACACCGTGCGGCACCTGGTCGAGCGCCTGGCCTGTTTCGAGCGGGTCGAAATAATCGCCGATGCGGCCCATGGGCCGCGCGCGTTGTGTGCCCGCGCTGTCGCTACGTCCGATGCTTCTCGTCCCGATGCGGCGCTCGCGCCCGCCTAAATGGTCCAGACCTATCAACCGGCGACCCGCTGCATGCCGACAAGGATATGGGACCTACTTGTTTGATCATCGGCCCGGACAGCGACACACTATGAGCCGAAGAGCGACTGCCTGGCTGTGTTTGGCCAGTTTATGGTGGATATGCGGCTGCTCTGCCGAGGAGCGGGACGCATTCCGGCGCACCGGCTTGCTGCTGCAACGACGTGCGCACGAGCTGGCCGCGGCCCTAGAGAATGCCGGCGGTCTGTCCCTGGCCAGCGCGCGCGACCGAGTCGCGGTCATGGAATTGGCCGGCAAAGTGCAGGCGCGTGTGCAATGGGACAGCCACCTGGCCGGTGCGGCAATTCGCGTCAGCGCCCAGGCAGGAACGGTGACGTTGCGCGGACGCGTGCTCGATGTCCAGCAGCGACAACGGGCATTGCACCTGGCCAGCACCACGGCCGGTGTCCGCGAAGTCCGCGACGAGCTGCACATCGCTGGCAGCGAATGATCGAGTAGCCCTAGCAGCGCGTCCACACCAGCGGCACGTGCCCCGTCCGGTCTATGGAGACTGGGCCGACTCGGCTTTGCCCGTATCCCACAGGCAAGAGTTCGCTCGCAATTCGTCACCTGGCAAACACGCGGGCGCTCCCGTTGCCGGCACCACTTGCGTCGGCGGCTCGAATGCCGTGCGCACCTGCAGGAAAACGGCGGCTTTGGTCACCGGAATGGGCGCCGGCTCCGATTCCGAGCGGCTCGACCTGTTGTCCAATAACGGAATCTGGATTTGCTGCCCGGCAAATTCGGTCCCATCGCGGATAGTGCCCCGCTGGAAAGGACCGGCGCCGAACAGCCAGGTATCCCGCGCAGTGCTCACGCCCTGCACAATGCCCGACTGCCAAATGGCTTCTCCGCTCTCGCGCCAATAGGCGAATACGGCCAGTTTGGCAATCCCCTTTTTGTCGGACCGCTTGGCAAAAGGAATCTCGGGAATCGGCCCGCTTATGTACGTATAACCCGGCCACAGAGTGGGCACTTGGAATTGCGGAATGCCGAAAAGCAGGTCATGACGATCGGTCCCCAAACAGCCGACACGCGCCTCGACAATGATGGCGGCTTTGTTCCGATCGTCTGTCAGCTTGGCCCCGCCGGCCAACAACTGTTGCCGCAGCGAACTGATGACATAGCCGCGGTCGGGCGCCTGATCTATATAGTGCACGTCCAGATACACGGTCCGGCCCGAAAGAATGGAGAAATCCAGGTCGGATATGGCCTGATCCACCGCATGGGTGACCAGCAGCTGCTCGGTGGCGGTGCGCTGTGTATCGGATACGCGGGTAGTGCCGCACCCGGCGCAGCAAACAACCACGGCTGCCAACACGACCAGGCAACGTAGGCAGTATTCGGTCCCGTTCGGCATCCCGATCGCTCGCCTCACCAACCCCTTACTCCGATCTACCCTCGGGAGGACGATACCGCTCCCCGCCGAGTTATCGTTTTCCTTCCAGCGACTAGTCTTCGGGCAGGCCAATACCCCAGGGAAATCGGCGTATCTGCCCCGGGTGTAGGGTGGTCCGATAGAGGGCCGGCATTTTGCCAAAACCACTGGCAGAAATCAAGCCCGACTGCGGTACACCACAGAACGGTCTCAAGACGCCCCCTAGACGCTCTGGGAGCAGGATCATAGACATATGAGTCTCGCTATTACGCACTTTGGCTGCCCGGATTACTAGCTGCTATCCAGGGCTTGGCACTGCCCAGGCGATGCACAGGGGAAAGGAAGTAACATCATGGCCGAAGGCAATGGTCGTACATGGTCGCCGAGGATCAAGGAGTTGGGCGACACGCTGGTCAGTCTGAAAGTCTCAGAAGCGGTCGAGCTTTCGGACTATTTAGAGCAAGTGCACGGGATCAAAGCAGCAGCAGCAGCCGTAGCAGTGGCCGCTGGGCCGGCCGCCCCCGGCGCTGCTCCGGAAGCGGCAAAAGCCGCCGAAAAGACTGAATTCACCGTGTCTCTCGACGAGGTCGGCCCCCAGAAGATTCAAGTGATCAAAGTGGTGCGGGAAATCACCGGGCTAGGGCTCAAAGAAGCAAAAGACCTCGTGGAAGGCGCACCCAAACCGGTCAAAGAAAACGTCCCCAAAGACGAAGCCGAATCTATCAAGAAAAAACTCGAGGCCGTGGGGGCGAAAGTTTCCCTGAAATAGAGGTTGTACACGATCCTCGCCACAAGGTGGAGTTTTCCGAATTTTAGGGGTTTACTCGGACTTGCTCCGGTGGGTATAATTGGGCTTGATCTCCGGCGAGCCGCTGGCTAAACTGTAACAGACTGGGTAAACTTTGCGGGTCGCCGGACCATTTCCGTGGAACCAGGGCGGAACGACCACGTGCAACGGTCGCTGGCACTCCTAATCTTGCACGGAGCTGGCAGAGTTTATGTCAACCTTTGCCGGTGGCGGCGACAGTGTGCCCTGTGGTTCGCCTGTCTTCCCGTATTTCTGTCATCGCTAGCTGTGCATCGAACCTTGCCAACCCCAGGCGTCCCAACTTCCGATGGATTGCAGGCCGTGGCGGTATCGGTCTGCCTCGCTGGGTGATAAGGTTTTCGAAAGGCGTGTCAAGAGGAGGCAACAATGCCCATTCCGGCACAACGAACCATTGTCCCCAAGCAGGTTCGCAACTTCGGCCGTGTTCCCGACGGTATCGAGGTCCCCAATCTCACCGAAATTCAGACGCACTCCTATGCCCGCTTTCTGCAGGCCGATGTGCCCCCTGCCAAGCGGCAGCCTATCGGGCTGGAGGCTGTCCTGCGCGAAGTGTTCCCCATCGAAAGCTACGATGGCACGCTGCGCTTGGAATATATCTCGTACGAAGTGGGCAAACCCCGCTATGATCCCGACGAATGCCGCAAACTGCGGCTCACGTACGGCAGGCCGTTCAAAGTGCGGCTCCGGCTGGTCAAAGATCAGCCGGTAGAAGAAGACGTCTATCTGGGAGATTTGCCCATCATGCTCGGCGGCGGGGAGTTCATCATCAACGGTGCCGAGCGGGTGGTGGTCAGTCAATTGCATCGCTCCCCGGGCGTGGACTTCACGGTCGAAACCGAGGGAGACGTCAAATACTACGCCTGCCGGATCATTCCCGAACGCGGCAGCTGGATCGAGATCAACGCCACCAAAAAAGACACCTTCCAGGTGCGCATAGACCAAAGCGGCAAGTTTTCGGCGATGACACTGCTGCGGGCCATAGATCCCCGCTATTCGACTGACGCCGACATCTTGCGCGCCTTTTATCAGCCGGAAAAGGTCCGTGTGACCCCAGCAAGTGCTGAAAAACTCAAGAATCGGCTGCCGTGCGGAGACGTAGTAGACCCGGTCACCGGGGAGGTTCTGGCCGACAGTGGAGAACCCTTGAGCGATTACCAAATCCAGACGATCCTGGCCAGCAACGTCAAGGAAATCGAGCTGCTGCCGCCGATCAAAGATCAGATCGTCTTGAAATCGCTGGACGAGGACCCGACGTCCACCCACGAAGAAGCGCTTCTGCGCATTTACCAGCGATTGCGACCTGGCAATCCGCCGCAGCTGGACAAGGCCAAAGAGCTGTTTCGCGAGCGTTTTCAGGATCCCAATCGTTATCGTCTCGGGCAGGTGGGGCGTTTCCGTATCAATCGCAAATTCGGCTTGAAGATCCCAGAAACGGAAATGACCCTGCGCTCCGACGACTTGGTCCACTGCTTGCGCTACCTGTTGCGATTGCGTGCCGGCGACCAAACTGCCCAAGTGGACGACATAGACCATCTGGGCAACCGACGTGTGCGGACCATTGACGAACTGGCTGCCGAGGAGCTGCGCAAAGGATTCCTCAAACTCAAACGCACCGTCCAAGAACGTATGTCCATCAAAGACGTGGCCGAGATGACGCCGCGCTCGCTCATCAATCCCAAGAGCGTCTCTGCGGCCATAGACTATTTCTTCGGACGCAGCGAACTCAGTCAGGTGGTGGATCAGACCAATCCATTGTCGCAATTGACGCACGAGCGGCGCATGACCGCCCTGGGGCCAGGCGGTCTCAATCGCAAGCGTGCCGGCTTCGACACCCGCGACGTGCATATTTCGCACTACGGGCGTATCTGCCCCATCGAAACGCCTGAAGGCACCAATATCGGGCTCATTTCCAGTCTGGGCATCTTCGCCGGCGTCAACCAGTACGGTTTCCTCATTACCCCGTACCGGAAAGTGGTCCACCGCGAAGTGACGTCGGAAGTAGTGTGGCTGCGTGCCGACGAAGAGAGCGAAGCCTACATAGCGCCCGCCGACACGCCGGTGGAAAACGGTCGCATCAAGCCGGGCAAAGTGATCGTGCGCTACCGCGGGGAGTTCACCTATGTGGAAGCGGACAAGGTGCAGTACATGGACGTGTCCACCAAGCAGATTGTGGGCGTATCGGCCGGATTGATCCCCTTCCTGGAACACGACGATGCCAACCGGGCGCTCATGGGCTCGAACATGCAGCGCCAGGCTGTGCCGTTGCTGCAGACCGAGCCGCCTCTGGTAGCCACCGGCCTGGAGCCGGAAGTGGCCAAAAACAGCAGCATGGTCGTGCGCGCCGAAAAGTCCGGGACCGTGACCTACGTGGATGCCGAGCGCATCCTGATAGACGATCGGGAATACCAGTTGCGCAAGTTCGTGGGCCTCAACGAGCGTACCTGCCTGAACCAAAAGCCGATCGTGCGCGTGGGCCAAAAAGTGAAAAAGGGCCAGATCATCGCCGACGGTGCTTCGACGTATCAGGGGGAATTGGCCCTCGGCCGCAACTTGCTGGTCGCCTTCATGTCCTGGGAAGGATACAACTTCGAGGACGCCATCATCGTCAGTGAACGGCTCGTCCGTGAAGACATCTACACTTCGATCCACATCGAGGAGTTCGAGGCAGAAATCCGCGATACCAAGGTAGGTAAGCAAGAGTTTACTCGCGATATCCCCAATGTTTCCCCCAAAATGCTGGCCAATCTGGACGATCACGGCGTGGTCCAAGTCGGCACCTACGTGCGCCACGGCGACATTCTGGTGGGCAAAGTTTCTCCCAAATCGAAAAGCGAACTGACCCCCGAGGAGAAGCTGCTGCACGCCATCTTCGGCCGCGCCGGCGAAGACGTCCGCAACGATAGTTTGGAAGTGCCCCCCGGCGTCGAGGGAGTGGTCATCCATACCGAACGGTTCAGCCGACGCGCCAGCTTGTCCGAAGAAGAGCAAAAGGCCCTGAGCAAACAGGAAAAAGAAATCCGCACCCACTATCTGCAGCTGATCGCCGGACAGTTCCGCAAAATGATCCAGGAACTGGCAGCTGCTCTGGAGCGCAAGGAAATCAAGGATCCCATCACCGACAAGCCCCTGGGCCAGGACAAAGACGACAAAGCCGTCTACGAACAGGCACGGGCGATGATCGAAAAAGACCCCATGGGCTTTCGTCTGGACGCGCTGGACATCCGCAGTCCGGAAAAGCGCAAGGCCGCCGAGGAAGTGTACCAAACCCATTGGGAACGCCTGCAGTTTTTGTTCGACGAGCAGGAGCGCAAGCTCAACAGCCTCAAACGCGGCGACGAATTGCCCCCAGGCGTCCAGCAAATGGTCAAGGTGTACGTGGCCACCAAACGGCAAATCTCGGTGGGCGACAAAATGGCCGGTCGGCATGGAAACAAAGGGGTGATCGCCAAGATCCTGCCCGTCGAGGACATGCCCTTTTTGCCCGACGGCACGCCGGTGGACATCATCCTCAATCCGCTGGGCGTGCCCAGTCGTATGAACGTGGGCCAGATCCTAGAGACCCACCTGGGGTGGGCCGCCGCCAAGCTCGGCTTCCGTGCTATCACCCCCGTATTCGACGGTGCCTCCGAAGAGCAGATCCGCACCTGCCTGCGGGAAGCCGGCCTGCCCGAGCACGGCAAAACCGTCCTCTACGACGGCCGCACCGGCGAACCTTTCGAACAGGAAGTGACCGTCGGTTACATTTACATGATGAAACTGCACCACCTGGTGGACGACAAGATCCATGCGCGTGCCACCGGGCCTTATTCGTTGATCACGCAACAGCCTCTGGGGGGCAAAGCCCGCTACGGCGGCCAGCGCTTCGGGGAAATGGAAGTCTGGGCCCTGGAAGCCTACGGCGCCGCCTATATCCTCCAGGAGCTGCTCACCGTCAAGTCCGACGATGTCGAGGGACGCACCAAAATCTACGAATCCATCGTCAAAGGAGAAAACACCCTCGAAGCCGGGACACCGGCTAGCTTCGACGTCCTGACCAACGAGATCCGCGGGTTGGCCCTCAACTTGCAGCTGATCAAGAAACAGCGTCTGTGAACGCGTTCCGGGCCACACCCGCCACGGTCGTCCGAACAGTGCAACCAGCCGAGGCCCGCTGGGCATACGAGGAGGGAGGACACACAGTGAGCACAGGGGAAATGACTTACGAGCGCATCAACGATTACGGCGCAGTGCGCATTAGCCTGGCCAGCCCCAAAGATATCCGCAGCTGGTCGCATGGCGAAGTCAAAAAACCAGAAACCATCAACTATCGCACGTACCGTCCCGAGCGCGACGGCTTGTTCTGCGAACGCATTTTCGGCCCGGAAAAAGATTGGGAGTGCTCGTGCGGCAAGTATCGCGGCATGAAATACAAAGGCATGATCTGCGATCGCTGCGGCGTGAAAGTAGCCCACAGTCGTGTGCGCCGCAAGCGCATGGGCCACATCGAGTTGGCAGCACCCGTGGTCCACATTTGGTTTTTCAAGGCTCCCCCCAGCCGTATGGGCACCTTGCTCGACATGAAGGTCGCCGACCTGGAAAAAATCATCTACTACCAGGATTACGTCGTCATAGACCCCGGCGACACCCCGCTCAAAGAAAAGCAGCTGCTGACGGAAGAGGAATACCGCAAAGCGCGCGAGCTGTACGGCGATGCCTTCGAGGCGGATATGGGCGCCGAGGCCATCAAAAAACTCCTCGAGCGACTCGATCTTGTGGGCTTGTCCAAACAGTTGCGCCAGGAGCTGGTCGAAGAAAATAGCCGCGGGCATCCCGCCCAGCAACGCGTCAAAGACCTTACCAAGCGGCTCAAAGTGGTGGAGGCTTTGCGGGATAGCGAGAACCGTCCCGAATGGATGGTGCTCGAGTGCTTGCCGGTCATCCCCCCGGACTTGCGGCCGCTGGTGCTGCTGGACAGCGGCAATTTCGCCACCTCGGACCTCAACGACCTGTACCGACGCATCATCAACCGCAACAACCGGCTCAAAAAACTCGTGGATTTGAACGCGCCCGAAGTGATCATCCGTAACGAAAAGCGCATGCTGCAACAGGCGGTAGACGCTCTGTTCGACAACGGTCGCTGCAAGCGCCCGGTGCTCGGCTCCTCCAATCGCCCGCTCAAGTCGCTGACCGACATGATCAAAGGCAAGCAGGGGCGCTTCCGCGAAAACCTGCTGGGCAAACGTGTGGATTATTCGGCACGGTCGGTCATCGTCGTCGGCCCCGACCTCAAGTTGCACCAGTGCGGTCTGCCCAAGCGCATCGCCTTGGAGCTCTTCCAGCCGTTCGTCATCCGGCGGCTCAAAGATTTGGGCCTGGCCGATACCATCAAGTCGGCCAAACGCATGATCGAGCGGCGCGACGAACAAATTTGGGACATCTTGGAAGAAGTCACGTACCACCACCCGGTGCTGCTCAACCGCGCCCCGACGCTGCACCGCATGGGCATCCAGGCTTTCGAGCCGGTACTGATAGACGGCCACGCCATCCGCATCCATCCCCTGGTGTGCAAAGGGTTCAACGCCGACTTCGACGGCGACCAAATGGCCGTGCATCTCCCCTTGTCCATCGAGGCACAGGTCGAGGCCAGTGTGCTGATGATGTCCACCAACAACATCTTCAGTCCGGCCAACGGACAGCCGATCATTACGCCCAGTCAGGATATCGTCATGGGCTGTTATTACCTCACCGCCGACCGCCCAGGCGAGCCGGGCGAAGGCAAAGTCTTCAGCTCGGTCCAAGAAGTGCTCCTGGCGTATGCCTTGGGCAAAGTGGGCGTGCATGCGCGCATCAAAGTACGTCTACCCATCCATAAGAAGGTGTACTCCGAGGTCAACGACCGTTTGGAAGAAATCCCGCGCGGCGCCAACGAGTTGATCACCACGACCGTCGGCCGCGTCTTGTTAAACGACATCCTCCATCCGCGGATGGGTTTTTACGACGTGGCGCTGGGAAGCAAGCAGCTCAGCCGTATCATCGCCGACTGCTACGAACAGCTCGGTCGGCGCGAGACCATCGCTCTGCTGGACCGCATGAAAACCATCGGCTTCCGCGAGGCGACCCGCAGCGGGCTCAGTTTCGCCACCGACGACCTGCGTACACCACCCAACAAAGAACAGGTGATCCGCGAAGCCGAAAAAGAAGTGGACAAGATCAACAACCAATGGCGACGCGGCGTGCTCACCGACGAGGAACGCTACAACAAAGTTATAGATGTGTGGACCCGTGTGCGCGACGACATCACCAGAGACATGATACACCTGCTCAAAAACGACAAGCGCGACGGGAAGCCGTACCTCAATCCCATCTTCCTCATGGCCCACTCGGGAGCCCGCGGGGGCGTCGAGCAGATTCGCCAGCTCGCCGGCATGCGCGGCCTGATGTCCAAACCCTCCGGCCAGATCATCGAGACGCCCATCAAGGCCAATTTCCGCGAAGGGCTCACCGTCCTGGAATACTTCAGCTCGACCCACGGTGCCCGTAAAGGTCTGGCCGATACGGCTCTGAAAACCGCAGATTCCGGCTATTTGACGCGCAAGCTCGCCGATGTCGCACAGAACGTCGTCGTCACCATGCACGATTGCGGCACTACTCAAGGGATTACCAAAGAAGCCGTCTACCGTGGGGAAGAAGTGGACCGCTCGCTCGCCGAAGTCATCCGCGGACGCGTGGCCCGCACCTCCATCGTGGACCCGGTGACCGACGAAGTCATCGTCCGCGAAAACGAGTTGATCACTCCGGATATCGCTCGGCGCATCGAGAACTTGGGCATCCGCAAAATCCAAGTGCGCAGTCCCATGACCTGCCAGGCGCCTTTGGGCGTGTGCCGCCTCTGTTACGGTATGGACCTGTCCACCGGCACCCTGGTCGAAGAAGGCATGGCCGTTGGGATCATCGCGGCCCAGTCCATCGGCGAGCCAGGGACCCAGCTGACCATGCGCACTTTCCACGTCGGCGGTGTCGCCCGACGCACCGTCGAAGAGAGCGAAATCAAATCCAAAAAAGACGGCATCGTGCGCTTCGAGAATATCAACCCGGCCGTCAACGAACGCAAAGAAAAACTGGTCCTCGGCCGCAACGGATTTTTGGTTATCGTGGACCATCGCGGCCGCGAATTGGATCGCTACCAGCCTCCGTACGGTGCCATCTTGGAAGTGGACGACAATATGCCCGTCAAAGCCGGCCAAAAACTGTGCCACTGGGATCCCCACAGCAAACCGTTACTGGCCAGCGTCGGCGGTCGCATCCGCTTCCAGGACATTGTCCCGGGCGAAACCACACGCGTCGAGCGCGATGCTGCCGGCTTCGAGCGCTGGATCATCACCGAACACAAAGGCGACCGGCACCCGCAGATCATCATCGAGGATGCCGCCGGCAAGGTCCTCGAATCTCATTACGTTCCCGAAAAGGCGCGTCTGGAAGTCCAGGAAGGCCAGACCGTGGCTCCGGGCACACTCTTGGCCAAGTCGCCGCAAGAGGTCAAAGGAACCCAGGACATTACCGGCGGCCTGCCCCGCGTGACCGAAGTGTTCGAGGCCCGCAAACCGCGCGAACCCGCGGTCATCGCCGAAATCGCCGGCCGCGTCGAAATCCTGCGCGAAACCGCGCGCGGCAAACGCTGCATCCTCATCCACCCGGTGGACGAAAGCGGACGCACCATCGGGGAGCCGCGCGAACATTACATCCCCACCGGCAAAGCGCTCCTCGTGCACACCGGCGACTACGTCCACGAAGGCCAGCCTCTGTGCGAAGGGCCCCTCGTCCCCCACGACATCCTGCGCATCCGCGGTAGCGAGGACGTCCAGCAGTACATCCTCCGCGAAGTCCAGAACGTCTATCGCAGCCAGAAAGTGGACATAGACGACAAGCACATCGAAATCATCGTCGCCCAAATGATGCGCAAGGTGAAGGTGGAAGACGTCGGCGACACCCGCCTGTTGCCAGGTGCCGTCATTGACCGCTATGCCTTCCGTCAGGTCAACGAGCGGCTCAAGCAATGCGTCAAGGTCAAAAACCCAGGCGATTCCGATTTCAAACCAGGGGAAATCGTGGACCGCGAAGTTTTCGAGCAGGAAAAGGCGCGACTCGAGGCTGCCGGACGCAAGCCCCCTTCTTGCACCGCACCCAAACCAGCCACCTGCAGCGTCCAACTCCTGGGCATCACCAAAGCGGCGGTGCAGTCCGATAGCTTCATCTCCGCCGCCAGCTTCCAGGAAACAACGCGCGTGCTCACCGAAGCGGCCTTGGCCAGCAAGGTGGACTACCTGGTCGGCCTCAAGGAAAACGTCATCCTCGGCCACTTGATCCCGGCGGGTACCGGTTTCAAGATACACCAGGAAAGCGAGGTGCGCATCAATCCCAAAGCGCTCAGCGAGCTGGGGCTAACGCCTACCGCTGCTCAGCCGCCGGCACGCCCGGCGCTGCCACAGGAACCCGCGATTACCGAGTAGTCGCTCCATGGCATGCCCGCATACGTATAGGCGCCTCGTCCACCGGACCGCCTGGCGCACAACAGATCGCCTTGCGCTGATTGTGCGCTCAGCGGCCCCGTTGCCGACAACGATCCGACTTTGCCAGGGGCCCATCAGGGGCCCACACAGGACCGGCGGTCTCAACGCCTTATCGGCGCTCGCAATAAGGTTTGAAAATCGAGCGGTTTCTGCGTTGGACATGGGAGCAGGTCAAAAGAGAACAACCCACGCCATTATGGTCCAGCCGGGCGAAAGGCTGCAGATGGCCAAGCGGCAGCCGTTGCTTAAAGACACGCTGGCTTCCAACGACCTCGCGGCGAAGCCCGTCTGCGCTCTGCAGACTGCGACGATCTGACAGATATCCCCAAGTCCTTATCGCATAGGAAGTTATTACCCCCGGCAGGACTCGAACCTGCAACCTAGGGATTAGAAATCCCTTGCTCTATCCAGTTGAGCTACGGGGGCTTGTGCGATCCTTTGTAAGCCGCGGGCGCTAGAGCGCCGCCCTCTTGTGTCTATTTTACTGTGGCGTCACTGTTCACTTATGCCAAAGCGCTGCCGCCAGAAGTAGCCGGCGGACACGCTTTCGGTAAAGCGGCGAAGACGTTTTGCCATAAAGCTCGTCTCGGAAAGGGTAAGCGCATGTACTCGCTCCGCTCAGGCTGGGCGATCCATTAGGCTACGCAAAATCGCTAAGTTGACCGGATCCATAGGTTCTCCGTTCGGCCCCGATTTGGGCGTCTCCAGGACCATGGGCATATTATGAAAGCGTGGATCATTGAGCAGCAGCCGAAAAGGTTCCACGCCCATGTATCCCTGACCGATATGCTCGTGCCTGTCCACGCGACTGCCTAGCGGTCTGGCGCTATCGTTGAGATGGAAAGCGAATACCCGCTTCAAGCCGACGATTCGGTCCAATTGCTCCATGGTAGCGCGATAGGCCCCAGCAGGAGCCAGTGGATACCCAGCGGCGAAAATATGGCAGGTATCCACACACACGCCGGCGCGTGCCTGACGAGGCAATCTTTGCAGGATGTAAGCCAGATGCTCGAAGCGGTAGCCGAGCGCAGACCCTTGGCCGGCGGTAGTTTCCACGAGCACCCGGACACGGCATGTGGGACGGTTTTGTAGGATTTCGGTCAAAGCCTGGGCAACCCGCTCCAGGGCGCTGGCCTCGTCGTCGCCGGTCGCAGCTCCTGGATGCATGATCAAAGCGTCCAGGCCCAGCGCCTCGGCGCGCGTTAGCTCCTCGGCCAGCGCCTGTACAGAGCGCCGATACAGTTGCCGATCCGGTGAAGCCAGATTGATGAGATAGCTGTCGTGGGCGAGCGCTCGCCGGATGCGGAGTTTACGGCGTACGGAGCGAAACAGACGTGTTTGCGACTCGGTCAACGGGCGGGCCGCCCATTGATTGCTGCTTTTGGTAAAAATCTGTACGGCGTCCATACGTAAAAGCGCTGCCTCTTCCAAGGCCCGATGATGCCCGCCGGCTATGGACAAATGCGCTCCCAAAAGGGGCATAGTCCCTCCCTTCCTGTGCACTGTGCGGCGTGAGCCGCCGAGGCCGAAAACCTCTGCTTCCGTATTTAGCAGGCAATCCGCGCATGCCGACGACGCAGGCAGTAGGCTTTGGCGAAATCTTCTCGCTGCACTCTGGGTGGCGGCTGCTGCTGGCTTCCGGCGCCGTCTGTGCTAGAATGCCCATGTCGGTTGGTACTCGAATATTCTCGTATCGGGCACAAGGACATCTTCATAGGGAGATGCACAAATGGGCGAAGAGACCAAATCCCAGGAGACGCCGACGCCAACGGGACAGATGACTACCGATCAGCCGGGGCAGCGTGCTCCGATCCGGGATATACCGGTGGACACCAGCAGCTTGTCCACGCATTATGCCAATTTTGCGCGTGTGACCAGCACACCGGAAGAACTGATCATTGATTTCGGGCTGAACACACAAATGGTGCCCAATCCCAACGAGCCGGTGAAACTCACGCATCGGCTGGTCATGAATTTCTACACCGCCAAGCGGCTCTTGGGAGCACTGCACTTTGCCGTTCAACAGCACGAAAGTCAGTTCGGTGTGCTGGAAACCGACGTCAACAAACGTCTGATGCGCGGTGTAGGGCCTCGGCCCAGCGGCAGCTGAGAGCAGCGTGACCCAGTGGCACAAGAGGCGCGGCGGCCAAGTCAGGCCGGCGCGCTTTTTTCGTGCCCCGCGCCGACCGCGGGCGCCGCTCTCGAGGAATGCATACTGTCTTGGCTCAGAGGCACATGGGCATGCGGATGGGTCAAGCTATGGGGCACTTCCAGGCCGTGCGCCTCCATGAGCTGGGCATCGCGTAGGATCTGGGCGACCGGTCCGTCGGCGACCAGTTGGCCCTGGTCCAGGACCAGGGCCCGCCGCGTAGTTTGCAACACGAATTCCAAGTCGTGCGAGGCCACGATACGCGTCACCGTAAGCCGCTCGAGCACGGCGATCAGCTCGCGTCGGCCTCGCGGATCCAGATGCGTTGTCGGCTCGTCCAGAAGCAACACCTGGGGACGCATCGCCAAGGCACAGGCCAGCGCCACGCGTCTTTTTTCGCCGCAGGACAAATGAAACGGAACGCGCTCCTCGAAGCCGACTAGCCCCGTGGCTTCCAGCGCCTGGCGTACCCGCTCCCGCGTCTCCGTCTCCGAGCATCCTAAATTGAGCGGGCCAAAGGCCACTTCCTCGATCACTGTCGTATGGAACAGTTGATCGTCGCTGTTTTGAAATACGATGGCCATGACCTGAGGGATCCGGCGCCGATCTTCCGCACGACGCGGATCCAGCCCGTGTACCTGCACCGAACCGGCAAAATCGGTCAACACCCCAGCCAGACACAAAAATAGTGTGGTCTTGCCCGCCCCGTTGGGACCGATAAGCGCCAGACTCTCTCCCGGGCGCGCCTGAAACGAAACCTCCCGCAGAGCCACACGGCCGTCGGCATAAGTATAGCCCAGACGCTCCACTTCGAGAGCTACCAAAGCACCGTCTGGATCCTGAACAGACTTAGGCAACAACTCCGGCTCCTTTGCTTGCCTTTCTGCGTCCCTATCGCTCCGTGGAACGATTCAGGCAAACCACCAGGGCGCGGCGGGCATGGCAAATCCCCACGGCCAATTTCGTAGCGCGCAACCATCCGTGCTCCCTGACTCCCTGGCCACCCTACATGCCGATGGCTTGTGTCTAGCGGCTGCATCCTGGCGCGACAGAATCACAGCCCAGGCAGCGCGCTTCCCGCTAGCCGCGAGTAAATCTCGAGCGCCCAAGGTATCAGTACGAGCAACACGATCGCGCCGACGATCAAAAACGGATCGTGCGCGCCCAGACGTAGCCGGTCCAACGACCGATAGCAACCATCGAAGCCGCGCGAGCGCAAACTCTGCTCCAGTCGTTGTGCGCGCTCGTAGCTTCGCACCAACAAGCTCCCCAAAAGCATCCCCACGGTTGCGTAAGCGTGCCAGCTAAAGCGATTGCGAAAACCGCGCAGCCGGAGCGCTATGCGCAGCTTGTGCCACTCGTCGGCCAGCAAGCGCACATAGTGGTAGCTGAGAACCAACAGGTGTGTCAAAAGGCCTGGCAAACCCAGGGCATGGGCGGCCGCGAACAGCCTGCCGCCTGGCGTCGTAGCCACCAAAAACAAACCCAAGCCCAAAGCCGACAAGGCCTTGAAAGTGATCAACCCTGCCCAATACAAACCCTCGCGGGAAAGACTCAAAGGCCCTAGGATCACTCTCTCCCCGCCTGAGACAAAGGGCAGCAACATCACGAAGGCCACCAGAAACGCCAAGACGCTGCCCAATCGCATGGCCAACCAGCGCCAAGGGATGCGGCATAACAGGAGCAATGCCAGCACCGAAATCCAGGCACTAGCCACGCCGGCCAACGTGGACAGACTGACGACACTTAGGGCGCTGATCGCCGTCGTCACCAGTTTGGCACGGGCATCCATACGATGCCAGAGCGTATCGGCATGGGTCACACTGAGCACATTGCGCGGCAAGTCGGCCATGGCACAGAACATTATAGCGTTTCCGCGCTTAGGCCCCGAGTGGCTCGCGCGCGGGTCCCTGTGCTCGAACGGCCGCCGAGCGGGTCGTGCGTACAAAGAAAAAGGTCCCGCAGCGGCAATGCTGCAGGACCTCAAGGATGCTCGCGGGCACGAGTCGCAACTTGGACGTTGACGCCGCCGCGTCAGAAGCTCCAGATAGCGTCCACAGCGACCGTTGCCTGGAATTTGTCCTGTTGATCGTTAAAGGGCCGCGTCTGATCGGACCAGTCGAAGCGGATCTCCGGGCGGATCCACAGGTTTTTGTACGGCTTCCAGGTGACACCCGTGGTAATCTCGAAGAAGTTATCGGCGAATCCGGTACGCACGCCGTCGTCGTCGCGGAACACTTCGGCACGCAGTCCCAAGATCAGCCGCGGGTCTACGGTATAGAAGAGGTTGACGGCGTAGTCGTACCATTCGGCGTCCTGACCACGTGGCAGTGCGTTGGCCTCCCAGGCATTGGCGCCGTGCAGTACGTACTGCCACTGATCGCAAGAACCCAGCACCACGCTGTAGTCGTACGTGATCAGGGTACGGAAATTGCCTGTGTTATCATCTTGCTCTGGCCCAGTGATCCAGGTAAACCAGAAGGACCGCTTCTTGTCGCACGAGGTCCAGATGATCATCCCGTGCCAGGCGACAGCAGAATTGTTATCATCGAAAGCATGTTCCCAGCCGCGCACGATGCCGTTCATGACGTCAATCGTGTCGGTAAGGTGCAGCGTGACCAACACGCCGGTATGAGTGAACGGCCACGAGTAGAAGTAGCCGTAGCTGTGCGAGTAAAAGCGGGTGGACAGAGCCGGAATCAACTCATTGCCGTGCAGGGTATAGAAGCGCCCCACACGCACATCCACGCCGCGCTGCGTGATGACCCCAGGGACATGCACGTCCAAATAAAATTGAGGCAGGTCTATGCCGATGGAGTTGAAGCTGCCGCCGGTGAAATCGTCGAAAAGACCGGTACCTGCAGCCAAAAAGGGCGCATCATGACCCGCCAGGAAATCCAGCCGGTAGCCGATGGTTACCTCGTCCTTGTGCTCCAGCGCCCGCTCGATGGCCAGATAGATTTGATTGAGCCGGTACTCGTTGGAGCGATTGTTGAAGTTGGTGCCGAAATTGAGGCGATCATTGGGACTGTCGAAATTGAAGGTGATGCCCTGTTGCACCCAGCCGTAAACCGTGGTCTTATGACAATCGAGCAACCCTGCCAACCCAGGCGCGCAACTATGGAGAGCCTGCATGAGCGGCGTCGCGGGTCCCTTTTCGTCGGCTCCCTCCTTGCTTTCTTCCTGGCAACACCATAGTTGCTTATGGACGAAATCGCTCAAACCGCAGTAGTGCGAACAAGGTCGCTGAACGGGTTTGAGTTCGAGCTCTTCGCACTTCCACGGCACCAGCCATTGTGTATCACAGTCCAGCAGCGGATGACGGGGGCAGCAAAGAGTAGTCGCTGGCGAGTCGTGAGCCTTGGGCGCAGGCTGTCCTTTTTCTGCAGGGGGCGGAGCCTTTTCTTGTTGCTGAGCATGCACAGCCCCCAGTCCTGCGGCCATCCCGACGATGGCGGTTGCAACTAACTTGCGCACGTTCATGGTACCCTGCTCCTTTCTCATAAGCTCGAACTACCTCTGTCGCCTCGAAGTCGGGAGAGGCACCGGCATCCTGCCGGCCGACAAGGTAGTCACGCACTTGACCAACACCGTCCTCTACTTCGGCGCCTTGGATATGTTTCGTTGAACCAACAAAGCAGAAAAATAGGGCAGTACATGTAAAAAAAGTCCTTTGCTGCAAAAAAGCAAATCTGGAAAAGATGGCGAAGAGTATGCCGATGCACTCCTTATAGGCAGGATGGTCCAATCAGTAGGCAGTTCACCTTTTGCCCCGATGAGGCAACCGAGCATGTTCTGCGTGAGATAATTTCTTAAGCCATTTGGAAGCCAATACTTACGATTAGTTATTCGGCTATTGAGTCAGAGTGGCACAGCACGTGCAAATACCAGGAAAATGCGCGGAACAGGTGCCCGCCGTAATTTGTTCCACACGCAATAACCGACGCTGCCCAAGGTGATCATGGCTCCTTCGCTCAGTGACGTAAGGAAGGGGCTCTCGGGGAGTGTTTGCGTTTCGTTAAAGGATCCATGCGCGATCGGTTGCATGGGTGGGCTCCTGGCGCTCTGAAAACAATGCCTGTGAAACAGTGGAAATCACTATGCTGCAGCGGCCGCATCCATTTTGGCACGCCGGCTGGGGAGTTCGGTCCGCGTGTTACAAAGGGGGGCCGTAACTCGGCAAGATACCAAACAAGAGCGAGTTAGAACACAGACTGTGTGCCTTTTGCGAGCAAAAAAGGAGGGGACGTGACAATGAACTTGGTGCGGGTCGGTTTTATCCTTTCTGCCTTTTTGGCTTCGAGCAATTGGCTGTACGCCGATACGCCTGCTTCTGGCGGCGAAGACCCAGTGATAAAAGCGGATGTGGCCTGGATGCTGGTCTCCACGGCCCTGGTCCTCCTGATGACGCCTGCCCTGGGCCTTTTTTATGGGGGGATGGTCCGGGCGAAAAACGCCCTCAACACCCTGATGATGAGCTTCGCCGCCTTGGGGTTTGTAGGGGTGGGGTGGGCACTTTTGGGCTACAGCTTGGCCTTTCACGAGGGTACACCCTGGCTTGGCGGCCTCGGGTACGCCCTCCTCCAGGGGGTAGGCCTCCAAGCGCAGGGCTCCATTCCCCATCTTCTGTTCATGGCCTTTCAGGGGACCTTCGCCATCATTACCGCGGCCTTGGTCTCAGGGGCCGTAGTGGAAAGGATGCGGTTTCCCGCCTTTCTCCTCTTCATGACCCTCTGGGGCCTTTTCGTGTACGCCCCGATAGCCCACTGGGTCTGGGGGGCGGCTTTCTGGGCAAGATGGGGGCGCTTGACTTCGCTGGCGGCACGGTGGTCCACATTAACGCGGGCGTAGCCGCTTTGGTGGCTGCCTTGGCCCTGGGGCCCAGGAAGGATTACGGTCGCCAGGCTCTCCTGCCCCACAACGTACCCATGACCCTCCTGGGGGCGGCCCTTTTGTGGTTCGGTTGGTTTGGCTTTAACGGTGGAAGCGCCCTTGCCGCGAACGGAATCGGTGCCCTGGCCTTCGTGAACACCCTCCTGGCCCCGGCCGCTACCCTTTTGGTCTGGACGCTCTTGGATCTCTTCCGCATGGGCAAGGCAACGGCCATCGGCGCGGCCACAGCCATCGTGGTGGGCCTGGTAGCCATCACGCCGGCTGCGGGCTTTGTCTCTCCCCTTTCTGCCCTCCTCCTTGGGGGACTTGCTGCCTTTCCCAGTTACTTTGTTCTTCTCATCCGGCCCAGAACCCGGGTGGACGACTCCCTAGACGTATTTGCGGGCCATGGCATCGGTGGAACCACGGGGGCCCTTCTGACCGGCATCTTTGCCCAGAAGGTCTGGAACGGTGTGGCGGATGGCCTCCTCTTCGGCAACCCAGCCCAGCTCGGCATCCAGGCCCTGGCCGTTCTGGCGGCGGCGGTCTACAGCGGGCTTGGCACCTTCTTGCTCCTTAAGCTGACCGGCCTCCTCCTTCCCCTCAGACCCTCTCCCAAGGAGGAAGGGCTGGGCTTGGACGTGATCCAGCACGGGGAGGAGGCCTACATGTCGGGCGAGGGGGCGGTCCTCCTTCTGGAAAAGACCCCGCCCTGGTACGGGTACGAGCCAAAGGGGAGTGAGGCATGAAACTCATCGTGGCCATCATCCGGCCCGAGAAGGTGAACGAGGTCTTAGAAGCCCTCTTCCGAGCGGAGGTCCGCGGCCTCACCTTAAGCCGGGTCGAGGGGCACGGAGGGGAGATGGAGCAGGTGGAAACCTACCGGGGCACCACGGTGAAGATGGAGCTCCAGGAGAAGGTGCGCCTGGAAATCGGGGGCTCCGAGCCCTTCGTCAAGCCTACAGTGGAAGCCATCTTAAAGGCGGCCCGTACCGGCGAGGTGGGGGACGGAAAGATCTTTATCCTGCCCGTGGAAAAGGTCTACCGCATCCGCACGGGGGAGGAGGACGAGGCCGCGGTCACCCCGGTACAATAAGGGTGTGACGGCCAGGCAGCGAGCCCTCCTCCACCTTCTGGTCGAACGCTACATCAAGACCCAAGCCCCTGTGCCTTCGGCGAAGCTGGCGGAGGCGCTGGAGCTATCCCCTGCCCTGGCCCGGTACGAGCTCATCGGCTTGGAGGAGGAGGGGGCCGGTGCAGAAACCCCATGCCTCCGCGGGCCGCATCCCCACCCGGAAGGGGTACCAGCAGTACGCCCTTTCCCTGCTTCCGCCCAGCCCCCTTCCCAAGGAGACAGTGGCCTCCCTGGCCCGGGCCATGGAGGGCTCGAGGGAGCCTGAGCTCCTTCTGGTCAAGGTAGCCTCCCGGCTTTCCGGCTACCCCGCTCTGCTCCGGCTTAGGTACCGCAAAAGCCCTAGGGTTTTGGAGGTCCACCTTTCCCGCCTGGAGGGCCCGGCCGGAGGGGAGGTGCTGGCGGTGCCGGTCCTGGAAGGGGGTCGGGTGCGGGAAGTGCGGCTTCCCCTCGAGGTCCAGCCGGAAACACTGAGCCGAGCGGAAAGCCTGCTCCGCCATTTCCGCCTCGAGGCTATGCCCGAGCCCCCTTTTGGGCTGGAAGGGCTCTTCGCCCGCCTCAAGCAAGCCCTCTCCCGGGAGGAGCGGCTGGCGTACCGGGAGGGCTTGGGCCTGGTTCTCACAAAGCCCGAGGCGGAGAACCCCACCTTCGTCAAGGAGGTGGTGGCAGCCTTGAGGGGGAGGAGGAGGTCCTGCCCCCCGGGCCGGGTCAACCTCCGCATTGGAGAGCGGGAAGGGGTTTCCATGGTCCAGA
>PSKW01000022.1:0-282 GCA_040289265.1 Gemmataceae bacterium
CTACCGGACGAGGAGTCGGGGTCAACGCAGAAATAGCCTTGCCGTTCAAACTGGTATCTGTTTCCCGGCTGTGCGTTAGTCAGACTCGGCTCGACACGGCATCCCGTCAACCGCTCCAGTGAATTGGGGTTTAAGTTCGCCGTGCAATCCTCCCCCTCGGGGATATCGTTGGGGTCGGAGTTTAGAAAAAGATGCTCGTACAACCGCACTTCCGCGTCGAGTGCATGAGCGGCGGACACCCAGTGCAGGGTGCCTTTCACTTTGCGTCCTGCTTGCGATGAG
>PSKW01000022.1:451-1118 GCA_040289265.1 Gemmataceae bacterium
CCTGCTCGATATAGACAACGCGGGAAAACGGCACCTTCCGGGTTCCCATGCTCGAGTCCTCAGGATTGTTCACCGCCTCTAATTCCTCCACCTGGCCTTCCGGATAATTGTCGATAACCACGCGAAGGGGTCGCAGCACGCCCATGACACGCGGCGCGCGGCGATTCAAGTCTTCTCGGATAAAGTGCTCGAGCAAGCCCATTTCAATTGTCGCATCCCGCTTTGCCACGCCGATATGCTCGCAGAAGGTCCGGATCGCCTCAGGCGTATAGCCCCGTCGCCGCAGGCCTTTGAGCGTCGGCAGTCGGGGATCGTCCCAGCCACCGACGTATTTTCGCTCAACGAGATCCAGCAGCTTACGCTTGCTCATGACCGTATGCGTCAGATTGAGCCGCGCAAATTCGATTTGCTGAGGACGGTGTGGTGTTTCACACTGCTCTACGACCCAGTCATACAGCGGGCGGTGATCTTCGAATTCCAAGGTGCAGATGGAATGGGTAATCCCCTCGATCGCGTCCGAGAGAGGGTGGGCATAGTCATAGGTCGGGTAGATGCACCACTTGTCGCCTGTCCGGTAGTGCTTGGCGCGTCGAATCCGATAAAGAACCGGATCTCGCATATTGAGATTGGCAGATGTCATCTTGATTTTCGCACGCAGGACGTGTGC
>PSKW01000022.1:1176-1592 GCA_040289265.1 Gemmataceae bacterium
AATTCTCATCGACCGACCGGTTGCGGTACGGGCTCTCCTTGCCGGGCTCGGTCAACGTGCCCCGATACTGGCGGATCTCATCCGCACTCAAGCTATCTACATACGCCTTGCCCTTTTGAATCAGATGCACCGCGTACTCATAGAGTTGCTCGAAGTAGTCCGAGGCATAGAACATTTTGTCGCCCCAATCGAATCCCAGCCAACGCACATCAGCCTGAATCGCTTCCACGTACTCCGGATCTTCCGTCGTGGGATTCGTATCGTCGAAACGCAGGTGACAAATACCGCCGTTCTCCCCTGCGATCCCGAAGTTCAGGCAGATCGACTTGGCGTGCCCAATATGGAGATAACCGTTAGGCTCGGGAGGAAATCGGGTCACGACTCGACCGCCGTGCTTGCACGATTTCACATCCTGA
>PSKW01000022.1:1625-2034 GCA_040289265.1 Gemmataceae bacterium
CTCAATGGCCATGAAAAGCACTCCTCGTTGGCTTCACTCGACGCGATCGGCATGCAGGCATGGCATGCCCGCACCGTCGTGCATTTCTATCACAGACCATAGGGAAGTAAAAACCGGCGAAGTCTGCTTTCCTCTGATTCGCCGAGTCATTATAAAACAATGCGGAACAGATCCGGATAACGCGAGCAGGTTCTTCCTTATCTAAGAGAATCACGGAGCAGCATGGCGCATTGCAACGCCCTCAAGCGCTATGGTAGATTCGCCTCTCAATAATTCCATCGCCTCTCTCAATGACCAGCTGGTCCCATCGTCTAGCCTGGCCTAGGACGGGGCCCTCTCAAGGCCCAAACACGGGTTCGAATCCCGTTAGCGCTATGGACCGGGCCGCTCCCGGCCCCATCGTCTATCA
>PSKW01000022.1:2130-2407 GCA_040289265.1 Gemmataceae bacterium
GTCGCGCAGATGGCTTAGAGCTAGATGCGCATAGCGCAAGGTCATCTTGATGTCCCGGTGACCCGCTAAGGCTGCGACCTCAGGCAACGGCCGTCCCGCCTGGACCAGGCGGCTGATGAAGGTGTGCCGAAGCGCATGCAGGCTCACCCCTTTCAGGCCGGCTCGCCGCGCCGCGCGCCCCACCGCCATGCCAACCTGATTCGCCGTAAACGGTGTGCCGTCGGGCTGAGTGAAGACATAGGGGCTGTGCAGACGCCGGACCTGCTGCTGGATGATG